>CAWATP010000038.1:0-6037 GCA_963784905.1 uncultured Actinomycetota bacterium | reverse complement strand
AAAAAACACCTGCCGACAGGCAGCGGTTCTAGCTGCGGGATTCAAGGGTGGCGCGGAGTTGGCGCACGGCCTCGCGCATCTGCGCGTCAGCGTCGGCACCCGATTCATGAGCCAGTTCGACCAGCGTCAACAATGCAAAGCCGAAGTCGCCATCGCTCTGTGCGACTAACTGCGCCGCCGAGCGCCGCGCCTCTGCTGAAACAACTGAGTGATCCACCCCGCCGTGGCCGGCTCGACGCATGAGCTTTGCGGCCTGCACCAATGGGGGCATCGAAACGGGCACACCCTCGGCGACGGATGTCCGAGCCTTCTCATCTTGCTTGAGCTTCTGCCAGTTGACCTCAGTCGAGGCCGCATCCGTCACGCTGGCATCGCCGAATACATGTGGGTGGCGCCGGATGAGCTTGTCGGTGATGCCTCGTGCGACGTCGTCGATATCCCAGGGCTCCCCGGATTCCTCGCCGATGCGGGCGTGGAACACCACCTGCAGCAGCACGTCGCCAAGCTCTTCGATAATCGCTTCGCGATCGCCAGCGTCGATCGCATCGACTGCCTCGTACGTCTCTTCGATGAGGTACTGCACCAGCGATGCGTGCGTCTGCTCGGCGTCCCATGGGCACCCGCCAGGCGAACGCAATCGGTTCATAACAGCGAGCAGCCGCATCACTTCGGCGCCTTGGGTCGTCATGCGTCCGAGCCTAGGAGGCTCAGCCAGAACTAGGACTACTTGCCGGCTGCGATGCTCAGATCGTCAACCGAGGCGACGGTGATCATCTGCTCGGGATCCCAAGCACCAAAGCGCTGAGCGATCTCGATGTTCATCGTCTTGGCGAGCTTCTGTAGGTAAGTGAATGCGGCGGTATTCTGATCATCGGTATTGGTGCCACCAATGAGCTTCGCACCCAGATCCGTGGTCAGCACCGAATTGCGCAGTACTTGCCAGATCTGGTTCGGCGCAATGCCACGCACAGCAGCGAAGGCCTCCAATGCCTTTTCGCTTCCCAACTGCTTCACCAGCGAGCGATGCAGTTTGCCGATAGTGACCTTGTTGGGCTCAAGGCCTGCTGCTGCGGACGCCTTCTTCATGACCTGATCGGAGATGAAGATGCTGATGAAATTGCGGTTCACTTCTTCCATGGTGCCCGGGCGATCCTGCTTGCCCAATGCCTTGTCCATGTTCGCGAAGTCAGTGGCGAGTTGGGTATCGGTGTAACGCACGCCATCGACGACCGCTGCTGCGCCAGCGCGATCGATCAGTGCGCAACCACTCGTCAAAACCAACGCACCCGCCAGAACGACTGCTTGCACAACTCGACGCATTTTTGCATTCCTCACTACACCAAGGTGTTCCCATTGTAGATGGGCTGGTGAGCACGAATTGCGACGCCCGAACGACCGATCAGCCCCGAATCGCAGCCACCGGGGAGGCCAGCACCTTGATGACAGCGCGCACCCACTCCAGCAAATCGACATCTCGCAGTGGCTCGCCGCCAAGGGCCGCCGTCATGGGACGAGGAATGAGCACCGTACGCGTAGCTGGCTTGATGGTGCTGCGCGGATATATGCGGGTGAGACGCATGGAAGCACTCTCCGCCAGATCGACGGGGCCAAATCGAACCGTGGAGCCGGCCAACACGATTTCCTGAATGCCCGCATCTCGTGCCTCAATGCGCAGTCGCGCGATCTCGAGCAATGTGGCCACCGGCTTAGGTATATTGCCATAGCGGTCCTGGATTTCATCGCGCATGGCCTCAATCGCAGCATCATCGTGCGCGTCAGCAAGACGTTTGTAGAGATCAAGTCGCAGGCGCTCGGACGTGACGTAGTCGTGCGGTAGGTGCGCATCCATCGGCAGTTCAACCTTGACGTCGACGGTCTCTACATCGGTCTCCCCCTTGTACTCAGACAGCGCCTCGCCAACGAGTCGCACATACAGATCAAAGCCGACGTCGGCTATATGGCCACTCTGCTCTCCGCCAAGCAGATTGCCCGCACCGCGAATCTCTAGGTCCTTCAATGCCACCTGCATGCCGGCGCCGAGGTCGGTGTGCTGCGCGATCGTAGAGAGTCGGTCGTATGCCGTTTCCGACAGTGGCTTGTCCGTGGGATACAGGAAGTAGGCGTAGGCGCGCTCGCGTCCACGCCCGACACGGCCGCGCAGCTGGTGCAGTTGCGAAAGACCAAAGGCATCCGCTCGATCGACGATCAGTGTGTTGGCGTTCGGAATATTGAGACCCGACTCCACGATGGTGGTGGACACCAATACGTCAAACCGGCGCTCCCAGAAATCTAGGATGACCTGCTCCAGGGCATGCTCATTCATCTGCCCATGCGCGACCGCGATGCGAGCTTCAGGCACCAGCTCCGCCAGTTTGCTGGCCTGCCGCTGTATGGACTCAACCCGGTTGTGGACATAGAAGACCTGGCCCTCACGAAGCAGTTCACGTCGAATGGCAGCGGCAATCTGCTTGCTGTCGGCAGGGCCAACGAAGGTGAGAATCGGATGCCGCTCTTCCGGCGGTGTCGTGATGGTTGACATCTCGCGGATGCCGGTAAGGCTCATTTCGAGCGTGCGTGGGATGGGTGTAGCTGTCATCGTGAGGACGTCGACGTTGGTGCGCAGCGCCTTCAGGTGCTCCTTGTGCTCGACACCGAAACGCTGTTCCTCGTCAACAACAACAAGCCCGAGATCCCGAAATCGAACCTCCTTGCTGAACAATCGATGCGTGCCGATGACGACGTCAACACTGCCATCGTTCATCCCTGCAAGAGCTGCCTTCACCTCCGCATCACTTTCAAACCGGGAGAGCGCAGCAACCTTGATCGGGAACTGCGCGTAGCGCTCGGTGAAGGTGTTCATGTGCTGCTGCACCAACAACGTCGTCGGCACCAATACAGCAACTTGCTTGCCGTCCTGCACTGCTTTGAACACTGCACGCACTGCGATTTCTGTCTTGCCGTAGCCGACGTCGCCGCAGATGACACGATCCATGGGCACCGACTTCTCCATGTCGCGCTTCACTTCGTCGATCACCTGCAACTGGTCTGGAGTCTCGACGTATGGGAATGCGTCTTCGAGCTCGCGCTGCCAGACGGTATCGGCGCTGAAGGAATACCCCGGCGCGGATTGACGCGCGGCGTACAGGCGGATGAGTTCGTTTGCGATCTGCCGGACCGCTTTCTTCGCCTTCGTCTTGGTGGCTGCCCAATCGGCACCGCCGAGCCGATGGACACTCGGGGACTCACCACCGATGTAGCGTGTGATGAGATCAAGTTGATCGCTCGGGACGTAGAGCCGGTCTCCGGGTTGCCCGCGCTTCGACGAGGCGTACTCAATGACGACGTACTCCCGCGTGGCACCGGCTACGGTGCGCTGCGTCATTTCGATGTACTTGCCGACGCCGTGCGTCTCATGCACGACAAAGTCGCCGGTCTTCAGCGACATTGGATCAATAATGCGTTTGCGGCGGGATGGCATGCGCCGCATGTCATGTGTCGAGCCACGTTGGCGCACAATGTCTTGCTCGGTTATGACCGCAACGCCCGCACCAGGCGCCGTGAATCCATTGGTGAGCCGGCCCATCACCACATCGACGACACCGGCGTCGCCATCGGCACCAAGTGACTTCTCCAGCCGTGCGGGTATATCGGCATTGGCGAGCGTCTCAACTAATCGCTGTGCGCTGCCATGGCCGTCGGCAACGACGATCACGCGCTGGCGTAAAGCCAGCGCACCACGGATGTCTTGTGCCACCTTCTCGCCATCACCGCGATATGGCTCGACAGCGCGTGCATCGATGGTGACGACGTCTGCGTACATCGGAGCGAGCACATCGTCTTCTTCTGGCTCGCTGGCAAACGGCGTGCTGGTCCACCAGCGCAGATCACGTGCAGATGCAATCGCACGTAGGTCATCGAGCGAACGGTACGAGGCAGCTCCGAGATCAATCGGCGTGCTGTTGCCAACCGAGGCGTTGTGCCAACTCGCCTCGAGGAACTCCGCACTCGTCGCGACAAGATCGTGCGCACGTGCGCGAATGCGCTCGGGATCGCATAACAGGATGTGCGCCGCCGACGGCAGCACGTCGAATACCGTTTCCAATCGCTCAGCGAGAATGGGCGAAAGCGACTCCATACCTTCGGCGTAAATGCCCTCTGCACACTTCTCGAGCACATCCGCCACCTGCGGATACTTCGTGATCAGTTCGCGCGCGCGAGCGCGCACGTCATCGGTGAGGAGGAGTTCCCGACAGGGAGCAGCCGAAAGCCCGTCTTCGGCAGCTCCGAGCGAACGCTGGTCGGCAACCGCGAAGTAGCGGATCTCGTCGACCTCGTCGCCCCAGAACTCCACGCGCAATGGGTGCTCTTCAATCGGCGGAAAGACATCGATCAGCCCACCGCGCACTGCAAACTGTCCACGCTTTTCGACGATGTCGACGCGTGCATAGCCGGCACCTGCCAGACCGCGCACAACATCGTCGAAAAGGACTTCGTCCTTTGCTCGCAGACGGACGGGCTCCAGATCTGAGACTCCGTTCACCAGTGGCTGGAGTAACGCGCGGATCGGTGCCACGACGACCTTGAGTTCGTGCCCGAGTTCCGGATGCGCAATGCGCCGCAGCACTGCAACGCGAGTGCCCACAATGTCTGCCCCGGGTGACAGGCGTTCATGCGGGAGCGTTTCCCAGGATGGAAATTCGGCGACGCTGTCCTGTGGAAGCATCGATGAGAGCGCGGCAACGAGGTCTTCCGCTTCACGATTGGTGGCAGTGATGAGGATGACGAGCCGGTCTTCAGCCAGTGTGGCGGCCAGCAGCGGATGCAACGTGCTGGGTGCGACGATGCGCAATTCCTCGGCGCGGTTGGTCGTGAGCGACGCGAAGATCGGATCGTGACGCAGCACAGAAACCAGGTTGCGCAGTGTCACAAGCACTCCTTAGCCAAGGCGCACAAGCAAGGCTGTGCGCAACGCGGATTGCCCGACCTGCAGTGCAGACCGGGTGTTCCTCTCAGCCTACGCGCGCGAACGCCAATGCGTCAGGCGAGGCTGGCGTCGCGTCGCTGTGTGAGCACTTGCTGCAGCGGCTTGGCGAGCCAATCGCGGCTGACAATGTACGACGGCATCTTCACGTTCTCGTTGTTGAACGTATGCGGCGCGCCATCGACTTGGCTGACGATGAGTCCCGCGTGCAACGCGACAACTTCCGGTGCAGCACCATCCCACTCGTAGAAGCCACTTTCCGAGACGTACGCATCAACACGACCGGCCAGCACTTCGCCCACCTTGGCACCGACCGAGCCCACACGCACCAACGTGACGCCAGGAATACCGAGCGGCTTCACCGCCTCAATCAGCGCTGACACAAACTGGTCTTCGTGCTTCAGCGGACGCGTGCGAGAAACGACGACCCGCGCATTGCGGTCGGCTGGCAGCGCAACACGACGCGGCGCTGTGCAGTCAATGTGCGTTGACCAAATCTCACTGGTACCCGGCACGGCAACCGTCCCAGCGGTCAGCCCATGCCCACGCTCCCAAAGCGCAATGTGCACGGCGAAGTCAGCCCGATTGTGCGAGTACTCCCAGGTGCCATCAACAGGGTCGATGATCCAGCAGCGATCTGCATCGACGCGCGAGACGTCGTCTTCGCTCTCTTCACTGAGGATCGCGTCACCGGGGAACTCCTCGCGGATGCGGGACAGGATCCAATCATCAGAGGTGCGATCGGCAAGCTTGGCAAATGCCTTGCAGGCGTCTGCGTCATCAAAGTCAGGAGCCGTGTCAACACGCAGTTGCAGTAGGCGGAGGCCCGCCTGAACGGCGATGGTGTGAGCAAGTGCGTGGTCGCGTTCAGTCGCCATCAGCTGTTGAACCCGTTCTGTGCTTGGAGAAGTCCGTCTGTGATGAGCAACGCAATGCCGTCTGCTACTTGTTCGAGGAAGCTCGGCAGTTCTTTTCGTTCCGTCGAGCCGAACGCACGCAACACGAAGTCAGCGGGGTCCTGCCGACCAGGCGGGCGACCTATGCCGAGTCGAACGC
>CAWATP010000037.1:0-13396 GCA_963784905.1 uncultured Actinomycetota bacterium | reverse complement strand
GACGTATCGCCGGCAAAGCAGATGAGCGTCAGTCCGAATAGCACCACGAACGGTGCGGTGGCTAGGCCAGTGAACGCCGTGGCATAACCGAATGCAGGCAGTAGGAGGAATCCGCCGAGGGCGCCAAGCATGCCGACGAGTCCGCCGACAGCCCCGACGTGATCTGGGAAGTACTCAGGGATGTGCTTGTACACGGCAGCCTTGCCGATACCCATCGAGCAGCCCAGCAGCACGACCAACAGCGTGAACGGAACGATTCCGAGATCCCACGGCAACACCTCGACGGTGCCGGATGCCGACTTGGCCTCAAGCACGCGAACGGTGATGTGCCCATTGGGCATCATGAGCATGCCGCTGGTAACGACCATGAGCGTGAAGGTCCAATACATCACCCGACGAGCACCGAAGCGGTCCGCAAGCGAACCACCGAAGGGCCGTAGGAGCGATGCCGGGAAGATGAAGAGCGCAGTGAGTAGCGCAGCCTGCCAGAGCTCGACCCCGTACCTGGCCTCGTAGTACTTGGGGAGTGCCGACGAAAGTGCCACGTAGGCGCCGAATACTGCGACGTAGTACAGGCTGAAACGCCACACACGCATCTGTCGAAGCGGCGTGAGTTCTTGCCTGAAGTGGCGACTGGCAGACGGCCTACGGTCGGGCCGCGGACCAAGCACGAAGACAGCCAATGCTGTGAGCAGGATGAGCGCCGTGTAGATCACTGGCACAACGCGCCAGCCACCCAGCACTGCACCACCGAAGAAACTCATACCTGCAGTTGCAGAGATGAGCGCGGGGCCGATGAACTTAGTGGCGGAGGCGCCGACATTGCCGGCTCCAAACACACCGAGCGCGAAACCTTGATGCTCGCGTGGTTGCCAGGCTGAGTTCCAGGCGATGCCCGTACTGAAGGAGTTGCCCGCGAACCCAATAAAGAAGGCACAGACGAAGAGTGTCGTCGTGCTTTGTACCTGTGAGAGCAAGAACGTCGGGATGGCTGACAGCAGCAGGATGGCCAGCATTACCCGGCGTCCACCGAATTTGTCCGCCCAAATGCCAGTCGCAAGCCGCCAAATAGAGCCGTTAAGAACGGGAAGTGCGGTCAGCCAGTAAAACTGCACGTCAGAGAGCCCGAATTCGGTTTGTATCGGAATTGCGAGAATGCCGAATTGCAGCCACACAGCGAACATGAGTGTGAATGCGATCGTTGAGAGCGTGAGGACGCGTCTGCGCTCAAGAACTTCACGGGTCATAAGACCTCCCTGTGCCGAAGTGTTCACAAGGAGAAAACTTAAGAATAGGGACTAAAGACCGTATTTATTAAGAAGACCGATTGACAACATGGGTCCGAAGTCCTGTCCCTTGGAGTGTCCTCATGCCGACGATTGACGACCCACTGATCGACCTCATGATCTCTGCACGGTCGTTGTTGACCCGCTCAGAGATCTCACCCGATCACCGTGCGATCTACCAGATTGGCGGCCGTGAAGGTGACGTCTTCTACCGGAACCGATGGTCGCACGACAAGGTTGTGCGCTCCACGCACGGCGTCAATTGCACCGGCTCTTGTTCGTGGAAGGTGTACGTCAAGGACGGCGTGATCACCTGGGAAACGCAACAGACGGACTACCCGACCGTGGGCCCTGATTCACCGGAGTACGAGCCGCGTGGATGCCCGCGTGGCGCCGCCTTCTCTTGGTACACGTACTCACCGACGCGCGTCCGGTACCCCTATGTCCGAGGCAAGCTCGTTGAGTTGTACCGCGCCGCGAAGCTCAAGGTCGGTGGCGATCCCGTTGATGCCTGGGCATCGATAGTTGAGGATCCGGTAGCGGCCCGCGAATACAAGTCACTGCGCGGACGCGGTGGTCTAGTGCGTACGAGTTGGGATGAAGCGCTCGAAATCACGGCGGCAGCGCAGGTATACACGATTCGCGAGTACGGACCCGATCGAGTCGCAGGCTTTTCGCCTATCCCAGCCATGTCCATGGCATCACATGCATCCGGGGCTCGCTACACGTCACTCATCGGCGGCACCATGTTGTCGTTCTACGACTGGTATTGCGACCTACCGATTGCTTCTCCACAGATTTGGGGCGACCAGACGGACGTACCAGAATCGGCGGACTGGTGGAACGCCAGCTACCTCATCATGTGGGGTTCGAACATCCCGACTACGCGAACTCCCGATGCCCACTTCATGACCGAAGCGCGCTACAAGGGCCAGAAGGTCATCACCGTCAGCCCTGACTTCGCAGACAACACCAAGTTCGCCGACGAGTGGCTTCCTGCGCAACCGGGCACTGACGGTGCGTTGGCCATGGCAATGGGGCATGTTGTTCTTAAGGAGTTCTACATCGATGCGCAGGTCGATGAGTTCACCAGCTACGTCAAGCAATTCACTGACCTCCCATTCCTGATCTCGCTGCGCGAGCATGGCGACGCATATGTGCCAGACAAATTTCTTACCGCCGCTGACTTGGGTCGCGACGATGAGAGCGCCGGATGGAAGCCGGTGCTGATTGACGCTGTCACGCAGGAAGTTGTTGTGCCCCACGGCTCCATCGGCTTCCGACACAACGAGTCCGGCATCGGCAAGTGGAATCTCGAACTCGGTGATGTCGATCCCTTGCTCAGCCTCTATACGGATCCTGAGCAGTCGGTTGCCATAGATCTGCCCAGATTCGATGAGATGCCTGGCACAGATGGCGTGGTGCGCCGCGGCGTGCCGGTGCGACGTATCGGAGATCGTCTCGTCACCACGGTGTTCGATCTGATGCTGGCGCAATACGGCGTGGGTCGTGACGGACTTCCTGGCCTGTGGGCCACCGGCTACGACGACGAACTGTCCCCGTACACGCCTGCCTGGCAAGAAGGCATCACATCGGTCCCTGCTGCTGCGGTGATTCGCGTAGCGCGTGAATTCGCGCAGAACGCCAAGGACTCGGGCGGACGCTCAATGATCGCGCTCGGCGCGGGCACAAATCACTGGTACCACTCGGACACCATCTACCGCGCGATCATCTCGCTGGTTCTGCTCACCGGATGCCAGGGCAAGAACGGCGGTGGCTGGGCGCACTATGTCGGTCAGGAGAAGGCGCGCCCGTTCACTGGCTGGGCGCAGTTAGCTTTCGGCGCAGACTGGAGTCGGCCACCGCGTCAGATGGCGGGTACGCCGTACTGGTATCTGGCGACTGATCAGTGGCGCTACGACGCCTTCGACGCTGAAGCCGTTGCCAGCCCCTTAGGTAAGGGCCTGTTTGCCGACATGACGATGGCAGACACGCTCGTCAAAGCCACGCGCATGGGCTGGTTGCCGTCCTACCCAACCTTCAATCGCAACCCCATTGATTTGGTCACAGAGGCCGAGAAGCTCAATCTTGATCCGAAGGATTACGTCGTTCGTGAATTGCGTGAAGGCCGGCTGCAGTTCGCAGTGGAGGACCCTGATGCACCGGAGAACTTCCCGCGCGTGCTCACCGTATGGCGAGCGAATCTCCTTGGCTCGTCAGGCAAGGGCAACGAGTACTTCCTACATCACTTGCTCGGTGCTGATGGTGCGCATAGTGGTGCTGAAACGCCGGAGGCGAAGCGGCCGAAGGATGTGAAGTGGCATCCTGAGGCACCTGTCGGCAAACTCGATCTGCTTGTATCTATGGACTTCCGCATGACGAGCACAGGCTTGTTCTCCGACGTCCTGTTGCCTGCGGCCACGTGGTACGAAAAGTACGACTTGTCTTCCACCGATATGCATCCATACATCCACGCCTTCAACGCTGCCATCGCACCGCCTTGGCAGACGCGCAGTGACTACGACGCATTCCAGCGACTGGCCGTGGTGTTTAGCCTCCTGGCAGCCAAGCACTTGGGTCGCGTGCGCGACATCGTCGCGCTTCCGTTACAACACGACACACCCACGGAAATCTCACAACCGGGTGGTGTGGTGTTGGACTGGAAACTCGGCGAGTGTGAACCCATCCCAGGCCAGACCATGCCTTCGCTCATGGTGGTTGAGCGCGACTACGCGGCCATCGGCGCGAAGATGTCCTCGCTCGGCCCGAACGTAGAGAACCTTGGGACCGTCGTGAAGGGTGTTCAGCTCAAGCAAGGCAAGACCGTTGAATACCTCAAGCGGGTCAACGGTGTAGTGCACGGCGGGATCGCTGATGGACGCCCCTCGCTGCTGCACGCTGAACAGGCCTGTGAGGCGATCCTCGCGCTCTCTGGAGTGTCCAACGGTGCCATCGCGGTGGCCGGTTTCGAAGTGTTGGAGAAGCGCACGGGCGTGAAGTTGGCTGATCTCGCCGCGGAGCATGCGGGCAAACAGATCACCTTTGCCGACACGCAGGGCAGTCCGCAGAGCGTCATCACTTCATGGGAGTGGTCTGGTAGCGAGCACGGCGGTCGCCGCTACTCACCCTTCACGATCAACGTTGAGCGGAAGAAGCCGTGGCATACCCTCACGGGTCGTCAGCACTTCTTTATGGATCACGACTGGATGAGCGAACTGGGTGAGCAGTTGCCCATCTTCCGTCCGCCACTCAATCTGCACGCGCTCTCGGGCTACCCACAGATCGGTGACCAAACGGAAGCCGGCGTCGCAGTGCGCTACCTGACGCCCCACTCCAAGTGGTCCATTCACTCGGAGTACCAGGACAACCTATTCATGCTGGCGCTTTCCCGCGGTGGCCCGGACATATGGATGTCTATGGAAGACGCCGCGAAGATCGGCGTCAAGGACAACGACTGGATTGAGGCCACTAACCGCAATGGTGTCGTAGTGGCGCGTGCGGTTGTTTCACATCGCATGCCAGAGGGCACCGTCTACATGTACCACGCCAAGGATCGCACGATTGATGTGCCCCGTGTTGAAGCAACCGGCAAGCGCGGCGGCATTCACAACTCGCTCACGCGACTGCTACTCAAGCCCTCCCACCTCATTGGTGGTTACGCACAACTTTCCTACGGCTTCAACTACTACGGCCCAACCGGCAATCAGCGTGACGAAGTCACCATGATCCGTCGCCGTTCGCAGGAGGTGACGTACTGATGCGAGTCATGGCTCAGGTCGGCATGGTGATGAATCTCGATAAGTGCATTGGCTGTCACACATGTTCCGTTACGTGCAAGCAGACGTGGACCAATCGCCGCGGTGTCGAATACGTGTGGTTCAACAATGTGGAGACGCGTCCCGGTGTCGGCTATCCGCGCGGTTACGAGGACCAGGAGAAGTGGGAAGGTGGCTGGGTTCGCGGCCGCAAGGGCAAACTTAAGCTCAAGGCAGGCGGACGCTTCAAGAAACTCGGACAGATCTTCAGTAATCCCAAGCTTCCTGGTTTGGACGACTACTACGAACCGTGGACATACGACTACGACAATCTCATCAGCTCGCCTGTCATCGATACCGTGCCCGTGGCTCGACCCAAGTCGATGATCACGGGCAAGGACATGAAGATTTCTTGGAGCGCCAACTGGGACGACGACCTTGGCGGTGCCCCCGAGACAGGTCCGCAGGATCCCATGTTGAAGGGCATCGAAGATCAGGTGCAGTTCGAGTTCCAGAGTGCGTTTATGTTCTACCTGCCGCGTATCTGCGAACACTGCCTCAACCCCTCTTGTGTGGCGTCCTGTCCTTCCGGAGCGATGTACAAGCGAAGTGAAGACGGCATTGTGCTGGTCGATCAAGATGCCTGCCGCGGCTGGCGCATGTGCGTCTCGGGCTGCCCCTATAAGAAGGTGTACTTCAATCACCGCAGCGGCAAGGCGGAGAAGTGCACGCTGTGTTATCCGCGCCTCGAGGCCGGACAGCCGACCGTGTGTGCCGAGACCTGTGTTGGCCGTCTGCGCTATCTCGGACTGTTCTTGTACGACGCCGATGCAGTTCTCGCAGCCGCTTCTGTAGAGAACGATCAGGACTTGTACCAGGCGCAACTCGATGTGCTGCTTGATCCAAATGATCCATCGGTCATCGCGCAGGCCCGTCGAGACGGCGTGGCAGAGGACTGGCTGGAGGCGGCACAGAAGTCACCGGTGTACAAACTGGCCAAGGAATACAAGGTTGCTTTGCCACTGCATCCGGAGTATCGGACTATGCCGATGGTCTGGTACATCCCGCCGCTTTCACCGATTGTCGACGCGTTGAGCCGCACCGGCCATGATGCCGAGGACCACCAGAACATGTTTGGTGCGATAGACACTCTGCGAATTCCGGTGGGTTACTTGGCCAACCTCATGACTGCCGGCGATACGACGGTCATCAAGAATGTGCTGGCCAAACTCGCGGCCATGCGCTCCTACATGCGCGACTACAACCTAGGGCGCGACTTCGATGACACCATCCCAGACGCTGTCGGCATGACCGGCGAAGCGATGTATGAGATGTACCAACTACTGGCAATTGCCAAGTACGAGGATCGCTACGTGATTCCCGCAGCTCACCAAGAAACTGCATCCCGTCTTGATGAGTCACAAGCGGGCTGCTCCGTTGACTTCGATGAGATGCCCGGGGGGCCAGTAAGCGCAGTGGGTGAAACTCGTGTGATTCCAGTGTCCATCGAGAGCTTCCACCTCACCAAACAGCGAGCGGCCGCTGACACCAGCGCCGAACTTGGGCATGGTGATTGAGATGCAGCATGACAACCGACGCCGGGCCTACGCAGCACTGGGACTGCTCCTGCAGTATCCAGAGCATGCGACGACTCTGGTTGTACCGCAATTACGCCAGGCGATTGCCAGCATGTCTACGGATGACCAGTTTGACTTCTCTGCGTTCTTGAGCTGGCTTGAAGAGTCCTCCCTGTTGGCCACGCAGAGCCACTATGTCGAACTGTTTGATCGCAAGCGTCGCGCGTGTTTGTACATGAGCTACTACCTCAATGGCGACACCCGTCGACGGGGAATGGCACTCGTGGAGTTCAAGGACTTGTATCGCAGAGCGGGTTGGGTTCCTCGAGAGGACGAGTTGCCGGATTTCCTCCCGACACTGCTGCAGTTCTGTGCGATTGCCGACGTGGATGCAGGAGAAGCCGTACTCGCTGCACACCGCAGTGGTCTCGTTGTCCTCGACACGGCGCTTCGAGACACAGGCTCTCCCTATCGGCACTTGTCGACGATCCTGTTGCACTTGGTGCCAGCAGGCTACGAAGCAGAAGAGCAGGCACAGATGTTGATCGAGGCCGGCCCGCCGACAGAGATGGTGGGTCTTGAGCCGTTCTCTGCTGCCGAAACAATTGGAGTTGGTGCGCAGTGATGGACAACCCAGTCTTCTGGGTCGCCGGCCCGTACGTCGTCACGTTGGCATTCATTGTTGGCATGGTGTGGCGATACAAATACGACCGCTATGGCTGGACGTCGCGATCGTCACAGCTCTACGAGAATCGCCTCCTCCGTATTGCCTCACCCCTGTTCCATGGCGGACTGCTTTTGGTTCTTGGTGGACATGTTGGTGGATTGCTAATACCTGAAGGATGGACCGAGGCAGTCGGCATTTCAGAGACCGCGTACCACGTGGTGGCAGTTGGCCTTGGTTCGCTCGCAGGCGTGATGGTGGTTATGGGTCTCGGCATCTTGGTCTATCGCCGGCGCACCGACCTCCGCGTGTTTCTGGTGACGACTCGCTTGGACAAGATGATGTACGTGGTGCTGGCTGCCGTGATCTCACTGGGAGTGTGGAACACCTGGGCGGTACAACTCCTCGGCATTGGCGGCTACAGCGGCGGCTACAACTATCGCGAGTCGGTGGCCGTGTGGTTCCGTTCTGTTGCGTACTTCCAGCCCAAACCCGAACTCATGGCTGACGCGCCGTTGTCCTTCCAGTTGCATGCCGTCGTAGCAATGTTGCTGATTGCGATTGTGCCCGTGACTCGATTGGTGCACGTGTTCTCGGTGCCAGTCGGATACATCTCACGGCCGTACTTGGTCTATCGGAGCCGGGATCCGCTGGGCTCAGCAGCGCGCAAGCCCGAGCCGGGATGGGAACCCATTCAGTACCGCTGACCTGCGTTCAGCCGCCCACTTTCCCACAATGGGCTATTGGGCGTATCCTCGGCGCATGAACGCAGTGACCCTCATCGAAACCGACGCTCGCAGTCGCGTGGTGCTGCCTGGGCACAGCAATCAGCGGTATCTCATGGAGGAGTTCCCCGACGGCACATTGCGGCTTGTACCCGCCGTGGTCATGACGGAATCGCAATTGGAATACGAGATCAACGCCAACCTGCGCGATCTCTTGGCTCGAGCGTCGGCGTCACCGACAGTTCGACGGACACGTCGTGAGCGACGCCCTGAATGAGTTCTGTTGAACCATTCGATCAGTACTCATTTGTTGCCGATGAGCAACTCAACGAACTTGAATGCGGTCCCGACGCTCGGCTGTATAACCACATCTTGGAAGCTTGCGAAGGCATCCTTGACGATCCAGGCGCGGCCCGCGCGTTCGCGGCCGTCATCAAGACGGCGGAGGGCTTTCGCTTTCGCACGAATGTGAGTGGCGGGTATCCGTACAAGGTGTTTTGGTCGCTTGGTGATGACGGCCCCCGCATTGAAGCGGTGTTCCCATACCCCGCTTAACTACTCGGTGGTCTTAGCCGCCTGCGAAAGGTGGCAGCAGATCAACAACGTCTGCCTCCGTGAGGACGACTTCATCGCCGATGCGATGGCGCGTGCCGTCGAGGAGCAAGGTTGATGCTGCTGCCAACTCGGTCATGCGCGCGCCGAAGCGCAGTTGCAACTCCGACGCAAGCTCGGTGAAGGTAGCCGCCGTCAAACGAACCTCGTCAACGCCTGTGAGTTCGCGACCGACCGCGTAGAACCGCACCAGCACGCTTGCCTCCCTCATCGAGGTGAACGCTATTGGGAGAAAGCGGTTCCCCGGTGCAGTTGGCCAGCGCGTGATCGAACGGGCTATTGAGATCGGTCCTGCGTGGGCCTCTCACCATCATCGCGATTCCATTGCAAAATCAAGCGAATATGCGGGACTTTAGGCCCCTAATCTGGCACAGGACACGTCGAAAGACCCGATTTATCAAGCCGAATTGACGACTATTGTGGGCAGGGTCACCAGATGGGGCATGGCGGGTCCACGTCCGGTTTGCGATGATTACGGCACGTACTTATGGATTGCGGAGACATGGACGAGCAGACTCAGACAGAACCGGGTGCGGGGGCATCTGAGCAGTTGGCCGTTGAGCCACTTGCTGCAACAAAGAGCCCCCCGCTCTCTGAGGAGCAGCGGCTAGAGCGTCTACTGAGGCGCCTGGTGAAGGGTCTCGTCGCCGCTGTGGCGATCTTCGCGGTTATCTACTTTTTCGGCCAGCGTCAGAGCCATGTTGAGCAAGCGCCTGCGCTTCCCGATCAGGCGATTACAAGTGCTGAGGCGGCGGTTCGCGGAAAGCCAAATGACATCACGCTCCGTCTCTCGCTGGCCACGGCATACGCCAAGGGAAACCGTGCCGACGAAGCGATTACGCAACTCAAGGAGATTCTCAAAGTTCAGCCGGAGTTCCGACCAGCGCTGTTGGGCCTGGGACAACTCATGTACCAGAAGGCCAAGTACGCCGAGGCGCAAGCGTCGCTCAAGAAGTACGTGGCATCCGCAGGCAGTGGTGAGTTCGCTGGTCAGGATCCGCAACTTGAGCTTGGCTACTACTTGCTTGGCCTTTCCGAAGCGAAACTTGGGAATGCTCAGGCGGCGGCGGACGCTTTCGCCAAGGCAGTGAAGATCGATCCAGGCGATGCCGACGCATGGTTCCAGCTGGGCAACAAGTCGTTGGAACTTAAGCAGTTCCCGGACGCCCTCAACGCCTACCAAAAGGCAATCGCGTTCGTGCCGAGCGGTTGGTGTGAGCCCTACGACGGCATGTCCAAGGCATTCACCGGTGTTGGAGATGCCGATGGAGCAACCTTCGCATCGGCCATGGTTCGTATCTGCAATGGTGGCGGCCTAGATAGCGCGGAGCCGCTGCGGGGTCTCTTCGCCGGGAAGTACGTCGTCGGAGCGCTCTTCGGCCTTGGATTGGCCGCAGAGAACGATCATGATGCGACGGCGGCCATCGATTTCTATCAGCAATTGCTGAGCGTTGATCGCACCAACATCGCGGCACTCAGTGCCATAAGCCGTCTCGGGGCAACCCCCGAGCCCAAGCCGATTGCTGGGAAGTAGTTATGACCGACGAAAACGTTGTCGAAGCCGATTCCGCTGATCTTGTTGTCGAAGAGGAAGAAGAAGAGGAGTCGCGCAAGAAGGGTCTCTGGTGGCGATTCCGCAATTGGCTTGCCGGACTTACTCGCCGCCAGCGGTTGCTGGCCATGATCGCTGCGGTCATTGCCGCACTGCTGATCGTGCTTGGCATTCTCGCGTGGTATTTGATCTTTCGTAAGCCGATTACCGAGTTGCCGCTGCTCGGAGTAGACGTGGCGCCTACCTACTCTTATTCCATTTCCGAGGTGTCCCGACCTCTCGGCGTAGCTGTCGATGAATCGAACAACAGACTGTACGTGTCTCAGTCAGACGGCACGCGCACCGTCAGGATTTTCGATCTGACTGGAAAGCCGGTCGGTCATCTTCAGGCACCCGATGACGGATTCAGCCATACATCAACTTACGTTGCGGTTGATCCGACGACGAAGAATGTGTACGTCACTGATCGCGGAGCCAACCAGCTGTACGTGTACAACCCCACAGGCAAGTACCTGAGAACGGTTACTCCCGACGGAGCGAAATCTTGGGGACCACTCGGCATCACGATTGACGCCCAGGGCCTGATCTATGTTGGTGACGCAAACTCAAATCCACAGCGCATCTGGGTGTTCCAGCCAAACGGCAAAGTCGTGCGAACGTTTGGTGAATCTGAAACCCTGAGTTACCCCAACGGAATTGCCGTATATGGCGACGGCACTGTGGCGGTCGCTGATTCGAACCATACGCAGGTAATCATCTACAACTCCGACGGTAGTTTCCGCGGCAAGCTCGCTCGGGGTGACGCTGACTCGTCTTTGGGACTGGCGCGAGGTCTTGTGGTGGGCGCCAAGGATCGCCTATACGTGGTCGACACCACCAACGCGTTGGTCCGCATATTCAAGCCTGCTCGTGATGGGATTCCGGTTTGGTCCACGCAGTTTGGGGCAATCGGCCAAAGGGAAGGCGAATTCCTCTATCCGAACGGAATTGCTCTCGATGAACATGGGCATATATATGTGACCGATCGTGAGAACAACCGAGTGCAGGTGTGGACGAACAGATGAACACTCCACGGAGCTGGCAGCGTTTAACACGTGCGGATATACGCCCGCGCGTGTTACTTGCTGTCACTTCCGTGCTGTTTGCGGCGGGCGCGTTGTCGGCATTTGCAGGTTCTGCAAATGCGGCCGATACGGCTCCGCCTTTCAAGAGCTTGACCCCTGTCTACAACCCTCACGGCAACTACAACACCCAGGCTGACCAATGTGGTACCTGCCACCGCATGCACGGCGATGGCCGTCAATCGTTCACTCAACTTACGCCGACTTCACACTCGGTCGACTGCTTGAGTTGCCACGATGGCACAGGTGCCGTTTCCAATGTATCGGCGGAGTATGCGGCGGTTGCCACCGCGAATGTGCCTGCAACCCGCAGTTACTACCGCCATGATGCGCTTGCTGTGAATACGGGCCACCAAGCCGCATCTAGTGATGCTGAAGGCGGCTCGTTGGCGGCTGAGGAGTTCGCCGGTCGTTCCAATCGACATTCCGACTGCGTGGATTGTCACAACCCACATGCCTCGCTGACGACTCCGGATGCACTTGAGACGTCTACCGCGGGGGCCCGCACGGGCTGGTTGATGTCGGGAGCCGTGCAGAGCGTCAGTGTCGTCACCGTGAGCGGCACGTTTGTCGGCCACGCTCAGACAGCCGGGAACTACGAGTATCAGTTGTGCCTAAAGTGCCACTCGAGTTACACAACGCTGGGGGCACCGATTGCCGGGCGTCCGTCGCTCGATTGGCTCAACAAGGCCGCCGAGATCAACCCCGCAACTGCTGGGAACGGTTCGATGCACCCCATCATGGCCCAGGGTACGAATCACACGGCGGCGATGATTTCCAATCTCTCGGGTCCTTCGACGTATCGCCGCTGGACCTTCACCGACACCAGCACCGTGCGCTGTACCAACTGTCATGCCAACGGTGCGGGCACTGGCACTGCAGGGCAAGGGATGCCGCTGCATGCGTCACCAAACCGCGGCATGTTGATCCTGCCGTACCAAGATCGTGTGCTCACCGCGTCCACCGATACCGCGACCCTGGATCGTTTCGCGCTCTGTTTCGCTTGCCATACGACTGAGCCGTTTCTCACGACAACCATTTCGCGAACGAACTTCAGTCTTCATCGCGGGCACTACAACAGTTACAAGTCCAAGAACACCCCAGTGGCCGGTACCAGTATTGACGGCGCTGGGCAGGGGTCGGGATTCCCACTTTGCGCAGAGTGCCATTTCCGGCTGCATTCCACGGTGAACAAGGTAGGCACGCAGAACATCACCGGATCGCGCTTGGTCAACTTTTCGCCTAACGTCATTGCGAATGGCGGCGTGCTTAAGTGGACGCCAAAGAACGGGGGCACCAGTGGCACATGCGTCCTTACGTGCCACGGCTTCGCGCACAACGAGACCTACTAGGTACGGGTAGACCTACTTCACAGGTCATTGGAAGGCATAAAGCCCTCCCGACAGTGCGTCGGATCACATGCAGGTCGGGACGTTCAGCCCAACCGCTACCCCTTGCTTCTAACGAACAATTGCCCCGAATGGGTACAACCAAAGGAGCAATCCATGAGTAGGACAGCACGCAGGCTCGGTCTGGCAGTCGCAGGTGTCGGCCTCGCCGCACTCGCCGGCTTCGCCGCCGCAAGCCCAGCAGCCGCTGATAACGGGCCTCACCAACTGCTGAGTGGCAGTGCAGTGAGTGGTGCAGACGGCTGTGCCGGCTGCCACCGTATGCACGGCGCACAAACAGGCGGAGATGAGCTTTTTAAGACCGCAGCAGCAGGTACTGCCTTCTGCTACACCTGCCACGCAGGTGGCACTGGCGCAACGACCAACGTGAAGGACGGCGTCAGCATGCTTGACTCCACCAACGCTGATGCGAACGCCATGAGCACGCACACGACGTCGTTCTTGAACGCTGGCCTTCGCGGTGGTGGCTTCACCAACACGCGTATGGGCACCGGCGCTGCTGTGCAGGCGAACATCTACGGTTCGACGAACCGTCCCAACAAGTACGCAGCTGTTGCGAATACGGGTATTCACCCCAACGCATTCGGTGAGTTTGTCTGGGGCGACCTGATTCCTGCTTCCGGCACCGTGGCGACAGTCTCGAACCACACACTTGAGGTCGCTACCACTATGTGGGGCTCAGGCACCGCAACGGT
>CAWATP010000036.1:0-20178 GCA_963784905.1 uncultured Actinomycetota bacterium | reverse complement strand
TTCCCTCTACTGGTTCCAGTTCGTGTTGCCGACATCCGTGTTGCCTTGGCGCCTTTTGTTGCGGGTCAGATATACAGCTTGACGTACTGATCGGAGTCGCCACGAACTCAGCCTGCTATCGCGCAGAGCCTGCCGACGGAGAGGCCAAGATAGCGTGCGTTCGTGCGAACTGCCCTTGACCACAATGTGCTCTTCCGCCACCTAGCGACGACGTTCGCGTGAGGATGGTCGACACAACGTCGATCGGCCAGACCTCAATTGCGGCAATCAAGGTAAAGCGGATGGGGTCGACCTGTCGCTCACACTTCTTGCTTCTGAATCACCAAAGTCAATCAACTGCGAAATTGCCAGCGCAGCATCTTCAAGATGCCACGGTGGCCGGCAAGTCTTCCGAGAGGCGGGGTGACCTCCGCGCCCAGCCGTTAGCACCGGCTGGTGGTCACAACTGCTCGTGCAATGCCGAAAATCAAGAACTACGTTTGGCGCGCTTGCGGAGAATGAACTGCGTTTGGCTACACAACAGCCCTTGCGTGGACGCCACTTCCTTGGCCGCTTCGCTGAGGATGGCGGGCGACGTTGGATCTTCGGACGGACCGCCGCATCACATCATTAGCGACGCCGCCATTGGGCAATCTTGTGCATGCCTTTGCAACTGGTGATTAGAGAAAGTTTGTTGGTGAACTCGGCGCACGCGCATGCAGTTCATGGCATGCAGCACACGCTTACCCTCAAGCCGGAATGCTCCACGACACTTCTCGCGGCCGAACCCCACATGGCATCGAATGCTTGTTGTTGTGAGAGGCGCCAGCCGCCCTGCAACACGGGTGTCGACAGCGATTTCGCACCGTGCTTGCTACAAAGCTTGATGCCTTCTAGAAAAGCACGCGTGACGATAGATTCCTTTTCCGAAACTTCGAGTACATCCACGTGGTGAAGAGTCGATGCGAACAGGAACAGCTTCCATGGTGCATCGCCTTCCCAGGGCAGCGCCACGGTTCGACCGAGCGGAATCGGGAAACGAAGGGATCGGACCATGTCTGTCCAGTCTTCGGGCCACCGTCTGGCGAACTGACGCGCAATGTTTCCTTCAAGGCCGGCCTTTGCGCCGTCGATGGTCAGAAGCAACGCGTCCGCAGGGACGTCGAGGATGTTCGCATTCACCATGAGCACGGGCGTCACTCCTGTTTCGGCGACGTATCGGTCAGATTGAGCACCTGCCGAGTGGCAACGATCTGACTCCGTTCGGCAATCAGCACATAGGCCCATATTGGCAGAGATGCATTGCCGGCGCAATTCACCGAGTACAGACCACGTCAGTGGTTTGCTGGCGAGAGTTCCGGGCTGTAGGGCGTCTATAAATCTTGCAGCCACCAGAGTATGAACATCGACTCCTGACGCTGGCGGGCGGTGGTCGTCGATCTTCGAGCCGGCGCCTTTGTGGCCGAAGCAACCCGAATGGCCGCTCTGCGTCTCGCTCCCGCACGAGATCGCAGTTCCCTGGGAAAAGAAGGCAGTTGCTTTCATGGGTTGGGTATCAAAGTCGCCTCGAAGTTACTTGCGCTCGGATCATCTGAACGGCTTCGAGCTTGAAGCTCGCGTCAAATATTCTCCGTCTCGATTTCGTCACGTCGACTGCACACGTGTGTTGCACCTATCGGTGTGTACGAATTCATTGGATCAGGACAGAGCGGGCATTGATCGTGGGACCGGGTGGATCCAAGGACAGTCATTACGGCTTGCTCAACGCGCAACCGTTGGACCTTCTCGTCGTCTGAGCCACGCTGCGCGAACAGGCTCGCAGTCCGATGACCCAGCCAAGGCAACCACGCAGGGTTGGCTCGACAAGTCAGCCGTGGAGGAACGGGTGCTGAGGGAATTTTCGATAAATCGTGTCCAGCGTGCTCTGGATCTGTGCCAGTGAGCGCCGGTTGCCCATGGCGCCTTGCAGCCCGAGGGGCTCCAGCATTCGCTGCACGAATCCGGCCCTGTCTTGCGAGGTGATCAACCGGACTTTCATGGCATCGGCGAAGGAGCGTACGCCGACAGACGCGGGCCAATTCGGCCGTACGAGCACGCTTGTCGCGGACAAGCCGCCAAGCATCCGAGTGGTCTCGAGCGCAGACCTTATCTGCTCGGTCTTGCCCGGCGATTGTGGTCGATCAATCTTCGCGTCGTAGATCGCGATCCTGTCCCCGTGCACGCCGACGACATCACACTCTAGGATGGGGGCACCGCTCGAGCCGAAGCCCTGGCAGTTCCAGAGGACTTGCGTGGCGCCGGCCGCTTGAAGAATCTTGCAGAGAAAGGCCTCGAACGCCGATCCGTTTCCGCCAAGGGCACCTCCCGCGTCAACATGATTGACGAAGCTCCTGCTGGGGTCCTTGCTGACACGACGGATCCAGGCTTCGGGGTCCACATTCTCGAGCGGTTCGCTAGCCGTCATGTGCGACATGGCACTGTTGTCAACGAATTGCGCGCGGATCAGATCCAGCAGCGGCAGTCGGTCAAGTCTGACTTCCGGATTCAGCAGGCAACCCAGATCACCGCAGTTTGGCGAGATCGGTGCTTCGACCAGTTGGCCGTGCGCATCGACCGAGACCTGCTGCCAACCCTTGAACAAATCGTGATAAATCGTTGCCTCGACGCGCGGATGACGGGCGAGGTCTACCAGGGCCGCCGACATCATCTTGTTTCCGCCCGTCGCGTGCAGTATCCACGTCAGCGCAGGGAACTCGTCGAACAGCTCGGTCGCGGCTTCCCTGACCCCTTGCACCGTGTCGTCCACCTCGCAAGGCATATGTACCACGTCGCTGTTGAATGGGTCGTGTTGCAGAACATCAAGCATGCGCTTGGCGGGCAATGCAGACTCCTGACGGTTGTCGCTGTGCAGGATGACGTTTCTCTCGAGCTGGCCCGTTCGACTGAAGGCCAGGCTAGCCAGAATGTTCGGAAGCAACTGCCGCCCCGCGAGATTGATCAGACCATACATCGTGTGCTCCTCAGGATCGGACGTTTTGGGTCGAGTCGTCGACGAACGAATTGTGATGCGCCGCCAACGATTCCGCCACTGCAACCGGTGCGAACGCGATAGAGTGCGCGAACGCATCGCCAGTTCGAACCCTCTTCCAGCACACCATGACCGGATCCACAAACTCGCCAGCACCACCCTGGCCACCGTCTCCTGTGCTGCTCGAAGCGATTGCGCGCCTTCGCTGGCTGCGCGTGGAATTCGTTCAGATGCCGCTCGATGATCTTGTTCTTCCGGATCACTGTGGCCACCTGTGGCGCTCGGTGCTCCAGCCGAAGCTGGCAGCCCGGCGAAGCGGCATTCTCGCCGCGCTGGAACGCCGGCGACCGAACGGCGAGACCGTGAAGCTCTGGGCGCTGGAGCCCCCTTTGACCACCGGCGTGGCGCCGGCCGGTTCGTCACTCGCCGGCGCAGTGGTGCTTTTCGGCGAGGCCGTCGACTTTGCCGGCGACGTGATCGAGGCCCTGAAGGACTTCGAGCGTCAAGGTGTGGGCGTCGGTCGGCACTATGTGCCACTGCAGCTGACGCATTGGGCGGTGTCGGGCATGCCACGAGCCGACGGCGGGCCAGACGATCCGCTGGACGCAAGAGAAGTGGTGATCGCGGCAGCCCGCGAGGCCGAGGGGCTTCCGCCGAGCGGGGTCGAGATGCAGATGCTCACCCAGACCGAACTCACCGTGGACAACCGATGCCTGCGCCACGCACCTTCTTTTGGGCAACTCTTGCACTTCGGTTGCCGACGCCTGTCGCAACTCTCCCCGGCCGATCTGCCGGGAGGCCTCTTCGCCTCCGGGGAAGTCGAGGGCTGGCAGCAATGGGCCGCGACCGTTCCGGTGCTGCAAGACGCCACGACCTTGATCGAAGGCCAGCGCTTCTCGCGCAATCAGGCGCGCGAGTTGCCGCTGCGCGGACTGTTCGGCCGGGTGGCCTTCGGTGCACCTGCATCGCTGGCATGGCCCTGGCTTCGACTGTTCGAGCAACTGCAGCTCGGCAAGAAGCAGACGCACGGGCAAGGTGTCGTTCGCTTCATGCCGTGGGAACAGGGCTGACGCCGCGAGCCAGTCCGCTGCCGTACACCAACGTTGACACCGCAACATTCTTGGTCGGTTTGCCGGCACCATATGTTGCATGGACGCCGAACTCGTATCGTCTTTATCGCTGCTTCATCAGGCACTCGACGACCGCCGTCTCTTCGACGCTTGGGAGCGCGTCCAGCGCAACGATGGCTGCGCCGGTCATGATGGCGAAAGCATTGCTCGCTTCTCGACCAATGTGCTCGGTCGCCTGCAGCAACTGAAAGGGGAGGTATTGGCGGATCAGTACCGCCCGCTGCCTCTGCAAGCCATGGCGATACCCAAGTCCGGCGGTGGCACTCGTATGTTGGCGGTGCCCTCTGTGCGCGACCGTGTGCTTCAGACCGCCGTGGCGGACGTGCTGGCCGGTCGACTGGAGCCGCAATTCGACGATGCCAGCTTCGCCTACCGCCCTGGCCGCTCGGTGGCGATGGCTGTCCAACGCGTGTGCTGCCACCGTGACGCAGGTCTGATCCACGTGGTCGATGCGGACATCCGCGGCTTCTTCGACCACATCGACCACAGGCTGCTGATGGAAGGCCTGTCCCGCGTCGTTCCGGATCTCGGTGAGCTGGGCAACCTCGTGAGCCTGTGGCTGGCGGCGGACCTTCGGGCTGCCGACCCTGCCGTGCCCGGACGACTCGTCGAGCGCGGCGTTCCACAGGGTTCGCCAGTTTCCCCACTGTTGTCCAACCTGTACCTGACGCCCTTTGATGCTGCGATGCGTGCGGCAGGCCGCGCGCTGGTGCGGTATGCCGACGACTTTGTGATCCTGTGCGCCGACGCCACTGCGGCTCGCACGGCGCTCAGCGAGGCGCGCGTGGTCCTGCAAGGTCTGCGGCTTGAACTGCATCCAGAAAAGACCCGGTTGGTCGATTTCGACCGCGGGTTCGTGTTCCTCGGCGTGCGCTTCGTACATCGGTTGGCAGAGACAGTGGACCCGGCGGCCGCACGATGGCTTACCCAGGTCACCGGCAACGCGAAACCACGAAGCCGCGACACCACGCGACGGGGAGGCAAGCCGCGTCCCGGCACTGCCGTCGGTCGCAATCTGATCAGCATCGATCCAGCTGATGTCGACGCCGACCTCGGTGCTGGCCTCGAACAGCCATTGCGGCATTCGCCACGGCGCGATCCGCTGCTGCAGACCCTTTACGTTAGCGAGCCCGGCACGCTGCTGACGAAAGAACATGACCGCGTGGTGGTCAGTCGCCGGCGACAAGTGCTCAAGAGCATTCCGCTGGGCCAACTTGATCAGATCGCGCTGATGGACAACGCACTGGTCTCAACCGCGCTGCTGCGTGCCTGTGTCGAGCGGCGAATCTCGGTGGCGTTCAGCGGACCGGGCGGCAGCATGGCCTCAATCGAGCGGGGCGCATTGCCTGACCAGGAAATCGTCGCAACCCAGTGGCGCGCCCAAGCCTCGCCGGAACTTCACCTGCTGTTTGCGCGCCAGTTCATTGAGGGCAAGCTCCACAACAGCCGCACCGTGTTGCGCCGGTTCGCCCGCCGCGAAGCGAGCGAGGAAATTCATGCGGCAATTCTGGGCCTGGAGGACTGCCAGCACCGTCTGGCCAGCACGTCAAACCTGAACACCCTGCGCGGCCTGGAAGGGGGTGGCGCCCGCCACTACTTTGCCGGCCTGCGAGCGCTGCTGCCACAGGGTGTCGAATTCCAGGCTCGGGTGCGGCAGCCACCCACCGATCCCGTCAACGCAATGCTCTCGCTTGGCTACACGGTGTTGCAGCACAACATGCACGCACTGCTACGCCTGCAGGGGCTGAATCCGCACCTGGGCCACCTTCACCGCGCGGCACCAAACACTCTCGCACTGGTGTCGGATCTGGTCGAGGAATTCCGTGCGCCGATCGTGGATGCCGTCGTGCTCACCCTTTTGCGCCAGCGCGAAGTCCGGCCTTCGGATTTCGATCTCGGAGGCACTGGTGACGACTGGCCCTGCCGCATGCGGTCCGAGTCGCGGCGGCGCTTCATTGCCGCACTGGAAGCAAAACTGGAGAGTCCCTTTGTTCATCCCCGATTGGGCATTGAAGTGGACTACCGGCGCGCCATGCAGGCGCAGGTGCGGCATTACCTGGGCGTGCTGGCCCGCGTCGAGGCTGTCTACCAGCCGTTGAAGCTACGCTGAGGAGGCAGGATGAAGCGCCTGTGGGTCGTCTGCTACGACATCGCCTGCGACCGTCGCCGTGCCCGTGTGGATCGATGGTTGCTGGGGCAGGGCGACCGCGTGCTCGAGAGTGTGTTCGAGTGCGTCTGGCGCGCCGAGCAGGCCGCCGCCGCGCGCGAAACCTTGCTCCGCCTGATCGATCCGGCGGCGGATTCGGTGTCGCTGTCGCCGGTGTGTGCGGCCTGCCGAGAGGCCAGCATCGTCAATGGGCAGCGCCGTGCTGCGAATCACCCATGCTTCCATGTCGTCTAGGTTCATCAACCGGGATCGCGACAATGCACTTTCTGATCAGCTACGACATCGCCAGCGACCGTCGGCGCAGGCGCGTGGTGCACCTGCTCGAGGGGCACGGGCAGCGTGTGCAGGAGAGCGTGTTCGCTGTCGACGTGCGCGAGGCTCAATGGGAGCGCTTGGCGCGCAAGCTTGACAGCCTGATCGACTTGCGCGCAGACCAATGGCGCGGTTGGCGCATGTGCGTCGACGATCAATCGGACGAGATGCAGGCTGGCCTGGCGCCACCGGAGACCGTGGCCGGCACGCAAATCGTTTAGTGGCGGGGGCGGAACGCTGCTGAACAACACCGCGCTGCCGGGCTCAGACCGCGGCGGAGAGCGGCCCGGTGAGCCAGAACGAACCGACCATGGCGGGTTGCCCTGTCCCCTGAGTCTCGACCTCGTAGAGCAAAACCGCGCTGCGAGCGCCGGCTGACCCGTAAAAGTGCGTGGCGTCGTCCACCACCGCCCGGTAATGCGGGAGGGTCAATTGCTCTTCGCTCAGCTCCTCAAGCCTTCCCTCGTTGGCCAGCATGGGCCATGGGGTGACCAGCACGCGGCGACCATCGATATCGGCGAAGTAATACCTGTAGCTGTTCGTCATATCTTAATCCCCAGTGATTATTTATATTAGTCCTGTTCGAAAACCAGGCTAAAGAAACACAGTATCGATCCATCATTACAATTCTCGGGTATTAGTCCTGTTCGAAAACCAGGCTAGAAAAACATCTCAGGAGAGTCCCTTGGAAAAATTCAAGGTATTAGTCCTGTTCGAAAACCAGGCTAGAGAAACGCTGTGTGGCTCCTTCGCCTCGCACTGAATTGGTATTAGTCCTGTTCGAAAACCAGGCTAGAGAAACCCGGGATACCGATTCCACACGACGTACTGAGTATTAGTCCTGTTCGAAAACCAGGCTAGAGAAACACTATCAGGGAACTGCATACGGCGGCTACCGGGTATTAGTCCTGTTCGAAAACCAGGCTAGAGAAACTGACGGCCGGTCAACTCAACGCAATCGTTAGTATTAGTCCTGTTCGAAAACCAGGCTAGAGAAACCTAAAGGAGAAACAGACCATGCCTAAAAAGTATTAGTCCTGTTCGAAAACCAGGCTAGAGAAACTTCAAAATGAAAAAGTCATTACTGTTGGCGGTATTAGTCCTGTTCGAAAACCAGGCTAGAGAAACCCAACAACCTCACCATCGAGGCAAGCGCTCCGGTATTAGTCCTGTTCGAAAACCAGGCTAGAGAAACTGAAAAGTGTAGTTCGGATCGCCCTCGTGGTGTATTAGTCCTGTTCGAAAACCAGGCTAGAGAAACAGTTCGCCATGCGAATCAGAATCATTTTGCGTATTAGTCCTGTTCGAAAACCAGGCTAGAGAAACAAATTCTGGGAACTTTCCCAAAATCAAATCAGTATTAGTCCTGTTCGAAAACCAGGCTAGAGAAACCAACGTCGGTCGGCAACGTGAATTCGTTCAGTATTAGTCCTGTTCGAAAACCAGGCTAGAGAAACATCCACCAAGTCAAGGAGAATGGTCATGAGTATTAGTCCTGTTCGAAAACCAGGCTAGAGAAACGAAAGAAATGGCACAAAGAGTACAGAAGGTGGTATTAGTCCTGTTCGAAAACCAGGCTAGAGAAACCAAGTTCTTTCTTTCTAAAGCAATCTATCAGTATTAGTCCTGTTCGAAAACCAGGCTAGAGAAACTTCTGGTGTGGCCATTATTGCGGTTGCACTGGTATTAGTCCTGTTCGAAAACCAGGCTAGAGAAACCAGAGGAAATATCATGAACTGGTTCGAAATAGTATTAGTCCTGTTCGAAAACCAGGCTAGAGAAACCTAAATTCGTAAACCTGAACCCGCACCCCATGAGTATTAGTCCTGTTCGAAAACCAGGCTAGAGAAACCCACCTGAGCTTTTCACTCTCGTTGACAAGTATTAGTCCTGTTCGAAAACCAGGCTAGAGAAACCCTCAACAAATTCACCCGTGGCTTTGTTGCGTATTAGTCCTGTTCGAAAACCAGGCTAGAGAAACCTCGAGTGGTTCTTTAATCGCCTCTTCTGAGTATTAGTCCTGTTCGAAAACCAGGCTAGAGAAACCCTCGACGATGTCGGCCGGTAACGTGAATTGTATTAGTCCTGTTCGAAAACCAGGCTAGAGAAACGAAGAACAAGACGGTGTATCACCAGACACGGTATTAGTCCTGTTCGAAAACCAGGCTAGAGAAACCAAAATCCGGCAGTCGTTTATTGTCCTGAGTATTAGTCCTGTTCGAAAACCAGGCTAGAGAAACGTCGACAATGGGAACGAAGGAGTTTGTTCTGTATTAGTCCTGTTCGAAAACCAGGCTAGAGAAACCCAGAGTGGCACGACAATCGCTGTCGTCATGTATTAGTCCTGTTCGAAAACCAGGCTAGAGAAACTGATCTTTCGGGAAGCCAGAAGCCATGCGGGTCCTGACGTGGCTTGCGGTCAGCAAGCGATCTGACGGCAGCCTGAGCGGATTGAACGCCCGCCGCGCATTGGAAATGGCCGAAATGTGCTTGCAAATCAAGCTGCTGCCCAAGGTTCACTCTCTTGCACCTCCCGCCCGTTCTGTGTGACGTTGCAAGCGCCAATGATTCGCCAGTGCGCCACGAAATTCGTCGCTGTTGGCATCCATGTGGAATTTCATCGGCTTGAGCTTCACCGCCGGCACCGTGCCCGGCTTGGCCATGGCCATCAGCTCGCGCAGCGTCGGCGTGTTTCGCCAGCCGTTGTATTGCCCTTCCATGTAGTCGCTGAAGCTTCGCATGTACTCGTTGACATCTTCTGCCGCGCTAGTCGCCGGGTCGTTGCTGCGCAGCGACATGCCAGTCACCTTCAGCGAAACCTGGCCCAAGCCAAAGGGGCGCGCCATGCCCAAGGCGTGGCGAAGCTTTTCCTCACCCCCCCACAGCAAGACCCAGAGAATGGCGCCGAGCTCTTGCGGCAGCACGTTGTGCAGTCGAATGCGCCCCTTGAAGCGTGAGCCGGCGGCAACGGGTCGCAAACAGGACGCGACACGCTCCTGGCCCGGCTGCGCGCTCGGCACGCCGTTGACGTCTTTAGCGACCTGCGCCGGGTAGCGCTTGACGCCGCTGATCTGCTGCGCGGGCACTTGCCCTTCAGGCAATGGCTTCAGTTCAGGAAGACCGCTGAAGTAGGTCGGGTGGAACGTGGGCTTGGGCGTGGCCAGCACCGTGGGTGCTTGGAACGGTGAGGGGGCTTCGGCGGGCGCTTCAATGGCGACCAGATCGCCGAAGGACACGCGCGACTTCAGACCGCCCGCAGCTTGTGCCGCCGCGTCGGGCCACACGTCAGTGCCGAACAGGGTCTCGACGAAGTCCCGCTGCCTTGGCGCCGGCGCAGGTTGCCCGTGCACGCCCATGTACCCGTGCAGCGTGCGCGGGTAGGGCAGCTTGAACATCTGGCACAGACCCATGTGCTGAACGCCGCCACGGGCGTCGGGCAGGTAGAACACGGGCATGCCGAGCGTGCCGAACGGCTGCTTGCGCTTGAGCCACTGATATGTGCTCTCGTCGCCACGGCCGGCGGTTTCGTTGATGTCCAGGAAAGCTCGCCAGACCTCGGGTGGCACGTCAATCGCCGCCCCAGTGTTGACGTCGAACAGGAACTCGCGGTGCTTGCCGTTGTTGACTTGGCCTGTCACCACGAGGCGCCGCTCCTGCGTGCACACTGTATCTGGCTTTTTCGAGACCGCGCCGCAGCGTGCGTAGAGAAGCGAGACCCGACGGATGTTCCCATCGTCGACATGGTGGCGGTCAATCTTGCCCGCGAAAAGACGCAAGTCCGGCGCCTTGCTCAGCAAGCGCTCGTACTTCCACTGCGCCATGCGGTCGGCATCGTTTGCCCCATTTATGCCTTGCAGCAAGTCAAATCTCAATCCCAAATTCAGGACGCGATGCTCGACTCGCTCGTGCTGGCATGGGTGGACTTTCCAGCCATGCCCGTCGAACCTCAGCCAGCCGGTGAGCACGCGGCTGGCGTATGGTCTGCGACCGCCTCCGGCGTTGGGTGGCCGGTTGGTTTGGGCGACGAACCGACTTCCGTAGTCCCTGAAGACACGATTGCCCACGTCGCGCGCCGCCAGTTGCCGGTCGTGAACCATACGGATGCGTGAAAAGCTCGCCAGTTCGAGCACGCCTCGCACCATGCCGCGCACGCTGCTGCCCGGGATGGCCTTGGTGCCATCGGGCAAGGTGAAGAAGTGCACCACCTGAACGTCGGGTTGGCCTTTCAGCACTTGAACTTCGCGGCGGCCGCCCACCAGCAACGGGGTGTGTGCCTCGAGCTCGACATCGATCTCGACGCACAGTCCGTCTTGCAGCGGCAGATCGTGCGAGACCCGGTCTTGCCATTCGGGCTCGACGATGTGCGGCGGCAGCGGCACGAAGTTGTAATGGCAGGTGTCGGGCATGGCGCGTTCCTAAGTTGCTTGGCGTTCGTCGGGCGTTGGCTCATCACTTCGAGCGACTTCGGACAGACGGGCCGCCCAAGGGCGCAATCGGCCACGCGCTCCGGACGCATCGATGGGCATCGTCCAGTACACACGGTAGACCAGGACGCGGTGCGGGTCGGTGGACAGCCATTCGCGCTCGAAGACCAGGCAGGGTTGCGCGGCGGCGGGCGGCAGGTCTGCGAACTCATCGAAGTCGGTGAGGACGACGCCGCTGCGGCCGCGCCGCAGGTGCCGGCTGCTGGTCGCGGACAACACGAGCTCGGCGCACAGGATCGGGCTGGCCTGCCGGGCCAGGTCGGAGAGATCCTGTTCCTTGGTGAGCCAGGCGGTGCGGTCGGCGCATTCGAGCCACCCGTCGCCTGCACAAACGCCGCCAGGCGCCAAGGCCGCATGAGCGTCGCCAACGACTGTGGCGCGCAAGCTCAGCCAGCGCAACGCGGGCACCGGCTCTTGCGGCCACAAGAGGTCATGGTCATCGGCTGTCTGGCGCAAGAGGTGGATCAGATCGGCGCTCACGGGCGGGGCTCCTCTGTGGCGGCGACCGCTTCGTCGGGCGGTGGCAATTGCCAGCATTGCCTGGCCATGTTCGCCCCGGGCTTGAGTACGCCCAGACCGATGGCGTCGTCCGCCCCGATCGCCAGCCGGCCCTGCGCGAGATCGTCGAGCGCAAGGTCGAGTGCCTGCAAGGCTTTGTCGTCGGCGCCATGTCTTCTCGCGTGGGCAAAGTCCACGTCGATGCGCCACTTCAGCGGCACCTTGTACAGGTTTTCGGCGTTGAACAGCAGGTGTGGCATCGGGCTGGCGGTGAAGCGGTCGGATTGGTGGCGGTGTGCGCGGCCCAGGTGCGCTACGGCGATTTTGCTCGGGATGATGCAGTCGTCGCCGAACAGGGCGCCCGCGTGCCCACCGTCGCGCCCGCCTGCCCGGCCGAACCAGGCCAGCACCGCGGGGCTGGTCGACCTGATATCTGCCGGCGCAGCCCGTTCCGCCGTCGCCCAATTGCAGCGCAGCCGATGGTCATGAAACGCCACCCGATGCGACAGCGTGCCCTTGACCGCGCTGAACGGAACCACCACGCACCACTCAAGACTGCCATGCATGCCGGAGGCCTGTGGCGTCCAACCGACCCGCTGCTCGACATAGGGCATGTCGTCGGGCACGTCGCCCGTGGTGCCGGCGAGGCTGTGGCTGCCGCCGCCGACGCGAAACGGGCCGTCGCTGACGGCGTCGAGCGTGCATGCACCCCAATGCGGCGCGGCAGGCGCTTGCGCAGTTGCGCTTCCAGGTGAGAGCAAACGCGTGTTGCCCTCATGCATCCATTTGACGTAGCCGGCCAGATCCGGCCTAAGCCGGAGGTCGAACGGCTTGTAGAGGAAGTCCAACGCCGTTACGCGACCCATCCCGCTGCGCGTGGCACCGCCGACACGCAGACCGGCACCGTGGATCAGCGAAACCAGCAGGGCCACCTCTTCATCCATCAGTCTTGCATCGTTGCCCCATAGCCGAAGGTCCACCGTGAAGCGGGTGCCGGCAGGGACGAAGGGACGGTCAAAGTGCGCGCCCTTCAGCGTGGCGCCACGGTGTCCGCCAGCGTTGCGGCGGCGGATGGGTGGCGGTTGCTGCAACCAAGGGGCCATGAGCGGATCGCGATCGTCCGCCGACGGCCATCCCTGAACCGGTCGATCACGCGAATCGTGCATGACGCCCGTGTCGACCTGTAGTCGTGACTCGGCTCCTTGCTGCCCCTTGACCCAGCCAAAGAGCCCGTCGACGAGGTCGGGCCGCCGTGACCGGACCTGGGACTGCAGCACACCGGCCAGTCCGGTCGCTGGCAGGCAGGGCAAGCCGTTGGGCGCCAGGGCCAGCAGCAGGTCGTCACTGCCATCGCCCGCGCTCGCCGTGACCGACAAGGCAGTCACGGCTTGCAGTCGCAGCCGCATCACGTGCACCAGGGGCCAGAAGCGGTTCATGGGGTGGCTCCGGCAGGGGCGGGGATTGGCACGGGCGGACGTGACGGATCGGCCTTGCGGATGGCCGCGGACAGCAGGCACAAGGCCTGCTGCTTTTCGACCCAGTTCGAACCCGGTGCATCGCCGATGCGAGCCTGCCACCATGCCGCGGGCGTGGGCGCGACGACGTCCCCCGTTTCGACATGCCATGAAGAGTCATCGCGCTTGGCCAGCGCCGCGTTGCTGCGGGTGAAGAGTTGTTCCAGCGCCGCGTCTTGATCTTGCGCGTCGCGCACGATCTGCTCCACCTGGCCCCACTGGCTGCGCCCAGGGCCGTGCGGCAGGCCCTCGTCGGCAGCCGCGTAGCGGCGTGACTGCTCCAGCAGTCGTGTCACATCACGTATCTGTATGCCGACCCAGTCCGCGCGGTTGTTGCGCATGCCAGCAGCGTTGGAAATGCCTTGCGCCCACTGGACGAGGAGTCCATTGCGCGAGCACGCGACTGTGGGATGCTGCGCGTCGATTGCCTCGACGGGTTCGGCGGCGATGGTGATCGGCTCGAATTGCGGGCCGGCCAGCATGGGCGCGTCGACCCAGACGCGTCCGAAGCCGAGTTCCGGCAAGGTGCCGATACCTTGCCGCAGCAGCGCACGAATTTGATCGGAATTGCCGCCAATCAGCTTGAAGCTCAGTACGCTGCCAGCCTCTAGGCTTTGGCGTTCGAGCCCATGGCAGCCGCGGTGGCGGTTGTAGGCGCTGTGGCTACGGTGCCGTACGAAGCAGCGCGACGGATCGATCACGATTTCACTTGCCAAGGGCTCAGGCAAGCCAAGCGCAGTGCCGTCGGGTTGCAGTGTCGGCCGGCCGAAGGCGTCGCGCAGGCAGGCGTCGGACAAGAGCCACAGCGTGAGCAAGCTGTCAACCGGCTTGGAGGGAAGCGTGTCGGGTTCGGCGTCTGTCAAACGTACCCTGGCGCGACCGAAGTGCACGCCCTTGCCGCGGCCCAGCGTCACTTCTCGCCACGCGCCGACCGGGCCGAGTTGGTCCAAGATGACATCCTCCAATTGCCGCTGAAGATCTTCTGATGCTGCTCCCACGGTGATCTCCGCACGGAACGACCGGTGGCGGCGCAGACTGGCCTGCCCGTGCAACGTGTTCTCGGCAGCACGTCCGCCACCTTCTTTGGTCGACTCGATAGCCGTGGACAGCTCGAGCTCGGTCGCTGGGACGACCCATTCGCCGCAGCCCGAGACATAGCCGTGGCGCACGGCGCGAGCCTGCCCCAGCCCCGCCAAGTCGAAATGCAGGCCGTTGAAGACGCGTTCATGGCACAGGCGCCCGGACTCGTGCCAGGGGCCATCGGCTGCGGTCTTGTCGTAGTGAAGGCACAGCGGTGCCGGCCAGGCCAATGCGCCGCTCGGCGACAACGGGTACGCGTCGCCGAACAGTACCTCGCCACCGTGCGCGACGCGATCGGCCAGGGGCGCGGCTCGAGCGTAGAGCGCACTGCAGACCAGACCCCAGAGGTTGGCCCCCGGGATGCGATCGAGCGTGCGGTGGTCCCCCGTGCTCCCCGCGTCGCGACTGAACGAGGCGCCGTCGACCAGGGTGACGTCGAGCCGGTAGGTCTTCATGCCATGGGCTCCAGCGACAGTCGCGCGCGGCCAAGACCACGGGTGCGGTGCCCGCCCACGGCGTGCACGAGACTGACAGCCTTCTTGAGCGTATCGATGTCGTGCTGCGCCGTTGCGCGCGAGTCGCTGCGCACGGTCAGTTGCGCGACCAGCGTCACCGGCACCACGATCTCCACGCTTCGCAATGACCTCAGCCGGGTAACGCCGTGCCTGCCGTCCATGGCAATCTGGTAGCGACCCTGGAACAGCGAGGCCGCGGCATCGGCATGCATCAGCGCCGCCCGGTCGGCCGCGGGCAGCTCGGCACGCGAAAGGTCGATGCTGCGGTTCACGCTCATGCCCGACCCGGCAGCCTGGTTTCGCACCGAGCCGAACAGACGCAATTCGGTCTCCGCGCTTTTGACGTGGCCCCAGGCATGCAGACACACCAGTGCCTCGCGGATCAGGCCACGCAGATGCTTGCCGCCAAGGAACGGCAGGCCGTCCTCGTCGCGGCGCGCGATGGCGTCGTACTGCAGCCCCCGACCGCGACCGCTGCCGGGGTGCCAAGCCTCGAGGATCTGCACGATCAGCAGAAAGTTGTCGACACGAGCTGCAACTTGGGCACGCTGAGCAAGGTCCGGCGTAGGGTCGACCGTCTGCTTCGAGCCCGGTGCCGCATCGCGTGCGCGGCGTTTGTCGTGTCGGCTTGGTTTGGCCACTGGGCAGCTCCAGCAATCAACGCCAGGACGCGAGCAGCATCGCGTCGACCAGCGGTGTTGAATATCTGTCTGCCGTATCGCTGCCGAACGGTGACAGATCCGGTTTATCGACCCTGAGTTCACGCAGGACCGCGTCGATGGCCGAAAGCGCCGACGCATCGCGCCGGGCCAGTGCCTCGCGCCACCGCTGCCAAGTGCGCAGACAGGCCGCGTCGCCGTGCTGTTCGCTCAATTGGCCCAATGCCTCGCGGATGCCGCTGGTGGAAACGGACTCGCCGGCCAAGAGATCGGCAAGTTTGCGCAACGAGGCAAGACGTCGCATGGGCTTGCGGTCGTCATGCGTGCCATCAAGCAAATAAGGTCCGCCCTGAAGCGACAGCGTCCGCAGCGGTGCGCCGGGCATGCGGAAGGTGTGACCGGCCAGCCAGTCATCGTCGTCGGCAGGCAGTGATGTCGTCTCACGGTGAAGCATGATGCTGGCCGGCTGGGTTCCGGCGCTGCCGAAAACCCGCTTGACACGGTTCTTGGCTTCGCCGCACAGCCACTCGGACAGCGCGGCGGCTCGGGCGAACGGATGGCGCACATGCACCACGGCAATGCCACACGCGGCGGTGAGCCGCTCGGGGCATCCGCGATCGACGAACGGCGCCAGTTCTTGCTTCGACTGACGCTCGAAGGAGTTGAGGAAGGACTCGGCAAAGTCAGTTGCCAGGTCGGGGCGGATGATGATCGATAGATCGTCGCCGCCCAGCACCAGCGGGCGCGCCGGAACACGCCCTAGTTCGTCGCAGGCGGGGATGAGTACCTGCGCGGTCGCCTCGCGCACGGCCGCAACCGTGGCCCGGCTGATGGCAGCGGAAAAACTGGCATAGACCTTCGCGTATTCACCGGGATTTCGTGCAAGCGACCCGGAAAGCGCCTGCAGCGCAGCGCCAAGACCATTGCCGTCGGCGTGCAGGAATGCGAGTTCATTCTGTTCAGTGCCCATCGGAAACAGCGAGAGATCGTCCGCTTCCGCGTCGGAATCCGCAGACAACCGGGTTGGCCAGTGGATCCTGTGTTGCAAAGTGTCCTCGGGCATGAACCGCTGCGTAATCAGGCTTGCCTCGCGGCCCGCCTCTTGCTTGGCCAGGGTTGCCGAGTCGACCAACTCGTCGGTGCTGCCGATCCGATGCGAGGAGACCGCGGCCGCCCCGGTTCGCGGTGCGCGCATCACCAGCGGGCCCAACTCGGGGAACTCGGGCGCGCGCCAAAGGCGTGCCTCGCGCATCGCCTTCATGCTGGCTTGTGCGGCCTCTAGGTCTGTGGCGCCCTGCGCTGCGACATCGGTCCAGGCCAATCCGGGGGCCTCGTGGTCCAGCGCCAAAGCCCAGAGCGAACGGACCCGGTCGCGCGTGGCAACATCGTTGAAGAACGCGATGAAGGCCCCCCCGCCACGGCGGGAGAACGTGACGTCACCGGGCTTGGACGACGGCATCGCGGCCCGAAGCACGCGCGAGAGGAGATCGTCACCCTCGACGCCGGCATCGATCGAGCCGCAAATCGAGTCGACGATCTGGCTGGCACCGACGGCGTCGCGCAGCCGGTTGGTGCCGTGAAGATAGGCCTGTATCGATTCGGCCTCGAACAACAAAGCTTGCCGCAACGCCAACCCTTTCGCCTGCAGTCTGGATGCTTGGTCCGCCACCTTTGCCGGCACGGAATGCACCTTGTTGAGGGACATCATGCATCTGCGCCGCTTAGGCGCAATACGGTGTTTCCCGCGAACGTGGCGAAAGCGGCACCTTCGCCGCCCAGAGTTTGGCGCAGATCAAAACTGCGCATCGAAGCTTGCTGGGACACCTGGTTCGAACCAATATTCATGACGAGGACGCTCCCAGTTTGGAACCCAACGCAAGCTGAGCCAAGCGCAACGCACCGTGCACGCTCTTAGCGCCCGCGATGAAGCGATTTGGGTGGCAGAAGGTTGCGTCCGCAACGCCGCTGACGCGCGCCAGTTCGTCGCCACCCAATCCGGCCCATTCGCATGGCAAGTCATGGCGAGACGCGGTTGCATTCGCGTCGATGGGGACCGTCTGCACGAGATGCGGCCCGCCCGGCCCCGACGGATAAGTCACCAGCAGCACTTCCGACATCTCGACGACGACGGTCGGCTTCCAGGGAATTCCACCTTCCGGCAGTTGCAGCAGCCGTCCGCCAAGTCGACGCTCCGATGCCCTGACAATCGTCGCCGCCAGGGGGCGACCCAACGCCCGGCGGGTGATGGCATCGAGGAAGGCACAGGCAATCCCCACCGCATCCAAGAAGCGACCCAATCGCCTTTCGTCCCGTGAAGCCTGGTCGGCACCGCGTTCCTCAAGCCATGTGGCGTTGAGGGAGCCGAGCAATGCGGAGATCCCGAAGTTCCCCGGAGCGACATCACGGTTGCCGTTGTCGACGAGATCGATGTACTGAACCAGCGACTCGTCGACTTCGGCCACGACCCTCTCGATTGCGTCGTCGGGCGCGGCGAATCCCATCGCGTGCGCGACGCCGCGAACGTAGGCGGCTCCATGGTGCTGCCAGACGAGCCCGGCGCTCGCGTAAGCGACACCTGACGAGGAGTGAGGGTCGCTCTCGTCGAGCTTGAGGGTGCGCCGGCCGTCAAAGCTGCGCTGGTGATGATCGAAACGGCCGCGCGTTGGATCCCAGATGCCGCCGACGTCGACCGCGAAGTCGGCAGTCTCGAGGCGGACCGGGTCGCGAGTTCGAATGATATGACTGGGGCGATGCAGAGCGGAGAGGATCGCGACGCCAAGCACGTCGTCCGCGTGAAACGGGCCGTCATGGGTGGCTATGGTTGTGGCTCCTGCCAGTTTTTCCTCGTTGCTCATGTCTCGTTCCTTTCAATTCGAAGCTGCACAGGGAAGCGCTCCTTGCGACGGACGGCGTTCGCTGCCAGTCCATCGCGACAAGTCCTCTCGTGCGTCGTGCTACGAACCATTGGACCGGTCGACCGATACGGGCAGGCGCATCCTTCTGGTTCACGCTAGGTACGATAGCCTGATGATTGACGCAGGTAACAACTCGCCAACGTTGGCAATTTGGGCTTGTCGTGCGCGCATTGGGTCATCGGCATGATGAGCATGCAATTCGTCTGGCGAATGATCTCCTGCCAGTGGCGGGAGGGGCGTTATGGGGCGACTGAGATGATCCAAGCTACGATCGCGGCAACGCCGACATCGGGTAGCCGTTTGCTTGCGTCTGACTTCAAGTGGAAGCGGCGTCGTTTTCTGGATTGGTTTCAATAGTCAAGGAGGAGGCCAAATGAACCCATCTCAACCAGGAACCTATTCGCGGCGGGCCCTTGTGTGCGTGATAGGTTTGGCGCCGCAAGTGCTGACAGAAACGCTCTATGCTCTGGCTGTCGAGTCCGATCCCCCGTGGGTTCCCACCGAGATTCACGTGATTACGACCTCAAAGGGTGCGGACAAGCTGAAAAGGGAACTGATGTCACCCGGGACCGGGCAGTTTCATCGACTATGCAAGGCCTATCTGCAAGACAGTGCAATCGAATTCACAAGCGAATCGAGTCATCTGCACATCATCACGCGCGATGGCGTGGCCTTGGAGGACATTGACGACCCACTGGACAATTCGGCCGCTGCCAACACCATCTTGAGTGTGGTCGCCTCTCTGGTCAACGATCCCAATTGCGCGATTCATGCGTCCATTGCCGGTGGCCGCAAGACCATGGGATTCTTGCTCGGCTACGCCTTGTCCCTCCTTGGACGCTCGCAGGACCGTCTCTCGCATGTACTGGTGTCTAGCCCGTTCGAGGGACATCCGGACTTCTACTTTCCGCCACGCAGACCCAAGATGCTCACGATGAGAGGTGGGGAGCAACTGTCGACTTCCATGGCCAAAGTGACACTGGCACCAATTCGGGTTGTGATGTTCGCTGTGGGCCTGCGGGAGAAGATTGCTCTGGAAAGGATCGACTTCGAAGAATTGGTTCTTCAGGCCGAAGGTGATCTGATTCCGCTGCCGGTCGTCATATCACCTGCCGCACACACCATTCAGGTGGGAAAGGTCTCAGTCGAACTTGAACCGGTGGAAATGGCTTGGTATTCTTGGCCTTGCCGGCATTCGTCGAAGGTTCGTTGCTGCGCTTATCCTTGTCCGGGGATTTCTTCATTGATGGACCTGACCCTGAAATTCTCGTTAGCAACCAGACGATAACACCCGTCCGTCTGTGGGCAGTCTAGAGTGTTTTCCGAATCGGATGGGGCGACGGGAGTGCTGGTCCAGCCTGGACTGGCTCATGTGCAACAAACTGGCCATTCTGATAGGTCGCCAGCACCGCCGCGGCCGACAGGGATCGCCGCCAACTGGAATCAGTGTGCCGAGGAGTTCCAACGAATGTCCGCTTTTGGTGGTGGCAATGGCCTCGGAATACTGAGCGTCCGCAGCGTGTCTGCTGCGGTAGTTCAATCAAAGAGATCCGCGAAGCTAGAAGCAATGAATGAAAATGAAGAGGAATATTTCTGATGAAGCGTACGATTGATTTCTTTAAATTAAATTCTACGCAACCACTTGATGACTTTATTAAAAATATAGTTGAAGATGTAAAAAGCCACGTTGGCAAAGCAGATCAAAGTGATGATATACTTCGATGATATTGAAGAGGGTTTAAAAAAATAAGGTGCGAAAAGTAGCCTCGTTCGCACCTTTTGTGCACCCTGCGGGACTCGAACCCGCGACCTGCTGATTAAGAGTCAGATGCTCTACCAACTGAGCTAAGGATGCGGGGAAAATTAAGAAAAATTTGCACGGGTTAAAAGACTTTAA
>CAWATP010000035.1:0-5698 GCA_963784905.1 uncultured Actinomycetota bacterium | reverse complement strand
TTGAAAGCGATGAGAGTGGAATCGCAGCCTCCCTGGCCGAGGCGGCTCGCTGGGTGGGGAGCAGCATGGTGCGTGTAGACCGGGCCTCCAGCGCCGCCGCCGCAAAGCGCATACAGCGCCTTTCCAATCTCATGCTCAACGAAGAGGGAGCACCGGATAGCCGGCGCGTGCAGCAATCATGACCGCTTCGGTGCGTGACTTCGCACCGAACTTTCGGTGTACGGCTCGGAGGTAGTTTTTGACGGTGTTCGTTTGTAGCCCCAGCCTGCGGGCGATTGCCTGATTCGTGAGACCGCGAGCCGCCAGCTCCAACACTTCGACCTCGCGTCGAGTTAGCAGGCACGGCGCTGCGAACCCCACCCCGAGGAGTAAGCGCAGAGTGGTGGCGTCACTCGCATCCGATGTCACTTCTACGTCGAGATCAGCAAATTCACGCTGCGCTTGGGCGTGGCTGGCTTGCGGCAGCAACACAATGATCCGCGCAGAACGCAGAAGGCTACGTACTGGCTGAATGCAGCCCTGCAGCGCTTCAAGATTGCGGCCGTCGCTGTGTATCAGCACGACGGTGGGTCGCACTGTCATCGCAATAGTGAGCAACTGTGCAGGAAACCCCGTAGCCGCCATCACATCGCAACCAATGCTGCGGAAGCCCTCAACGACGAGCGGGGCGGCCAGGACCACGGTGGGTTGAGAGGCGAACTGCGTCGGCGCCAGTTGTGTCTGCATGGTTTCCTCCGAAACGAAAGTGTGCGCGAGGTTCCTCTCAGGAACCTCGCGCACACCTCGCAAAAAGCGCGCAGACGAACGCTAGCCGCGAAGTAGACGCGCCACCTTCGCCGTCGCGCCTGTGCCGTGCCGAGACCAACGACCGCGCTTAGCCGCCCTCCGCAGTTGCAACTCCAAGGTCTCGCGAGCGCGCTCATAGGCGATCTCAGCTTCCGCACCCGTCCCCTTGGCTCGGGCGGGAGCGCCGTGCGTGAATGCGGCTATCTCCACCTGCCAAGCCTTTGATGCCTGGCGGGGATTCGCTTCATGGAGAACCTCGACATCGAAGCGACTGATTCCCAACCCAAATCTTGCAAGTCCCGCGGTCTTTTCGCGCACGTGTTGCACCCAAAACTCTCCGAGATCAAGGTGTCGGCCGCGCACGATGACGTCTGGCTGCTGGATGGGGCTGTTGGTGTCCAAGGAGACCTCCCAAGTTGTAGTTCTAGGGCTAACGTAACCCTGCCGCAGCACTTGCAACAGAGTCGCCACGTTCGCGGAACGCAATGGCAAATCCAATTTCTGGAACGACTGCCGCGACACGCATCGCACGCGCGCACTCGCGGAGTGTCGCGCCGGAAGTGAGCACGTCATCAACGAGAATGACGCGCCGATCCGACGGTCCAGTCCAACACAGCGTGCCCCTTATGTTCGCGTCACGATCCCGTCTGGACAGGCCGACCTGATCTCGACGAGCGCGAGCAGAAACCAACCACGGGGCCGTTTCGACCTCTGGCATGGAATGTCTCACGGCCTCAAATAGAACATCGCCACCTCGGCGTCGCTCGCCCCGCCGAGATGCTGGCACCGGGACCAGCACAGCATCGGGATGCGTTTGGCACAGCGGCAACAACCCAGCGCGGAACCAGTCAATGATTCGTCGCTCTGCGTCACGACGCAGTTCGTCTTTCCAGTCGATGATGGTGCGTCGCACAGGGCCCGAGAAGTTGAAGTTCGTGCACACTTCCAGACCGATTGAGTGCCACCGCGGTATCGCGACCAAGGACGCACAACTCGCGCACCACACTTCCCCAGGGGTCCGACAGCCTGCACACTGCGTCGGCGCGAAGCACTGCGAGAGAACTGAGAACATGCGCGCAGTGTGCGCAGATCCCCTGACAGTGACTAATGGGCGTAACTGGGAGCAATACCCAATTCGCCGGCGTACCAACGTCCGTCTCGGTACTCCCACAGTTGTCCTGCTTGATCGCCAACCACCATGTTGGCGCCAGGCACCGCCGCTAGGCTGACGGCATTCGCGGGGCCACCGTTGAGCGTCACCGTCCCCAGAGGCAGCATCACACTGATCGGTTGCACTGCGACAGCTCCGACTGCCCCGAGCACTCCCAGCGTGGACTCACCGGCCCACGCGACCGCAACAGCACTCGTTAACTGCTGCTCGACGCGGTTGATGCCCGTCACATGCACCCCTCTCGCATCGCGAACGATGGTGCCAACGCGCACGGTGGTGGTGATGCCATCGTTGATGATGAGGGCAATACGGATCTCATCGGGAGCGATCGCAAAATCGAGGATCCGTGAATGCGCCGGCAGACCCGTATCGACGGGGAGGACACCCTGCACAGCATCCCACGTCAGAAGGCGCCCACGAGCTTCACGATCCACCAACCACACCTCGTCGGTGGAAAGGACCTGAGGCGCGGCCAAGTCGCTGCCAGCAGCGACAAACTTCGATGATCCGCCATCCATCGACACGTAGAGCAGTTTGCGTGTAGCGGTTACCGCGACCAGCATCCGGCCGTCCACAGAAATGGTCGCTTCTGCGGCCGCATCACCGATATGCAGAGAAATGGGTAAGGCATTAACGAGCGACCAAACCTGATCGTTGCGCACGTACAGCAAGGAGTGCTGGTCAGCCTCATGGCTTGGATCGAAGCTCCTGAAGTCCTCACGAGTGTGGGCAGTATCTCCGCTACTCGTGGGGATCGTTTGTCCATCCGCCTGCAGTGCAACCGTCGACACTCCAGCAAGTGCTGTCAATGTCCAAGTCATTTGCGCAGCTAGCGCGTCTCGATCAGCTGCTGGCAGCCCCAGGAAGCGCCGATCAAAAGCCACCACTGCTGAATTGAGCGGCACCAACAAATTCGCGAACTGCAATGTCGCGCGACCCGTCGGTGTCGTTGCCAATCCGGCGCCGGAGGGTCCAGCAACGACCGCGCGGGCGAGCGCGGCCACAATATTCGCCGTTCCTAACGGCAACATCACGTACTCAGGGACGAGTCGGTCGCGCGCGGGATTGAGGAAGTAGACAGGATGTGCGCGAAAACTCCGCGCCACATCACCCTGACCGAGGTACAACGACTTGGGCGCAGCATCGATGCGCCACTCTCCCCCGTTCTGCGAGACGTGCAATTCGTCCCTCAGCACCGCCCCGGGTTCGGCCACGTGATAGCGGCGACGGGCGTCAATCGTTCCGAGGAGCGGTGCGGTGATTCTCACCTTGTCGCTGCCATCCAACGCCACGGTCAAAGCGGCAGCGTCATACACCTCGGTCTGGGCTCCCGAGTTCCAGACCGCTGCGGCCTCGAACGTGAGGTAGCGGCGAGCAGTGTCATCGCCGTCGGCCACAGAGGCGCATGCGTTAAGGAACCCGCGCACCAGCTCCTCTGCCGACATACCCGGCGTCGGTGGTCGCGCAATGACGCGCACGTAGCCGTCATTGCGGGCCACATCCACCCGCGGGCCTGAAACAATCGGTCCCGAATTGGGAATTGCGGAGCAGCCAGCCAAAGTGAAGGTGGCCAAGCACAGGGCGAATCGCTTCACTTGACGGCCACCTCCTCAGCATCATCGGGATCCAACTGCAACAACCCATACGTGACATCGGCACCCGCGTCACGCGGTAGGACTAGCCGGAAATTCGCCCCCCGACCGGGTGCCCCCCAAGCGTCCAGCCAACCTCCGTGCAGCCGAGCATCCTCGTAGGAGATGGACAGACCCAGTCCAGTGCCGCCGAGTGACCTTCGACGCGATGGATCCGCCCGCCAGAAGCGGTTGAACACCAAGGAAGCCTCACCCGGCTTCAGGCCTTGACCGTAGTCACGCACGGCGACTGCAACAACAGCTTCATCGGACGCAATTGACACGTTGATGGGTTTGCCTTCACCGTGCTCGATCGCATTTGCGATGAGGTTGCGCAAGATGCGCGTCACGCGGCGCTGATCGACGGTCGCATAGGTGGCTTCCAGATGCGAATGGACATTGATGGCGCAGCCATGTTGCGCGGCGACCGTTTCCAGGGCCGCGATAGCGGAGCGTGTGGTTGCCGTGATGTCGGTACGTTCCACATCAAGTGATGCCGCGCCGGCGTCGAACCGGGAGATCTCCAAAAGGTCGGAGAGCAACAGCTCAAAACGATCGAGTTGCGTCTGCAGCAGTTCGGCAGCGCGAGCCGCCGCATCGTCCAAGGTAGCTCGTGAGTCGTACAGCATGTCCGCGGCCATGCGAACTGTCGTGAGCGGAGTGCGGAGCTCGTGCGAGACGTCGGAGACGAAACGTTGCTGCACCCGCGACAGGGATTCCAGCCGTCGGATCTGGTCTTGCAGCGCAGCAGCCATCTCGTTGAAGGAGATAGCCAGGCGCGCCAGATCGTCCTGCCCACGTACTGCCAGTCGTTCCGTGAGCCGTCCACTTGCGAGCCGCTCAGCAGTCGCAGCGGCCGCGCGAATCGGAGCGACGACCTGCGAGGTCACCACCCAGGCAATGACCCCGAGCAGCAGTGTCAGCAGCGCTCCCGTCACGATAACCGCGGATCGCACGAGGTCGAGGGTCTGCTGCTCCTGCGACAGCGGATACAGGTGGTACAGCTCGTAGGTGCCTTCGCCGGGAATCAGGAGTGGAGCGCCGACAACCAGGCCGGTCACCGAGCGGCCGTTGAGATAGCGGATCGTGGTGTACGTCCAAGACTGGTTGGTGGCCTGCTCAACGGCGCGGCGAAGGGTCTTGGGAACACTGCTGGCAAGGACCAAGTTGGTGCCACGCTCCGGCGCCGAACTCACGGCCGACTGGGACGCAAGCAACAGCACCTCGTACAGGGCCGGCTGTCCCGCACGGGCAGAGAGCGCGGTCACGATGTTGTCTGCCAGCAGCGTCGAACTTGTCGTCGGCGAACTGGCGCTGCTCGCAACGATGCTTTGGGCATCCGCCAGACCGGCCGCTGCCTCGCTCAGCGCAGTCTGCTGACGCGCCGAAAGCAGGCCGTCGGTAACGCGACCAAGCAGGAGCATCCCGAGCAGAGCCAACGCGAGGGACGAGGCAATCAGGGTTGAAGCGATGACCCTGACTGCCAGCGAGCGACGCCACCAGGTGAGCCGAAAATGCATCAGTTCTTGCCGGCGCGATAGCCGACACCACGCACGGTGACAACAATCTCGGGATGCTCGGCGTCAAGCTCGACCTTGGAGCGAAGCCGCTGCACATGGACGTTCACCAAACGGGTGTCTGCCGCATGTCGGTAGCCCCAGACCTCGTGCAACAACATCTCACGGGTGAAAACTTGCCAGGGGCGTCGGGCCAAGCAGGTGAGGAGGTCAAATTCCAATGGGGTGAGCGTGATGATGTCGTCACCTCGGCGAACGACGTGACCAGTAATGTCGATCGCGAGGTCACCGATCGTCAGGTGCTCAACAAGCGGCTGGGCAGCTGGGCGCAAGCGAGCGCGCAAGCGGGCAACAAGCTCCTTCGGCTTGAATGGCTTCTGGATGTAGTCGTCCGCGCCATTCTCCAAGCCCGCGACAACGTCCAAGGTGTCCGTGCGAGCGCTGAGCATCACGATCGGCACTCCGGACTCGGCCCGAATCGACCGACAAACATCCACTCCATCTCGGCCGGGGAGCATCACATCAAGCAGGACGATGTCGGGCTTGGTGTCTCGGAAGATCGCCATGGCGAGGTCGCCATCTGCGCAGAAGAC
>CAWATP010000034.1:0-6412 GCA_963784905.1 uncultured Actinomycetota bacterium | reverse complement strand
ATCTGTTGGAGCTCATGGAACCTGACGAAGGCGCCGAACTGCTGCGCGAACTCAGTGACAAGCATCGCGAATCAGTGCTATCTGAAATGTCGATTGAAGCCTCGGATAACCTGCGTCTTATCGCGTCATTCGATGATGAAAGCGCGGGCGGCATCATGAACACCGACATGCTGGTGGTTCCGGAATCGCAATCTTCGCGCGACGCGTTGCGATTGCTGCTTGCTCATGAAGACCGACGATCCTTGGATGGCGTCATCGTGGTCGATGCCGCCGGCCGTTTGATCGATCATGTGCCGGTTATCGAACTCGTGGAAGCCGGAGACCGACCGCTCGCGGAGATCGTCGGAAGCTCGTTCCCAACGGCAGTGCTGGCGAAGACTTCTATTGAAGACGTACTCGAGGAATTCACCAATAATCGCGGCTCATCCATTGTCGTCGTCGATGACTCCCAACGTCCGGTCGGCCAGATCCACGCCGACGACCTCATTGACACGTTGATCAGTGGCGATGAGCGCCGCTGGCCGTGGCAGTCTCCTGGCGGCATCGCGTGAGTTCCGACGTGCGCAATACGCATCGCAAAGCGGGCGTTTTCGCTTTTCTTGCCGTGATGGGCCCGGGCGTTATTGCGGGCTTGTCTGACGACGATCCCGCCGGCATCACAACCTATTCAATGCTCGGCTCGCGCTACGGCTACCAGATGATCTGGACGCTGGTAATTTCCACGATCGCGTTGATCTTGTTTCAGGATCTTGGGGCACGTATTGGCGTCGTAACTCGCCAAGGGCTCATCGGGCTCATCCGTCAGAAGTACGGTGCCCGAGCTGGTGCTTTGAGCGCGACAACGTTGATGCTCGCGAACCTCGGCACCATGGCGGCCGAGTTCGCCGGCATCGCTGCAGCGGGTCAGCTCTTCGGCGTTTCCAAGTACATCTCGGTTCCCGTCGCCGCCCTGATTGTCACCCTGCTGGTGCTACGCGGGAACTTTGGCAATATCGAACGCATCTTCTTCCTACTCAGCGCTGTCTTTCTTTGCTACATCGTCGCCGGTTTTATGGCGCACCCTGATTGGGGAAGCGCGTTGCGCGGCGCAGTGGTTCCGAGCATGCCGTTGACCGGTGACGCTGTCTTTCTCGCTACTGCCACACTCGGCACGACGCTTGCACCGTGGGGGCTCACCTTTATCCAGTCCTACGCGGTCGATAAGCGACTGACTCGTGACGACCTGCGCCATTTGCGTATGGATGTTTGGATCGGCTCGACCCTTACCGCACTCATTGGCTTCTTCGTCATCGTCACCTGCGCGGCAACGCTCCATCAGGACGGCATTGTCATTAATGATGCGGCAGATGCAGCCCGAGCGCTGCGTCCGTTGGCGGGCGAGATGGCACAAAACCTGTTCGCAGTGGGCTTGATCGGTGCTGCGCTACTGGCGGCGTCGATCTTGCCCTTGTCGACCTCGTACGCCATAAGTGACCTCACCGGACGCCCGGCAGCCCTTGACGACACCCCGCGCGAGGCACCGCTGTTTTACGGCACCTTTGCAACCGTGACCCTCATTTCGGCCGTGATGATTTTGATCCCCGGCATTCCGCTCGTGACGGTTCTTGTAGCTTCCCAGGTGCTCAACGCAGTTCTGCTACTCCCGCTGCTGCTCTACATGTACGGCATCTCCAGCGACCGACGGCTCATGGGCGATTACGCCTCAACGCGTGCCATGCGGATCGCTTACTCGGTCTTCATCGCGATCGTAGCGGGCTGCATTCTTGCCATGGCGTGGTTCGCTGTTCGCTAAGCGCAGCAATAGGTTTACGCCATGAATTCCTTGATCGACATGCGGGTATTCGGTTCCGCACTGGTGACGATCTTCGTCATCATGGACCCGCCGGGCATCGTGCCGATCTTCATGGCGCTCGCGCACAGCAAGTCCAAGGCGCAGCGCTCGCGCATTGCGCGGCAGGCTACGTTGACCTCACTCGCGGTGATTGTTGCCTTCGCTCTGCTCGGCGAACAGGTGCTCCAGTACCTCAAGATCTCGATGCCGGCGCTGCAGGGTGCCGGTGGTCTGCTGCTACTCCTCGTCGCGTTGCAGTTGCTGACGGGTGCCGAGCAGTCCCAGCATGCTGAAGTCGACGATGTGAGCGTCGCGCTGGTTCCGCTGGGCACGCCGCTCCTGGCCGGACCCGGTGCCATTGTCGCCACGATTCTCTACGCACGCCAAGCAGATTCTGCGCCGAAGTGGGTCGCATTGGCGGCTGCCGTGTTGGCAGTACATGTGATGATCTTCTTGGCGATGCGGTTCTCCGGTGCCATCGGACGGTTGGCGGGCGCCGGTGGAATCACCGTCTTCTCGCGCATTATGGGTCTCCTGCTGGCGGCAATCGGCGTCCAGTTATTGGCGGATTCGGTGCAGGGCTTCATCCGATTGGCCGGTTGATGACGCGGAGCATCGCTTTTGTGAATCCCGCGGGTGGATCCGGCAAGACCAGTAGTGCGCTTGGCGTAGCTTCCATGCTGGTGGATCTCGGCCAGCAAGTGCTTGCTGTAGATCTTGATCCACAGGCAGGGCTCACCCGTGCGCTGGGTATCGACCCAGAGACCATTGCGCTGTCGCTCTTTGACGTGCTTGTACATGCCGTAGCGGTCACCGATGCAATGATCGACACCGACGCTGGACTTGACCTGCTCCCGTCCGCATTGGAACTTTCCGGAGCAGAGCCCACTTTGGTCACCCGGGCTGGCCGTGAATTGCTCCTTCGAGGGCTGCTGGAACCGGTGGCGGAGGATTACGACTGGGTTGTCATCGACTGTGCATCTTCGGTTGGCCTGCTCACCGTCAATGCACTATCAATGGCCGAGGCGGTGGCGCTGCCAATGCGCGAGCTCTCCGCCCGCGCTGTGGGGCAGGTGCTGGATTCCGTGGATGAGATTCGACGATTCGTGAATCCGAGACTGGTACCGCCGGGCGCACTTCCGATCGGCTATGACGGAGAACGGAACGCGCTCCATGCGGCCGTCGGTACCGCATTCGGTGATCGCTTGGGAACGCTTATCCGATTCCTGCCCCGCCGCGCGCCATGAACGCGTACCGCGAGTTCGCCAGTTCCTGCCGCGCCGCGAGGCGAGATAGCGACGCGAGGCCGTAGCAGTGTGAGACCTCGCGTGCCGTGTGTTGCTTATGCGCTGGGCTGGTCTCCGCCGCGCGTGCGGCGGCGCTGACGATCGGCCCGCGGTGCACGAGGTTCCCGCGGGGCCTGGCCGGAGGCAGATGGGGCTTCCGTCTTGGGCTTCGCAGCGTCTCGTGTGCGTGGACGGTCATTGCGCGCCTCGCCGCGCCCGCCACCCGCAGGTCGGCCCTCGCTTCGGCCACCACGGTCATTGCGGTCATTGCGAGCACGGGCACCAGCGCTGTGACGCTTGCCGGTTTCGCCAAGATCTTCGATCGCCTCAGCGCCCAGGGCGGGACGCGTCTGCTGGGCCTTGGCCAGTCGGCCAGTGGTGCCCTTGGGGATGTTCAGACCCGTGTACACATGATCTGAGCTGGAGTAGGTCTCGATGGGATCGTGGAACGCCAGGCCCAGGGTCTTGTTGATGAGATGCCAACGTGTCAGATCGGCCCAATCAACGAGCGTGATCGCGGTGCCGCTTGCGCCTGCACGGCCAGTACGACCGATGCGGTGCAGGAACGACTTGTCATCGTCAGGGCATTCGTAGTTGATGACGTGCGTGACATTGTCGACGTCGATACCGCGGGCTGCGACATCGGTCGCGACGAGCACGTCGACTTTGCCGGCGCGGAAGGCGCGGAGGGCTTGCTCACGGGCACCCTGCCCGAGGTCACCGTGTACCGAGGCCGCGGCAAATCCACGCTCGACCAGATTGTCCGAGAGTTCCTGTGCGCGTCGTTTGGTGTGGGTGAAGATGATGGTGAGTCCGCGACCCTCGGCCTGCAGGATGCGGGCAACCAGTTCGGGCTTGTCCATCATGTGCGCTTGCCAAACATGGAGTTCGACCGTGTCGACCGTGGCGCCGGCATCGTCGGGATCCGTGGCGCGAATATGCGTGGGATTGGACATGTAGCGGCGGGCCATGGTGACGATGACGCCGGGCATGGTTGCCGAGAACAGCATCGTCTGACGCGACGACGGGGTTGCTGCCACAAGTGTTTCGACATCCGGCAGGAAGCCCATATCGAGCATCTCGTCTGCCTCATCGAGCACCAACGTGCGGACCTTGCCGAGCTTGAGGTGCTTTTGCTTCATGAGGTCAATGAGGCGACCCGGCGTACCGACCACGACGTCGATCCCCTTGGTGAGGGCCTCAACCTGTGGCTCGTAGGCACGTCCGCCGTAGACGGCGAGGACGCGAATGCCCAGGCCCTTTCCGGCGATGGCCAGGTCGGAAGCGACCTGCACGCACAGTTCACGTGTTGGGACGACGACGAGTGCCTGCGGCGTGCCGTCTGCATCAGAGATCCGTTGCAGCAGCGGAATGCCGAAGCCGAGCGTCTTGCCGGTACCGGTCTTGGCCTGACCGATGAGGTCATTGCCAGCCAAGGCCAACGGCAGGGTCTGCGCCTGAATGGGGAATGCGTGGGTAATACCCTCGTGCTCAAGGGATGCACAGATTTCGGGGGCTACGCCAAAGTCGCTGAAAAGCGGGTTGGGATTCGTCAAGATCAGGCCTTGCCGAAGCCAACGCGACGAATGTCGGTAGCAGCCATGTCGACGTACCCCAGGTTCGCGGCGGGCACGAGCACGACGCGACCCTTCTCATCTTGCAGTTGCAAGGTCGTATTCGCGGCGATTGCTGCGTCGACGGCAGCCTGGATCGCTTCGGCGGTTTCGCCGGACTCGATCACGATTTCGCGGGGCGCATGCAGGATTCCAATGCGGATTTCCACGTTGCTCCAAGTGTCAGTGGCTGCGGGGGACACCTGAGATGCCGCGCCAGACCAGCCGGTTCATGAGGGCCACAGCGTGGCCGATCGGGATGACCTTACCCTCTCGCAGCCATCGGCGTGCAGCGGTCTCAGCGGTTCCGATGATGCCGATGGCAAGCAGGGTGGCCTCTTCTTGGCTGAGACTCGTGTCTTCCGCGATGACCTGGGCGATCGGAACTGCACAAGCGTCCTCGATTGCCTCCACCGAATAGCGGACCAGCGGCTCGTTGGTCAGATCGGACTCAAAGACCGAAGCGATAGGCACCGTCGGCATCGCTGATGAACTCGAAGTAGGCGCCCACGGTGGCGTCGACTCGCAATCGGTTGTCCGAAGTCGACGCAAGTGCCGCTCGCACCGCTGCCACCAGCTGCTCGCCACTGATCTCCAGCAGCGCCAAGTAGAGATCGAGTTTGCCGGGGAAGTGCTGATACAACACCGGCTTAGATACGCCGGCCCGGTCAGCGATGTCATCCATCGCTGCTGCGTGGTAGCCCTGCGCCACAAATACGAAACGAGCAGCGTCGATTAGTTGCGCTCGACGTGCTTCGCGGGGCATACGCGGTGCCGTGCGATCAAAACTCACAGCAGCAGCCTAGCCCAGCGCGAGTCTTGCCTCGAGGAGTTCGCGGATAAGGGCCACCGAAAGTGGTGCATCAGCAGGAAATCGCAGGGCACCTTTGGTGCGGGTGTAGCCCAATGCACCAAGGTCGAGTGCGTCGAGAACTGCGCCGCTCATCGGATAATACGAACAGCCGTTCTTTCGCGCTGCCACACCTGCGACGGTGATGCCGTCAATGCTGAAGGCGGGTACGCCGTAGGCGAAGATCTCTTCGACATCTGGGTACGCCTGATGAATACGTTCGCGCACGCATTGCAGCGTGCTGCGTTGCGGCTCTGGCACCTGCGCCAAATACTCGTCCAGGTTCTGCGAGGTCATGGCGAAATGGTAGCCGGACGCACGAAGGGCGACCACCTTTCGGTGATCGCCCTTCTCTTGCCGTGTATCAGACGTTGCGCTTGGGACCGGTGAACCAGTTCTTCACCGACATCTGCCACCAGATCTCGAGGAAGATCAACGTGCCAATCGTGAGGATCGGTGCGTAGTTCACGGAGGTCCAGGTGAAGTCCGCGTTGCCGGGGACGCCAGTGGGGGTGAAGGGGAGCACGAAGTAGACCGAGATGATGGCGATCTCTGCGACAGCAATCAGGTTCATCCACTTGTACTTCGCCCCGTTTGTCCACTCGCCCTCGACGAAGCGGTCGGGGTGACGCCAGCGCAGCCAGATCGGAATGGCGAACGCGAGGTACAGACCGATAACCGCCACCGAGACGACTGCGTAGAACGCAGTCGGTGCACCGGTCGGGCTCTTGTAGAGCGCCGGCAGGGTGATGATGAGCGCGATGATGGCCGAAGCCATGACGCCATTCACGGGCACGCGGTGCTTGTTCACCTTCGCCAGACGACGGCTTCC
>CAWATP010000033.1:0-73459 GCA_963784905.1 uncultured Actinomycetota bacterium | reverse complement strand
CGGCACCGGCGTGCTGCTCTCGGCCGCCGGTGAAGTGCTGGCCTTCATTCCGAACGAGCTGGGCCGTGCGCTGTTGCACAACGAACGCATCACGCACTGAGGAGCCAGTCATGACGCAAACGTTTTTCTGGCGTGGGTTGGCTGGCCTTGCCGTCGCCTGGGCGCTGCTCGCAGCGCCCGCCGCCCACGCCGGCCGTTCCTGTGAAGCCAAACCGCTCACCGCCCGCAGCATCGAGCAGGGCATGAACCTCGCCCAGCGCACCTCACAAGCGCTGGACGCCGAACACGCCCGCAGCGGCGCGCGGGTGGTGGTGCTGGCCCGCGCCGGGCAGGACCTGAGCAAGACCAATTGCGCTATTCGCACCTCGGTTGGGCCTACAAAACCGCTGAGGGCCCTTGGCGCGTGCTGCACAAGCTCAACGGCTGCGGCTCGGCCGAAGGCGCGTTGTACCGCCAGGGGCTGGGTGAGTTTTTCCTCGATGACCTCTGGCGCTTCGAGGCCGCCTGGATGGTGCCCGCGCCCGCGCTGCAGGCGCCGCTGCACGCCGTGCTCACCGACCCGGCGCGCCAACGATCCATGGCGCGTCTGGGTGCGCGGCAGAGAACTCAGCCACCGCGGCCACAACTGCATCAATCGTGTGCAGCCCAGTCACCTGCGGACCGAAAGCTTCGCGGCCGCCGAACAACGGATGTGCGTGGCCATCGGCAAAGGAGGGCATCACGAAACGACCAGCTAGGTCCACAACCTCGTCGGCCACGGAACTCAGCGCAGTGGCGCCAATAGCTGCGATCTTGCCGTCTTCAACGAGCATGCCGTCGAAAGTAGGACTGCCCACGCGGCCGTTCCAGAAGCTTCCGTTGCGAAAGAGCACGGTGGTCATATTGTCAGCCTTTGCTCGTGCAGGTACGAGACCGGTTGTTTCGGTCGGCTATGCCGCTTCAGGGCAACGTTCAGCGCAAGTCGAAGCGATCGAGATTCATCACCTTGTTCCATGCGGCAACGAAATCAGTGACGAACTTCTGCTGACCGTCGGCGCTTGCATAGACCTCAGCCAGTGCGCGTAGCACCGAATGCGATCCGAAGACGAGATCCACACGCGTTCCCGTCCACACAACCGCACCGGTAGTGCGATCGCGCCCTTCGAATCGATCCGCCGAATCGGATGCGGCGTGCCAGGTCGTGCCAATGTCGAGCAGATTGACGAAGAAGTCATTCGTCAGCGTCCCAGGCCGCGAAGTGAGGACACCGAGTTCGGTGGCCCCGAAGTTGGCCTGCAGCACTCGAAGGCCGCCGACGAGCACTGTCATCTCCGGCGCGGTCAGCGTGAGCAGTGCAGCGCGATCGACCAATTGGAATTCCGTCTGACTTTCAAAGCCGGGTGCGCTGTAGTTGCGGAAGCCGTCGGCCATTGGTTCAAGCACCGCAAACGAGTGAACGTCCGTCTGCTCCTGGGTGGCATCGGTGCGACCAGGGCTGAACGGAACTGCGATGTCGACGCCTGCCAACTTCGCCGCCTGCTCAACAGCAGCGCAACCACCGAGCACGATGACGTCCGCCAGTGACACCTGAATCGCACCGCTGCTTGCGTTGAAATCGGACTGAACCGCAGTGAGCACCGTCAGTACATGCGCCAGCGCGGCAGGATCGTTCGACGCCCAATTGCGTTGTGGCTCAAGGCGAATTCGTGCGCCGTTGGCACCGCCGCGCTTGTCCGTTCCTCGGAACGATGCAGCCGATGCCCATGCCGTCGATACCAACTGCGCGGTCGAGAGCCCACTGGCCAAAATCTTTGCCTTCAATTCGGCGATCTCCGCATCGCCAACCAGCTGATGTGTCGCTACCGGAACGGGGTCCTGCCAGATCAGCCGTTCGTTGGGAACGAGTGACCCGACGTACCGCGATACCGGACCCATATCTCGGTGCGTCAACTTGAACCAGGCCCGAGCAAAGGCGTCGGCAAAGGCTGCCGGATCCTCCAAGAAACGGCGCGAAATCGGGCCGTAGATCGGATCCATGCGCATGGCGAGATCGGTGGTGAACATGATGGGTGCGTGACGCTTTGACGGGTCATGCGCATCGGGAACAGTGGTGGCAGCCGACGGGTCGGTCGGGATCCACTGGGTCGCTCCGGCCGGGCTCTTGGTCAAATCCCAGTCGTACCGGAACAAGGTCTCGAAGTAGCTGTTGTCCCAAGCAACCGGCGTCGGCGTCCACGCACCTTCAAGCCCGCTCGAAATAGTCTCTGCTCCTCTGCCACTGCCAAAGGTGTTCTTCCAGCCCAGGCCTTGCTCCTCCAGCGGTGCCGCCTCTGGCTCCGCCCCCACGTACTTTCCGGGATCTGCGGCGCCGTGCGCCTTACCGAAGGTGTGACCACCGGCAATGAGCGCCACGGTCTCCTCGTCGTTCATCGCCATTCGCGCGAACGTCTCACGGATGTCCATAGCCGCGTCGAGCACACTCGGATTGCCGTTGGGGCCTTCGGGGTTCACGTAGATGAGTCCCATCTGCACGGCTGCCAGCGGATCTTCCAGATCGCGCTCGCCGCTGTAGCGCTGATCGGCTAGCCACTCCGCTTCCTTGCCCCAGTAGGTCTCGTCGGGCTCCCACACGTCGGCTCGGCCGCCGCCAAAACCGAACACGGTGAGCCCCATCGATTCCAGTGCGCAGTTACCTGCCAGGATCATGAGATCTGCCCACGACAGTGCGCGGCCGTACTTCTGCTTGACGGGCCACAGCAAACGTCGTGCCTTATCGAGATTGACGTTGTCGGGCCAGCTGTTGAGTGGTGCAAACCGCTGCATGCCTGCACCTGCACCTCCGCGACCATCACTGATTCGGTATGTGCCGGCACTGTGCCATGCCATGCGGATGAAGAGCGGTCCGTAGTGACCGTAGTCCGCCGGCCACCAGTCCTGGGATGTCGTCATGGTTGTTTCGATGTCACGCTGTACCGCGTCGAGATCAAGGGTTGCGAAGGCTGCTGCGTAGTCGAAGCCCGTCTCCATTGGATCAGCCAATGGAGAGTTCTGCTGTAACGCTTTGAGTTGCAATTGATTGGGCCACCAATCGCGGTTTGCAGTGCCTGCGGAATGCGATCCTGCAACCGGGCACTTGCCTTCGTTCTCCATGCGCTTCTCCCATATTGGTACGACGTGGCGGTGCACTGCAGCGACAGAGGATCCTCAAAATGAGCAGCAACTCTGTGCCTTCGCGCAGACTCGAGTTTTCATGCTACGGGGTCGCTAATGCCAACCGGAAGGGGCTCACAGTGAATTGACAAGCCGCAGATCCTCGATTGCACGCTGGGCGCGGATGCCGGTCGGGTGGGAACACCGCGAAGGGCCGACTCTCCCCCTCACCTTGCTGAGCGAGGACTATCGAGATACGAGGGAAGGAACCCACATGAACGAACTTGAAGGCAAAGTTGCACTCGTCACGGGCGGAGGCTCCGGCATCGGCGAGGCAACCTGCAAACTGCTCGCTGAGCGCGGAGCAAAGGTCGTGGTCGCAGATATCGATCTGGCGAAAGCCACGGCTGTAGCGTCAGGCATCGGCGCAAACGCCGTGGCTGTACAAGGCGATACCAGTAGATCCGAAGACTGCGAAGCCATGGTTGCCAGGGCCACGGATGCGTTCGGAGCCTTGCACATCGGCGTCAACAATGCCGGCATCGGTGGTCCGCAAATGCCCACCGGCGACTACCCGCTGGATGGATGGGCCGCCGTGATGGGCGTCAATCTCAACGGCGTCTTCTTCAGTGCACGCGCAGAAATCCCCGCGATGCTGAAATCTGGCGGCGGCAGCATCGTGAACATCGCAAGCATTCTCGGCTCTGTCGGCTTCCCGTATTCGGTCGCCTATGTCGCAGCCAAGCACGGCGTCGTCGGGCTCACCAAGACCATCGCGCTCGAATACGCACAGCAGGGCATCCGCTGCAATTCGGTCGGCCCCGGCTTCATACGCACGCCGCTCCTTGACGCGGCCGATCCGGCCATCCTGGCCGACATTGCGTCCAAGCATGCGAGCAACCGACTCGGCGAATCACCAGAGGTTGCCGAACTCATCGCGTTCTTGGCGAGCGATCGCTCCAGCAATATGACTGGCGGCTACTACGTCGTCGACGGCGGCTACACCGCGCAGTAGCGGCTCAGACGCAACGAACCCCCGCCCGGGTACAACCGCGGCGGGGGTTCGTGTCTTGGGGGTGCTGGAGATCAGCTGCAACCGCTGGTGGCGCCACAGCCTTCGCAGGCATAGCAGGCACCGGCAGGCCGCATCTTGATACCGCAGGTCATGCACAGCGGCGCATCCGAAGTCTTGCCCATGAGCGCTTCCATGAGTTCGGCTGAGGAGTGTGCCTGGAGCGGCTCTACCGACACCGCAGCAGCAACTGCCGAGGTGATCGGCGCTGACTGCGAGAGCGTCTCAACGACGGCGTCCACAACATCTGCCGAGTTGGCCGGCGTCGTGTCGTAACCAGACACCTGCGCAGCACGCTCTTCGGCGGTAAAGATGCCGAGCGCTGCACGCTTGTCGTAGTCGAGGTAATCCAAGGCGAGACGACGGAAGATGTAATCCACCACCGACTGCGCCATGCGGATATCGGCATCATCGGTCAGACCGGCGGGCTCGAAGCGCATGTTGGTGAACTTCGAAACGTAGGCCTCAAGCGGAACGCCGTACTGGACCGCGATGGAGATTGCGATGGAAAAGGCATCCATAACACCAGCAAGCGTGGAGCCCTGCTTGCCGAGTTTGAGGAAGACTTCACCGATACTGCCGTCGTCGTACGACCCGGCTGTCATGTAGCCCTCAGCACCGCCAACGGAGAAGGACGTGGTGGTCGAAGCACGGCGCTTCGGCATACGGGAACGCATCGGGCGGTACTCGATGCGAGCGGTCGGCTCAGCTACCGGTGCCTCTGCGGCCGGCTTGGACTTACCGTCCGACAGCGGCTGACCGACCTTGCAGTTATCGCGATAGATAGCCAGCGCCTTGACACCCAGCTTCCACGCCTGGAAGTAGATCTCCTCGACATCCTCGACGGCCGCCGTTTCGGGCATATTCACCGTCTTCGAAATGGCTCCGGAGAGGAATGGCTGACAGGCTGCCATCATGCGAACGTGACCCATCGGCGTGATGGAGCGAAGGCCCATAGCCGTATCAAAGATCGGGTAGTGCTCGAGCTTGAGCCCAGGCGCATCAACGACGTGACCGTGCTGCGAGATGTACTCGACGATGGCTTCCACGGTCTCCTCGGCATAACCGAGCTTGCGCAGCGCGTGCGGAATGGTCTGGTTGACGATCTGCATGGAGCCGCCGCCAACGAGCTTCTTAAATTTCACCAGTGAGAAGTCGGGCTCAATACCGGTGGTGTCGCAATCCATCATGAAACCGATGGTGCCGGTCGGTGCGAGCACCGAGGCCTGCGCGTTACGCCAGCCGTTCTTCGCTCCCAGCGCATTGCCCGCTTCCCACACCCTCGCGGCTTCCTTCGCAACATCGCCATCAAGACTCGTGACGGTGCGTAGCGCATCGGTCGCTGCCGCGTGCTTGCGCATAACGCGAGCATGCACTGCCGCGTTGCGCTTGTATCCGGCGTACGGACCGACGACGGCGGCGAGTTCGGCCGAACGCTTGTAGGAAGCACCCGTCATGAGACTGGTGATCGCTGCAGCAAGTGCGCGGCCACCTTCGGAGTCGTAGGGCAGACCGACAGCCATCAGCAAGGCACCCAAGTTCGCGTATCCGATCCCCAGTTGGCGGTAGTCACGAGTGGTGATAGCGATTGGCTCCGTTGGGAAGTCGGCAAAGCAGATGGAGATATCCATTGCCGTGATGATGAAGTCGACTGACTTGGAGAACTTCACTGCATCGAAGGTGTCATCGGGCTTGAGGAACTTCATCAAGTTGAGCGAGGCGAGGTTGCACGACGAGTTATCCAGGCTCATGTACTCCGAGCACGGGTTGGACGCGTTGATGCGGCCAGTCTCAGGGTTGGTGTGCCAGTCGTTGATGGTGTCGTCGTACTGGATACCGGGATCGGCACAGGCCCAAGCGGCTTCACTGATCGTGCGGAACAGCGTTCGAGCATCAACGGTTTGGATAACCTCACCGGTGGCGCGGGCGCGCAGACCGAACTCGGTGCCCTCTTCAACCGCCCGCATGAATTCATCGGAAACGCGAACCGAGTTATTGGCGTTCTGGTACTGCACCGAGTGGATGTCGGCGCCGCCGAGATCCATGTCGAAACCGGCCGCCTTGAGCGCGCGGATCTTGTCCTCTTCGCGCACCTTGGTACCGATGAACTCCTCGATGTCCGGGTGATCGATATCGAGCACGACCATTTTTGCGGCGCGACGGGTAGCGCCGCCTGACTTAATGGTGCCTGCGGACGCATCGGCGCCACGCATGAAGGAAACCGGGCCGCTCGCGGTGCCACCAGAGGACAGCAACTCCTTGGAGGAGCGAATGCGTGACAAGTTGAGGCCGGCGCCCGATCCGCCCTTGAAGATCAAGCCTTCTTCGCGGTACCAGTTGAGAATGGAATCCATGGTGTCATCCACCGAAAGGATGAAGCACGCACTCACTTGCTGTGGCGATGCCGTACCAACGTTGAACCACACCGGAGAGTTGAAGGCAAAGACTTGGTGCAGCAGCATGTAGGTGAGCTCGGCTTCAAACACATCGGCATCGCCCGGCGTAGAGAAGTAGCCGTAGTCCTTGCCCGCCTTGACATACGTAAGCACGACCCGATCGATGAGTTGACGCAGCGACCACTCTCGCTGCTCAGAACCGACGGCGCCACGAAAGTACTTGGTCGTGACGATCGTGGAGGCGTTTACCGACCACGTCTCGGGGAACTCAACGCCGCGCTGCTCGAAGACGGTCTCGCCGGTCTTCCAGTTGGTCTGTACGACATCGCGACGTTCCCAGGTCACTTCGTCGTACGGATGCACGCCTTCCGTGGACCACAGACGCTGCATGGGCAGCCCCTTACCGGCCTTGCTGGAAGTGCGCGTGGCGGAATTCGCCGTCTCGGTCATGATGCCCCTTTACAGAGTGGTGTCGTTGTTGAAGGTGTGGCACCCGGAACCGTGGGGAACTGGCCTCGGGGTCTTACGTGGGAAGTGGTGGGCACACGGCCCGTGATGGTGCAATCGTGGTCAGGCGTAGGCCTGAACGCCTGGCGGAGCTTCCGCCAGGCGGCTAGCTCGCAGTACCGCTATCTCACCCTCGAAATCAGCCAGACTCTCGAAGTTTCGGTACACCGAGGCGAAGCGCAAATACGCCACCTCGTCGAGTTCGCGCAATGGGCCGAGGATGGCAAGGCCAACTTCGCCGCTGGGAATTTCGGCCGATCCGGCAGCGCGCAGCGTGTCCTCAACCCGTTGTGAGAGCAAAGCGAGGTCGTCATCGGAGACCGGACGGCCCTGGCAGGCCTTGCGCACTCCGCTCATCACCTTCGCGCGCGAGAAGGGCTCTACAGCACCAGAACGCTTCGCTACCAACAAGGTGAAGGTTTCGACCGTAGAGAAGCGCCGACCACATTCGGGGCACTGACGCCGTCGGCGAATTGAGGTTCCTTCGTCACTCGAACGCGAATCGATGACCCGGGAGTCCTCGTTTCGGCAGTATGGACAGAACATCGAGACCTCCAATCACGCATCAACTCGAGCGTCGAGACTGTCGGCGCTATGCACAACCGATGCAAAACCAGCGGATCCTTAACCACGATATGTGGAAATAGAACTCAGTTTGGACACCAGATGTTGTGGTTCGAAAGGTACGGCTCGACGCGTGCCTTACGCAAGACCTAGGTACCTGCGTGTCGGGAAGACCACACGCCAATACCGCTGCATGCGTCAAACGGTCGGGATCTCAAGCGTCTGACCCGCGTCTAGGACCGCCATTTTGGACATGCCATTGAGCGTACGGATTCGCGCGATGCTGTCGCGAGGATCGGTGTTGGGAAGCTCCCGTGCTGCGATCTGCCAGAGCGTCTCTCCAGAGCGCACCACAACGGAATGGCTCGCAGCCGCCGATTGCGGAGCCTGGGTCGTCGCCGCGACTGCGGTTCCCTTGCCCAGCGACATCAGCGTAAAGATGAGGAGGGTAACCAGGGTCGCAACCGCGATGCGCACGACTAACCGACCGCGGGCAGTTAGTCGGAGAGCGCTTTCCGTGTGCGCTGCCGTGACACGCGTCGCGGGACGGGTGGCACGAGGACCGCCAAAATCCATCGTCATCGTTGCCATGAGAGGCCTCTTTCTGCTCGATCATCGGGGAAGGCGATCGAACGTCTGTTCGAACGGTAGCACCGCTCCCCCGACACGCCAAGTATTTTTCGAACAAATGTTTGGAACGTTCGTTCGATTGCTCTACTGTCTGGATCGGCGGTCGCGCACTCCCCTGTGGCCCGCGACCGCCGCCAATGCATATGCAACCGAGGGGGTCTGACAATGACCGACGATCTGTCGAACGTGGTGCCCATGCCTGATGGGGCACCTGACGCAAGCGGACTGACGACACGCCAACGCATGATCCTGGAATGCATTGCCGAGACCGTGGCCGAGCGCGGCTTCCCGCCCACCATGCGCGAAATCGGTAAGGGCGTTGGGCTCGCCTCGACCGCGTCAGTAACGCACCAGCTGCAGCAGCTTGAGCGCTCAGGTTTCATTAAGCGTGATAGCCGTAACGCCCGCTCCATGGAAATCATGTTCCCTGAGGTCTCGACGCGATCTACGTCAGCAGAAGAGGCCGTGCACATTCCGCTGCTTGGCACCATTGCGGCCGGTACCGGCGTCATCGCTGATGAGCAAGTGGAGGCCGTCATGCCACTGCCTCGCGAATTCGTAGGCCGTGGAGATGCCAGCGAACTGTTCATGCTCAAGGTCAAGGGCGATTCCATGATTGACGCCGCGATCTGTGACGGCGATTTCGTAGTGGTCCGACGCGCTCAGACGGCAGAGAACGGCGACATCGTAGCGGCGCTCCTCGAGGGCGATGAGGCGACGATCAAGACCTTCAAGCGCCGTGATGGCCACGTGTGGTTGATGCCGAGCAACCCGGCCTACCAACCCATCCCGGGCGATGATGCACGCATCCTCGGCATCGTCAAGACTGTCCTGCGCAAGCTCTAAGTGAGAGGTCGGCAGTTCTTTAGGGCCGACGAGATGCGTTCAGATTACGAAGCGATTGCAGAGCCGTCATGCGATCCTGCGTGGCGTAAAACGGCGGCATGGACTTGCGCAGGTACGCGCCATAGCGAGCCGTAGCCAATCGCGAATCAAGCACAGCGACCACGCCATGGTCAGCTTGCGAACGGATCAAGCGGCCCGCGCCCTGCGCAAGTAACAGCGCAGCGCGCGGCACTGCGACCGACATGAACCCGCTGCCTCCCGCAGCATCCACCCTGGATTGACGTGCGGCATGCAACGGATCGTCAGGGCGGGGGAACGGAATCCGATCAATGATCACAAGGCTGCACGCTTCGCCCGGTACATCGACTCCCTGCCACAGTGACAATGTGCCGACCAGAACGCTCGTTTCATCCGCGGCAAAGCGCTGCACCATCTCACTCACCGGCATGCCTCGAGTTTGCACCAGCAACTTGATACCCAGCTCATGACAGAGCGGTTGTAGTTCGGCTTCCGCCGCGTCAACTCCGCGCCACGACGAGAACAACGCCAAGGCGCGACCGCCACTTGCCTCGACGAGATCACGCAATTCCTGCAACTGTTCTGGAGAGCTGCCGTCCCGGCCCGGGGGTGGCAAATGTGCCGCGACATAAAGCATCCCCTGCTTCGCGGGATCGAACGGTGTACCCACGTCCAGCGAGGTCCACTCCGAAGTCGGAGCCGGCACCTGCTCCTCGGGGTCATCATCAAAGGCATCGGGATTGAAGGCCCGTGGCTCAGGCCGAAGACCCAAGGACCGGGCGATGGCTTCGAAGTCACCACCCAGCGAGAGCGTCGCGCTGGTGACTATGACGGTCTGTTCACCAAAAAGATTCTCAGCCAGCAAGCCACTCACCGTCAGCGGCGCCACGTACAGCATGGGCGCTCGACCCTCAGCTCGGTCCAGCCATGCGACATCCTGATCTTTGAGGGACAGCAGCCGACCGGCAACATCGTGGATTTCCGTCACCGCCACCCGCGCACGAATACGGTTCGCCTGTGCATCGGCCGGAGCTTCGGGATCCGATTTCGAGAGCGAGGCCAGCGATACCAGGGCGTTGTTCGCTGCATCCCGAATCGCCGTCAGCGCGGGAACAAGATTTGACTGCGCGATCAGCGACTCATGGTCGGCGTCGCGAACAACTCGTTGCGGCCAGGGTTTGGCGAATTCGGCAATGAGCCCCGATAGCCCGTCCGCAGCATCATCGAGCATCGTCACGATGTCGTTGTCAACGATGCGACGGCAACGGGACGCCGCCCGCTCCACCGCCGCCGCGGAGAGTGACTCGGTGGCCTGGTTGGTGACGGAATCTGCGAGGTCGTGCCCCTCGTCAACGATGATCGCGTCATGGTCTGGGAGCAGTGGATGTCCCGTCAGTGCATGGATCACCAGCATGGCGTGGTTCGTGACCACGATATCTGCGGCAGCCGCCTCGGCTCGAGTCTTCTCGGTGAAACACTCCTCGCCATACGGGCATTTGGTGGCGCCGATGCACTCGCTGCCACTCACGGATAGCGAGCGCCACACGCGCGGGTCTGGCGCTGGTTCAAGATCTTCACGATCGCCCGTAGTCGTCAGGAATGCCCAGGTACGGACACGCTTGGCCTCACGTCCCAGCTTCGTCGTGGGGGCAGCAAACAGCGCTGCCGAATCATCATCTTCAGGTAGTGCGAACTCGGAGTTGAGGCGCGCCTTGCACACATAGTTGTGCCGCCCTTTGGCGACGGCGAACGTCGGCGTTCGACCCAGAAGTGGTGCCAACGCTGCGGAAATGCGTGGGAGATCCCGACCCACCAACTGTCGCTGTAGAGCCAGCGTGGCGGTCGAAACGACGATCGCACGTCGATTGGAAACGGCCCGCATGATCGCCGGCACCAAGTACGCCACGGACTTGCCGGTTCCCGTGCCGGCCTGCACCAGCAGATGTTCGCGCGTACTCAGACTCTTCTCGACAGCGCGTGCCATCTCACGTTGTCCGTCGCGCCGCTCTCCTCCAAGCCCGACGACGACGGCATCCAGGGCCTCGTCGAGCGTGGTCATGTGCTGCGGTACTCCGCGAGATCGGCCGCCAGTTCGTCATCGACCTTGCCGTGCACGTAGGTGCCGTCTTCGCGATGCTCGCGATCGAAGATGACGCCGTCCTTCAATACGCGGCTGATGAGATCGCCGCGCGTGTACGGCACGAGCGCACGCACTTCGATGTTGGGACCAGGCAGTGCAGCGTCAATCGCGGCCAGCAGGGCCTCGATTCCTTCACCCGTCTTGGCCGACACCACGATGGCGTTGCGTTCGCGCTGCAGGAGCCGTGCAATCGTGAGTGGGTCGGCAAGATCGGCCTTGTTTACGACGATGAGTTCCGGCACCTTGAGTGCGTCGATCTCGCCGAATACTTCGCGAACCGCATCGATCTGGCCCTCAGGATCGTCATCGCTTCCATCGACGACATGCACGATCAGATCGGAATTTGACACTTCCTCGAGCGTCGAGCGGAAGGCTTCAACGAGTTGATGCGGCAGGTGGCGCACGAAACCCACGGTGTCCGCCAGCGTGATCTCGCGACCCGACGGCGTCTTGGCCTTGCGCACTGTGGGATCCAGGGTCGCGAACAAGGCATTTTCGACCAAGACACCTGCACCGGTGAGTCGATTGAGCAGCGAAGACTTGCCGGCGTTCGTGTATCCGGCAATCGACACCTGTGGCACGCCGCTGCGCTTGCGCGTTTGGCGTTGCACATTGCGAGTGCGTTCCATGTCTTTGAGTTCACGCCGAATCTTGGCGATGGAGTCACGGATGCGGCGGCGGTCGAGTTCGATCTTGGTCTCGCCTGCACCGCGGGTACCAATGCCTCCGGCCTGTCGCGAAAGCGCCTCACCCCAACCCCGCAAGCGTGGCAGCAGGTATTGCATCTGGGCCAGCGTGACCTGCGCCTTGCCCTCTCGGGATCGCGCGTGTTGCGCAAAGATATCGAGGATCAACCAAGTGCGGTCAACCACCTTGACCTTGAGCCGCTCTTCCAATGTGCGCAGCTGGGACGGGGCTAGGTCGCCATCGCAGATGACCGTGTCGGCACCAGTTGCGCGAACAATCTCCAGCAGTTCCAGCACTTTCCCCGAACCGATGAACGTCGATGAATCTGGGTAGTCACGACGCTGAATCAGCGCTTCCAGCACGTTGGAGCCAGCGGTTTCAGCGAGGCGCGCGAGTTCGGCCATTGAACGCTCGACGTCCTTAGCCGTACCTGTCGTCCAAACACCGACGAGGATGACTCGTTCAAGGCGCACTTGCCGGTATTCGGCCTCACTGATGTCCTCGAGCTCGGTTGACATGCCTTCGACGCGACGCAGCGCCTGTCGCTCAGAAAGCTCGTATTCGCCAGTGGTGAGGTCGAGCTCGTCGTCGGGATATGCCATGAACCCTCTGTCATGCAGTGGCGTGAGCATTGCTGCTCAGCCACTGCTCATCGATAGCTACAGTGCCGACAATCTGCGCAGGACCGCGCAACGTCGTTTCACCGTCGGCATCGATATCAACGAAGACGGTGCCGCCTTCTATTTCCACGCGCCAGGTGGCCGGCGTGGTTTCGCCTTCTGCATCACGCGCCACGGTGACTGCCGCGCAGACTCCCGTACCGCAAGAGAGTGTCTCACCAACGCCGCGCTCGTGAATGCGCACCTGTAAGTGACGCGGACCGGCCACGCGCACGAACTCGACATTCACGCCGTTGGGGTACCTGGTCTCCGGATGCCACTCCGGCATGTACACCAGTTCACCAGCATCATCAAGATCATCAACAAAGACGACTGCATGTGGATTGGGGAAGTACATTCCCGCGGCGGGGAAGGAAGCACCCTCGGCGATGCTGATACGCGAAGGCAACTCCGGCGTGCCCTTGCCCATGTCCACCGACACCTCACCGCCCGCTTCAGTTATGCGCACGGTACGCACGCCTCCGCGGGTAGCAACGTTGAACTCACCCAACTCGGCCAGCCCTTCAGCAATCAGCACATGCACGAATACCCGGACGCCATTTCCGCACATCTCGGCAATTGAGCCGTCCGCGTTGCGGTAGTCCATGAACCACTGCGCGTCTTGCTTTCGAATGAAGTCCGAGTCCGCTTCAAACGTTCGCACGACTCGGATGAGCCCGTCTGCGCCAATGCCGAAATGGCGATCGCACAGGAGCGCCACCTCGGCCGCAGAGAAGTCGCGCGCGAGCGGTGGCACCACGATGAAATCGTTCCCAGTGCCATGCCCTTTGAGCGCGCGGATCATGGTGTCAGTCTACGTGCGGGGCTGACAGCGGGACGGGCGTCAGTTCCGTGCCCGCGCCTCGCCATAGGCGACCTCAAGCGCGGCCAATGCGTACGTCCACGTGTGCGTGGGAGGAGACATCCGGTTGAAACTCACGAGCCGCTGCAGGAGCAGCGGGTCGCGGACCAACTGGGCGATCGACGCGCTCATCGCTGCGTCATCCGCACAGAGGTAGCCGTTCAGTCCGTCCATGACGAATTCACTCAGACCCGAACCTGCCCGGCCAACGACCGCAAGCCCCGCGGCTCGCGCCTCAAGTGCCGCCAATCCAAAGGATTCAGCGATGGTGGGTTGCACGAAGATGTCGGCTGACGCGTAGAGGGCCGGCAGATCCTCTCGGCGGACACGGCCCGGCAGATTGACCCAGTCCATGCCCTCGTCCATAACCGCGGCACGCATCTTCGACATCAAGGGTCCATCACCAGCAATGGTGATGCGCACCTTGGCATCGGGGGGCAGCAGCGCGCGAGCGTCACGCAAGATCTTGAGAAGCGCCAGTGCACGCTTGCGCGGCGCGAAACGCAGTGCGGCCACAATGTGCACGCCATCGTGAGAGATCGGCGCAAGCGCGCGCCAGGCGGTTGCGTCGATTGCGTTGGGGGTAACGAGCACCGGCATATTTGTAGCGGTTTGGACACGCTGCGCTGCAACCGCGCTGACTGCCGTCAATACAAAGCGAAGATCGCCTCGAAGCGCCCATCTGAACGCGCGCTGCTGCACTTGTCCCCACATGGAGTGCACCGTCACGACAGTGGGCCATTCCTGAGCCGCTGCAATGCCCATCCAGGCGAACGGCGATACGACTCCGGCGTGGATGTGCACGACGTCTGGCTGAATGCGACGCAACTGCTCGCGTATCAGCGGCACACCGCGCGGATGTACCGGTGTCTCGAACGGCAGGTGCGCGTCCAACCGCACTACGGTGATTCCGACGTCTTCTGGAAACGGACCTGGTGTCGCAGTGATGACGGTGACCTCATGACCGCGGTCACGCTGTGCTAATGCAATCGAGCGCACCTGCACTTCAATGCCACCCAACCGAGGCGGGTAACAATCACTCACGTGCACGATGCGCATGGAAGAAATCTATGGGCAGACTAGGGACATGACCTACACCGTCGTGTTCGTGCATGCGCATCCTGATGATGAGGCGCTGCTGACTTCGGGCACGATGGCGCTGCTCGCGGCGCAGGGGCACCGAGTCGTGCTGGTAGTTGCCACCGACGGGGCCGCGGGCTTAGCCGACGCGCATGCGCAGCACCATGACCTCGCAACCGTACGTCATGCAGAACTGGAGGCCTCGGCCCAGGTGTTGGGCGTTACCGAGGTGTATTGGCTGGGCTACGGCGATTCCGGCCTGAACGCAGAAGTGCTTCCGCAACAGGATGCCCCCATGCCGCTGGTGTATGCAGAACGCGAGCAAGTTGTTGGCCGGCTTGCCTCAATCCTTCGCGACGAAGCCGCTGGGATCGTCATCGGTTACGACCAGAACGGGGGTTACGGTCATCCCGATCACATCGCCGTGCATGAAATTGTCTACGAAGCTGCGGCCGCGGCCGGCGTGCCGCGCATTCTGGAGGCCACCCTCCCCCGCGATCGCTTCGCCCGTGCGATGCACTGGTTCGGCTGGCTGCGCTGGTTCGTCAAAGCTTTCGACCCCACGGCATTCGATGATGCTTTTGCGGCACAGCGCGAAATCACCCATGTCATCGATGTGCGCTTGTTTGCCGGCGTCAAGCGAGATTCCTTGCGAGCACATGCATCGCAGGCAACCGGCGGAGGCGTCCCGCGCACGGTGAGCCTGCTATTGCGCATGCCCGAGTGGTTGTACCTCCGCTGGTTCGGATGCGAGTACTACCTCGAACGCGGCGCGACCGCCGAGAATCACTCAATCGTGTGACGCATCAACGATCGTCAGCGCCTTTTCCGTCAGTTCAGGATCATCAAAGGCAAGCCAGTGGATCTGCGTATCTCGTTTGAACCACTGCATCTGACGGCGGGCAAATCGGTTGGTGCCCTGCACGGTCGCTGCAAAGGCCTCGGCCTCGGTGCACTCGCCAGCCAGGAACTCCAGTACTTGCTGATATCCCAACGCCTTGCAGGCCGTCACGCCTTCGCGTAGACCGAGCGACTCGAGTTCTCGAACCTCGTCAACGAGACCGGCCTCCCACATCCGCTGCACACGTAGACGGATGCGAGCCGCCTGCGCTTCCTTGGGCACGCGCAACCCAATGCGCACGTCTGGCTCACGCTGCGAATGCTCAGGCAGGGTGGCGACGTAGGGGCCGCCCGTTAGCGCAATGACCTCGAGTGCACGCACCACGCGCCGGGCATCGTTCGGGACGATCGCTGCGGCGGCCTCAGGATCTATTGCGGCAAGGCGAGCATGCATGGTTGCCGAGTCGCTGGCCGCAAGCTCAGCTTCAAACCGCGCACGAACGTCCGGATCAGTGGCGGGGAATTCCATGTTCTCCAACACTGCGCGCACATACAGACCCGATCCACCAACGCAAACGGGCAGCCGATCGCGGCCACGGATGTCATCGATTGCGGCCCGCGCCAAGGCCTGGAAATCAGCAACCGTCGACGCGGTGTGCAGATCCAGCACGTCGAGCAAGTGGTGCGGTACTCCACGACGCTCAGCGACCGACATCTTCGCGGTGCCGATGTCCATGCCGCGGTAGATCTGCGACGCATCGAGATTGATCACTTCACCGTTGCGCGCAAGCGCGATGTCCACGGCGAGGTCGCTCTTGCCCGAAGCCGTCGGTCCAACCACCGCCACGACCGGACGCATGGCGCCTACAGGTCCTGGCGGATGGCTGGCATGCCGAGGGTCACTCCGGCCGGGCTAGTCGTGCGACGGGCGTCCCATGCTTCGCCGGCCCGGGTCCGACGCACGGCGATGATGTCGTCCGCGATGAGGTGGTACGGCGCGGCGTAGGTGACCCGTGCGGTAACGATGTCCCCTGGGCGCACCGGCTCAGCAGGAATCGCCACGTGCACCAAGCGGTTGTCTCGGCTACGACCGGTCAGTCGCTGGTTGTGCGCATCCTTCTTGCCTTCATGCTCAGCGACGATCACTTCGACCTCTTCGCCAATCAACTTCTTGTTCTCTTGCCAAGCAATGTCGTTCTGCAACTCGACAAGGCGCATGTAGCGCTCAGAAACTATCTCCGGCGCAATCTGATCCTCGCGAATACCGGCAGGCGTACCAGGGCGCGGCGAGTACTGGAAGGTGTATGCCCCACTGAATCGAGCGCGTCGCACAACGTCCAGCGTCGCTTCGAAATCCTCGTCGGTTTCGCCCGGGAAGCCCACGATGATGTCGGTGGTGACGTTGGCATTCGGCAAGGCTTCGCGAACTGCATCAAGAATGCCCATATAGCGATCGGTGCGGTATGACCGTCGCATTTCGGCCAGCACGCGGTCGCTGCCGGACTGCAGAGGCATGTGCAGTTGCGGCATGACGTTCGGCGTTTCGACCATCGCTGCGATGACGTCGTCGGTGAAGTCTTTGGGGTGCGGCGACACGAAACGCACCCGCTCGAGACCCTCGATCTCGCCACACGCCCGCAGCAGTTTCGCGAAGGCCTGCTTGTCGCCGAACTCGACGCCGAACGCGTTGACGTTCTGGCCCAGCAGTGTCACCTCTATGACACCCTCGGCGACAAGTGCCGTGATCTCGCTCAGGATTTCGCCGGGACGGCGGTCTTTCTCCTTGCCGCGCAACGACGGCACGATGCAGAAGGTGCAGGTGTTGTTACACCCAACGCTGATACTTACCCACGCGGCGTATGTGGACTCGCGCTTGGTCGGAAGCTCGGAGGGGAATCCCGCCAGTTCCTCGAGCAGTTCGGCCTGCGCCTCGCCGGTGAATCGAGCTTTCTCCAAGAGGCCCGGCAGCGAGCCGATGTTGTGGGTGCCAAAGACCACGTCGACCCACGGCATCTTCTTCAGCATCGCGGCCTGGTCTTTTTGCGCTAGGCATCCGCCGATAGCGATTTGCATACCCGGGTTCTCGGGCTTGCGAGCCGCCAATGCGCCAACGTTGCCATAGAGGCGTTGGTCAGCGTTGTCGCGCACCGCGCAGGTGTTGTAGACGACAAGGTCCGCCAGCCGGCCCTCGTCGGCGGGCACGTAGCCAGCGGACTCCAGCAGACCCGCCATGCGCTCCGAATCGTGCGCATTCATCTGGCAGCCGTACGTGCGCACCTCGTAGGTGCGGGCGTCGGCAGAGCCAGTGGCCGGCGTCGGCATGAAGTCAGCGCCAAGGCGAGTGGATTCGGACATAACACCAAGTCTAGATCGCCCCGAGTGCCGGCCATTCCCTGCGCTTCACTGTCGAAACGGTTCGCTTTCTCGGCGTGTCTGAACAGATTCGACAGTGAAGCGCAGTTCAACTGGTGGTTGGGAAGGTGCCCGTCTCGTTTGCAACGCGCAGGACGCCAGACAGCAAGCGCACCAAGGGTAGGTCCGCCGGGATCCACGGGACAGATTCGAGATCGTCGACGCCGAGCCAAGCCAGTGCGTCATGATCTTCCAAGATCACCGGCTCTTGGCCCTCAACGACCGTGCACAGCCATAATTCGAAGGCAATGTGCTCGACCAGCTCCCACCAGCCGCGAAGCGGCCCGACGATCTGCTCATGCAGCGTCAGGTCGATGCCGAGTTCCTCGCGGATCTCACGACTGACGCATTGCTTCGCCGTCTCTCCTGGGTCGACTTTGCCACCGGGGAACTCCCAAAGACCAGCTGCAACCGGCGGTTCCGTGCGTCGCGCACTCAGCAGTTGCCAACCAGCTTCAGCATCGTGACGCACAATCGCCGCAGCTCCGACTTTGAGCATGTCCTCGAAATCCACGGCGCGAGCCTATGCGTGAGCCCCTCGGCCGTCGCGGTCAGTAGCTCCGTTCCGCCGTAACGGCGCTTACCCCCAAACTCGCACCGATTCCGGCATCCCTTGTCGCCCTGCGCAGCCGCCGCTTGACAATCGAACTCCGGTTCCGGAAGTATGTGAGTGAGCACTCACATACTTAATGGAGGAATGATGGCATATTCCGTCTCCACTCAGTCGTTGCGGAGGGACTTCGGGAAGGTCACGGCAGTACACGACCTCACCCTGGACATCCCGCGAGGCGGAGTAATCGGTCTGGTTGGCCCGAACGGATCGGGTAAGTCGACGTTGATACGGCTGCTTCTGGGGCTCATTCGGCCCACCCGAGGCACCGCGCAGGTCTTGTCTGGCCCGATCGATAACCCCAGTTCGTATGTTTCTCGAGTGGGCGCGCTCATTGAGAACCCTGCCTTCGTGCCGAGCCTGTCAGCGCGGAACAACCTGCGGTCGTTGGCGCTACTCCGCGGCCTCCCAGCAACACGAGTCGAGCAGGTGCTCGACATCGTTGGGCTCCAGGGACGCGAGCGCGAACCTGTCAAGAACTTCTCGTTAGGCATGAAGCAACGCTTGGGCATCGCCGCAGCTTTGCTTCCTGATCCGGAATTGCTCATCCTCGATGAACCCACGAATGGCCTGGACCCTGCTGGGATCGTCGAGATCCGTGGGCTGCTGCGCCGGCTGGCCTCAGAGGATCGGACCGTGATCGTGTCGTCGCATCTTTTGGCAGAGATTGAAGCCGCCTGCTCCCATATTGTCGTCATTCGGTTCGGCGAAATCATGTTCTCGGGCCCGATCGATGAGCTGCTGATGCGGGCCGCATCACACGTGGACGTTCGACCGGAATACGAACAGGACATGTCGAGGCTTGAGTCGTTGCTCGCGTCCGAAGGCTACGCCGTGCAGCAGGTCAACAATGATCTGCGCATCATTGGCGAACCGGCCGCCTCCGCAGCGGTGAATCGAACGGCCGCGTCGGCCGGAATCACGTTGACCAGCATCGTGGTGGTGCAGGAAACGCTCGAGTCAGTATTCCTGCAAATGACAGGTGAAAACGACGCCGTGCTCGCGGAACTGCGCGCGACGGCAGCGAAGGATGTGGCGTGATGATGCGAGTAGTGAGAAGTGAACTTGTTCGACTTTTCCGGCCGCGATTGCTCGCGGGGTGGTTCGGGTTAACCGCTCTGTTCGCGGTGATGGTGAACATGATCATGTTCTCTTCAGCCACCGAACAATCCGGGATGCCAAATGGCCCCGGCGTTGCATTCCCAACTGCTCTTGAACTAGCAGCGCCCACCGGTGTGGTCGCCGGCCTTTCGGCTGCCGCCTCAATGTTCGGTGTAGTCGCGCTCGCGTTCTGGGCCATCGCGGGAGCAGGCGACTACCAGACGGGGTTGATTCGTCTGCTAGCCACAGCCGAGCCACGGCGGTGGAAACTTGTGATGGGAAAGACCCTCAGTCTGGCCCTTATCACCGCAGCTGCAAGCACCGTCGCCACCGTCATGTGCGTAGTTGTTGCTCCTGCAGCCGCAGGTGCGGCGGGCATCCCTACCGACGCCTGGGGTAGCGACGGCTCCGTCATCGCTTCCGCTTGGGTCAACGCCTACGGTTCGATGCTCGTCTGGGGGGCGATCGGCCTCGCACTTGCCACGGTTCTCCGCTCCTCGCCCGCAGCTATCTCCATCGGCATCGGATATGTTCTCGTGGTCGAGTCGATCCTTGGCATGGCTTTGAATAGCCCAAGCTGGCTCCTCGGTTCGACCATGCGAGCCTTCGCTGCAGGCGGCAACGAATCCATGAACTATGCAAGCGCCTCCGGTTTAGCGATCGCTTACGTGCTTGTCAGCCTGTTCATCGCTACGTTGGTCACCAATCGACGCGACATCACGGTCTGACGATGAGGAGCCCAAGTGACCACGCGAGGCGATGACACCCGCAAGAAGCTCATCGCGGCCACCGGTGAAGTCGTACGCAACGTCGGCTACGCGAAGGCGACGACTAAAGCCATCGCGCAGGCGGCAGGCGTCGCCGAAGGCACCATCTATCGTCACTTCCCTGACAAAGTTGCGCTCTTCTTCGCGACGGCCGTCAGCGGAAGTCAGTCCATCATCGAAGAACTGGCGACCCTTCCGGATCTTGCCGGAACTGCGACTGTGGAGTCCAACCTTGAACGTGCACTACGCGGACTCTTGGAGTTGCGGCAGGAACTCCTTCCTTTGGAGATTGCACTGATCAGCGACCCAGAGCTGGTCAAACGGCGTCAAACAATGGAGCCGCCTGAACTCATCCCAGGCTTGTTATCGCCGCCCGAGGCGATAGGCCAATACCTGCAAAAGGAGGCCACTTTGGGCCGGGTTCGCATGGACGTTGACCCCCGTCAGGTCGCCGTGCTGCTGCTGAGTTCCCTATTCGGTGTGATGGTTTCCCCAACCAGTGCGCCGCAAGCTGCTGAAAGCCCATCGGACCAGATATCGACGCTGGTGTCCCTGCTTATGAATGGCATCAAGGCACCGGCCTGAAATGTGGAATCGGCGGCCCTTCCTGTGGAGAGGAAGAACCGCCGAACCGTAGCCCCGACGGGATTCGAACCCGCGCTACCGCCTTGAGAGGGCAGCGTGCTAGGCCACTACACAACGGGGCCGTTGTGGGATGCAGATTGGCACCTGCATCGGCCGGGATCACCGCAAATGGTGAACCGCTGGGGTACCAGGACTCGAACCTAGACTAACTGAACCAGAATCAGTTGGGCTGCCAATTACCCCATACCCCATGGTCGCTTCTCACGAAGTGAACACGATGCCGGAGCATAGCGAAACCCGCAGGGAACGCCCAAACCGAAGCGGCGCGCAGACCGCGCTAAGCGACGGCGGACGCGATGCGCGACAAGGTGCGCTCGCGGCCAAGAAGTTCGAGTGATTCGAACAGCGGTGGCGACACACGACGTCCTGAGATCGCGACGCGCAACGGACCGAACGCAACCTTCGGCTTGAGACCCAGACCTTCAATAAGCGCAGCTCGCAGAGCCGCCTCGATCGAATCGTGTGTCCACTCGTCCAGTGCGCTCAGGGCTGCCGCGGCGGCACCAAGGGCTGGCTTTGCATCGTCGGTAAGAACAGCGGCCACATCTGCGTCGGCTCGCGTGAACGCGGGAGTGCCCGCAGTCACGTCCGAGGCGATCCCTGCATCAGCGGCGAAGAGGAACGCAACCATTCCGACGCCTTGACGCAACGTCTCCATGCGCTCTTGTACATGCGGAACCGCTGCGAGCAAGAGCGCACGCTGCGCATCATTCGGCCTCTCCGGCAGGGCGCCCTCGGCAACCAAGTAGGTTTCGAGGCGAGCTGCCAAGTCGTCGACTGCCAGCTCTCGTATCCACGCAGCGTTGACGGCCGTGCACTTCTTGAGATCGAAACGCGCCGGATTGGCATTCACGTCGGCCACATCAAAGACCTCAGCCATTTCGGCCATCGAGAAGAAGTCACGGTCATCGCCGATCGACCAGCCCAGCAGCGACAAGTAGTTCAGCAGGCCTTCGGGAGTGAAACCCTCGTCGCGGTACCACTGCAGTGACGACTCGGGGTCGCGCTTGGAGAGCTTCTTGTTGCCCTCGCCCATCACGTACGGCAGGTGCCCAAACTGCGGTGTGCGTCCGTTGCCGACACCGATCTGCGCGAGTGCGGCGTACATCGCGATCTGACGGGGAGTGGACGAAAGCAAGTCCTCGCCGCGAAGCACGTGCGTGATCTCCATGTCCGCGTCATCACAAGGATTCGTCAACGTATACAGGGGCTCACCCGTGGCACGAACGATGACGTAATCGGGAACATGTTCCGCAGCGAAGGTGAGCGGACCCCGCACGACATCGTCCCAAGTGAAATCCGTGCCTGGCATGCGAAAACGAATCGCCGGCATGCGTCCCTCGCCGGCAAGCGCGGCGGCCTGCTCTGCCGAGAGTTCGCGGCAGCGACCGCCATAACCCGGAGTCTTGCCCGCGGCTTTCTGCGCTTCGCGCTGCTCCTCGAGTTCTCCAGGGGTGCAGTAGCAGCGGTAAGCGAAGCCTCCATCAAGCAGGCGCTGCGCAACATCCTTGTAGAAATCCATGCGCTGGCTCTGCCGGTACGGCTCGTGTGGACCGCCGACCTCCGGCCCCTCGTCCCACGTCATGCCGAGCCAACGGAGGGCGTCCAGCAACTGGTTGTACGACTGCTCGCTGTCACGCGCGGTGTCGGTGTCTTCGATGCGGAAGACAAACGTTCCGCCCGTGTGCTTGGCATAGGCCCAGTTGAACAGGCAGGTGCGCACCATGCCCACATGGGGATTACCGGTGGGCGACGGACAAAAGCGAACGCGGACGTCAGACATGGGCGTAAGGGTACCGGTGCTACGCCATGACAGGATTCGTGAGCGCTCCCAGGCCCTCGATCGCCACAGTGACGGTTTGACCGTCATGGATCGGACCAATGCCGGCGGGTGTGCCCGTGAGAATCACATCGCCGGGCAGCAGCGTCATCACTGAGGAGACAAACTCCAACAACTCGTGGCTATCTCTCACCATGTCGCGAGTCGATGCACTCTGGCGCACCTCACCATCGACAACGCAGCTAACGGCGGCATTGGTTGCGTCGAAGTCGCTGACGATCCATGGTCCAAGTGGGCAGAACGTGTCGAAGCCCTTGGCACGCGTCCACTGCACGTCGCGTGTTTGCAGGTCGCGAGCGGTGACATCGTTGCCGATCGTGTAGCCAAGGATGTACGACGCTGCCTCTTCGCGAGGCACGTGGCGGGCAACGCGCGAAATGATGAAACCGAGTTCGGCCTCGTGATCGACGCGCTCAGATTGCCATGGCAGTTGGATCGGGTCGTTTGGTCCGATCACCGTGGTGTTGGGTTTGATGAAAATGACTGGCTCGGCGGGCAGCGAGCCGCCCATCTCTTTCGCATGATCCACATAGTTCTTGCCGATGCACACAACTTTCGAGGGGATCACGGGCGAGAGCACGCGAACCACCCCGAGCGGCACGATCGCGCCCGTACTCTCCAGCTCGCCATATGGATGCGACTTCAGCAAGTCGATCGTGGTTTCGGGCGTCGGAATACCGCGTTCATCAAGGCCGAGTACCACGCCGTAGGCAACACGATCGGCTTCGCCATCGCCATACAGATGACCGGGAACGGCAACTCGAGCGACGTACATCAGTTGCCTCCCTGCGACCGCAACAGGCCAAACGTAAGGGCATCTTCGAGGGCAATCCAAGACGCCGCAATGACATTCTCGTGAACACCGACGGTGGTCCACTCTTCTTCACCGTCACGTGAACCGACGAGCACTCGCGTGGTGGCTCCAGTGCCCTGCGCGTCCGCAAGGATGCGTACCTTGTAGTCGACCAAGTCGATGTTGGCGAGCTCGGGATAGGTCTGGATGACAGCGCTGCGAAGTGCCGCATCCAGTGCGTTCACCGGACCATTTCCTTCGGACGTCGCAATCACGCGCTCACCATTGGCGTGCAACTTGACCGTGGCTTCGGTAGCGACAGAGCCATCAGCGTTTTGCTCGACGATGACGCGCCACGATTCGACGTCGAAGTACTTCGGCTTCTTGTCGAACCCATGCTCGAGGACGAGCAGCTCAAACGATGCGTCTGACGCCTCGAACGACCAACCCTTGTTCTCAAGCTCCTTGACCTTCTCGACGACGCGTGTGATCGCTGCCGGATCGGTGAGTTCGTATCCGAGCTCGCGACCCTTGAGCTCGACTGATGCGCGTCCAGCCATTTCGGTGACGAGCACGCGCTGGTCGTTGCCGACCAACGTCGGATCCATGTGGTTGTAGAGGTGCGCTGACACCTTGAGCGCGCTCGCGTGCAGACCCGCCTTGTGCGCAAATGCGGAGATGCCTGCGTACGGCTGATGCGTGTTCGGCGGCAGGTTGGCGATGTCGGCGATGGCGTGGCTGATGCGCACGGTCTCGCGCAGCTTGCCCTCGGGCAGCACCTGCATACCCATCTTTGTCTCGAGATTTGCGACCACGGCGAAGAGGTCGGCGTTGCCGGTGCGCTCGCCGTAACCGTTGGCCGTGCCCTGGAAGTGCGTCACACCAGCTTCGATGGCGGCTATGGAGTTGGCCGTCGAGCAACCTGTGTCGTCTTGGCAGTGGATGCCGAGGCGGACGCCGCTACGCGCCTTCACGTCTTCAACAATCTTGTAAATGCGACTCGGGAGCATGCCGCCGTTGGTGTCACACATGACGCCAACGGAAGCGCCGGCTTCGAATGCGGTGACGAGCAGGCGTACGCCGTAGTCCTTGTCGGCCAAGTAACCGTCAAAGAAGTGCTCGCAGTCAACGAACACACGGCGACCGTTATCAACGAAGTACTTCACCGTATCGGCGACCATGAGGAGGTTCTCCTCATTCGTCGTGCGGAGTGCTTCTTTCACATGCACAACCGACGACTTGGCAACAAGGCAAACGACGGGCGCGAGCGAATCCAGCAGCCCCTTGACCTGCGGGTCTTCATCGACCTTCATGCCGGCCTTGCGCGTTGCACCGAAGGCAACCAATTGCGCGTACTGGAAGTCGATCTCTTCACGTGCCCGCTGGAAGAACTCGGTGTCCTTGGGCATGGCGCCCGGCCAGCCACCTTCGATGAAGCCGACGCCGTAGGAATCCAGCAGTTTGGCCACCTTCAGCTTGTCAGCCACCGAGTAACTAATGCCCTCGCGCTGGGCTCCGTCGCGCAGCGTCGTGTCATAGACGTGAAAGTCATCAGATGGGCGGGTCATGGTGTCTCCTGCTGTTCCGGTGGTCGTTATCGGGCAATAGAAAAGCCCCCGCAATGCGGAGGCTGCGCGCTGACTACTTCGTCAACGCGCTATCCAATAATGACGACCTGTGTGCTCATGGTGTGCCCATTGTGCCAGACGGTCGCCCTTCGTGTAACCCCACAGTGCGCCGAAATCCCGCGAGCCGATGCACTTACCAGCCGGCGAGCTGAGCGTATGGCTCGGGTTCCACCGGATGCTGAGCTAGAACCTCAGTTCGCGGATCGAGGGCGCGGGCGGCGCGGGAGGCGCGGGAGGCTACTTCGCGGCAATGAGCGTGTGCATCCAGCTGCTGGGATCGTCGAGGGTGCCACTCTGGATGCCCAGCAGTGTCTCGCGCAATCGCATGGTTATCGGCCCGGGTTCGCCGTTGCCCATGCTCCAGGTGCCGGCTGCCGATTTCACGGTGCCGACGGGTGTGATGACTGCCGCGGTACCACATGCAAACACCTCAGAAATGGCGCCTGATGCCGCACCTTCACGCCACTGCTCGACGGAGATTCGATCTTCACTTGCCTGAATGCCGAGGTCCGCAGCGACCTTGAGCAGTGAGTCGCGCGTGACGCCTGGCAGCAGCGTGCCGGTGAGTTGTGGGGTCATGATGCGGGCCTCTGCACCTTCGCCGAAGACGAAGTACAGATTCATGCCGCCCATTTCTTCGATCCAGCGGCGCTCGATGGCATCAAGCCACACCACCTGGTCACAACCCTTGGTCGCAGCTTGCTGCTGGGCAAGCAGCGAGGCCGCATAGTTGCCCGCGAACTTTGCGGCGCCCGTGCCACCAGGAGCTGCTCGGACATATTCGGTGGAGAGCCACACAGATACTGGGTGCACTCCACCGGAAAAGTAGGCACCGGCAGGCGACGCAATGAGGAGATACGCGTAGGCGTTCGAGGGGCGGACTCCAAGCCCGATTTCAGTCGAAATCATGAAGGGCCGAAGGTAGAGCGACTTTTCCGCTTCAGCAGGCACCCACGCCTGATCGACGTCAACCAGTGCGTGGAGCGATTCGATGAAGAGGTCGGATGGCAATTCGGCCATCGCCATCCGTGCTGCACTGCGTTGGAAGCGCTCAGCGTTGGCATCGGGTCGGAAAGTCTTGATGGAGCCGTCTTCGTGGCGGTATGCCTTCAAACCTTCGAAGATGGCTTGGCCGTAGTGCAGCACGTTCGTAGCCGGATCGAGCGCGAGCGGGCCATACGGAATCAAGCGTGCGTCATTCCAACCATTGTCGGCATCCCAATCGATACGCACCATGTGATCGGTGAAGTAGCGACCGAAACCCGGGTTAGCGAGGATTGCGTTGCGCTCGGCAGCGGAACGCGGGTTGGCGTTGAGTTCGCGACGGATCGACATGGACCGACCGTACCCCTGCTACCCGAGCCGAGCGACGATCGCGTCGCCCACCTGCGTTGTGCTGCGCGGAGCATTGCCACGAGCGGCAAGGTCTGCCGCAACCGCAGCTTCAACCGCTGCTGATGCGGCCGTTGCACCGAGATGGTCAAGCAGCATGGCGACGCTGAGAATGGTGGCCGTCGGATCAGCCTTGCTCTGACCCGCGATGTCGGGAGCCGAGCCGTGCACCGGCTCAAACATCGATGGGTTGGTACGCGTGACATCGAGGTTGCCGGATGCAGCGAGGCCGATGCCGCCAGCGATGGCCGCACCAATGTCGGTGATGATGTCGCCAAATAGATTGTCCGTGACGATCACGTCGAATCGCTCGGGTTGCGTCAGGAAGAACATCGATGCGGCATCGACGTGGCAGTAGTCAGTCGTGACACCGGGGAATTCTTTTGCGACGTCGTTGAAAGTGCGTTGCCAGAGTCCACCTGCATGCACAAGCACATTGGTCTTGTGCACCAAGGTGACTTTGTTGTGGCGCTTGGTGGCGCGCTGGAAGGCGTCGCGAATGATGCGCTCGACGCCAAAGCGGGTATTGATGGAGTCTTCGACCGCAACTTCATGCGGCGTGCCCTGGCGGATAGTGCCGCCGGCGCCTGCGTACGGACCTTCTGTGCCTTCACGGCAAACCACGAAGTCGATGTGTTGGGGGCCTTTGCCGGCCAGAGGCGTCGCAACGCCGGGGAACAACTTCACCGGACGCAGGTTCACGTGGTGGTCGAGCTCGAAACGCATCTTGAGCAATAGCCCCCGCTCGAGCACGCCCGGCGGCACGCTCGGATCGCCGACGGCGCCGAGCAAGATCGCGTCCTGCTGCTTGATCTCGGCGAGCACGTTGTCGGGCAGGGTCTCGCCAGTCGCGTGGTAGCGCTTCGCGCCAAGGTCGTAATGCGTGCGCTCAAACGTCATGCCTGCCGTGGAGGCGATGGCATCCAGGACCTTCAGGCCTTCAGCGACCACTTCGGTGCCGATGCCGTCACCCGGAATTACTGCGAGCTGCACGTTTTGCGTCATGAGCCAAGCGTACGCCGCCCCCACCTACCCGTCCCACATATTGGGACTCCACATCTCACCCCTCGAGACCCGACCGTCTGCGCCACAGGTTGATATTCAGCTGCAGTTCTCAACCTGAAGCGCAGACGGTCGTTCCCACAGGCGCACCTGAGATCGAGCTCTGCACATCGCCAGCCATCAGGCTGTTTCCGAGTCCTTCGGCGAGCAAACGTTCGACCATGAAACATCCACAATTGCCTGCCACACCATTCACGTCATCCGATGCTCCGGCGCTCGATATCGGCGACGCAGTCCTCCGCCGCCTGCTGCGCGAGGGAGTGCTCATCAAAATACGCTCGGACCTGTACTGGTCCGCAGAGGCAGCTGCCGCGCTTCCCATCCCCCGAAGACACCTTGAGATTGCCGCCGCGACCGCCCGACAACTTGGCGGCGAGTTTGTGCTCGCGCACGAATCCGCCGCCATGGCGCACCAGCTGCCGACGCCGCGCCCGATCGTCGAAGCACTGCGAACAGTCCGGCTGTACACCGTCGATACGCGAAACTCGGCTATCCGTCAGGGCGTTCACATCTCTGTGTCTCCACTCTTCCCTGTCGACGTCGTGGTGATCGACGGCCTGCGAGTGACGTCGATCGCGCGGACGGCCGTGGATTTAGCACGGGGGCTGGCGCTGCCAGCGGCACTGATTGCTCTTGACGGAGGATTGCGCGCAGGCGCAGCGCAATCCGAGCTCCTACAGGTGGCTCATAACTTGAAACAGTGGCGCGGCACGAAGACGCTTCGCTCGTCTATCCCTTTCGCATCCGGGTTATCGGAGTCAGCGCTGGAGTCTGCTGCGCGAGGTTCATGCCTCGCGGCAGGCCTGCCGGAACCCGAACTGCAGATTCCGATTGATGGAGCGTCCGGCAGGCATTACCGAGTCGACATGCTGTGGCGAGCGGCGCGGCTGATTCTCGAACCTGACGGGTGGAGCAAGTACGGCAGCTCAGGCAGCGAACAGCAAGCGAGTTTTCGGGCCGAGAAGCAGCGGGAGGACGACCTCAGAGCCGCCGGCTATCGAGTGCTTCGCGTGACCTGGGACGGCCTAGCAGGCATTAGCGCACTGGTCGCTCGCCACTTGCGATAAATCATGGTGCACCGTCTGCGCCGCAGGTTGAGAAATGAGCAGATAACTCAACCTACAGCGCAGACGGTCGGGAATTAGTGGGTGCGGTTGCGGTGGTCGCGGTTGACGGCGGACACGATGGCCTTAAGCGACGACGTCGTGATCGACGGGTCGATGCCAGCTCCCCACAGCACGCGATCGCCGACCTCGCACTCGACGTATGACGCAGCTCGCGCATCGCCACCGGCTGTCATGGCGTGCTCGGCATAGTCGAGCACACGCACATCAATCTCATGGGACGCCAGCGCTTTGCAGAACGCATCCACCGGGCCATTGCCCATGCCACGAAGAGTCACTTCGCGACCCTCGTCTGTGATCACAACAGTGATCGAAGTTTCGCCGTCAATCTCGCTATCTTGCTTGACGCTCTTGATCTTGAGGCGACCCCACGGTGCTGCGGGATTCGGCAAGTATTCATCGAGGAATACGTCCCACATTTGCTGCGGTGTGACCTCGCCGCCGGCCTCGTCGGTGTGACGCTGGATGACGCCACTGAACTCGATCTGCATGCGCCGTGGGAGCTCAAGTTTGTGCTCCGTTCGCATGATGTACGCGACGCCGCCCTTGCCGGACTGCGAGTTCACACGTATGACTGCCTCATAGGTACGGCCAACATCCTTGGGATCGATCGGCAGGTACGGCACTTCCCAACGGAAAGCGTCAACCTCAACGCCGGCCTCGGCTGAGTCGCGCTTCATCGCGGCAAAGCCCTTATTGATAGCGTCCTGATGCGAACCGGAGAACGCGGTGTAGACGAGGTCGCCACCATACGGCGCGCGCTCGGGAACCGGAATCTGGTTGCAGTACTCGACCGTGCGGCGGATCTCATCAATGTTGGAGAAGTCGATCTGCGGATCGATGCCTTGGCTGAACAGGTTCAAGCCGAGCGTGACCAGATCGACGTTGCCGGTGCGCTCGCCGTTGCCGAAGAGGCAGCCTTCGATGCGATCAGCGCCTGCCAGGTAGCCCAACTCCGCAGCCGCAACTGCGGTACCGCGATCGTTATGCGGGTGCAGCGAAACGACCACGTTCTCTCGGTTGTTCAAGTTCCGGTGCATCCATTCGATGGAGTCGGCGTAAACGTTGGGCATCGCCATTTCAATCGTGGCGGGCAGGTTGAGGATTGCCTTGCGATCGTGCGACGGCTGCCAGATATCCGTGACGGTGTTGCACACCTCGAGTGCGAAATCGAGTTCGGTGCCGGTGTACGACTCGGGCGAGTATTCAAAGTAGATGTCCGTATCCGACTTCATGCGATCGGCGTACTTCAAGCACAGTTCAGCACCCGAGATGGCGATGTCTTTGATGCCGGCGCGGTCGAGCCCGAACACCACGCGACGTTGCAGCACCGACGTTGAGTTGTAGACGTGGACGATCGCCTGCGGCGCACCCTCAATGGATTCGTAGGTGCGCTCGATGAGATGCTCGCGCGCCTGGGTCAGCACCTGGATGACGACATCTTCCGGGATGAGATCCTCATCGACCAACTGGCGCACGAAATCGAAATCAGTCTGCGATGCCGCGGGGAAACCCACTTCGATTTCCTTGTAGCCCATAGCGACCAGCAGTTGGAACATCTTCTTCTTGCGACCCGGCGTCATCGGATCAATGAGCGCTTGGTTTCCATCGCGCAGATCAACTGCGCACCACCGGGGCGCCTGCGTGACCTTCTTGCTCGGCCAGGTGCGGTCGTCAAGCGTGACGGGAATGAATGGTGTGTAGCGCTGGAATGGCATGCCAGACGGCTGCTGTGCATTGCGTTCGGAGTACGTACGTTCGGTGCTCATGAGTTCCTCTTGTCGTTTGGTTGCGGGGTTCCCGGCATGCCAACGACCCGCGACGAGGGGGCCGGTCAGGCCTCGCCGCGGCGACGAAGAAGGAGTCGCATATTCGACATGAGGCGGAGCCTACGGGATAAGCCGACAAGCAAGCCAGATAACGAGGTGCGACCGGAATCGACGCACGGGGATCGCAGGCCGTACACCCTTGCCACGGCAGTACCCGAAGCATCCGGATTCCACTCAGATCGGTGGTTTCTGAAGCGCAGTACGGCAGTTGGTACCGCCGGTGGGGCGTCAGACTCAGAGCCCATTTCTGGTGATGACCTCTGCATACCAGCGTGCAGAATCCTTGACGGTTCGCTTCTGCGTCTGGAAATCAACGTGCACCAAACCAAATCGTTGCTCATACCCCGCGGCCCACTCGAAATTGTCGAGCAGCGACCACTGGTAATAGCCCTTGACGGGTGCTCCCCCATCGATGGCCATTTCTACGGCGGCGAGATGCTGCTTCAGGTAGTCGATGCGCCGTGAGTCGTGAACTTGCCCGTCGACGCCGGGTTCATCGTTATACGCACATCCGTTCTCAGTGACGTACAGCTCTGGAATGAGCGGGCCGTACATCCGGTACCACTTCAGCAACAAGGTGCTCAGGCCGTGGGGCGTGATGGGCCAGCCAATATCCGTGTGGTGCCGAGCCGTGTGGTCGAGCATGTGCGAACCCTCGGCGTTCTTCGGTCCGATGCGCCCATTGCAGTAGAAGTTGACGCCGAGCCAATCGATCGGCTCAACATCGAGGTCACCTGGCTTGATGAGCTGGTCCAGTTCCGCCGCACGATCGCGCATGACCGCATCCGGATAACGTCCGAGCAGGATGCCATCCATCCAGAAACCATTTCGGAATGCATCGGCATAGGTGGCCGCCGCAATCTGTTCCGGATCGGAGTAGTCATCGACGTCGAAAGCGGAATGCGCGAGCACGGGGCCCAGCAAGGCGTTGGGCACCGTTTCACGTAGCGCACGCATGGCCCGGTTGTGCGCGACGACCGTGTGATGGGCCGCAGCGAAGGAGAGCTTCTCGTCTGCTCGGCCTGGCGCATGGACGCCGTTGCCGTAGCCAAGATAGGTGAACACCGCAGGTTCATTGTGCGGCGCGAAGCGCTTCACTCGGTCGCCGAAATACTCGCCCACAGCGGCGGCGTAGTGCTCGAACGGACCAAGCACAGCTCGCGTCGGCCAACCGCCGGCGTCTTCCAGCGACTGAGGCAGGTCCCAGTGATACAGCGTTACGTTTGGCTCGATGCCAGCCGCGAGCAGCGCGTCAATCAGCCGGTCGTAAAAGGCAAAGCCCTTGGTATTGCGCAGCGAATCACCATTGGGGAATAGCCGCGGCCACGACAATGACATGCGGTAGTGCGTGATGCCGAGTTCGCGCATGATCGCGATGTCTTCCGAGTAGCGGTGATAGTGGTCACATGCCACCTCACCGGTGTGACCGAATGCCACCTTTCCCGGTGTCGCACAGAAGGTGTCCCAGATGGAAGCGCCGCGGCCATCAAGTACTGACGCACCCTCGATCTGAAATGCGGCCGTGGCTGCGCCCCAGCGGAATTCCTCGGGGAACGTCATTTCGCGCCGCACTCCTTGCACCGGTTAATCATTGAACCGCCACGTAACTTTGCTAAGGGCGAGTCGAGAAGTCGTGGCCGAAGCGAGCGGCCTTCGTCGCCAGGTACGCGGCGTTCTCGGGTCGCGGGGCAATCACCAACGGTTCACGCCCAGTAATCGTCAGCCCATAACCCTCGAGCCCAGCACGCTTGGCGGGGTTGTTCGTGAGAAGTCGCATGGACGTGATGCCGAGGTGCGCGAGGATCTGTGCACCAGTGCCGTAGTCGCGCGCATCAGCGGAAAAGCCGAGTGCGAGATTGGCGTCGACGGTATCCATACCTTGCTCCTGCAGCGCATAGGCCTTGAGCTTGCCGAGCAGTCCAATGCCCCGACCCTCGTGTCCACCGACGTACAGCACAACGCCGCGCCCAACTTCCGCGACTGCTCGTAAAGCGGCATCCAACTGTGGACCGCAATCACAACGATGCGAATGGAACACGTCGCCAGTCAGGCATTCAGAGTGCACTCGGACGAGCACATCTTCGCCATCACCTATCTCACCCATCACCATGGCGAGATGCTCGCTGCCGTCAATGAGCGAGCGGTAGCCAACGGCGCGGAAGGTCCCGAACTCGGTGGGCAATTCGGTCTCCGTGACGTACTCCACTTGCAGTTCAGTGCGGCGGATATAGGAGATGAGGTCAGCGATCGACACCAGCACGATGCCGTGCTCGTCGGCAAAGGAGCGAATATCAGGGGCGCGCATCATTTCGCCGTTGTCATGCTGGATCTCGACACAGATGCCGGCAGGTCGTAAGCCGGCAAGCCGGCAGAGATCAACGGTGGCCTCAGTGTGGCCGGCCCGGCGGAGGACTCCGCCAGGCACGGCACGAAGCGGAAAGACGTGGCCCGGCCTCGTGAAATCGTTCGGCACTGCATTCGGCGCAGCGAGCGTGCGCAAAGTTAAGGCGCGATCCACCGCCGAAATCCCAGTGGATTCCACTGCACGCGCGTCAACCGACACCGTGTACGCGGTTCCCTTTTGATCGGTGTTCACTGCGGTCATCGGCGGGATATTCAGCCGGTCGAGATCTTCGCCCACCATGGGAGCGCAGATGACTCCCGTGGAGTAGCGCACGGCAAAGGCGACCAGCTCAGGGGTTGCGAGCTCGGCCGAGAAGATGAAGTCGCCTTCGTTCTCGCGGTCCTCGTCATCTACGACGAGCACCAGCTTGCCGTCGCGAATAGCCTGAATGGCATCCTCGATGGCGTCGAGTCTCACAGCTTCGAACATGCACACAAGTCTACGGATGCTGACGGCCAGCCTTACCGGTCTGCGCTGCTTTCGCGGACTTCGGGGAATGCACGTCCCTGGAGCGGGACCCATTCGCACCGTCCGAGTCTGGCCATGAGGCTCAGATTGCCTCGCACCCAAGCCCCAGCAGTTGGGGCTTCGACACAGCTGTCTCAGCGCAGACGCAGCAATGCGCTTACTCGCCGTGGAGTTCGCGAACCTCGACCTTGCGGTTACACGCCTTCGACCCATCGGCAGCCAGCAGCAGCGCTTGACTGAGATCTTGGGCGACGATGATCCAGAATCCCGCGGTGTACTCCGTCGATTTTTGGAAGGCTCCTTGGCTCAATAACGACGCACCGCTCCGGTTATCGATGACGACCGCCTCCTCTGGCGAGTTCAACCCGCCGGCGAAGACCCAATGCCCTGCGGCCCGCAGTCCGTCATTGAACACATTAATGGCCGCTATCTCGTCTTGCGTGCCCGAGTTCGACGTATCGTCGATGACGGAAATCAGGAACTGCATGTCAGAACTCCTCGGAGAATGTGGCATCGGTTCGGACCGGGTATCGGTGGACGGTCGTGGCTATTGGCGAATCTGACAGCGGCCATGGCGATTCGTCAAGCCGAGCCGCGGTGGCGACCGACAACAACGACGCCGGAGCGCGGTGCAGCTTGACTAGGCGCGATTGTGGATCTGACGCAGAACTTCGTCCATCGTCTCAGCAACCGAAATCGTGTCCGCGTGTGAACGAAGTTCATGCTCCGTTTTGCCCGCCATGATCGCGTCACTGACGGCGCGCAGCATGGGGACGTACCCAGCGCCTTCGCGCTCATAGCTGAATTCGTCGACGTCGCCAGAGTTGGCGCCGGTGAACGTCATCTGCTCAAATCCACCTGGATTCCAGAATGCGCCTGGAATCTGCATGCTGCCGAGCGTTCCCGTGACGTGGGCGTCCAAGGGCGAAAAGCCGCGCAAGCTGCTAATGCATACCGCGCGCTTGCCCTCCGCAAACTCGAGGAGCACGGCAGCTTCCACGTCGACGCCATGCGCCACGGTGCCAGTTGCGATCACTCGAGTTGGACTTCCGAAGATCATTTGCGCAACGGAAATGGTGTACACACCTTGATCAAGGACACTTCCCCCACCGAGCGTTGCCGCAAACAGACGCGAGTTCGGGTTGAATTCTGGCGCCGTGCAGAAGGAGGCATTGAGCAGCGAGACCTCGCCGATTGCGCCTGCTGCTATACGGCGGCGAAGCTCGATTATGGCCGGATTGAAGGCTGTCCACATCGCTTCCATGGCGAATAGACCCTTGGATGCGGCATGCGCTAGCAGCGCACGCGTCTCGGTTGCATTCATACCCATGGACTTCTCCACGAGCACATGCTTCCCCGCGTTGAGGGCGGCCATCGCTTGCGGAAAGTGCAACGACATTGGCGTCGCGATGTAGACAACATCGATATCGTCGCGCTGCAGCATGGCTTCAAAATCGCCGCCGCCCTCGGCCAAGCCGAACTCCGCCGCCGCTTCTTCTGCCCGCGCCTGTGTGCGGGACACGATCACTTTGAGATCAACGTTTTCCGTCTTGGCGAAGTCACGGCCGATGAGCTGGAGCATCAGCCCAGTTCCGACCATGGCCCAACGTGTTTGCTGCATGCGGCATCCTTTCCGGTCAACGTTTACACGCTATTGGCATTCACCCGAGTCCGACAGTGCCGACGCGCTGCAATGAACCAGCGCCCTCGGCTGTGTTCCAGCGGCGCTGGTGTCATGTGCGAGCGTTCAAGGCCTATGCAACGAGCGTCACGATCTTGGCGATTTCTGTGCCGACTTCGCTCGCAACGCGCGCGTTGATTGCAGCAGGCACATCCTGATCGAGGCTGAGCACCATGATCGCCTGCGAACTGTTCGGCAATAACCCAACCTGCATGGTCTCAATATTCACACCGGCGGTGCCCAGGATCTGGCCAATGACACCAATGACGCCGGGGCGATCCGCGTATGAGTAGAAGGCATGGTGGGCGCCAATCTGCACGTCGATCTCCGCGCCATTGATCTCGGCGATCTTCTCGATCTTGCGCGGACCTGCAACCGTGCCGCCAATGACAAAGCGCTGACCGCTGGTGGTATCGAGCTTGATGCGCAGGAGCGAGCGGTAGTCGTCGTTTTCGGACTTAGTCGTGAGCTTCGTTTCGACGCCACGTTCTTTGGCAATGAGCGGAGCATTGACGTAAGAAACCGGATCATTCATGAGTGCGCCGAACACGCCCTTGAGTGCGGAAAGTTCAAGTACACGCACGTCTTCCTGGGACAGTTCACCCGAAATTTCGACGGACACACGCGCCACCGGATCCGGAGCGAGCAACGCAGCGATGGTGCCAAGATGCTCGGCTAGTGCCAGGTATGGCTTGACGGTCGCCGAGAGCACGCCGCCCTGTACGTTCACAGCGTCCGGAACCAGCTCGCCGGACAGCGCAAGACGCACGGACTTGGCGACGGAAACGCCGGCCTTTTCCTGTGCTTCGTCAGTGGATGCCCCGAGGTGCGGCACAGCAACCACGTTGTCGAAGGCGAACAGCGGCGAATCAGTGCAGGGCTCCTTGGCGTAAACGTCCAGGCCAGCGCCGGCAACGCGGCCATCGGTCAGCGCGCTAGCCAGTGCCGCTTCATCAACAATGCCACCGCGCGCCGCGTTGATGATGATGACGCTTGACTTCACCTTGTGCAGTGCCTCGTCGCCGATGAGACCAACTGTCTCGGCTGTCTTAGGAAGGTGCACGGTGATGAAATCGGACTGCGTGAGCAGTTCGTCGAGCGTCACCAGCTTGATGCCAAGTTGCGCGGCGCGCGCCGGCTGCACGTAGGGGTCGTAGGCAATGAGTTGCACACCGAACGGCGCGAGGCGCTGTGCCACGAGCATGCCGATGCGGCCAAGGCCGACGACGCCGACGACTTTGTCATTAATCTCCACGCCGGTGAACTTGGAGCGAGCCCACTTGCCGTTCTTGAGGGCTAGGTTGGCCGGCACGATGTGGCGGGCGGTGGCGAGCAGCAGGCCGACTGCCAGTTCGGCTGCTGAGGTGATGTTGGAGGTCGGCGCGTTCACGACCATGACGCCGGCCTGCGTTGCGGCTTTCACGTCGACGTTGTCCAGGCCGACGCCTGCGCGGGCCACAACCTTCAGGCTCTTCGCCACGGCGAGTGCTTCGGCATCCACCTGCGTCGCCGATCGAATGAGGATGGCATCGGCATCAACGATGGCCGTCAGCAACTCGTCGCGGTTCGCTCCATCGCAATTGCGGATTTCAAAGTCCGGACCGAGTGCGGCGACAGTGGCGGGTGAGAGTTCTTCGGCGATGAGGACGATCGGCTTGCTCACAGTGGTTTCCTTCTCGAGCACGAACGGCTGCTGGACTGCGGCCGACGGTGCGGAAACCGTATACCGTCGCTTGTGAAAGTTTTCACAATGTCCAGATTGTGAAACCCAGCTGTGCGGAATCAACGTTTAGCGTCAGCGTAAATCGGACATTCAATCGCCCAGTGCATATGCCGGAGAACGGCGCAGCTAACATCCCAGCGAAGCTCAGTTGGCACCGCGTGCTGCAACCAGCCAACGTCTAGCCGCGGCCGGGTAGAGCGGCAGAGGTTCTGCATCGTCATCGAATGCGCGCCAAACGACCGGCATCACCGCGCCATCAGACTCGGTAAGCGACCCGCCGAGCTCGGCAGGCGCTGGGTGCAAGGTGCCCGTATACAGGAAGACCATTTCATGCCCAGGCGCGCCGTCGATTGCAAAGATGCTCTCGACCGCGCCGAGGTACGTCAGGTCGGCGATTTCCGCGCTGAGCTCTTCGCGAACTTCACGAACAATTGCCTCGCGATGACTTTCGCCGAACTCGACACTACCTCCTATAAGGCGGTGATAGCCGTCGGGATTCTCCAGCGTAGGCGGGTTGAGACTGACGACGTGCGCGGTGCGCCCAAGATTCGGCGCCACCAACATGGCTTTGGGGCGTATCGCTGCTGAAGTCACGACGCTCCTCCCCCTTCGCGCTGTTCTGCGACGGCTGAAGGCTGATTCTGCCACCACGGGACAACCACCGCTCGGCGAATGTGGGCGGTTTCCAAGAGCACGAAGGGCCCGACCGGATGGTCGAGCCCTTCGTATGGAACTTGCTGGCCTAGCGGTTGGCCTTGCCCTCTTCGTAATCGGAGTCCGAGGTCTTGACCCAGCTCATGAGTTTGCGCAGTTCGCGGCCGGTGGCCTCGATTGGGTGCGCTTCGCCCGCGGCACGCAGGGCCTTGAACTCCGGCGCACCGGCATCCTGATCGTCGATGAAGCGCTGGGCGAAGACGCCAGTCTGGATGTCCGTGAGGACCTCCTTCATACGGGCCTTGACCGAGGCGTCGATGATGCGGGGACCGGAGACGTAGTCGCCGTATTCAGCGGTGTCGGAGACCGACCAGCGCTGCTTGGCGATGCCGCCTTCGTACATCAAGTCGACGATGAGCTTGAGCTCATGCAGGCACTCGAAGTACGCAACCTCGGGTTGGTAGCCAGCCTCGACCAGCGTCTCGAAACCGGCCTGGACAAGTGCCGAGGCACCGCCGCACAGCACCGCCTGCTCGCCAAAGAGATCCGTCTCGGTCTCTTCAGTGAAGGTGGTCTTGATGCCACCGGCACGGAGCGCACCAATGCCCTTGGCGTACGAGAGCGCGAGTGCCCAAGCGTTGCCCGTCGCATCCTGCTCGACGGCGACAATGGCCGGCACGCCACGACCAGCGGCGTACTCACGGCGCACCAGATGGCCGGGGCCCTTGGGTGCAACCATGCAGACGTCGACATCGGCACGCGGCTTGATGTAGCCGAATCGGATGTTGAAGCCGTGGGCGAAGAACAGTGCATCGCCGGCCTGCAGGTTCGGCTCGACTGATTCCGCGTAGACCTTGCGGGCAACATGGTCGGGCACGAGCATCATGATGACGTCAGCTTCAGCAGCAGCGGTGGCCGGATCGACAACGCGCAGACCTTCGGCTTCGGCCTTGGCACGGCTCTTGGATCCCTCGGCAAGGCCAACGCGGACGTCAACACCGGAGTCGCGAAGCGACAGCGCGTGTGCGTGACCCTGTGAGCCATAGCCGATGATGGCGACGACGCGGTTCTGGATGATGGAAAGGTCGGCGTCCTTGTCATAGAACATCTCGGCCATGTGGGTTCTCCCTGGGTAGGCGTCGAGCCGGCAATGCGCCGGTTCAAGCGGGGCGTCAGACTGCAAATGGTAGTTGGTGTCCGCGATGTGAACTCCGTCGAGTCCGCATCCCGATACAGGCGGTGCCGACCGTCTGCGCTCAAGGTTGAAAATCTGCGCTAATTCTCAACCTGTGGCACAGACGGTCGGCACAGGGGCTTACTTGGTGGGGCGGTCGGTGATGGAACGGTTGCCGCGGGCAAGCGCCACGACGCCGGACTGCACCAATTCCTTGATGCCGTATGGCTCCAGCATGGCGAGCAACGTTTCGATCTTGTCGTGGTGGCCGGTCGCCTGCATGGCGATGGCGTCAACCGAGACGTCGATAACTTTGCACTTGAACAGCTCGGCGATCTCAACGACCTGCGAACGGACGTCGGCGTCGGCGCGCACCTTCACCATGATGAGCTGGCTCTCGACCGAACCAGCCGGGTCGAGCTCGACGATTTTCAGCACGTTGATCAGCTTGTTCAACTGCTTCGTCACCTGCTCGAGCGGTGAATCTTCGACATTGACGACGATCGTCATACGCGAGACATCGGGCAACTCGGTGTTGCCGACGGCCAGGCTTTCAATGTTGAAGCCGCGGCGCGCGAACAGCGCAGAGACGCGTGCCAGAACACCGGGCTCGTCCTCAACCAGGACCGAAAGGATGTGACGGCTCATGCTCACTCAGCTCCCTGTTCGAACTCGGGCGCGAGGTCGCGCGCGATCTTGATGTCGTCATTGCTGGCACCTGCTGCAACCATCGGCCAGATCATGGCGTCACGATGTACGACAAAATCGACGATCACCGGCGCATCGTTCAGTGACTGCGCCAACTTAATGGTCTTGTCGACGTCCGCCGGTGCATCACAACGCAGGCCGTGGCAGCCATAGGCCTCAGCCAACTTCACAAAGTCGGGAATACGATGTGAGTGAAGGTCGGTGTTGGAGTAACGCTCGTTGTAGAACAGCGTCTGCCACTGGCGCACCATGCCAAGCGACGAGTTGTTGATGAGTGCAACCTTGATCGGGATCTCGTTGATAGAGCAGGTGACGAGTTCTTGGTTGGTCATCTGGAAGCAGCCATCGCCATCAATCGACCACACCGTACGACCAGGCTGAGCCACCTTCGCGCCCATGGCGAACGGCACCGAAACTCCCATCGTTCCGAGACCGCCCGAGTTGAGCCAAGTTCCAGGCTTCTTCCAGTCGATGAAGTGAGAAGCCCACATCTGATGCTGGCCAACGCCTGAGGTGAAGATGGTGTCCTCGTCCGACAGCGCCGAGAGCCGCTCGATCGCGTACTGCGGTGCGAGCGAACCGTCAGCGAACGTGTCGTAACCCGACGGGTATTTTGCCTTCCAGCCCAGCGTCGTCTGCAGCCACTCGGAATACTCACCAACGTTGCCATTGGCCTTCTCTGCAGCAAGCACTGCGATGAGTTCGATAAGCACTTCGCGGACATCGCCAACGATCGGCACGTCAGCTTCGCGGTTCTTGCCGATCTCCGCAGGATCGATATCTGCGTGAATGACCTTGGCATCTGGGGCGAACGTTGAGAGGCGCCCCGTGACTCGGTCGTCGAAACGGGCCCCGAGCGTGATGAGCAGATCGCTCTTCTGCATCGCGCCGACAGCGGCCACCGTGCCGTGCATGCCCGGCATGCCGAGGTGCAGCGGATGTGCATCCGGGAATGCGCCCCGGGCCATCAAGGTGGTGACCACTGGGATGCCGGTGAGTTCAACCAGTTTGGCGAGTTCAACCGATGCAGACGCCTTGATGACGCCACCACCGACGTAGAGCACTGGCTTTTGCGACTCAAGAATGAGTCGGGCAGCTTCCTTCACTTGCTTCACGTGCGGCTTCGTCACAGGGCGATAGCCCGGCAGGTTGAGGTCGGTCGGCCAATCAAAGTCGGTCATCGACTGCAGTGCGTCCTTGGTGACGTCCACCAGCACTGGCCCAGGACGCCCAGTACTCGCAATATGGAAAGCCGCCGCAACCGCACGTGGAATGTCACGCGCGTTGGTGACGAGGAAGGAGTGCTTGCTAATCGGCATGGTGATGCCGCGGATGTCTGCTTCCTGAAAGGCGTCGGTCCCGATAAACGGTGAACTCACCTGACCCGTAATGGCCACCATCGGGACGCTGTCCATATTGGCGTCTGCGATTGGGGTGACCAAGTTGGTGGCACCCGGACCTGACGTTGCAATGCACGCACCGACTCGGCCACTGGCTAGGGCGTACCCCTGTGCAGCGTGTCCCGCACCCTGCTCGTGACGGCACAGAATGTGGCGAATCTGCGATGAGTCCATGAGCGGGTCGTAGGCCGGGAGAATCGCGCCGCCGGGGATACCGAACAGGTCAGTTACGCCGGCATGCTCCAGCGATCGAACCAAACTCTGTGCGCCAGTGATCTGCTCACCCATGGTCTTGCCTTTCCTTGTCTGCAGTCTCGTAGTTGTTACTCCGGCAATAAAAATCCCCCCGGCCCAAGGGCTTCGGAGGGTGCGCGCGGAACTCGCTTGGCGTCGGGCCGCGCGCTAACTCACTACTACGAAAATGGAGTGCATGAGGGTGAGGGTAGTGGAACCGTCCACATACTGTCACCGACCGTCCCACATGCTGGACGTGTGACCCGCCTCACCCAAGCACCACGGCACTCGGGCAGGGCTGCCTCAACCTCGTCTCGGTCATCCCTCGGCAGTCACGACGACACCGCCAGTCCGTCGCGCCGGCTGCGACGAAAGCCGTCGCTGGTCCTCGCCAAACACGCGCCGAAAAACCGCTTTCGGCACAGTCTCACGGGCGCGTATTCGGCTGCGGAGACGCTCCGTCTTTGTCTCCATCACCGCGCCGGCCGCGCTCCGTTGCGGTCGTTAGCGAGGCATCGAGCGGAGCGGCATGGCGCAGTGAGATCGCGCGAATGAGGCCGCATCGCGACCGCGAGCTTGCGCAGCGGGCGACATGCGAACGTCGAATCCGCGTGGCTCGCGTGGCGACAGGCCGGCGGAACGACTGCCGAGCGGGACCGCATCGGCGCACGGCTAGTGCCCCCGACCGAACCGCCAGGCCCAGAGCAGCCCCCCGCGAGCCAGCGCCGCTCTACGCTGCTGCTTGCTGCTGGAAGGGATATTGATGGACGAGTTGCGCACGCCGCTAGTCGATGCACTGCGAGCTGGGCGGGCGCTTCGCCGCCGACCGATGCAGATCCCGGGTCACAAGAACCGCTACAACGAACTCGAAGTCGGGCAGGGCCCTGAGCCGATTGGCTTCGACCTGCTCCATGACATCATCCGCGACGACCTGCCATTGCAGGGCGGTGCCGACGACAACCACTTCAACAACGGTTTTGACGAAGACGCCGAAGCGCTCTACGCCGAAGCTATCGGCGCCTCGCACACACGTTTCCTAGTCAACGGTTCGTCGCAGGGAAACATTGCTGCGTTGCTCGCCGTTGCCACACACGGCCAGCGCATTGCACTCGACCGCACATCACACCGCAGCGCACTAGGAGGCTTACAGCTCAGCGGCGGGCTGCCGGTGTGGGTATTCCCCGAACTGCACCCCGAGTTTGGTCTTCCGGTCGGCATTGCCGCCTCCTCGCTCACAGGCTTGCCCGCAGACATCACTGGTCTCTTCGTTACGTCACCCGCCTATGTCGGCACCATGTCCGGAGTTCGAGCGATCGCCGCCATTGCGCACGGCTACGGCGTCCCGCTGGTCGTGGACCAGGCGTGGGGTGCGCACCTCGACTGGATGCACGACTCGCACGCCGGTGCCATTAGCCAGGGAGCAGATCTCGTCGTGACGAGCATTCATAAGGCGCTTATGGGGTACTCGCAGACCGCCGTCGTGAGTGCATCTGGCCGCATTGATCCCAAGCGACTGGATCGTGCTGTCGATCTGAATATGACGACATCTCCCTCAGCGACGCTGCTTGCATCCATCGATGCAACGCGCGCAATCATGCAATCACTCGGCTCCGCCGCCATCGACCGCGCCGTCGAAGCCACAGCCGTGGCCAAGCGGATTCTTCGAGCAGTGCCTGGTGTGGTCGTCATCGATGACGCTGAGATCGGTTCCTTGGTCGACCCGCTCAAGATCACCTTGTGGCTTCCGCGCACCGGCGTAACGGGCGTGCAGATCGCCAACTCACTGTGGTCCGCTGGTCATGGGGTCGAGTCAGCAGACACGGATTCGATTGTCATGAGTGTGTCGATCGTTGACGAGCCTGCCTTCATTGCCGAGATTGCGCATACGGTCGCTGGGATTATTGAATCAATGCGAGCCGATGCACGCACCCCAATGCCGACGGCACTGTGGCAGATCCGGCCTGAGGTGGTCACCTCGCCGCGCGATGCGTTCTTTGCCCCTCGTCGCCGTGTGGCCATGGACGACGCCATCGGCCTCGTCAGTGCCGAACAGTTTGTTCCGTACCCGCCCGGTGTGCCGTTGCTGGCACCGGGCGAGCGCGTTACCCGTGAATTAGTTGATGCTCTCCGCTTGGCTGGACGAATCGGCAGAGTCTCCTACTGCAGCGACCGCACCTTTGAGACCATCGAGGTCATGGCCGAGTAGGGCGCGCCTGATTGCGGTCAAACGTTGCGCCGGTATTGCCCGCCCATGGCAAAGAACGCTTCAGTGAGTTGACCGAGTGAGCACACGCGCGCCGCGTGCATGAGTTCATCGAACAAGTTCTCGCCTCGCGCCGCGGAGGCCTGCAATCGTTGAATTGCAATCTGCGACTCAGCGGCGTTGTCGTGGTGGAATCGGCTCAGCCGCGCCAACTGTGACGCTTTCTCTTCCGCGGTGCCTCGCGCGAGTTCGAAGTGCGGAGGTGAGCCGCCCTTGGACATTGGAGCCAGAAAGGTGTTGACACCGATAATCGGCAACGTGCCATCATGTTTGCCCTGCTCATAACGCATGGACTCGTCCTGAATGCGCCCCCGCTGGTACCCGGTTTCCATAGCGCCGAGTACACCGCCGCGCTCCGTAAGTCGATCAAATTCTGCAAGCACCGCGGCTTCAACCAAGTCCGTTAGTTGATCAACCACGAATGAGCCCTGCAATGGATTTTCGTTCATCGCCAACCCCCATTCGCGATTAATGATGAGCTGGATGGCCAGTGCTCGGCGAACCGACTCCGCTGTCGGAGTAGTGACAGCCTCATCAAAAGCGTTGGTATGCAGGGAGTTTGCGTTGTCGTATACCGCGTTCAGCGCTTGCAAGGTCGTGCGTATGTCGTTGAATGACATCTCTTGGGCATGCAGTGATCGACCTGACGTTTGCACGTGGTACTTCAGTTTCTGGGCGCGCTCATTAGCGCCGTAGCAGTCGCGCATGGCGATAGCCCAAATGCGGCGCGCGACTCGACCGAGCACGGTGTATTCCGCATCCATGCCATTGGAGAAGAAGAACGAGAGGTTCGGCGCAAAGTCATCCACTTGCATGCCACGGGCGCGGTAGAGCTCGACGTAAGTGAAGGCGTTGGCCAAGGTAAATGCCAACTGACTAATCGGGTTCGCACCGGCTTCCGCAATGTGATACCCCGAAATCGAAACCGAGTAGAACCTGCGCACAGCATGCTCGATGAACCACTTCTCTACATCCGCCATCATGCGCAGCGAGAACTCCGTCGAGAACAGGCAAGTGTTTTGTCCCTGGTCCTCTTTGAGGATGTCGGCCTGCACCGTGCCACGTACATTGGCGAACGTGAAGGCTTCCAGGGCCGCACGTTCGTGCGGCCCGGGGTGGCGCCCTTCTCGCTCCACGAACTTCTCCACCTGCTGATCGATGGCCGCGTTGAGGAAGAACGCCAATATCGTCGGTGCAGGGCCATTGATCGTCATCGATACCGACGTGCTAGGTGAGCACAGATCGAAACCAGCGAAGAGCAGCCGCATATCCTCAAGAGTCGCAATAGAGACTCCGGACGTGCCGACCTTGCCGTAGATGTCGGGGCGGAGATCGGGGTCACGGCCATATAGCGTTACCGAGTCGAACGCAGTGGAAAGCCGGGTCGCAGGCTGACCTTGGGAGAGCAGGTGGAAGCGTCGGTTCGTTCGCACTGCGTCGCCCTCACCGGCAAACATCCGCGTCAGGTCCTCATCCTCGCGCTTGAAGGGGAACACTCCTGCGGTGAACGGAAAAGCGCCAGGAAGGTTCTCGCGCCGTAGAAAACGGAGCAGCGCCGCTCCTTCGTCGATTGACGGCAAAGCAACGCGGGGAATCGCACTGCCCGAAAGACTCATGCGTCGCCGCTCCGAGTAGCGCTCGACAGTAGCGGGCCACGCAGCCAGCGCTTGTTTCGTGACATCATCGATGGCTAGTTCTGCAGCATCACGGACGGCTGCAAGACTCCCCAACACCGCATCGTTCGCGGGTAGCACAGCTGCCGCTTGCGAATACAGGTCGCGCTCACGTACCAGCGCAACGAGTTCATTGGTGCGCTGATGGTAATTGCGGACACAGTCGGCAATCTCAGCAAGGTAGCGAACGCGCTCCGCAGGTATGGGGTTCCATAGTCCAGTCGATACCTTGCCTTCGATGGTGGCCAGTCTTCCGGGCTGAACCGACAACCCCCTCGCAGCCAAGGACTGGCGCAAGAACTGGTACAGCGCGGTTACGCCGTCGTCATCAAAACTCGCTGCGGAGGTGCCGAACACCGGCATGTCTTCCCATTCCGCATGAAATTCGTGGCGATTGCGCAACAGTTGTCGCGCCACTTCTCTGCGAGCGTCTTCAGAGCCTCGCCGTTCGAACTTGTTGATAGCCACAACGTCTGCAAAGTCGAGCATGTCGATCTTTTCCAATTGCGACGCGGCTCCGAAATCGGAGGTCATCACATAGAGCGACAGATCGACCATATCGACGATGCCCGAATCTCCTTGCCCAATGCCAGGAGTCTCGACGACAATCAAATTGAAGCCGGCCAACTTGCACGCCGCGATGATCGAACGCATTGATTGCGGCACCTCGTTCGGGCTGCCGCGCGTGGCCAGGGAGCGAAAGAACACGCGCCCATCGGCCAGCGAGTTCATACGGATGCGATCCCCCAGCAGAGCACCGCCAGCTTTCCGCCGTGTGGGATCAATAGCAAGCACTGCTACGCGCACAGAATCGTCTTGATCTATGACGAGCCGGCGCAACAACTCGTCAGAGAGCGAAGACTTACCGGCACCGCCAGTGCCGGTAATGCCAAGGACGACACCCGAAGATTCCGTGACTGCGTCAAGCAGCGCAAGTGGATCAAGCGCTCCTCGCTCAAGATCCGTAATGACTGCTGCTAGAGCCCCAACATCGCCATTGGCCAACTCCTCGAGTCGAGTCGAAGCAGTCGGCAGCGGCACATCGCACTCGCGGATAATCGTGTTCACCATCGCGGCGAGTCCTAGTTGCTGACCGTCCTGTGGAGTGAAGATGTGGGCCACGCCGAGCCGCTCCAAATGCGTGACTTCATCTTCGACGATGGTGCCTCCACCGCCTCCATAGACGCGCACCCGCTGCAACCCCTGATCTCGCAAGCTGGAGACAAGGTACGTAAAGAACTCTATATGGCCACCCTGATAGGAACTGACTGCAACTGCGTCGACGTCCTCCTGCAGGCAGGCCGTGACGATTTCCTGGACACTGCGGTTGTGACCGAGGTGAATAACTTCGGCGCCTTGTCCCTGCAGAATCCGTCGAATGATGTTGATCGCCGCATCATGACCATCAAAAAGGGCTGCCGCAGTGAGCACTCGGATCGGTCGACTTGGCACATGCAGGGCCTTCATTGCTGCTCTCCTTCGTCGAACAACAGCCGAGGCGCTTCGAGCCCACTCGCGATTTCCGCGAGGAAGGCCGAGCCCAGGGCCCCGTCAATAAGTCGGTGATCGAAGGAGAGGGTGAGTTGCATAATGGAACGCGCAACGACTGCGCCATTCACCACCCAAGGTTGATCTCGCACCTGACCCATGCACAGGATGGCGGCCTCGCCCGGGTTGAGGATTGGTGTCCCGCCATCTATGCCGAACACGCCGATGTTCGTGATGGTGATGGTGCCGTTGGAAAGTTGGTCCACTCGCGCCTGACCCGCACGCGCATGAGCCACAAGGTCTGTGAGTGCGCCGGCGAGGTCAAAGAAGGACAGGGATTGCGCACTCGGCACATTGGGAACGAGTAACCCGCGCGGGGTCGCAACCGCGATCCCCAGATTAACCTCCGCGTATTGCAGGATGTCGCCGCGCTCACCATCCCACCTGGCGTTCACTTGCGGGTGCAATGCCACTGCCCGCAAGAGCGCTCGCGCAACAAGGAGCATGGGCGTAAGTCGATGTCCGGCCGCTGCGGGGAGTTGGCGAGTCCGATCGAGCATCGCGAGTGCCTCAGAAACGTCGACTGATATCCATTCGGTGACATGCGGGGCAGTGAATGCGCTTCGTACCATCGCATCAGCCATGAAGCGCTGCACACCTCGAATCGGCAGGCGAGTGGAACCCGGAGGATCGACACCTAGCTGGCTCTGCGGCGAGGCCAACTTGGGAGTCTCTCGGGCTGAACCTGCGCCTGTTGCGGCGACTCGCTCCAGATCGTGTCGCCGAACGCGTCCGTCGCTGGCCGAGGGCTGAACCGTTGCTAGGTCAATCCCGAGCTGCCGCGCCAGTAGCCGCACCGGCGGACTCGAGAGCGGCCGAACGCGTACCTCCTCGCTAGGGCTAGATGTGAGCGCGTTTCGCGTTCGACGTGCCGCGCGATGCGGCAGTGGTCCTGAACCCACCAGTACCGATGGCGCTGGGCTTGCCGCGTCAGTGGTATCGAAACTGATGATCTCGGTACCCACTTTGACGATATCGCCCTCGGAGACCAGCAAAGCTGTGACGATTCCTGCATAAGGGCAAGGCAATTCGATAACCGCCTTCGCAGTCTCAATTTCGACAATTGGCTGATTGACAGCCACCGTGTCACCAACCCCGACGCGCCAAGTGATGATCTCAGCTTCGGTCAGTCCTTCACCTGCGTCAGGCAACCGGAAGGTACGCACTGCACCGTTTGATGTCATCGCACTACTCCTCAAACATCCGGTCGACCGCGTCAAGTAGGCGATCAACATCAGGAAGGTGCTGCTCTTCTAGACGCGATGGCGGGTACGGGATGTTGTAGCCGCCAACTCGCTCAATCGGAGCCTCGAGCGAGTAGAAGCACGCAGTACCAATCTGCGCTGCAATCTCCGCGCTCATTGATCCGCGGGTTGAGGCCTCGTTCAACACCACCACACGACCGGTCTTACGCACCGAAGCAAAAACCGTCGGCGAGTCCAGCGGGGAAAGTGATCGCACATCAATGACTTCTAGTGAGCGGCCCTCTGCTTCTGCAATACTCGCAGCGGCAAGCGCCACACGAACCGACGATCCGTAGGTGATGACCGTGACATCGGTTCCGGCCCGCAGAACGTTCGCGGACTCCAACCAACTCGCGCTTAGCGGCCGCGCTAAATCGATCTCAGTCTTGTCCCAATACAGGCGCTTGGGCTCATAGAAGATGACCGGATCGTCACACGCAATCGATGCGCGAAGCAGGTCGTATGCGTCCTGAGGAGACGAACACGTCACCACTCGCAGACCAGCAGTGTGCGTGAAATACGCCTCGTTCGATTCGCTGTGGTGCTCAATTGCTCCGATTCCACCGCCCACGGGAATGCGAATGGTGATTGGGAGCGCTATGCGCCCTCCAGACCGTGCGCGCATCTTTGCGAGGTGCCCGACTATCTGGTTAAAGGCGGGATAGACAAATCCATCGAACTGAATTTCGCACACGGGACGGTAGCCCCGCATCGCCAGTCCGATAGCGGCGCCCACAATGGCCGACTCTGAGACCGGCGTATCCATGACTCGATCAGCTCCGAACTGGCCAGAAAGCCCATCGGACACACGGAACACTCCGCCCAGCGTTCCCACATCCTCACCCAGCAAGAGCACTGAGGGGTCGCTCGTCATCGACCAACGCAACGCCTCATTGAGGGCTTTCGCTAAGCTCAAGGTGCTCATGCGAACGACCCGTGGAAGTCTTCAAAGGCCTTTCGCTCCAAGGCCATTTCGCCTGTCTCCTGCACCAGGGTGTGAGCGAAAGTAGTGGAGAGTGAACCAGCCTCCAGTTGGAGACAAGCGCTACGCACTTCCTCGCCCAGGGAATCCGCGGCAAGTTCAAGTTCGGCGTGGAATTGCGCATCGGCCCAGTCCTCGAGATCAAGTACCCGTCGTAAACGTGCCACCGGGTCGAGCGTCTTCCAAAACTGAACCTCGCTGTCGCTTCGATAGCGGCGCGGATCGTCGGAAGTGCTGTGGCCGCCAATGCGGTAGGTGGCAGCCTCGATGAAGACCGGACCACCGCCAGCGCGAACCCGCCTGGCGGCGTCGCTTACGACCAGATGCACCGCCAGTGCATCGTTGCCATCGACATACCGTGCGTCGAGCCCGAAACCACGAGCGCGCTCATGAAGTGGAGCTTTGAACTGTTTGGCGTTGGGCGTTGAGATGGCCCAAGCGTTGTTCTGGCAGAAGAAGATGACCGGCGCTTGCGTCACGGCCGCCCAGTTCAGTGCTTCGCTCGCATCGCCTTCACTCATCGCCCCATCACCGACGTACACCATGACGACCTCATTGCCTATGTCTGGAGTACGACGACGATCCAACTGCACGCCCATTGCGTAGCCGACGGCGTGCAGCATTTGCGTAGCAAGAACCAAGGTATAGATGTGCAACCGGTGCCGGGTCGGATCCCAACCGCCATGCGAAGTACCGCGCCAAAGCGGCAACAATTCTGCAGGCGTGACACCACGGCACAGCGCAACCGCATGCTCGCGGTAACTGGGAAATACGAAGTCCTCGTCGTGCAGCGCGCGAATCGATCCGACCTGCGCGGCTTCCTGACCTTCGCAGAGCAGCCACAAGGCCAGCTCCCCTTGACGCTGCAGAGCGAACGCCTCGAGGTCGAGTCGGCGTGCCAGCACCATGTCGGTGTACAGACGCCGAGCGAGTGCCGCTACGGGCAGGTCAAAGTCCACGGCGGAGGGCAGCATGAGCCTGCCATCCGATCCGATCACACTGAATGGATCCTCACCAGACGCGATCGTATGCGTGACATCTTGAGCCATCGCAAGAGTTCCTCTCGGATTGCTTGAAGTCCGGATGCCGCCAGCAGAGTTCACTGTGGTGAACGCTGCCAAGCAACATCCAGCTTGAGAGTAATCCGCGGCAGGCCTTCGCGCATCGTGTATACCGCTCGCCGTCCGTCAGGTATCGCTTCGCGCAGCCCAACGGCCACGGCTTCCCGCCGAGGCGGCAATGGAGTACGAAGGACGGGTAGACAGAATCGAGGCACACGTTGATAGGGATCGTCGGTGGCGGACAGATGGGCGCGGGTATTGCCGAAGTCTGCGCCTCTCACGGATACGACACTTGCGTAGTTGAGCAATCCCCCGCAGCGGCGCAAGCGGCTATCACTCGTATAGAAGGCTCACTTGCACGAGGCGTCGAGCGCGGCAAACTCACTCGCAGCGCTGCGGAAATCGTCCGCTCCCGCATCCACGTGTCGACCGACTGGGCCGAGTTAGCCGGAGCCGAGTTCATCTTGGAAGCTGTGTCGGAATCGGCGGAGGTGAAAGGCGAAGTGTTCCGTCGCCTCGATCGCCTTGTGGCAGGCTCCACCACAATTCTGGCGACAAATACAAGTTCTATCCCAATCGCCCAGATCGCCGCCCACACATCCTGCCCGGATCGGGTTATCGGCCTGCATTTCTTCAACCCCGTGCCCGTCATGGCCTTGGTGGAAGTGGTGCCATCTATCCTCACCTCCAACCAAACGCTCGACGCCGCGCTCGCGTTCGCGACCCGCCTGGATCGAGTCATCGTGCGCAGCGTCGACCGCGCCGGGTTCATCGTCAATGGCCTACTCATGCCCTATCTCATGAGCGCGATTCGCATGCTTGAAGCGGGTTACTCGACTGCGGGTGACATCGATACCAGCATGGTGCGAGGGTGTGCACATCCAATGGGACCACTAGCCCTCGCAGATTTCATCGGGCTCGACACCTGTGCCGCCATCGCCGATCAGCTCTACCAAGAATTCAAGGAGCCCCTGTTTGCACCACCGCCGTTACTGCTCCGCATGGTCGAGAGTGGCTTGCTTGGCCGCAAGAGCGGGCGCGGATTTCACACCTACTAGAAGGATCGTCACATGACAGACTTCCCGCTCTTCTCACTTACCGAGGATCACCAGATGCTTCGCGCGGCAGTTCGTGAAGTCGTACGGGACAAGGTGACGCCGAATGCAGCGGAAGCGGACGCCACAGCCACCTTCCCCCGCAAGTCGTATGCAGCCCTCGTGGCGTCGGGCTTCCACGCACCGCACATTCCTGAGGCTTACGACGGCGGTGGCGCCGATGCCTTGGCAACCTGCATTGTCATCGAGGAAGTAGCGCGAGGCTGCATGGCCAGTTCGTTGATTCCTGCAGTAAACAAGCTGGGAACTTTGCCCATCATGTTTGTCGGCTCGGACCATCTCAAGGACGCCTACCTGGCTCCGGTTGCTCGCGGTGAGAAACTCTTCGCCTATGGACTCTCAGAGCGCGAAGCCGGATCTGACACTGCGTCTATGCGAACGCGAGCGATCCGCGATGGCGACTCCTACATCTTGAACGGCAACAAGGCCTGGATCTCCAATGCCCTCGTCGCCGACCTCTTTACAGTGTTCGCTGTGTCAGATTTGGACGGGCGTCGAGGCGCCAATATCTCGGCCTTCGTCGTCGAGAAGGAGGACGTGGGTTTCAGCATCGGACCCGCTGAGCACAAGATGGGAATCAAAGGCTCACCCACCAGCGAGCTCTATTTCGACAATTGCCGCATCCCCGCGACAAGGCGTATAGGCGATGAGGGTGAGGGCCTCAAACTGGCTCTTCGCACGCTCGATCACACCCGCGTCACCATCGGCGCACAAGCTGTCGGTGTCGCACAGGCGGCCCTTGACTTGGCACTGGCCTACACCAAGGAACGACGGCAGTTTGGCCGCGCCATTGCGGAGTTCCAGGGGGTGCAGTTCATGTTGGCGGACATGGCGATGCAGCTCGAATCTGCGCGCCAACTCATCTACGTCGCGGCCGCGAAGTCCGAACGGGAGGACTCCGACCTCACCTTCTTTGGCGCAGCCGCAAAATGCCATGCAAGTGACGTCGCAATGCGCGTAACAACCGATGCCGTGCAACTTCTTGGCGGCGCTGGATACGTCACAGATTTCGCGGCGGAGCGGTATATGCGTGATGCCAAAATCACGCAGATATACGAAGGCACCAACCAAATCCAACGCATGGTGATGGCACGACAGCTCTTGAAGCGGTAACCCGCTTGGTCACTTCAGGATGATGTTGTGCAACGCTTCCCCAGTTAGCCAGCGGCGCACTTGAGCCGCCACCAGCACCTTTGCGCGCGGGAGAAATGCAGCAGTGTCCCCGCCGATGTGCGGAGTGATGAGACAGTTCGGCGCAGTCCACAGCGGATGTCCCATCGGCAAGGGCTCAGGATCGGTCACGTCCAGCGCGGCGCGGATGCGACCCGACTCCAAGGACGCAATGAGCGCGTCCGTGTCGACAACCTTGCCGCGCGCCGTATTCACTAGCAACGCGCCGTCCTTCATTCTCGCCAAGAACTCAGCGTCAACCATTCCTTCGGTATCGCTGGTCAGCGGCACGATCAGCGTGACGATGTCAGCTCTCGGCAACAAGTTCTCAAGTTCAGATATCGCATGCACGGCACCCAGTTCGTCCTCACGAGACGTGCGACCGATGCGATCGACAACTACCTCGAACGGCGCCAGTCGTCGCATGATCGCGTTTGCGATATTGCCAGCGCCAATGATGAGCACTCGCGAATCGGCCAAAGCCGGGCGGAACTCGTGCTCCCAGTTACCTTCATGCTGACGGTCGCGGTATTCGTGGATGCCTCGCTGCATTGCAATCATGAGGCCCACCGCGAGTTCAGAAGTCGATGCGTCGTGCACTCCCGCGGCGTTGCACAGTGTCACGCCCGCGGGCATGAATGGACGCACATCGTCGACGCCAGCGGTCAGCGTCTGCACCACCTGGAGACTGGGCATGCGAGCAAGCAGTTCACCTTCGCGCCAGCCGGCGTAATAGGCACGTACATAGAAGGCAACCTCAGCCAGGACCGCCTCCGGCAGGTCACCCTTTTCATCCAGCTCAACAACATTCGGCAAGTCGGCAGGCAAGGCATCGCGCACATATGACGGAACGACGATCATCTTCGACATACGCTTACGGTAACCGGCTTCCCTTCCTGCGCGCGTTCACGTAGATCCTTGGCGCACATTTAGTGATATGCCGTTCCTTCGGTGCCGCGCCCGGCGTACCGTTTCACTTATGAGAACACGTCTGGGAATCGCGCTTATCGTCACTGGTTTGATTATGTCCCTCGGGGTTGGTGTTGGACTGTGGTTTGTTGGCGATGGATTCAAGGCACGCACCATCACCGGCGTTACCTCTACCGGCTCAGCGGTGATCAACGCCACCGCAGACACCGCAGTGTGGTCGCTCACCCTGACCGCTCGTGAAGCAGATTCGGCACTCGCGGCGAAGTCCGTGGCCACTGCGCTGCCCAAGTTGCGCAACTACTTCGTGAAGGCCGGCATGACGGCTGACCAATTCACCGTGGGATCGCTTAACACTTACACCATGGACAACGGCAATGGCGGCCAGGTGACCGAGGCCTCGCTCAGTTTCAGTGTACGCAGCACCGACGTGCAGAAGATCGCCACACTCAACTCCAAGGTGATGGAGTTGCTCGCAGTCGTTCCTGACGTCAACGTCAACACAAATTCGCCGCAGTATTACCTATCCACCCTCGAGAAGCTGCGTCCCGAAGTGCAGAAGTTGGCCGTCCTCGACGCCAATGCTCGCGCTGAGGTCATGGCGTCGGCGCTCACGGTCACCTTGGGCAAGCCCTTGTCTATTGACGCCAACTCCATCACTGTCACCGCACCAGATGTCATCGAGGGGGACTACGGCGGCTACGACTTGAGCACAATCGCCAAGAAGGTGCGTGCCGTGGTCAGTGTGAGGTTCGAGGTTTCCGCCAAGTAGCACTTCGCCCTCGCGACTTCACGGGCTGGTCCTGGTGCTGTTCGCACAGCACTTCCGCAGTCCTGCGAACGTAGCGATGGCTGCGGCCTAGCCATCCTCGGATCAACTATTGCATCCGAGCGTCACGGACTGTGCGCACGGACTGTGCGCACGGACCACGCGCAACGGGCAGGCCGTAAATGGTCTCGCCCGTTTAGTTCACTCGGCGACCTCGGTATTCCTCCACGGTCATTTCAAACACGTCTTCGGGACCATCTATCTCATCTTGCTGGACGCCCACATGGGTGAAGCCCAAGCCACGCACGATGCGCTGCGAGGCAACGTTGTCAACGCCCACGCTGTAGCGAAGTCGGCGAACCTCGGGTTGCTCGATGCCCCAGCTCCACATACCGTGCAACATTTCTGTGCCGTAGCCATTTCGACGGACGGGTGCGCATACTTCGAAGCCAATTTCAATGGCACCTTCCCGATCCGGGAGGGCGTGGAATCCTGCGCCACCGACAATAACCTGCGTCTCGCGCAGCACCGCCACACGCATGAGATAGGGCGCCTGGCTGGGATCTCGTCGCACCATCGGCAAGCGGTACGGAAGCGGTCCGGCATCGTCGACCAGATAGCCATAGGGATTGCAGAATCCTCGATCGATCCACAGTCGCGCATCGGCTCGGTCAACTGCAAGCAGTTCGTAGTCCTCGGGTCGCACCGTGTGCAACTCAAGTCGCTCAGTGTGAATCACGTCCAACACAGATCGGTCCGTCACAATTGCGACTTTAGGTAAGCACCCACCGTTTTCGCCACTGCATCTGCGGAATCACGTCGAATACTGTGACCGGCTCCTGGGAAATGCACTACCTGCATGGTCGGGCAACGTGTGCGAGCCCACTGGGCCGTCTCCGCCGTCACGATGGAATGCGCCGCTGGGTCGCCCGTCAGCAGCAGGACCGGGCAATTGATCCGTCCCAACGTGATTTCCATCGGTTCTCGATGAATGATGAAACGTTGGCGCATTGCCGGATTGGCGAGCTGCTTGCTGCGCACCCACGGCTCGAATTCGGCGGCCGGCCAATGCGGATGAGATGCCAAGATCTGAGCCTCTGCCGACACAGCATCGCGGTTGCGGAATTCGGAGAGAAAGTCGAACAGCCCGACCAGCGTGCTCGGATCCGCCCACGGCGAAAGATCTGCGGCCATCGGTGGATCTTCCAACACGATCGCTTTCACGAGTTCAGGGGCATCACCGGCGATATACATCGACTCGAGTGCACCCATGGAGTGACCTACCAGCAGAACCGGCACACGCAGTGTTCGCAGAAACGCTATGGTGCGTGCGACGAGCTGTTCGGTGTAGTCGCGATTGGGATCAAACGCCGAGTGGCCGTGTCCGGGCGCATCGACCAGGTACACCGGCACGACGAGCTCTAGAGCATCGACCAGCGCATTCCAGCATTCGCCCATGTCACCGAAACCATGCAAGAAGACGACAGGCGTGCCGTGTCCGGCTCCATTCCACGTGTATGACAAGTCACCCGATTGTCGGGTGAAGTTCTCGCTGCGAATGGTCACGTGCGCACGTGTCCTGCCCGGGGCACCCATGCGTCGGCGGCAACGTTCTGGCAGCGGACCATCTCTCGATCACGCAACAGGATGCTGCATGCGAGCTTCTCGCTGCAGACGGTCACTCGCTCACATATCCTGGTCACGGAAACCATGCACCGGTGCTGAACGTTTGACGAGGGATGATCACTCGCTCACGCCCAGCTTCGCAAACAAGAGCGCTCGGACTTTCGCCGCATCTGCCTGCCCGCGCGTCGCCTTCATGACAGCACCCACGATAGCGCCGGCGGCAGCAAGTTTGCCGCTGCGGATCTTCTCGGCAACATCGGGCGCGCCTGCGAGGGCCTCGTCGATAGCCGCGAGGAGCGGACCATCATCTGACACGAGCGCGAGACCACGCGACGCGATGACCTCGTCGACATCGCCTTCCCCGACAAGCACGCCTTCAATGACCGAGCGAGCTAGTTTGTCGTTGAGCGCTCCGGCTGCAATGAGCGACTCAATGCGCGCAAGGTGTTGCGGCGTGATGGCGAGCTGATCGAGCCCGAGGCCCTGCTCGTTGGCCGTGCGCGAGAGTTCGCCCATCCACCATTTGCGGGCTGCGGATTGATCAGCGCCAGCCGCGATGGTGGCTTCAACTAAGTCCAGCGCGCCGGCATTCACCACCGACGACATGTCGAAGGTGCTGATACCCCAGTCTGCTTGCAGCCGAGCACGCCGTAGTGCGGGATTCTCGGGCATAGCCGCGCGCAGCGCCTCGACCCATTCCCGAGAGGGTGCCATCGGCACAAGATCCGGCTCGGGGAAGTAGCGGTAATCCTCGGCCTCCTCCTTCACACGCCCAGGCGTGGTGAGCCCGGTGTCTTCATGCCAGTGACGAGTCTCTTGGATGATGACGCCACCCTCAGTCAGCACAACGGCCTGACGCTGGATTTCATAGCGAACCGACCGTTCCACCGAACGTAGAGAGTTCACGTTCTTGGTTTCCGTACGGGTGCCAAATTTCACCTGCGGCGAAGTGCGCAGCGAAAGGTTGACATCACAGCGCATAGAGCCCTGTTCCATGCGAACGTCAGAAACATCTAGCGACTTCACCAATTCACGCAGGGTCGCGACATATGCCTTGGCCACTTCCGGTGCGTACTTCCCCGCCCCCTCGATGGGTTTGGTGACGATTTCGATGAGCGGAATGCCGGCGCGGTTGTAATCCAGCAAGGAGTAATCCGCGCCGTGGATCCGACCAGTGGCGCCACCCTGGTGAGCAGCCTTGCCGGTGTCCTCTTCCATGTGAGCGCGCTCGATGAGCACACGGAAGGGCATGACGCCCTCATCCGTTGGAACGTCGACATCGAGGTATCCGTTGAACGCGATGGGCTCGTCGTACTGCGAAGTCTGGAAGTTCTTCGGCATATCCGGGTAGAAGTAGTTCTTGCGCGCAAACCGGCACCACTCGGCAATCTCGCAATTGAGCGCGAGACCGATTCGGATTGCCGCTTCGACACCTTTCTCGTTGACGACCGGAAGCGCGCCTGGCAGACCAAGGCACACCGGGCAGACCTGTGTGTTGGGGTCGGCACCGAAGGTGGTCGGGCAAGAGCAGAACATCTTGGTGTTCGTCGAAAGCTCGACGTGCACCTCGAGACCGAGTACTGGATCAAACTTCTCGAGAGCCTCTTCATAATCCATGAGTGCGGCGTGCTTGCTCATAGTGCGGGCGCCTCCTCGAGGATGTGGTGTCCCCATTTGTCCAGCAAGGCGGCTTCAAGCGCACCGCCGACTTCGTACAACTTCGCGTCACCCCTGATAGGCGCCATGATCTGCAGACCGACGGGCAAACCGTCTTCGGGGGCAAGGCCAATCGGCAACGACATACCGCAGTTGCCAGCGAGGTTCACCGGAATGGTGGCGATGTCGTTGAGGTACATGGCCAGCGGATCGTCGAGCTTCTCCCCGATCTTGAACGCCGTGGTTGGCGCCGTCGGCGACACCAATACATCGCAGGTGGCGAACGCTGCGTTGAAATCGTTCTGAATCAACGTACGCACCTTTTGCGCCGAGCCGTAGTACGCGTCGTAGTAACCGCTGGAAAGTGCGTAGGTGCCGATCATGATGCGGCGCGTCACCTCGGGGCCGAATCCTGCTGCTCGGGTCAGGCCCATGACCTGCTCCACGCTGCGATCACCATTGTCGCCGACACGCAATCCGAAGCGCATGCCGTCGAACTTGGCGAGATTGGACGAGCACTCACTCGGCAGGATCAAGTAGTAGGCAGCCAGCGCGTAGTCAAAGGATGGCGCCGACACCTCGACAACGTCAGCGCCGAGGCTCGTCAGGAGTTCGAGGGCCTCATTGAAGCGCTGCAGCACGCCGGCTTGGAAACCTTCGCCCGAGATCTCCTTGACCAAGCCCACGCGAACGCCAGTCAAGTCGCGGCGCTGCGATGCGGCCACCATGTCAGCGGTGGGGTCGAGTAGTGAGGTGGAGTCTTTGGGATCATGGCCCGCGATCGCCATGTGCAGTAGTGCAGCATCCTCGACAGTTCGTGCACACGGCCCGACTTGATCGAGCGATGAAGCAAGCGCGATGAGGCCGTAGCGCGACACCGCGCCGTACGTGGGCTTCACGCCTACCGTGCCGGTGACTGCGGCGGGTTGTCGAATGGAGCCACCGGTATCAGTGCCGATAGCAAGCGGCGCCATGAACGCGGCGAGTGATGCAGCCGATCCACCGCCAGAACCACCGGGGATGCGGTCAAGATCCCACGGGTTGTGCGTAGTGCCGAACGCGGAGTGCTCGGTAGATGAACCCATCGCGAACTCGTCCATGTTGGTCTTGCCGAGGATGACGACATCGGCGGCGTTCAGACGCTCTACGACAGTCGCGTTGTATGGCGGTCGCCAGCCTTCGAGCATTTTCGAACCACACGTAGTCGGGTGTCCCTTCATGGCCAGGATGTCTTTGAGCGCTAGCGGCACGCCCGCGAGCGGCCCCATGAGCTCGCCACTGGCACGCTTAGCGTCGACGACATCCGCACGCCCAAGGGTGTACTCGCGATCAACATGAAGGAATGCGTGCACCAAGGCATCGACGCCTTGGATGCGGTCGAGGTGCGCTTCAGCAACTTCTCGAGCGGAGACGGTGCCATTGGCCATGAGTTCGGAGAGTTCAGCGGCAGTCTTGCGGATGAGTTCGCTCATGGTCACTCCTCATCCAGAATGCGCGGCACGCGGAACCGACCGTCTTCACGCGCCGGAGCCATCTCGAGGGCCTCCTCATTGCTCAAACCGGCGTGAATCACGTCGGGCCGAAGCACGTTGATAAGCGGCACGGGATGCGATGTGGCAGGCACATCTGCACCAGCCACCTCACTCACACGGGCTACGGAGTCGATAATGACATTGAGTTGCTCGGCGTAGTGGTCGAGATGCTCGTCGTCGATGGTTAAACGGGCGAGCTTCGCCAGGTGCGCCACTTCGGCACGAGTGATTCCGGACATGGCGGTAAGTCTACGTGCGCACGTGACGAGCAGGTTTCGTGCTGCGACTGCTCGCATCACGGCCGAATTCGACGTCTTGGCGCTGGCCACCGTCACCAAGACACCTGCCCGTTTCAGACAATTCGGCAACCGTCGCATTTCCCACGACACGCCCGCCCACCCGCGCAACCTCCACGACACGACCGCCCACCCGCGCAACCTCCACGACACGACCGCCGCGCAGCCTCCACGACGCGACCGCCCGCCCAACCTCCACGACACGACCGCCCAACCGCGCAACCTCCACGACACAACCGCCCAACCGCGCAACCTCCACGACACGACCGCCCCGGTCACCTTTTGGGCTTGCGCTCAACCGGCGCTGCCGCCCTCGTCTCTCGCCAGTATCGGCGCTTCGAATTCTGCCCAAGGAAGCAAGGGCTCAGGCATGTGCGCGTACTGGCGTCCGAGCGGCGATACGAATACGCACGAACCGTCTGCGGCACTTTCGTTGATCGCCCAGCCACCATGCGTCTTTTCTTGATGGTGCCGCACGCACAGCGCACCGAGGTTGTCCGTTTGCGTAACTCCCCCGCTGTCGTAGGGAACGGCATGGTCGACTTCGCAACGCCTCGCGGGTTGATTGCAGCCGGGGCGACGGCACCTTCGATCTCTGGTGAAAATGAAATCACGTTCAGCGTCGGTGAGTTGATAGCGCCGGACACCCACATCAAGCGCACGGCCCGTCTGCTCATCAACGAGGACTCGGCGAATGGTCACCACTTCTGCGGCGGCGAGGAACTCCCGGGCCGCTTGGGCTGGGATCGGACCAGCACCCACGCACTCTGCGGCCGTCTCTGATAGACCGAGGAAGGAGTCCATGGTCATGACCAGATCCACGTGTGCGCTCATGCCCATGCCACTCGAAGTTACCGACACCGGTGCATGCGCATCACCATCGCTGCGCGGGTCAATGGAGGTGTTCTTTGCGCAGAACGCAAGCAGCGCATCAGATCGTCGCACGCCGACCGGCGCGTCCACGGCAGCTGACGATGCATCGTTTGCGCGTGTATCAATCGCTCGGTAGCACGCAGACGCGTGCTCAGCCGGCATAACTGCCGTGATCATGGCCATCGCATCCGGCAGCGCTCTGAACTCCACCGACGATTGCATCACCCTTGCCTCTTCGCGGCGCGCTGTGAATCCTGCTGGGTCCAACTTGGCCAGTGTGTCCCGAACCTTGCGCCGAGTTTCGGCTACCGTGTGTGTCGATGCGAAGGACGTGAGAGTGTCGCCATAGCGTTGCAGCAACTCCTCTCGCGTCACGGTGAGGTCCCACACGCGATCCGCAATCTCGTCGCCTGAGTCAGAATCTTGCTGTAGCGCAGCGCGAGCCATCTCAATCTCGCGATCAAGCGAACCGGTAAGCGTCTGGGCGCCTTCAGCAATCACGTTGACGGCAGCCGGTTGCAGCGAACCACTCGCCGCTGCCTGTCGAACATCGTCGAGTTCTGCGTTCACCAGGCGAGCCGACTCGACAGCCCCGCGCGCACGCGCACCACTCCACGACAACGCGGAAGCAAGTTCACTTGAGCGCACATCAGCTAACTCGTACTCGTCTCCATCCACCCAGTAGTGCGTCTGACGTGGATTACTCCCCGCGAAAGCGATCAGCCCACCACCAAGGCGAGCGTGCGTTGCAGACTCGAGCCTCTGAGCAGCCTGACAAAAAGAAACCTGTGCGTCAGGATCCAGCAGTGTGGGATCGATTCCGAACACCAACTCGGCAAGCTGCGGACCGACAGGAGTTGAATCCAGCAGGTCCCGCGTGATGTCATCGGCCATACTCCCGCGAAGGTCTGCGTATGCAACGGCGATGGCAGAAACCAGCGAAGCACGGGCATCACCAGCAAGCTTCTGTAGTTCTAACCCGCCGAGTGCATGCACCACCTGCTGCGCCCGTTGTGTCTGATCGACAAGCAGTGCCTGGCCGTACTCGACGCGATCCGCATCAAGCTGTGCTAACGCACGGAGCGCGGCAACGCGCAATTCATCGGCCCGAACCTCGCCGAGTGGCAGTGCGCCGCCAGGGTCAGGTTCGAGAAAAGCCTGGGCCGCACTGTGTAATCGAGTAACGGCCACGCGCATGGAATGTGCACGTGATGTGGACATGAGAAAACTCCAACATGCTGCACGTCGCCAAGGTCTCCGATGCCGAGCTTCCGTTCGCTGCCATGGTCGCCGTCACACGTCGCAGTGCGTGAGTTTCAGGCGAGGCGTCAACGTCTCGATGAGGCTTCATCGTGCAATTGAGAATCTAGTGACCCCGTCTGACAATGGAACGAACCGTGCACATCACTTGCCGCGCGCGACAGCGATTGCGGCATCGAGGCCCTGTTCCAGCAAGACATCGAAACGTTCGGCCGGAAGCACCGGAACGCCCAACTCCTCGGCCTTGGCCGCCTTGGAACCGGCGCCTTCGCCGACCACCACGAGGTGCGTCTTCTTGGACACCGAGCCAGCCGCCTTGGCACCGCGGCTCGTTACCGCTTCTTCTGCGCCTTCGCGAGTGAAGCCCGGCACAGATCCCGTGATGACAATGGTGGATCCGGCGAGCGGTTGCTCTCCGATCTCGGCGATCTCTTCCTGCAAGGACACACCCGCAGCACCCCACGCCTCGACAATCTCACGATGCCATTCCTCGGCGAACCAATCGATGACCGAGTCCGCAATCTCCGGTCCCACCCCATCAATCTGCTGCAACTCTTCTCGCGAGGCAGCAGCGATCGCATCAAGAGCATGGAAATGTTTCGCCAGTGCCTGCGCTGCAACCCCTTGCACATGACGGATTGACAGCGCGACGATCACACGCCACAACGGTTGCTGCTTCGCAGCCTGCAGTTGATCAAGCAGTTTTATCGCACCAGCTGAAAGCTGCGGCCCCTCTTCGCCCTTCTTGGGATCACGTGTGAAGAACGGCACCGACCGCAGCAACTCAGCATTCAACGAAAAGAGCGCGCCCTCATCACCAATGGTCTTAGCTTCAGTAAGCGCCACCGCTGCCTGGTATCCCAAGCCCTCGATATCGAGCGCGCTGCGGGAAGCGAGCGAGAAGAGCCGCTCACGCAGTTGCGCAGGACATTCGCGAGAGTTCGGGCAGCGCACGTCGATGTCACCGTCCTTTGCCGGCGCGAGAGTTGCACCGCACTCGGGGCAAACCGTGGGCATCACGAAGGCACTCTCTGCGCCCGTCCGCAACTCAGCGACTGGTCCGACAATCTCAGGAATGACATCGCCTGCCTTGCGCAACACCACCATGTCGCCAATGAGGATGCCCTTGCGAACCACAACTTCTTGGTTGTGCAAGGTCGCGTTCTCGACGGTCGACCCAGCAACCTTGACTGGCTCCATCACCGCATATGGCGTCACTCGACCGGTACGTCCAACACCAACGCGGATATCCAGCAATCGCGTCGTAACTTCTTCGGGCGGGTACTTGTAAGCAATCGCCCAACGCGGTGCACGTGCAGTAGATCCCAAGCGATTCTGCAGAGCACGGTCATCGACCTTGATGACTGCGCCGTCGATTTCATGCTCGACATCGTGGCGGTGCTGACCGGTGTAGACGATGAACGCAGCAGCCTCGGCAGCCGTCGCCACCACCTTGTAGTGCATACTCGTGGGCAAACCCCAGGCGCGAAGCAATTCATACGCTTGCGACTGCCGCTCCAACGGCTCACCGTCATACGCACCGATGCCGTGCACCGTCATAGACAGCGGACGGCTAGCCGTCACGCGCGGATCCTTTTGCCGCAGCGACCCAGCAGCGGTATTGCGGGGATTCGCAAACGGCGACTTACCAGCAGCAACCAATTCGGCGTTCAGCGCATCAAATCCGGCAACGGGGAAGAAGATCTCGCCGCGGACTTCAACGCGACCTGGCACCGGGTGCTGTTTGGTGCCAGTGAGTCGGTGCGGGATTGCCGCGATGGTCTTGACATTGACCGTCACGTCCTCGCCCGTCTGTCCGTCACCACGAGTTGCGGCGCGCACAAGAACTCCGTCTTCGTAGAGCAAACTGACGGCAAGCCCGTCGATCTTGAGCTCGCACAGCCACGCATTGACAACACCTGCATCCCGTTCAACGCGAGCCGCCCACTGCCTAAACTCCTCAGGCGAGAACACGTTGTCCAGACTCATCATGCGCTCGGCATGCTGCACAGGTGCGAACAGGTTGGTGATCGATCCACCAACGTGCTGCGTTGGTGAATCGGGCGTCCGCAATTCTGGAAAGGCAGTCTCCAAAGCGATGAGTTCGCGCTCAAGTAGGTCGTACTCGCCATCAGAAACCACCGGAGCATCCAGCACGTAGTACCGATATCGATGCTCCTCGATCGTCTCCGCGAGTTCTTTCCAACGCGCACGATCGGCAGTCGTTGCCTCAGCCACTCGAGTCCCTTTCGCCGAAGACGACACTACCGAAAGGGTGCGACATATTGACGGTTACGGCGCCTTACCAGGATGAATGCAGCGGGCGACCCTCGGCATAGCCAGCGGCCGACTGCACGCCGACAACGGCGCGCTCTGAGAACACGGCCAAGGTGCGTGCACCCGCATACGTCATCGACGAGCGCAGCCCACTGGTGATGTCGTCAAGCAGGTCTTCAACGCCTGGTCGAGCCTCTTCAATGAACATGCGGGACGACGAGATGCCCTCTTCGTACAGCGCCTTGCGGGCCTTGTCGAACGGTGAATCTTCACTTGTGCGATTCTGCACCGCGCGTGCCGAGGCCATACCGAAAGATTCCTTGAAGCGACGCCCATCTGGGGCCACATGCAGGTCGCCTGGCGACTCGAAAGTGCCGGCGAACCACGAACCCACCATCACTGCGCTCGCGCCTGCTGCCATCGCAAGCGCGATGTCCCGCGGATGCCGCACTCCACCGTCGGCCCACACATGCTTGCCCAAGGCTCGCGCCGCCTCAGCGCACTCCAGCACAGCGCTGAACTGCGGTCGCCCGACCCCCGTCATCATGCGCGTCGTACACATAGCGCCCGGACCGACGCCAACCTTCAGAATGTCTGCACCGGCAGCCACCAGCGCGCGAACGGCCTCTGCGCTGACCACGTTTCCTGCAACGATGCGCACATGCGGTGCCACCTCGTCGCGAACCTCGCGAACAGCGGTAATCGCGTCGATCATTTTGCGCTGATGCCCGTGGGCCGTGTCAACAACGATCGTGTCAATGCCCATCTCCAGCAATGCACGCGCGCGGCCGGCAACGTCGCCGTTGATGCCCACTGCGGCAGCCACACGCAAACGGCCTTGCGAATCAAGGGCTGGCGTGTACACCGTCGAGCGCAACGCGCCTTGACGAGTGACAATGCCGACGAGCCGACCATCCGCATCAACCACAGGCGCGAAGCGACGGTTCGCGGCGTGCAGGGCCTCAAAGGCAGCACGCGCATCAACCTGATCACTCACCGCAAAGAGGTCGCGTGACATGACCCGTTGCACCTGGGTGAAGCGATCCGCGCCCTCGCAATCGCGCTCCGTCACGATGCCGATCGGCTTCCCACCCTCGACGATGACGGCAGCACCATGCGCACGTTTCGTCAGCAGCAAGGCTGCCTGTGCCACCGTGGTGGACGACGGCAGCGCTACCGCAGTTTCGAAAAGCGGATGTCGTCGCTTGATGGCCGACGTGACATCGGCAATCACGTCGAGCGGGATGTCCTGCGGGATCACCGCCAGCGCACCTCGACGAGCCAGCGTTTCCGCCATGCGTCGACCAGAAACGGCAGTCATATTGGCGGCGACGATCGGAATGGTGAGCCCGCAACCGTCATCTGGTGAGAGGTCTACATCGAATCGAGAAGTGACCTCAGAGAACGACGGCACCATAAAGACGTCTTCATAGGTGAGGTCGGTGAGCACGGCGGCGGGATTTAGGAATCGCACGTTACGCAACTGTATGCGATGCATGCCAAACCCGCCCTCATGTATGCGATGCATGCGAAACCCGCCCTCATCAAGCAGATGCTGGTCGGCGCGCCATCCTCACGGCAATACACTCGCCTGAGTCGTCGCGGCCAGAAGCAAGGCTTGGCGCTGCAGTTGCAGCCAGGTGTTCGCAATACCGAAGAGCGCGATCATCAGGGCCCGTGTGAATTCGGCAGCGAGCACATGGTGCCCACCTTTCACAGCTGACCCGAAGTAGCCGCTATTCGTTTACGCCCTCAAGCGTGTCGTTGAGTATGCGGGCGACTTCACGCGAGCGGTTGATGGCAACTCGTGCGGCATTCTCGCCGGTGTGGCCAAGCCCGCAGGTGGTCGTCACGATGATGCTCTTCGCTAGGACTGAGTCGGCGAATCCGATGCGCCGGTACCGTGAACGAATCAACTCAGCGGCGCGGGCCTCTGTACGAGGCGCAGAAACCAGACGTTCGTCCTGCGTAGGGATCACACCGGCCACCCAGATGACACCTGCTTCAACGGCAGTTGCCAATGCGTCTTCGTCGCGATCTTGCAGCAGCGAGACATCGCCAGATATGCCGCGATAACCGGCAGCGAGCGCCAGCGCAATCGGCCAGTTCGGGGAACACGAGTGCAACCAGGGCGTACCGTGCGCCGAGGCAATCGAGGCCGCCAGCTCGGTGTGCCAGACGCGAACCTGCGCTTCGTCGAGCGGCCACAACTTGCCCCAGCCACTTTGCGTCCGAATGGACCCTCGCAGTGCGGCATCCATCGCTGGCTCGTCGATCTGCACAATCACGGACGCCTTCGGTAGGCGACGTCGAATATCCGTCAGATGCAACATCACTGCTTCGCTGTGCGCGTGCACGAGATCCCGCACCGCGCCTTCATCACTGAGTACGCGCTCGCCGCGCACCAACTCGAGCGAAGCCGCCAACGTGATCGGTCCGGTGAGTTGTACCTTCACTTCGCCCGTCGCCATATGACAGAACTCTTCGAAGGTTTCCAGGTCCTCGCGCCAGTACGAGTTTGCTCGACGCATATCGAAACCCTGTGTGTCGCCGATACGCCAGCCTGTCGGCGTTGTCGCAACAGCGAAATCATCAGACACCTGACCCAGCAGCGCAGCAGCGCGTCCAATCATGTCGGCACCTGGGCCGCGGGCCGGAAGCTCAGGGAGGAACACCAGTTCGGGGAACTCACCCGTCACCAGCGAGATGGCGTCGCGTACTGACGTACCAGGAAGTGAACCAACACCGGTGCTCCGGATGATCCGAGCCGATTCCGGCCGTTGCGGAGTCTCCAAGCGAACCCGATCCGGATGCCGCTCACTCCGACCGACGCTATCCGTCACGACGCGCCTTGGACACCGTGACTGCACCGATGACGCGCGTGCCTGCGTACATAACCGCGGCCTGCCCTGCAGCCAGCCCACGAATCGGAGTTTCCGTGATGAGTTCAGCAGACGTTGCATCCGCAGCACGCACAACGGCAGAGACCTCAGCACCATGCGCCCGCACCTGCACACCAACACGAGCGCCAACCTCTGGAATCCCCTGGCACCAGTGCGGCTTAATGCCCTCAATGACGTTGATGTCGAGCAGCGTCGGCGGTCCGACGAACACCGTGCGAGTGCTGGGATCAACCGACGTCACATACCGCGGAGCACCGTCAGCGGCAGGCACACCGAGCGCTAGCCCACGACGCTGCCCGACCGTAAATGCGTACGCGCCAGAGTGAATGCCAACACGTTCGCCCGTGACCGCGTCAACGATGTCGCCTGATTGCTCACCGAGGCGTTCAGCTAACCATCCGCCAGTGTCGCCATTGGCAATAAAGCAGATGTCATGGCTATCCGGCTTAGCCGCAACAGTGAGGCCACGCGCGTCTGCCTCCGCCCGCACTTCACCCTTCACGGTGTCCCCGAGTGGGAAAAGTGAGCGTTCGAGCTGCCACTGTTCGAGCACTCCCAGCACGTACGACTGATCCTTCGCCGCATCAACAGCGCGATGCATTTCGATGCCCTGGGCACCCGACACCAATTGCGCGTAATGACCAGTAGCAACAGCATCGAAGCCCAGCGCCACCGCACGATCGAGGACGGCGGCAAACTTGATGCGCTCATTACAGCGCAGGCAGGGGTTCGGGGTGCGACCGGCTGCGTACTCTGCGATGAAGTCCTCAACCACATCGGCGCGAAACTGCTCGGCCATGTCCCAGATATAAAACGGAATGCCGATGACATCAGCAGCTCGACGTGCGTCGCGCGAATCCTCCAGCGAGCAGCAGCCACGCGCGCCGGTGCGGAATGACTGCGGATTATTCGACAGTGCAAGGTGCACTCCGGTGACGTCGTGACCCGCATCTGCCATGCGCGCAGCTGCGACTGCAGAGTCGACTCCGCCCGAAAGCGCGGCCAATACCTTCATCGTCTGATCATCCCTGCATTTCGGGCTCGCGCTACGGCCTCAGGCAACGCGGCGAGCACCGCAGCGATATCCGACTCACTCGTCGAAGCACCCAAGGAGAACCGCAGCGCACCACGAGCTTCAGCGACCGACAGTCCCATCGCTATCAACACATGTGAGGGCTGTGGGATTCCTGCTGTGCAGGCCGAACCGGTCGAGACTTGCACCCCAGCGGCATCGAGCAACATGAGCATTGCGTCTCCCTCGCAGCCTTCGAAGGTGAAGTGGACGTTGCCCGCCAGTCGCGCCGTGGGGTGGCCACGAAGCGTCGCGCCCACGCCGAGCGCCTGAATACCGTCAATCAACGCGTCGCGAAGCAGAGCAATTCGAACGCGGTGCTCATCGCGCCGCTCCACCGCCGCCTCTACCGCAGCGGCCATGCCGGCAATGAGTGGCATTGGAATCGTGCCCGACCTGACCTCGCGCTCCTGCCCGCCGCCATGCAACACCGGAACCGGCTTCAGATCGCGCTGCAAGATCAATGCACCGATGCCAACTGGACCGCCGATCTTGTGCGCAGACAACGTCATTGCCGAGAGTCCGGACGCAGCGAAATCCACGGCCTCTACGCCCAGTGCCTGCACCGCATCGGAGTGCACCGGAATGCCAAATTCGCGGGCAACCGCAACGACTTCGGCGATCGGCTGCAGTGTTCCAACTTCATTGTTCGCCCACATGACGCTGATGAGCGCAACGCTTTGTGGATCAGCCGCAACGCTGGTGCGAAGTTCAGCAACGTCGATCAGGCCGTATTCATCAACTGGAAGTTCTACCAGCGCCGCGCCTTCGGCCTGCATCAACCAGTGCGCTGGATCGAGCACCGCATGGTGTTCGATCGACGAGACCAAAGCCCGCTTGCGCGTGACACCGTGAGCGTTTCGAGCCCAGAACAGGCCCTTTACGGCGAGGTTGTCCGCCTCGGTACCACCGGAAGTGAAGACCACTTCACCCGGTAAACAGCCCACAGCGACAGCGATCCGCTCGCGGCTTTCCTCAACGATGCGCCGCGCAGCCCGTCCGGCAGCATGCAACGCCGACGCATTGCCGTTCACACGGAATGCCGCATCCATGGCGTCAATCGACGCCTGCACCATGGGCGTCGTCGCCGCATGATCAAGGTAGGCCACGCTGGAATCCTAGGAGCGTCTACCCCTGAGCGAGGATTGCTTGCGTTGCAGGGAGCACCTCAAAGAGGTCTCCCACGATGCCGAGATCGGCAATATCGAACATCGGTGCCTCTGGGTCCTTGTTCACCGCAACGATGCGCTTAGAGGTTTGCATGCCTGCCCGATGCTGGATGGCACCACTGATTCCCGCAGCCAAGTACATCTGCGGCGAGACGCTTACGCCGGTCTGCCCTACTTGGAAGGCGTGCGGATACCAGCCGGCCTCGACTGCAGCCCGAGACGAACCAACGGCAGCACCGACGGCGTCTGCGAAGGCCTCAACAACACGGAACCCATCAGCCGAGCCAACGCCTCTGCCTCCGGAGACCACCAAATCGGCAGTAGTGAGATCTGGTCGCGATGACTGCTCTGCGGCACGAAGCGTTCCGATGCTGATGCGCGCTGCCAGCCCCGCTAAGCGGTGTTCGACGACATGCTCTGGGCATTGCGCGGGAGCTTCCTTCGGCTCAATCGCACTCGGTCGAATCGTTGCTACGAGCACACCCTTCGAACGTGAACTGATGGTTGTCGATCCGCCAAAAATGCTGGTGTGACAGGTGAGATCCGCATCCAACGTGGTCACGTTCGAGATCAGGCCAGCCCCAAGCTCGAGCGCCACAATTGCGGCGATCTCTGTGCTGTCGATGGTGGTGGGGAACAAGATTGCAGCAGGCTCTACAGCCGCGGCGGCTGCAAGTACGACGCCTGCAGCATCCTGCACAGCCACGCAGTCACGGTCGGCCACATATAGCGCGGTCGCGCCATAGGCCATCGCAGCCGCACGACCGACTGACGGCGCCCACGACACTGCCGTAGGGGTGCCCAGCGTGCGCGCGAGCGTTAGCAGTTCTCCTGTAGAGCGAGCTTGCACCTGCGGATCGATGCAAACGAGGATCGTCGCCATGGTCACACCAACTTCTGGGTCTTGAGGTAATCGGCGAGCACGCGGGCACCATCCTCGGTGACGAGCGCGCCCTTGCTGCGAGGTGGTCGCAGTTCCGCGCTGAGCACAATGGTGCGGCTACCCGCATCACCTACCCAGTCAGGGCCAACACCGAGTTCCGCGAGCGTCAGCACTTCGAGGGGTGCCTTACGCGCCGCCATAATGCCCTTGAACGACGGGTAACGCGGCTCGTGAATACGCTCCACCACTGCCACCGCTACCGGCATCTCGGCCGCCAATTCGCGCAAGCCTGCCTCGGTGCGGCGCGTAATGGAAACAGTTTCACCGGAGATTTCGACACGCTCAGCAAGCGAGAGCAGCGGCAGTTCCAACAGAGTGGCCACCATCGCCGGGACAACGCCCATCTTGGCGTCAGTCGATTCCATACCGAACAAGATCAGGTCGAAACCACGATCGCGCAGCACTGCTGCGAGCACACGCGCGGTTGCGGGCGCGTCGCTACCTGCTATTGCGGGATCGGATACTTGGATCGCGTCGTTGGAGCCCATCGCCAGCGCTCGACGAATCGCTTCTGCTGCCTCATCGGGGCCAACGCAGACGACAGTGACAGTGGCTCCGTGCTCTGCCGCGAGCAGCAGCGCTGTCTCCACTGCATACTCGTCGAGGTCGTTGAGTACGCGGTCGTTGGCGCCGCGGTCGATGCGACCGTCTTTCATGCGCTTTTCGGCGTAACTGTCAGGTACCTGCTTGACGCAGACGGCGATACGCATGACGCTCCAGATTGGATCCAATTCGATGGTGCGCCCAACGGTACCCTTTGCGGCGAGGTGACGCCATGCATGGATTGACGAGTCAGCCGGTCAGCGCTGGGCTGCCCGATCCGCTCGGCGTAACGCCGCGGGACGGTGGCCTCAATGTCGCACTCTGGTCCGGTGGTGCCGAAGCAGTCGATTTTTGCATCCGCCACGGCGATGGAAGCGAGACCCGGTATCGCCTCCCCGAGCGCACCGACGGCATCCATCACGGATTCGTCCCCGACCATGGTGTCGGCACTCGTTATGGATTTCGTGTGCACGGTGCGTGGGATCCAGCCCACGGCAGTCGCTGGAACCCGCACAAGCTGCTGCTCGACCCCTACGCGCGGGCGATTGGCGGCGGATTGGTGCGCAATCCAGCCGTGTACGCCCACAAGGTGAACCCCTACTCGCCCGAAGACGATTCCACCCGCGATGATCGGGACTCGGCTCCGTACGTCCCGTATTCAATCGTCACCGCAGATGACTTCGACTGGGGCCATGACCGTCGGCCGCACACGCCGTGGGCCGAAACAGTCATTTACGAAGCCCACGTCAAGAGCATGACGAAGCTGCACGCAGCCGTGCCGGAGGAACTCCGCGGCACATACGAAGGCTTCGGCCACGATGCTGTCATCTCACACCTCAAGAGCCTGGGGGTGACGGCCGTCGAGTTGCTACCTGTCCAACAGGCGATGGCCGAGGAGCACCTCGCTAGCGCGGGCCTTCCCAATATGTGGGGTTACAACACGATCGGCTTCTTCGCACCACACGGCGCGTACGCAGCGGCGGGTAGCGAAGGCGGACAGGTCAATGAATTCAAGTCCATGGTTCGGCGGCTGCATGCGGCAGGCCTAGAAGTCATTCTTGACGTCGTCTACAACCACACCGCCGAGGCAGGTCAGCGCGGTCCGACCGTGAGTTTTCGTGGCATTGACAACGCCGGCTACTACCGGCTTGCCGACGACAGGCGCTACTACAGAGACTATGTGGGCTGCGGAAACACGCTCGACGTTTCGCAACCGCAGGTGCTCCGGCTCGTCATGGATTCGCTGCGCTACTGGGTCACCGAAATGCATGTCGATGGATTTCGCTTCGACTTGGCCACAGCGTTGATACGCGGGCACCACGACGTTGATCTCCGCAGCGCCTTCCTGCAAGCGGTTGCCCAGGATCCCGTCCTGCGCACCGTGAAACTCATTGCAGAACCCTGGGACGTGAGTTCTGGCGGATACCAGGTCGGCCACTTCCCTGGTCTGTGGTCGGAGTGGAACGACAAGTACCGAGATACGGTGCGTGACTTCTGGCGCGGTGCGTCACACGGCATAGCAGACCTCGGCTGGCGGCTTTCGGGATCTGCCGATCTATACGGCGCGTCCCGCCGGAAGCCCCGCGCTTCTATCAATTTCATCACCGCACACGACGGATTCACGCTCCGCGATTTGGTGAGCTATAACCAGAAGCACAACATCGCCAACGGGGAAATGAACCGCGATGGCGCGAATGACAACCGTTCCTGGAATCACGGCATTGAGGGCCAGACCACGGATGTCGAAGTACTCGCGTTGCGCAGCCGCCAACAGCGCAACATGCTCGCCACCCTCGCCCTGTCTCTCGGCATTCCGATGCTCACCATGGGTGACGAGGTTGGCCGGACGCAGCGCGGCAATAACAACGCCTACTGCCAAGACAACGAAATCTCCTGGGTGCATTGGGACATGGGCGAGGACAATGACGACTTGCTCGCCTTTGCCCGGCGAGTGTTCTCTCTGCGCACGGAGAACCTGGTCTTCCGGCGCGCTTACTACCGATGGGGTCAAGTGCACCCGGAAAATGGCGCGAAGGATCTCGCCTGGATCGGACCGGACGGGCATGAGGTGAGCCGCGAACTGTGGAACTCCGCCGAGACGCGCACGATCGGCATGTTTCTCAATGGCGCAGCGGCCGCTCCGCACGAGGCAGCCAGCGATAGTTTTCTTGTCATCATGCACGCCGGTGAGCAGCCTCTGAATTTTCGCCTGCCGGGATCGCCGTACGCTGCGAGTTGGAAACTGGAGCTCAGCACCGCTGCCGCTGCCGAGGATGTTGCAACCACAACACACCCCGCATTGGCAACGCTCGCCATCGAGCCGCGCAGCTTGCTGGTGCTCAGGGCGCAGCGTTAGTCGCTCTTCGGCAGTCGATCGGCGAGTTGTTTCCAATCACCGGAGAGCCAGGCGCCGTCAAAGCCGACCGCGTCTTCCTCGACGAAATGTGGAGATAGCCCACAGGCACGTTCGACCAGTCCCCTGATGGCAACACGCGCGTGAGCACTTCCCGCGGCCGAGTCGCGCAGCCGGTTGATGACAATGTCAATTGTCATATCCTCGCGTCGAACGCTGGCCAGAGCCTCAGGCAACCGCAATACGCCACTTGGAGCAGCCGTCGCCACGAGCACCAGACGGTGTGCTCGGCTCACCAATGCACGAGCAAAACTATCGTCCCGCAGAGGGCCAACATCGACGATTGTCTGTGCAAACTGCGCACTCGCGGCATCAGCCAGCACTTGCGCCTCGCGTTCGCCCAAATCGAGACCTCCCGCCAATGGCAGTGTGAGAACTCGACCGAGCAACTGGTGCTCGCGCAGGGGCGCACTCGGGTCCTTCGCAAGCGCTGCGACGGCCTCCAACAGCGTTGCAGATTGCGCCTCGGCACCTGCCAGGAACGCCATCAGGGGCGCACGGATATTCGCATCCACAACAAGTGCGTCAGGGTGTTGGACCGCCCGGAGCCACGCGAGCGAAGTCACGCCGACACCTCCGCTGGTTCCGGCGAAAACCGTCAACCCACCACGCAACGCATCTGGAGCGTCGCGCGAGGTCGAGCTTGACTCCGATTGCAGCTCCTCCACCAGCAACGTGAAATTGAGGCTCGCCAATACACGACAATCCAGAGAAGTGTCGGCCAGCCACGGTGGTCGGATGCTGTCAATCAGCACCACCACGCGAGTGGCGCGCCCAATGCGCTCGATCGGGTCCTGCGCGAACCCGCGCAGCGCGGGGCTCAAGATGACAACTGCGCCGAGTTCTCGCGCCTCCGCCGACGCTGCAACGGCATTCACGTCAACGTACCGACGCACCTCGATGGGCTCAGAGGCACGTTCGATAGCCTCGAGCAACTGCCGTTCCCAGGAAACCTCGCCGCACGCCAACGCGAAGGATGCATTCACGCTGCGACGCCCAGACCGACGAGGTCGAGTGAACCAATGCGCAGGGCAGTAACGAGCGCTGCCACGGCGCTGTGCGGCA
>CAWATP010000032.1:0-17326 GCA_963784905.1 uncultured Actinomycetota bacterium | reverse complement strand
CGGCGGATTCCTCCTACTGCCTGCATTCGGTTATGCCACGGCGTTCACTGGCCTAGCCACCGCACCGTTCGTGGTGCTATTCGGACTGACGCTCATCTGCTTTGCCTGGATGCACCGCACAGTGCACCGCATCTTGCAGGCGCAATCACCGCAACTCGTCAACACCTTCGAACAACACCACGCCTAGGAGATCGGAATACGTCATGACTGCAAAGACCGGGTCGGAGTGGCTGCAGGACTGGCAGCCAGAGACCAAATGGGAGTCATCCCTCGCGTGGCGGAGTCTCGTCATTACGACGTTTAACTTAACTCTCGCCTTTTCGACCTGGTTCCTTGCGAGTGCCATCGCGCCGAAGCTTGCTGGCTTTGGATTCGTGCTGAGCCAAGGGCAGCTCTACTGGCTTGCCGCCATGCCAGGGCTCGCCGGCGGAACTCTTCGTCTCGTCTGGATGTTTCTGCCACCCATCATGGGCACACGGAAGATGGTGACGCTCACCACGTTGCTGCTGATCATCCCGCTAGTGGGCTGGGGCATGGCCGTTCAGAATCCTGAGACGAGCTACTCGACGTTCATGGTCTTGGCCGCGTTGTCCGGAATCGGCGGTGGAGCCTTCTCCGGCTTTATGCCGAGCACCTCCTACTTCTTCCCTAAGCGGCTGCAGGGAACTGCTCTTGGTATCCAAGCGGGCATCGGCAACTTCGGCGTCAGTCTGGTGCAATTCGTGACGCCGTGGATCGTTGGCTTCTCGCTTATCGGCACGCTCGGCGTCGCTCAGAAGTTCCACAACGCGGCAACCGGGGCCGACTCCTTCGTCTGGTATCAGAACGCCGCTTACATCTACGTGCCGTTCGTATTGGTGGGCTCAGTGCTGGCTTGGACGATGCTCAAGAGCGTGCCAGTAACCGCGAATTTCAAGCAGCAGATGGACATCTTCAGGAACACGGACACTTGGGTCATGACGGCGCTCTATGTCATGACCTTTGGAACATTCTCAGGCCTGTCCGCTCAGTTTGGGCTCCTCATCAAGAACCTCTACGGCGCGGCCAATACGGGCATCGTGCAGACCTTGGCGGATGGCTCGACACAAGCGCTGATCTCCGGCTACTCGGTGCCCGACCCCATGAAGTACGCCTTCATTGGGCCCCTGGTCGGCGCTGGTGCTCGCGTGTTGTTCTCGCCGCTCACTGACCGCATGGGAGGCGCGATCTGGACCTTTGTTTCAGGGCTCGGCATTCTCGGCAGCATTCTGTACACGATCCAGTTCCTCACTCCAGATCCGGCAGCTGGTGCTGCGGCACTCACCTCAGGGTTCAACGGGTTCCTGTACGGCATGGTGGCGATCTTCTTCTTCGCTGGCATCGGCAACGCGGCTACGTTCAAGCAGATGCCCATGATCTTCGCACCACGTCAGGCCGGTGGCGTCATCGGTTGGACTGGTGCTATCGCTGCATATGGGCCGTTCTTCTTCGGTGTCGGCCTGGCTACGCTCGGCGCGGTGCCGTTCTATTGGATCGGTGCCGTCTACGCCGTCGGTTGCCTCGGTGTGACTTGGCAGCGCTACACGCGTCCTAGCGCCGTTCGCAAGTCCTGACCCATGTGCGACTGCGCGCTCTCACGCCCCGTTCGGGCGCGCAGTCTTGGCGTTCTCACCTCAGCAACTACCCGCCGATGGCGTGCATGGAGCGCACGGGTTCCAACAGTTTCAGATCGTCGGTGCCATGGCCAGCCTTCTTCGCGGCCACACTCGCGAGCATGCGCTCGAACAACGCGTCGTCGTCGGCATCAGATCGCAACAATCCCCGCAGGTCATGCTCATCACGCCCGAACAAGCAATTACGGAACTGCCCATCAGCGGTGAGCCGGAGCCGGTCGCAACCTCCGCAGAAGGGCTGGCTGATGGACGAGATGAATCCGACGGATGCGTCCGTGCCGACCACTTCCATCTGGAAAGCTGGGCTGTGTGCATCGCGGGGCAGCAGACGCAACTCAAACTCAGCCTGCAGCAATGCGATGGTGTCAGCCGTCGTGACGTAGGCATTGGGTGACCAGTTACCGCCGACGCTAAGCGGCATCTCTTCGATAAAGCGCAGTTCAAGCTCTCGTTCAATTGCCCAGTTGAGCAACACCGGCGCCTCGATATCGTTCACGCCGCGCATGAGCACCGCGTTGAGCTTGATCGGCCGAATACCCGATGCGATCGTGGCATCAATGCCATCCAGAACTGCATGCAATTCGTTGCGCCGCGTGAGCTGCAGGAAGCGCTGCGCATCAAGCGTGTCGAGTGAGATATTGATGCGCTGCAAACCGGCGGACACCAACGCATCTATCTTCTTCGACAATCGAATGCCATTGGTAGTGATGGCAATCGATGGTTTGGTCGGTAGCGCGGCAATACGTTCGACGATCTCCACCAAGTCGGGTCGTAGCAGTGGCTCGCCACCCGTAAGTCGCACGTCAGTCACGCCGTTTGCAACCGCAATGCTGATGACGCGAACGAACTCATCGGCACTCAAGAGGTCCGCTCCGGGCATCCACTCCATGTGTTCGCCGGGCATGCAATAGGTGCAGCGCAAGTTGCACTTGTCGATCAGCGAGACGCGAAGGTCACGATGCTCGCGACCGAACGAATCAATAAACTTCGTCATGCGAAGTTCACCCACTCATGTGTGCCGTCATCGAAGGTCTGCTTCTTCCAAATCGGCAGTTCAGCCTTCACTCGATCGACGACAAGCGTGCATACGTCGAAAGCGCGTGCACGATGTGCGGAACCGACAACCGCAGCAAAGGCAAGGTCACCAACTGCGAGTACGCCGTGACGGTGGGCTGCAGCAATGCGTACATCGGGATATTCGATGGAGATGGCCACACATGTTCGCTCAAGGAAGGCCTGCGCATCCGGATGCGCCTGGTACTCGAGCGCGGTCACGCTGCGGTCATGATCATTTTCTCGAACGACACCCTCGAACACGACGATCGCGCCGAAGGCCGGCAGGGCAACCTCGGCACGCAACACGTCGAGGTCGATCGGTTCGGCTGTCATCAGCGCGAACGGCGGCACTCGTGCATCCATTTGTCGAGACTAGCGCGCCAAGACACTACGTACTGGTCGACCGTCTGCGCTCCAGGTGCAGTTTCCCGCCGGATTCTGCACCTGTACCGCAGACGGTCGAGGAACTAGTGGCCCTCGGTGCCGCGGCGCTGGCGCACGAGGTGCGGGATGACCTGGGCGATCAGATTCCAACCGTCGTGCACCGAACCCTCAGAGCCAGGCAGGTTGATGATGAGCGTCTTGCCGGCAAAGCCAGCAACTGCGCGACTGATCATGGCTCGCGGCGTGGAGCTGAGACCCTGCGCGCGAATGGCCTCAGAAATACCTGGCAGCATGGTGTCGAGTAGCGGCATGGTGGCTTCAGGAGTGACGTCCTTGGGATGCACGCCCGTGCCGCCAGTCGTGATGATGACGTCGCCGATGAGACCATGGCGGATCTCGTCCTTGATGGCCTTGGCATCGTCCGCGATGAGCACCTGATTGAGCACGGTGCCACCCGCTGACGTCACCTGCTCAGCGATCCACGGGCCTGTTGTGTTCTCGTACTTGCCGGCGCTCGCACGATCAGAACACGTGATGATCGTGAAATTGAGCTGGTCCATTTCACCCATTTGGGTTTCTCCACTCTCCTGAGCGCCCACCCGACTTGGTGGCCACACTGATATCAGTCAAAACTGCGGCGGGGTCTACTGACTTCACCATATCGATGACGGTAAGACCCGCGATGCTCACCGCCGTGAGCGCTTCCATTTCCACGCCGGTGCGATCCTTGATGCGCACATCGGCCGAGATCGCGATCCCCCAGTCCTCAACAGTGAGAACCACATCGGCGTACGTGATGGCAATGGGGTGGCACAAAGGGATCAGGTCAGACGTGCGCTTCGCGGCCAAGATGCCCGCGATACGCGCGGTCGACAGCACATCGCCCTTCGGCACAGTCGCATCGCGAATCATCGTCAGTGTCGTCGGTGCCAGAAGCACTCGACCACGTGCCGTCGAGGCGCGATCAGTGATCTCTCGCGACGACACGTCGACCATATGTGCGGCGCCTGTTTCATCGAGGTGCGTGAAGTCAGTCATTGCCACCGGTTTCGATGGCACGCGCACCGAGCTTGGCCGCATATTCGGCAACCTGTGCCGGCGTGTAGTTGTGTAAGGCCGCTGCGTAACCCAATAGGTACGCAGTCAGTGGCGCCTGCTTGCGCTCTTGGTTATGCGCAACATCGCGAGCCAAGGAGAGCACGGCATCAATGTCAATGGTGGGTTCGATCTCCAGCAATGCGGCAACTTGGTCCAGCCACAGGTTGTCCGACATCACTGCACCGCTCTCTGCTCGAAGACGTGCCACATCTTCCCATGTGTCGGCATCAGTCACCTGAACTTCGATCGTGTCGATCTGCAAGTGGTCGAATACCGAACGCATCGACGCATCTCCGAATGCAAGTGCTCGCGACAATGGCTCGCGGTTGATGCGCGCACATAAGTACTGCACGTTCCCATCACTCAGCAGGGCAACACCATCATGCTCGAGCGGCTCGGCGACGAGAGCCCTCGCTGCCGTACCCACAAAAGGTGCATCTCCAGCGAGCAGCAGGACCTCCGTAACTTCTTCTGGCACCAGCAGTAGGCCGGCGCGAATCGCTGCGGCAGGACCTCCACCCGCTGGTGTCTCTACTGTCCACAGCACCTTGGGAATGCGCTCCGCTTCGCTCGGTGGCTCGCCAACAATGACGGTCGTCCTAACGAGCGCATCAACCGCGGCAACGACATGCGCAACGATTGGCAAACCCGCAACCAGCAACCATGGCTTGGCCACCCCGCCAAGTCGACGGGCAGCGCCGCCGGCAACAACGATCGCGGCTCGTTCCATGTGCCGATCTTGGCACTTCGGCAAAGCAGTAGGTGGCTGCTGCAGCAAAGTACGCTCGCCATATGACGCTGCATGAACCCACGTGGGACGAAGCTCGCGCAGCCGCATTCGCAGCTTCGGCACCGCTGCCCGTCATTACGGTGCCCATCACCCGCGCACTCGGACACACCCTTGCAGAGCCACTGATTGCACGCTCCGGAGTGCCAGGTTTCGACACTTCCATGATGGACGGTTGGGCAGTCGCAGGCGCAGGTCCGTGGCTGGTCAGCGGTCAGGCACTTGCCGGCTCTGTGCCTGCACCAATCGCCGCCGGACAAGCTACGGAGATCGCGACCGGCGCACCGGTGCCATTGGGGGCAACTGCAGTATTGCGACGCGAATGGGGTTCCACGGCGACGGGGCACCTCACCACCGAGCATGAAGTACACGACGGCATGGACATCCGTCGCGCTGGTGACGAGGCCCGAGTAGGCGACGCTGTGCTGCCCGCAGGCACTCGCGTCACTCCACCCGTGATCGGGCTCGCTGCGCTCATTGGGATCGACGAGGTCCTCGTGCATCGCACAGCGGTGATCGAAGCCTTGGTCTTGGGCGACGAAATCGTCACCGAAGGCATCCCGCAGTTCGGGCAAGTGCGCGATGCCCTAGGAGTGCAAATCGTTGCCTGGGCCCAAGATTTCGCATGCAGCGGCAACACCGTGCGATACATCGAGGACACCCTTGACACAACCATCGCGGCCATCGCAGCATCCCCAGCAGATGTCATCTTCACGACTGGTGGCACGGCCCGCGGCCCGGTCGACCACATTCATCACGCACTCTCAGCGTTGGGCGCGAACCTGATCGTCGATGAGGTGAAGGTTCGCCCAGGGCATCCCATGTTGCTTGCTCAACTGCCCGATGGTCGCTTTGTCATCGGGCTGCCTGGTAACCCACTCGCTGCCATAACGGGTTATCTGACGTTCGGTGTTCCATTGCTTTGTGCCATGTCCGGGCGACCCGAGCAACCCGTCGAAACCTGTGTGACCACAACGGATATCACTGCGCCCGCATCGGATCGTCGCATCATTCCCGCACATCGCAACGGTGACTCGGCAACGCCAACTGAGTTCTGGGGTTCGGCCATGCTGCGTGGCATTGCACAGTCCAACTGCGTGCTGATCTCTGAACCGGGTGGCGCAGCGGCAGGCGAACGCATTGGAGTGCTGCCACTGCCCTGGTGAGCGTTACGGTTTGGGACCGGCACTCGTGTAGCTGCCCGCGGTGAGAGATCCGTACAGGCTTGCACCCGCGATGGATCCGCTGACGTAATAGCCGCCCAGCGAAGTGCCCTTCACCGAACCGCCCGTGTACAACTTGTAGGACTGGCCTTTGACCAGCGTCGGCGAACTGTAGACGATGGAAGCGAACGGTTTCGGGGATTTGAAGCTGCCAATGACCTTGCCATTGGCGTCAACCACATGCACGATCGATCCGGCTTTCACCACAGCAGCGAAGCTCCCCATAATCGATGCCTGCGAAGATGAAAGTGAGGGACCCATCGCCACGCCTGCACTTCCGAGGGCAAAGATCAACCCGCCGCCCACCCCGAAATCTGTGCTTACTTCAAGCGCGGCATTGACCTCCGCAATGGGACCACTCACGATCAAACGACCCCCGGTGACAGTCGCGGAGCCATTGATATCGATCCCATCACCGAGTGCATTGATCATGACCGTCCCACCACTCATCTGCAGATGTGCCGTCACATCGCTGAGGAATGCTGGAGTTGCTGTGGGGCTGATGGACGAAGCCACATTGAGCCCATCGTCTGACGTCGTCATCCGTAAGGTGCCGCCGCTGATCTCGATATAGCCCCCTTCGAGGCCTTCAACGGCCTTGGTGATCGTCATGGTTCCGCCACGGAACACCGTCTCGCCATTGGAATGCATGGCCTTACCGCCCACCGCAAGGGATGCTGTGGCCTTTGCAAAGTAGGAGATGCAATCGGACTTGATGGCGTCGCCCATCGCCGCGATCTTGAGCGTGCCACCAGCAATGACGACATCACTAGAACCCTGCAACGCATCAGATTTCGAATTGATGGTGATCTTGCCGCCACCGATGTACACATATCCGACGGTGCTCGCCTTCTTTCCTGACGAACGAATGGCGTCACCTACAGACATCACACTGACCGTTCCGCCACTGATGTATACGTAGTCCTTGCCGCGGATGCCGTCGTCATTGGCGTTCACGGTGATGTTCCCGCCGGTGATCACCAAACCATCAGTGCTCGCAATGCCGTCCGCGTAGCGAGCATTCACTTTGAGAGAACCCTTGCCGGTGATGGTAAGCGCCGATTTGCTGTACAAGACAGCGGCGGCAGTGTCGCCTACCGCGCGGGCTTTGGCGTCCGTCAGCGCATTGCTCGTACCCGCCTGCAAAACAACAATCACTTTCGATGCGGCCTTCACCTCAAGGGCTGCACCTTTGGTACTGGTAATCGAAGCGCCTGCCAGAATCAAACGCACGACACCATTGCCCGTGACATTCACGGTGACTTGGCCGTTCACAATCGAGCCGCGCAAGCGATAGGTGCCGGCCTTGCTGATCGTGAGCGAAGACTTCAGAGCAACGCTTTGCACCGAACTAGCTGACCAGTTGTAGTCGCTCTTCGCAGCATGCGTCTGCAGATTCGCGGCCATCACATCTGCAGCGCTGCCAAAGACACCGCTCTTCGTACAACCCAGTGTCACGGCAGTGACGACGGCGTTTGCCGGCGAAATCGTAACGGCGAGCATCAATACGGCTGCTCCCGCCAACAGGCGACTCGAACGCATAATCCGCTCCTGCTCAGCCGGTCATTGCAGGAACAAAGTGACGCGCAATAGTTCGGCTCCACTTATTGTCCGGCAGAGACGAATCGAGTAACGCTGACCCGATGGCAAACTTAGAAACCTTCTGCGGCCGAACACCCATCCGCCACAACAGACGATCCACACGTCGGTCTCCCGCATCGGACTTTGTTTCCAGAATAGTCAACTCAGGAATCGTCAAGATGTCACTGTCAGGAAGAGCCACACCCAGTTCTGTATCCACAGTCATTCGACAAGCGGCTGAGGGGATGAACAGTGTGCTTCGCTGAAATGTGGTGTGCAAAGCCGGTTGTAGTGCAGACACCACATCTGCCGACAACAAGTACTGCGCAAAAATGTCAGACACGAATTCTTGCGCAACTGCCGTCAGTACGGCACGGTCTTGGAATGCATACGGCATACGCAACTTTTCAGTGCGGCGGCGGGCATCGCGCACCTTCACTTCCAGGTATGACTGCTGCGAGTCGAGATACGTGCGTGTGCGCACTTTGAAGCGACGCCTGCGACGATGTGCAGAGGCTCGGAAACTGTCGTGATCCGGCGTATCGAAGTAGATCGATTCGTAGTGGGAAGAGCGACGTCCCGCAACTTCAAGCACGCGAACGTCGCCATCGAGGGCAAGCACCAACTGCGACAGCTGCGCCTCGCTCACGATGTACTTGCGATCGGTGCGATGCAACAGCGCAGCCACCTCGAGGAGTTCCTCGAGGTGGATGCTCGGCAACTGCGCCGACATGCGCTCCAACCCTTGCATGGCTACTTGATCCGGAACCTGACGTCGACCAGTGTGCTGTCATTGACTACGTCGAGTTTCGCAGTGCGAATGCGCAAGATTTCGGCATTCAGCAGCTTGGCTAGATGGACGCGCAACTCCTGCTCATCAGCAATGGCACGGTCAACGTTCACGAGCGCCTGCCGGTGGTCGCTGAATAGTGCCGGATGATCCCCGAGGTACATGCCGACGAGTAGCAGGCCAATCAGGAGGAGCAAGGGGGCCGAGAGTTCGGGAGAGAGTCCGGCTAACAGAGCGATAGCCAACGACGTGAAGTAGTAGGCAATTTCCTGCTGATCGATTTCGAGGGAGCGCAAGCGAATGATGGACAGAACGCCGAACAGGCCCATGCCCAGACCGAAACTCACCGTGCTAGACGACAGCACGGATGAAACAGCGAGCACACCAATATTTACGCCCAGATACGCCGCCACCAAATCCCGCCGATGGTGCCGCGGGAAATAGATGCCAAAGACCAGAATGACGATGGCGACAACGTCGATCCCGATCTCCATCAGAGTGGACATCTCGTACTCCTTACATCAGCAGCAGTTGTCTCGTGTTGGCGCGGCCGCGCAAAGACGAATTGGCGCTGTATACGGAAACTAGCAATGAATAGCCCGATTTCGGTCACCATCTTGGCGACAAAAAGGGATAGCCCTACTTGTGTCAGCGTTCCCAGCATGAGGATATTCACGTTGAGCAGCGTGGCTACGGAGCCCCAACGCTGCGGCGCTGCGGCCCTGATGCGCATTGCACAGGCGCAGACGGGTCAGCCCAAACGCACCGAGACATCACCGTTGTCGGGCCGCACTTCTCGCATGACGCGCCAAGGCACTCTGAAGACGCGTCCTGGTGCCGCCGGCCACGGCATCCGTTGAGCAGCGATTGTCTGCCCGCCCTGTTGCACGATGACGCTCGGGGATGCTCGGAACTCATCGCTCCACAGCGATAGGCGAGCCCGAGGTGGCGCAGCAGCATCCGGGTGCATCAGCGATGGCGAAACCCAGCGGAGTGGTGCCGCGGCAACAATCTGAATCGCACCCTGAGCTGCTTGTTGCCCACGCAGGTACGACAGCACCGACCATGCAACATGAGCGCCATCGAGCGCTGCAACATCTGCTGTGTCGACCGGATGCGTCATATTTCCCACCGCAAACACGCCTTCACGTGATGTGCGCAGTGCTGTGTCAACGCTGGGGCCGAGGGTGCCCGTGTTGAGTGTGATGCCGGCCGACCGCACCAGTTCATTGTCAGGAATCCAGTCCGCCGTAAAGACCACCGTGTCGCACGCGACCGTTTCCCGTTTGCCGGTGTCGAGGTGCTCCAGCACAACTCCAACTACCCGACCGCGTCCCAAAACGCTGACGACGCGAGTTCGAGTGCGAACACCGGTTCGCAGAGCAATTCGTCCCGCCTTGGCCAACACGGCATAGGTCTCAGCTTGTGGGAACTCACTGGTGAGCAGCACCGGCACGCAACCGGCGTGACGCAGTGTGAGCACGGCTGACCAGCTCACCGCTTCTGCACCGACGATCACCGCGCGTGAGCCGACGCTTTGCTGATGCAGGTGTACCGCATTCTGGAGCTGTCCCGTTGTGTAGATGCCTGCAGGTCGATCACCCGGAATGCGCCTTGCAGCCCGCGCCCGTTCTCGAGCTCCCGTAGCCAGCACAACCGCATCGGCGTCGATAATGAATCGGCCCGCGGGTGATGTGACCTCAAGCGAACGCTCTCCGGCCCAGCCAGTCACCGTGCTGTTCGTCCGAATCTGCGCTCCTGCACCGTAAGCGGCATCCACGATTCGGGCGACGTATGCCGGACCAGTGAGCACCCGTCGCAAATCGCGGAGTCCAAATCCTGTGTGGTGGCAATGCCGCGGAATGCCACCCGCGTCGGACTCCCGTTCTAGCACAACGACATTGCCAGCAACGCGCGGTGCCAACTCGACCGCGGCTCGCAGTCCGGAAGGTCCACCACCAACAATCACGACAGCAGCGCGTTCACGTGAGATCGTCATAAGGACTCCCGCTCGGCTGTGAGTTGTGCAAAACGCGATTGCACTTCGGCGCCGCAAAAGAAGCCCTGACAACGGCCATTGAGTGCCCGGGTCCGTCGCCGCAGACCCGCGAGATCAGCCGCCGGAATGGTGCTGTTACACGCATCGCGGATTTCGCCTGCACTCACGCGCTCACAGAAGCAGACGATCTCACCGTACGCAGGATCTGCGGCAATGCGTTCAGCGTCTTGGTAGGGACGCATGAAGTGCTCACCGATATTCGGTACACGGGGCGCAGGTGGCAAGTCGTTGCGCTCACGCAACGGCAGCCCTGCACTGGTGAGGAGTCCCACGATGTACTCACCGATAGCAAGCGCAGCTGTGAGTCCAGTGGATCGGATGCAGCCGGCAACGACGTACTGCCGATTCGCATCGAGTTCGATCACGTAGTCCGAGCGGTCATGTGCGGCACGCAACCCGGAATAGGACGCAGTCACCTCTTCGTCCATCAGTGACGGCATCAGTGCTGCGCCCTTCCCAAAGAGGAACGCGAAGCCGGCTTCACTTGTTGCGGTGTCAGATCGATCGGTCAGGTCTTCTGCCGTTGGTCCTAGCATCACATTGCCGTAGATCGTCGGACTGATGAGGACGCCCTTGCCCACCTTGCTCGGCACCGGTAGCACAATCACGGGTACACGGGGTCGCGCCAATTTGTCGAACACGACCAACTCGCCCTTACGTGGGTTGAGATGGAAGCGGTCGTGTCCAAACATGGCGTCAACAGTGTCGCCCCCGAGTCCAGCCGCATTGATCACCCAACGTGCGCGAACTTCTCCCCTTGTTGTATGCACAGTGGTGCCGTCCGGTGCTGCGGTAACCCCGGTGACTCGAGTATTCAATTGCAGTGCCACACCTCGCTGCACCGCCTCGGTGGCCATGGCAATCGCCGCGGACCACGAACACATGATCGACTCGTCCGGCACCTCCAGACCGCCCAATGCGCCTGGTCCAAGCTGGGGAACTCGGGCATACAGATCGGCAGCAGCAATGCGCTTTGTATGCAGGTATCCGTTGTCTACGGCCTTCTGTTGCAGTTTGGGTAGTGACGCCAACTGCTCTTCGTCCCAAGCCACCAGCAACGCACCGGTCCGCTCAATGGGCACGCCAGTTGCGGCCGCGTAGTCCAACCACTGGGCATAGCCGCGGCGGACCAATTGCGATTCCAAACTGCCAGGTGTTGCGTCGAAACCTGTGTGCAATATGGCGGTGTTGGCCTTGCTGGTGCCGTCTCCCACATCGCTTCTCGACTCCAGCACGGCGATACGCAGATCAAAAGCAGAAAGCGACTGTGCGATGCCACAACCGATCAGCCCGGCACCGATGATGACCACATCGAAGTCGCCGAGTTCGGCCGCTCGCTCCTCAGTCACGGTCGCATGCTCGCAAACGTCGCGGGAACGGCATCGCGCCATTGTTGCCGAAAAGTGAGGGCTCGATCTGACGTCCAGATCGGCTCGTAGGACTGCACCGGTGTCCACACGACGATCGCATCCTGCAGCGCAAGCTGGGGCTGCAACGCTTTGCGGGCGAGTGCGACGGCCCCCAGAGGAGTCGCATGCGCTGATGGATACACATCAATGCCGATCTGGAGCATGTTGGCAATCATCTGCATGAAGCGAGTACTGCGAGTGAGTCCGCCATCGACGCGTAGGCGGGACAGTGGAAACGCCATGTCCGCGCTCAGCAAATCGGTGAGCTCAGCTACTTGTGCAGCGATGCCCTGCACAACTGCACTGACGATGTCTGCCCGGGTTGACGCAAGGGTCATGCCCTGCAGTGAGGCAGTTGCGTCAGAGCGCCACCACGGTGCCGCGAGACCAGCCAACGCGGGAACACTCAAGACGCCATTGGCGTCGTCTAGGAGCAATTGGTCGAGCTCCTCGGGACCGCTGAGTAATCCGATGTCCTGTAACCAGCGGATCGCTGACGCAACTGTGAATACCTGACCATCGGAGCAATAGGCAGTGACACCGTCTACACGCCATGCAGCTGAAACGGTCAGTCCATTGCTCGAGCGCTTCGGGGAACTGCCCAAGTTCGCTAACAGGAAAGCCCCGGTTCCGAACGTGCATTTGGCTTCGCCTGCAGAGACACAGCGCTCCGCAAGCAATGCTGCCTGCTGATCAACCACCAGTCCGGCGACAGGCACATCTCCCCCGAATGCCCGCGTACTCCCAATCACTTCATCGTTGTCGGCGATACGTGGCATCGGCTCATCGGCAAGCCCGAACAATTCGAGCAAGTGAGCGTCATAGGAGACGGTGTCGAGGTCGGTGACGAGGGAGCGACTCGCTGTCGATACATCCGTGACGAACTCACCCGTGAGTCGATGCAGAATCCAAGCATCGGAAGTGGTGACGACCCCTTTACGCGTTATGTTTTCGCGCAGCCATGCGAGCTTAGGTGCGATGAAATACGGGTCCAGCACCAATCCCGTGCGCGAGGCGATCTCATCTGCATGCGCTTGCACACGGTTGCAGACGCTCTGTGCTCGCCCGTCCTGCCAAACGAGCAGTGGCGACAGAGCGTCACCAGTCTCCGAGTCCCAAGCCAGCACCGTCTCGCCCTGATTGGTCAGCGAGACCGCATCGATCCCAACGCCTGCGATATCCATCGCGTGGCGGGCAGCAGTGAACACGGATTCCATGAGTTCTCGTGGATCCTGCTCAACGATTCCGCCTGCCCGGTACTCAGGGCGAATGGCGACTTCCGCCACAGCGAGGACATGATCGTCGGAATTGACGACAACTGCCTTCGTTCCAGACGTGCCTTGATCGATTGCTAGAACGTTCACGCACACCTCCACCAGTGATCCAACCCTGTATCACGTGAGAGGGATACACCAGCCGAAACTAGTCGACGTCGCGCCGCATGGTCGTGAGAATTGCGGCGGTCGCAAAGGCTGCGCCGTAGGCGAGCAATAGCAGCACGCTGGGCCAAGGACCGAGCAATTTCGAACTGTCGATGGTCATCTCGGGTGTCGAGACTGCAATCTGCAGCACCGAACTGATAGCGCCAGTGATGGACCACTTGCCCAGCCAATCGGCAAACACCAGGAGCAGGGCCTCGATGAGCTGCAGCCACAGCAGCGACAGCACGACAGCCACCATCTGACTGCGGATCAGCATGCCAACGGCAACTCCAACCACGGCCAGTACAACACCGGTCAAAAGCGCACCGGCCATGATGCTTGTGTAGTCCGAAAACGGAAGGTCGAAGTGGGGGTAACGCCCCGCGTAGGCAAGGGCAGCCACCATCGCCACGGCCGTGGAGATGAGTTGTAGTACCGCACCCATCACTCCAGCTGCAATCATCTTGGCGAACATCACCGTCTTGCGATTTGGTTCAGCCAGATACGTAGCAACCGCTGTCGAGTGCCGAAACTCCGTGGTGCTCATAACGATGCCCAAAATGAGGGCAAACATGTATCCGCTTGCCGCCGAGCCCATGACCGTGCGCATCGTCGTTTGGCTGGTGAGGTCCATGAACATGCCGCTTTGCGGCAACTGCGCCGTAGCGACAATGGATATCGCGCTGACGATAGAAATGGCAGTAGCGGTTGCCAGGATCCCGTAATTGCTGCGTTGGTACCGCAGTTTGCGGAACTCCGCTTTCAATGCGCGCTTCACAGTCGTCCGCCTTCCGTGATCGCGAGGAACGCTTCTTCGAGTGTGCGACCCGCACACACTTCACTCATAGAGCCCTGCGCCCGCAAGTCGCCACGGTTCATGATGAAAACGTCGTCAACCGTGTGCTGCATTTCGGAGAGTTGGTGGGAACTCACGAGCACCGTGCGGCCTTCCGCGGCAAGCGTCTTGAGCAGATTGCGTAGCCAGACAATGGCGTGTGGATCGAGGCCGTTCGCCGGCTCATCCAGCACCAAGGTGTCCGGATCAGATAGCAGTCCCGCCGCGAGCGAGAGCCGCTGACGCATACCGAGCGAGTACCCCTTGATCCGTCGGTTTGCCGCCTCGGTGAGTTCCACCAGTTCCAGCACGGCGGCCACACGGGTGTCTTCTACGCCGATGGCGGCTGCGAGCACCAAAAGGTTCTGGCGTCCTGTGACTCCGGGATGGAAGCCCCGAGTTTCTAGCACCGTGCCAATGCGGCGCCCCGGATTGGGGAGTGCGAGATAGGGCTTGCCGTCTATGAGAGCGCTACCCGAGGTTGGGGTTGCGAGCCCGAGCAGGCACTTGAGCGCGGTGCTCTTGCCTGCCCCGTTGGGACCGAGCATGCCCGTGACAACTCCGGGGCGGATATCGCCACTGAGATCACGGACTGCAACGGTGGTGCCGTAGTGCTTACTGAGGTGCTCGTATCGGAGCTGCGCGCCTTGCATACCTCGACTCTATGCGCGGAAATGCTCCTGTGGATTACGCCGAGGACGAAAACGTGGAAGTTCAGGGAAAGTTCAGGGTTAATGCTTGTGAGTGGCACAGACGGAGACGCCCACTGCGGTTGGGACTTCAACGTCGTAACTGCGTATCAATGCTTCATATGACGAGTTGATACGCAGTTACCGCGACATAGTCAGGAAGGGGGGTGCGCCAACGATGGCTTAATCGTCCGCAAGGTGCTGGTAGCAGGTTACGACTAGGCCGAGATCGGGCTGCTGGACTGCCGAGATCTTCCCACCGGGCACGGGCATGTTGCTGACCAAAACGTTGCAGCCGAGCTCTACGGCGCGCGCTTCGGTGGCGGTGAGATCCGCGGACGCGAAGATGGGGTTCCAAGCCGATGCCATGCCCTCACCGGCCTTCGAAATCGAGGCCAGCCAGTCGTCTCCGTGCGTGAGAATGCCGCCATCACCCATGTCGTTAAAGCCGAGCCCGAAGACTGCGCGGTAGAAGGCTGCAGCGGTGTCAGGTGCCGCAGATGGCAGATCGAACCAATTGAAAGCACCTGGCACATTGTCAATGCCGAAGCCCTTCATCAGGTTGCCCTGCCATAGTCCAAACACCACACCCGTTGGATCGACGGCCAGCGCCATGCTGCCCGCATCCATCACCTGCATTGGTCCCATGAAGACCGACCCACCGGCTGCCGTAACGGCAGCAGCACTCGTTTCGATGTCTGCTGCGTGCATGTACACAACAGGGAAACCTGTGCCCTGTTCGTTCAAACCCACGGCCATAACTTGCTCATCGCCGATAAAGCCCATGCCGTAGAAGTTGGTTTCAGGGCCGCCGATTTCCCAGCGCATCCCGAAGAGGTTGGTGAGGAAGGAAGTGATACCCGACTGCTGCTCTGCATCGGTCACCATGATGTCGACCCAGCAAGGCTGACCGTTGAAGAATTCCATGCAGGCTCCCAGGGGGCAGGGGGATGAATGCATTCAGTATGGGACGTAAGGCCCTAGTTGTGAAGTCCGTGACTTCGAGATTCAACTTACCGAATCGTGGCGCGATTCACGGAGTGAGTGCCTGTGCAAAAGAGCGGGCGACGGGAATCGAACCCGCGCTTGAGGCTTGGGAAGCCGCCGTGATGCCATTTCACTACGCCCGCGCGATCCGGCAGGACCGGAACAGGACCGAATCCTACTTGCGGGATCGAGTTCTGGGCTGCAGGCGTCGTATCCTCACGCCATGATGACGGACGACCACGGCTCCAGTAAGGCCCTTGCTGGGGCGGCACTGCAGTTCGTGGGTGGACTGCTCATCGTCATCGCCATCTACTACGGCTACCTCGATGGTCTGCGCAATCCCATCAGCATTGGTCTCGGCGTCATCATTGGAGGCTACTTCGTCATCAGCGGCGCGGTTCGCCTGGCTATCGGCTATTTGACCCGTCGCGCCCAGATCTAGCGTGCGCTCCCAGGAAGTCAACGCTCAAACTCCACATTGTGAGTCCGTACCGCCTAGCAGCAAAGTCGTTACTAATCGGACAGGGCATGTTGGTACGAAACGGATGCGAGATGGGGAACAATGCTCTATACGTAGCAGGAGGTTTAATGGCAGTCCGAGTTTTTATCGTCGACGACCACGAAGTCGTTCGACGTGGTCTGATCGATCTCATCAACGCTGAGCCAGACCTTGAAGTGGTTGGCGATGCAGGGAACGCACACGATGGTCTGCAACAGATCATCGAAGCGAAACCGGACATTGCAGTGCTAGACGTTCGACTGCCCGATGGCAGCGGCGTCGAGTTGTGCCGTGAAATTCGATCCATGAACTCGAGCATCAACACACTCATGCTCACGTCCTACGCAGACGATGAAGCCCTACTCGGTGCAATTCTCGCTGGTGCCGGTGGCTACGCACTAAAGGACATCCGCGGCGACGAGCTGCTGAACACCATCCGCATCATCGCCCGCGGCGATTCGACACTGGATGCTCACGCGGCAGAACGTGTGCGTTCGCGTCTGCGTAAGGCTGGCTCTGCTGCGGCCGAGCTTGACGACCTCACGGATCAGGAACGTCGCGTCATTGAACTCATCGGTGAGGGCCTCACGAACCGTCAGATCGCCGAGCGCATGTCGTTGGCCGAAAAAACTGTGAAGAATTACGTCTCGTCACTGCTCGCGAAACTCGGACTCGAGCGCCGCACGCAGGCGGCCGCTCTCGCCGTGCGGCTCGGTCTGCGCGCAGCCAACTAACTGCATATACGAAAACGCCCCCGTTTTTCGGGGGCGTTTTCGTATGCAGAGTACTTGTTCGTTCCATCACGAGTTGATGGGGAGAAACACCGACCAGTGGGCGCGGGTGCCGCCACCAACTG
>CAWATP010000031.1:0-63076 GCA_963784905.1 uncultured Actinomycetota bacterium | reverse complement strand
CAACGATTGGTGCGCACCTTGTGTAAGTCTGTGCGCATGGCTTATCAGCCTGACCCCGTTGAACAAGCCTTATTCGACGCGGATTTGTTGCCACTGCAGCTATATCGTCCGGTCGGCTGTGCCGCTTGCAATCAAACCGGTTATCGCGGGCGCAGCGGTATTCTATAGAGTTGTTGATGATGGATGACGACTTGCGCCATTTGATACACGACAGAGCCGCTGAACAGACGTTGCGAGAGTATGCCCTGCAACACGGCATGCACAATTACGTGCTGGACGGAATGAGGCTGGTCGCTTCCGGCGTGACCTCGCTGGAAGAGTTGCTGCGCGTCACCCGCGCCTGGCGGCTTTCAGTTATCAGGCACTCGATAGCAAGGGCCGACTGCTCGCGGTGTGGCCGAGGCCGATACTATTCGCCAGGCGCGGACGGTGTCCAAGCGCGAACTGACCATCGTTGCCATCGAAGCGGTATCTCAGGATGACATGCAGTCCGCTAGTGAAGGGCGCTGGCGGCGGCGTGGCAGCCTCGGCTGCGCAACTCGAGCCTGATCACGCGCCAACCCGGCCACCTTGCTCGCTGGCACATGCGGATGCTTCGTCATGAATCGTTAGCTAGTGGAAGAAGTGTCGAGTGCCAGTGAAGTACATCGTCACACCGGCTTCCCGCGCGGCAGCAATAACTTCTTCGTCACGCACTGATCCACCTGGCTCGACCACGGCACGCACGCCAGCATCAAGCAGCACTTGCAGTCCATCTGCGAAAGGGAAGAACGCATCCGACGCCGCGACGCTTCCGCGGGCACGCTGTTCCCCCGCTCGCGCCACCGCAAGCCGCGCCGAGTCAACTCGATTGACCTGCCCCATGCCGATCCCAACCGCGCCGCCGTCCCGCGCCAACAAAATCGCGTTGCTCTTCACGCATCGCACAGCGCGCCATGCGAAAGCTAGCTCGACAAGAGTTGCGGCATCAGCCGGCGGACCGGCTACTAGCGTCCACTCAGTGGCGTCGTCGCCTTCTGCCTGCACCTTGTCGGTGGTCTGCATGAGCATGCCGCCGTCGATCATGCGCATCTCCACAGATTCGCCGTCCGCTCGTGGCGGCGCGACCAGCAAGCGAAGACTCGACTTCTTCGAAAGTATTTCCACTGCTACGGGGTCGAAATCGGGAGCAACGACTACCTCGGTGAAGACCTCTGCAATCTGCTCTGCCATCTCCACGGTAACCGTGCGATTCACCGCGATTACCCCACCGAATGCGGAAATGGGATCGGTCGCGTGCGCCTTTCGGTGTGCTTCCGCAACGTCAACGCCCATCGCAATGCCACATGGATTCGCATGCTTAATGATGGCGACTGCCGGCTGGGCAAAGTCGTAGGCAGCCCGGCGTGCAGCGTCGGCGTCAACGTAGTTGTTGTACGACATCTCCTTTCCGTGCACTTGTTCTGCCCCTGCAAGACCACTCCCCCCAAAGCCGGCTGTATACACAGCCGCGCGCTGGTGCGGGTTCTCGCCGTAGCGCAGCACTGCACGCCGATCCCAAGTTGCACCGACCCATTGCGGGAAACCGGAGCCAATATCCGACGGAGCGACCACATTGCCCATCCACGAAGCAACCGCCACGTCGTAAGTGGCGGTATGCACGAATGCCTCTGCGGCCAATTGCTGACGCTGCGCTAATGAGAATCCGCCAACCTCCAAGGCTTCGAGCAGCAATGGGTACTGCGTCGGCGAGGTGAGTACTGCAACATTGGCGTGGTTCTTTGCCGAGCCGCGCACCATGGCTGGACCGCCGATATCAATTTGCTCTACACATTCATCCGGTGTCGCGCCGGAAGCGACGGTCGCAACAAACGGGTAGAGATTTACAACCGCCAACTGGAATGGCTCAATGTCGAAATCCAGTAGTTGTTCTCGATGGGAGTTGAGCCGAACGTCTGCGAGGAGTCCTGCATGAATCCGCGGGTTAAGCGTCTTCACACGACCATCGAGACACTCGGGGAAACCCGTCACCTCGCTCACCTGCCGAACGGGGATTCCGAGTGCGGCGATGGTTGCAGCGGTGGAACCCGTCGACACTATCTCAACGCCGCGGTCATGCAGCGCATGGGCGATTTCGGCCAATCCGGCCTTGTCCCACACAGAAATCAACGCTCTGCGAATCTCCCGTTTGTCACTCATCCGATCGTCACCCTCCGGTCATGCACGGCGAGTCCGTGCTTCGCGATTCGTGTGACGACATCGACGAGCAGACGTCGTTCCACAATCTTGATGCGCTCGTGAAGCGCTGCTTCATCGTCAGACGAGCGCACCACAACGGACTCCTGAGCGATGACCGGTCCGGTATCAATACCGGCATCCACGACGTGTACCGTGCAGCCGGTTTCGCGAACACCGGCGGCGAGGGCGTCGCGTACAGCGTGGGCGCCGGGGAACAGCGGCAGCAGCGCCGGATGCGTATTGATGATGCGATCAGGAAATGCTGCAAGTGTGCTGGTAGCAAGCACCCGCATAAAGCCCGCCGAAACCACCAGACCCGGGTTGAACTCCGCGATGGCGGATACAAGCGCCTGATTCCATGCGTCACGTTGCGCGAAGTCGGCCAGCGGTATCACCCGCACGGGGATTCCCTGAACTTGTGCGATGCCGATTGCGCCTGCTGTCGCATTGTCTGTGACCAGCGCAGCAACTTCATAGGAATCGTCGCGGCCTGCCAGCAGCGCACCGAACAGCGTGCCCGATCCTGATGCCAGAGCCACGACCTGCAACGTCATATCGGAAGTTTACCGACGTCCGTCACAGCGGGCTTGCGAGCCTGCAACCGGCGACGAAGCCAAGCCAGGAGTCCATGCAGGGAGTATCCGAGGAGTAGCCACACTGCGGAGGCAAGCCCCACCTGCCATGCAGATAGGCCAACCGAAGTCAGCCGCCCTGGGCCTATTCCACCCGTCACCGGCAACGTCAGAAACATTCCGGCCATGGCTCCGCCTACGACGACGAGAGCCCGCACCCACCAGCGGTCGTGTGGCGTTGCCGCCCGAATCGCCCACGCTGCTACGAGCGCAGGGATGAGCAATAACAGCGCAGCCCTCGACGGCATGGTGCTCGGCACGAGAGCAAGCAACGGGACAGGCGGTAGCGGCCCGAGCTGTACTCCCGCGATGGAGACGATCGTGCCCTGACCCAACGTGAAGCCAGGGCCGATGAGTACAGCGGCTGCCCAACCCACCACGGTCGGCAGGAAGATTGCGCAGAGCAGCAGCACTTCAAGAGCCGAGGTGCTATCGCCCGCTACCGCAGACAGCACAGCGGAAAATACTCGCCAATTCACGATCATCGCGACGATCACCAGCAGTGCTGCCGCTGCCGTCAACCCGACGAAAAAGCGCTGCAGCACGAGAAGCGAAGAACGAGCCCTTTGGGCAACAGTGATGACGATCGTGCGCGAAATTCCCCACCCAAAACCGATGACCGCCACGAGCGAGGCGCCGAGCACATTCCGCCACAGCGGCGCCGTTACTGACGCATTCATCACCGCAGCCACCGCTACGGCTTGCGCCGAGGCGGCTGCCATGACGGCAAACAGCAGCGGGATGGCAGTCGTGTGTGGTTCAATCCCATTGACTGCAGCCATCAACCAACTGCCGGCGCGCCGCTGAAACAGCACAATGACCAGGGTTGCCAAGAGCGGCGGCAGCGATAGCACAGCACCCTGCCAGCGCACCTCACCACCATTCGCGATGATCCATGTCGCCCCGGAACCGCGCATCACATCTGAAAAACTGCCCGACCCCAGGGGTGCAAATATCCAAGCGGTGAGTTCTACGCCCGCGAAGACTAGCCAAGACATCAAGGCCGACCAGAGGCCGGCCACGAGGCCGGCCAAGGGACGCGGCCACGTGGTGGCATGCGGAACCGGGACTCGCGCCAAGTCATCGGCAACTCTGCCGCGCACATCCCAGAACTGCCGTGGCGGCGACTGCTGTGTGCCCATGGGAGACGGTTCGACCACCTCGGATGGATCTGCCTTTCGCCCAACCACGGCCGCGGTCCCCGGAGTGCCGCGCACGCGCTCCATCGCTGCTCGCAGGGCTTCACGCTCTGCAGCAGATGGTGTCGATTGCGATGGGGATGTCACGCGCGCATCGTCCCACCCCCTCGACGTGACAATGAGAAGCGGCGCGCGGTCTGGCCAAAGCCGGTCCGCGCGCCGCTCTAAGAAGTGCGCAGGATTACATCGCTTGCATGATTTCCCGCATCAGTCGAGCCGTCTCGGATGGCGTCTTGCCCACCTTCACACCGGCGGCCTCAAGGGCCTCCTTTTTCGCTTCAGCCGTTCCCGCAGAGCCAGAGACAATGGCTCCTGCGTGGCCCATGGTCTTGCCCTCGGGGGCGGTGAAACCGGCAACATAACCAACCACCGGCTTCGTGACATGCTCCTTGATGTATGCAGCGGCACGCTCTTCCGCATCACCACCGATCTCACCGATCATGACGATGGCATCCGTATCCGGGTCGGCTTCGAAAGCTGCAATGCAATCGATGTGCGTCGTCCCGACGATTGGGTCGCCGCCAATGCCGACACAGGTGGTGAAGCCCAGGTCGCGCAGTTCATACATCATTTGATAGGTAAGGGTGCCTGACTTGGAAACCAAACCGATGCGTCCACGCTTGGTGATGTCCGATGGCGTGATGCCGGCATTGGAGATCTCAGGGCTGATGATGCCCGGGCAGTTGGGGCCGATGATGCGGCTCTTGCCCTTGTTCAGGCTGTACTGGAAGAACTCAGCGGTATCCGCAACGGGGATACCCTCCGTGATCACGACGATGAGCGGCAACTCGGCGTCAACCGCCTGCACCACCGCTGCCTTGGCAAACTTTGGCGGAACGAAGACCACCGAAACATTCGCACCCGTCGCAGCAACGGCGTCTTCGCAACTGTTGAACACCGGAATGCCGTCAAGCTCCTGACCGCCCTTGCCAGGCGTGACACCAGCAACGATGTTCGAGCCGCCTGCAACCATGCGCCGCGTGTGCTTCGAACCCTCAGAACCGGTCATGCCCTGAACAAGAATCTTGCTGTCTGCATTGAGGAAAATCGTCATCTCAGGCACCCGCCGCCAACTGAGCCACGCGGCGCGCGGCTTCGTCCATTGTTTCCACACGCTCGACAATGGCGAGCCCGGACTCATCAAGGATGCGACGACCCTCGGTGGCATTGTTGCCATCAATTCGACACACCAGCGGCTTAGTGACCTGCTCGCCTCGCGACTCAAGCAACGCGATGGCCTGAATGATGCCGTTTGCGACAGCATCGCAGTCCGTGATGCCACCGAAGACGTTGACGAACACGGCCTTCACATCAGGGTCATTGAGCACGATGTCGAGTCCGTTGGCCATCACCTGTGCGCTGGCGCCGCCCCCGATGTCGAGGAAGTTGGCGGGCTTGACACCACCGAACTCCTCGCCGGCGTATGCGACGACGTCGAGCGTCGACATCACAAGGCCGGCTCCGTTACCGATGATGCCAACCTGCCCATCGAGCTTCACGTAGTTGAGGTCGAGTGCCTTTGCGCGGAGTTCGATCGGGTCGGTGCCAGCCGTGTCCGCGAAGGCCTCGTGGTTGGGGTGACGGAATGCCGCGTTGTCGTCGAGCGTGACCTTGCCATCGAGGGCCATGATCTCGCCGCTCTTGGTCTGCACTAACGGGTTGACCTCCACCAGCGTGGCGTCCTCTTCGATGAGCACCTTCCACAACTGCTGCAGAACCCCTTCCACCTGTTCGCGAACTCCAGCTGGGAACTTGGCAGCATCGGCGATTTCGGCGGCCTTCTCAGCCGTGACGCCTTCGATGGCATCAACCCGGATCTTGGCCAGTGCTTCGGGCTTGGTGGCGGCGACCTCTTCGATATCCATGCCGCCTTCAACACTCGCCATCGCCAGGTAACTGCGATTGGCTCGGTCGAGCAGGAAAGACACGTAGTACTCAGACGCGATGTCGACGCCACCGGCGATCATGACCCGGTGCACCGTGTGGCCCTTGATGTCCATGCCCAAGATGGCGTTGGCATATTCACGGGCTTCGTCGATGGAGCGAGCGAGCTTGACGCCGCCGGCCTTGCCGCGGCCCCCCGCCTTTACCTGCGCCTTCACAACGCATACTCCGGCGATTCGCTCGGCAGCAGCAACCGCTTCTTCAACGGTGTCGGCCGTGTAGGCCTCGATCACCGGTACACCGTGTGCAGCGAAAAGTTCGCGCGCCTGGTATTCGTACAGATCCATGTGGCTCCATCTCGTCGTGAGCAACCCTAAACCCCGTCCACCCGCGGTCGGGGGGCGGCGTGTTTGGCGCCAGCCGGAACGAAGCGCCGCCGCGACGTACGGACATGAAGTGGTGAAGGTCACCCACCGGTGACCGATCACACACGGGGGTAGACGGCGCACTCGTCAGTAGCAGGAATAACGTCGCCGGCATGACGAATACGAGCCCCGGCTACTCCATCATCATCCGCGCCCATGTCTCCCCCGCCATCCACGCCAGCGGTGCGGTGGTCTCGACCATCGCCAAGGCAGGCGCGGTTGTGACAGCACTCGACATGGTCGATCCGACACCCGGACGCGTAACTCTCGACATCAGCTGCGACGCCCGTGACGCCGAACACGTAAACAGCATCCGTACGGCGCTCGACGCCCTCGATGGCTGCGAAGTGGACAAGGTCTCGGACCGCACCTTCCTCACCCATATCGGCGGCAAACTCGAGGTGGCCGTCAAGGTGCCGATGCGCAACCGAGACGATCTTGCCCGCGCGTACACACCTGGTGTCGCCCGCGTCTGCATGGCGATCTACAACAACCCCGAGGTCGTTCGGAACCTCACCATCAAGCGCAACACCGTTGCGGTCGTCACAGACGGCACGGCTGTCTTGGGTCTCGGCGATATCGGGCCGATGGCAGCCATGCCGGTCATGGAAGGCAAAGCTGCGCTGTTCAAGAAGTTCGCCGATGTCGACGCTTGGCCGATCTGCCTCGACACCAAGGACGTCGACGAAATCGTGCGCACCGTGCAGCTCATTGCCCCTGGCTTCGGCGGCATCAATTTGGAGGACATCGCCGCACCGCGCTGCTTCGAAGTCGAGGCCCGCCTGCGCGAGTTGTTAGACATCCCCGTCTTCCACGACGACCAGCATGGCACGGCCATCGTTGTGGTCGCCGCACTCAAGAATGCGCTGCGCATCACGGGAATGAAGATCCAAGACATCAAGGTGGTCATGGTTGGTGCCGGTGCTGCCGGACAAGCCGTTGCGCATTTGCTGCATATGAGCGGCGTCCGCGATATCACGCTCTTCGACAGCAAGGGAGCGATCCATAAGGGCCGTCCCGACCTAGATGCGTTCAAGCAGCAACTCACCGAGTGGACGAATCCGCGTGGTCTCACCGGGACACTCAAGGAAGACATCGTCGGTGCCGATCTGTTCGTCGGACTCAGCGCCCCGAATCTGCTTACCGGCGACGACATCGCCAAGATGAGTGACAAGGCCATCGTGTTTGCGCTCGCGAATCCCGATCCGGAGGTGGATCCGATTCAGGCTGCCAAGCACGCCATGGTCGTTGCAACCGGACGCAGCGACTACCCCAACCAGATCAACAATGTGCTCGCTTTCCCGGGCATCTTCCGTGGCCTCCTCGATGCACACGCCCACAAGATCACCGACGAGGCTCTCCTCGCAGCGGCGGAAGCCATCTCATCGTGCGTCGGGGATAACGAGCTCAGCGCCGTGTATATCGTGCCGAGCGTCTTCCACCCCGACATCTCCAAGCGCGTCGCGGCCGCCGTGAAGCAAGCAGTCGGCACGCATCACATCTAGCCAGGAGGCGAAGAAAGGCCCTGATCAGCGAGTGCTGTTCAGGGCCTTCGTCATTCTGCGTCAGAGCGAGCTGAGTGTGGCGATTCGGTAGCGCGCCCAAGACGGCGTATCACCGGGCTTACCTCGATGGCTACCCCAGAGGAAGGTGGCAGGATTCGTCGGGAGGTCGTTCTTGCGAACCTCAAGATGCAGATGGGACCCCGTGCAGTGTCCCGTGCAACCGACTTTGCCTAGGCGCTGTCCGGTCTTGAGCTTTTGGCCCACGTGTACATAGTCGCGGGAGAGATGCGCGTACCAGATGTCGACACCATGCCCGCGCACAACCACGATGCGGCCATACGAACTGTCATAGGCAGCTTTGATGACGGTTCCGGAGATGATGTTGTGTACCGTGTCGCCGTAACGCGCGTTAATGTCCATGCCCGTGTGCCGCGTCGCCCAATGGCCGCGGCTGCCGAAGGATGCGCTGATGTGCCCGTAGGCCGGTATCGCCATGCGCAGCTGCGCCTTGACGATGCGCGCGGCACGAGCACGAGATGCGCGCTTGGCAGCTGCGGCACGGTCGGAAATGGCTTTCTTGGCAAGCGCCGCTGTCTCCGCTGTGACCAGCGCTGCTTGTGCCTCGGACGCGCCCGGCAGGGTGCCCTGCAGTCGGTCAGTCAGCTCGGTGGCAAGGCCCGTGGTGGCAGGAATCGCTACTGCTGCATCCGTCTTGGCTTTGGTGTCATCTACTGCCGAAGCCGGCAACGACACAAGCCCGCTGGCGGTAACCATCAGCAGGACTGCGGCGCTCGTGCGCAACCGCACTGTCAGTACCAGCCGTGTCGGTCGGAATGCTTCAGTGCCGCACACGGACTGCCGTATCGATAATTGACGTACTTGGAGCCGACCTGCACTTGCAGCTCCGGTGTCTTCATATACCTAGCGAAGGTGGTCCCAAAGGCAACGATGGTGGCTTTGTTCGTTTGCGGAATGCCGTAGGTACCACCGCGATGGTTGGTAGAGCGGAAGCCCCAATGGCTCTCGCGGGTCCACAACGTCACCAAGCAACCGAACTGCCGCGTGCCCCACTTGTATTTGGCCGTGATGTGCGACTTGGCGTACCACTTTGCATATGTAGCAGAACCCCATCGGAACATGGAGGCTGAGCGTGTCGCGCGAATTGCAGTGAGCCCACGAGCTGTGAAGTTCGCAACCAACCGAGTCGGCGCGGCCGGCGCAGGAGCCGGTGAGGGAACATTCGCTTGTACCGCCTGCTGCACAGCTTCAAAGCGCGGATCGGAAGCGGTATCGGTTTCAGACGCGGTTGCTGCAACGGGTACTGCGACTAAGGCGATGACAGTGACGGCGCTCGCGAGACCCCGGACCACGGAGGTCCTGGTGGAGCGCGTCATTTGCAACATGGGGTTACCGTGCCGTTCCTTGCCTGTGGACAGCAACCCGCGAGTAGGGTGACTTTTCCCCAGATCGGTAAACGGCAGGCAAATTTCAGGGGCAATTCCGACATTTTCGAGTGACCCAAGTCACATTACCCGTTTGCCAATCACACGCCCACGTCTTCCAGCATCTCGGTGACGAGCGCCGCAATTGGCGAGCGCTCACTGCGGTTCAGCGTCACGTGGGCGAACAGTGGATGGCCCTTGAGCTTCTCCACGACCGCCACAACACCGTCGTGTCGACCCACTCGCAGGTTGTCCCGCTGCGCCACATCATGTGTCAACACGACGCGCGAGTTCTTGCCGATCCGCGACAACACCGTCAGCAACACATTGCGTTCCAACGATTGTGCTTCGTCGACAATGACAAACGCATCGTGCAATGAGCGGCCGCGAATATGTGTAAGCGGAAGCACTTCGAGCATGCCGCGCTCAACCACCTCATCAACCACGCTGGAGGCAGCAACGGAACCAAGCGTGTCGTAAACCGCCTGCCCCCATGGGTTCATCTTCTCGGCTTCCGATCCCGGCAAGTAGCCCAACTCCTGCCCACCGACCGCGTACAGAGGTCGGAAAACAATGACCTTCTGGTAGGCCCGCTTCTCCAACACTGCCTCAAGCCCAGCGCACAGCGCGAGCGCGCTCTTACCGGTTCCTGCGCGACCGCCAAGGGAGACGATGCCAATCTCTTCATCAAGCAAGAGGTCGAGCGCGATGCGCTGCTCAGCCGAACGTCCGTGAAGTCCGAAGGCCTCGCGATCACCCCGAACTAGGCGAACCTGCTTGCCTGCAGTCACACGTCCAAGCACGCTCTGTCGACCGCTGTAGAGCACCAGGCCCGTATGGCAGGGCAGGTCGCGAGCCTCATCGAGATCAACCATGTGCTCGGTGTACAACTCGTTGATGGTCTCGGATTCGACATTCAACTCCTGCATGCCCGTCCAGCCCGTGTTGATCACGAGTTCGTGCCGATACTCCTCTGCCGAGACCCCACAGGCAGATGCCTTCACGCGCATCGGCAAGTCCTTGCTGACGAGCACGACGTCGCAGCCTTCGTGCTGCAGATGCAGCGCAACGGCCAAGATCCGAGTGTCGTTGTCGCCGAGCCGGAACCCGGCGGGCAATACCGCGGGATCGACGTGGTTCAACTCCACGCGTAGCGTGCCACCCTCTTCGCCGATCGGTAGGGGTTGATCGAGACGACCGTGGCGGACTCGCAGATCGTCGAGGAATCGCAACGCCTGTCGTGCAAAGTAGCCGAGCTCGGGATGCGTCCGCTTCGCTTCGAGCTCGGTCAGGACAACCACCGGCAACACGACCTCGTGTTCGGCAAACCGCGTGAGTGCGTTGGGGTCAGACAACAACACTGACGTGTCCACGACATAGGTGCGGAGTGGCGGCCGCGCGGTCCGACGACTCGCCTGCTTGCGAGCGGACGTAGAAGTGCTGGCAGAAGTAGCGGCTTGGCGCGGCATGCTGACCCCGAACCTTCGTGCAATCGGGGGAAGGCCGACGACGCCGGGCGATGATTGCCGTGACTTCACGTTACGACGCGACTGGCTCGACGTCTTGCGACACGCCCGACCCCGCGGGTGAACACAGGGTTACCCCCATCCCCTGCGCTTCACTGTCGAAACGGTTCGCTTTCGCGGCGTGTCTGAACAGATTCGACAGTGAAGCCTAGGAGGGGTGGCTACTGGCCGAAGCGTCGCTGACGTTTGGCGAAGTCGCGCAGCGCACGAAGCAGATCCACTTTACGGAAGTCCGGCCAGTACGCGTCGCAGAACCAGAACTCGGACTTAGCGCTCTGCCACAGCAGGAACCCACCGAGTCGCTGCTCACCGCTCGTGCGAATGACGAGATCCGGATCGGGTTGACCCCGTGTGTACAGGTGTTCGGCGATGTGATCGGCGGTGAGTTGCTCCGCCAGTTCTGCAAGTGGGGTGCCCAACTGCTCGTGGGCCTGTAGCAGTGCGCGAACCGCGTCGACTACTTCGTGACGTCCCCCGTAGGCAACGGCCATATTGACAACCATGCCGGGGTGCGACTTGGTTGCTCCCACGGCGGCCACCAGTGCGTCACGTGTCGGCGCTGGCAGCATCTCCGGAGCACCAACAAGATTGATCCGCCAGGCTGACTGCTGAGCGAGCTCATCAGCGGTCCGCTCGATCGTCGCATAGAGCGGAATGAGTTCACTGTCGGCACGACCCAGGTTGTCAGTTGAGAGCAACCACAAGGTCACGACGTGAACACCCGCCTCATCGCACCAGTGCAGTACCTCTTGGATCTTCTCACCGCCATAGCGATGTCCACGAGAAGCGGACAACCCCCGTTCAGCCGCCCAGCGCCGGTTGCCGTCAAGAATGATGGCGACGTGGTTGGGTTTCGGCAGCGGACGGAGTTTGCGCTCGAGATAGGAGACGTATAGGCCTTCCAGCCAAGTGCGGGCCAGCGCGCGAAGCGTCATGCGCAACTTCCGATCCACGAGCACCCCCTGCTCACTTTCCAATCTCACTATCCGAGTAACGCGACAACACCACTGCGCAGAAGCGAGACCGCTAAGGCCACAAGCAGCAGCCCCGCGGCGCTCAAGAGCCGACGATAGCCGACGTCGGAGAGCCGTGAACGGCTAGCGCCGACAGCCGCTGCAATCGCCACCTTGCAGCCGACAAGCAGACCGTAGAACGGCAATAGGAACGAGACTGCCGCCGACGCGCCGTACTGCCAAGACGCATTGAGCAGCGGACCTCCGATCGTGATCCAGAACATCCACGGCGAAGGATTGAGGAAGTTCGCGATGACGCCTTGACGCAGTGCATACCGAGCCGGCTGTACCACTTCGGCGCCCGTCCGCATAGCCGCGAGGGACGCGTCTCGCGCATCACGGAACGCCTCGTACGCGTACCAACCGAGCACGCCGGCTCCCACGATTGAGAGCGCGGCAATGCCAGCATCTGGCATACGCGATAGAAACGTGAGGCACACGACGATGATCGGCGCGTCCGTGATGAGCGGCGACAGTGCCACCACTGCCCCATTGCGGAAACCGCCGCGAAGAGACGCTGCAATGACAAGCGCCAAGAACGGGCCCGGTGAAACACCACTGCCGAATCCCAGTGCAAGACCTTGTAAGAAGTACTCGGTGTTCATGCGCCCAGCAAGAGGAGGCGAAGTTCGTCGAGAGAGTCGACGATGAAGTGCGCATCGTTCAATTCCTCGCGAGTGTGCGTCTCAACCACAGCCACGACGAGCGCACCTGCCGCAATGCCCCCGGCGACTCCAGCCGGCGCATCCTCGACGACCAGCGTTTGCGACGCGGAAAAGCCAAGCGCTTCAGCAGCACGCAGGAAAGGGTCTGGCGCGGGTTTGCCCGCAGAGTAGTCCTCCGCGCAGATGAAGACCTCGGGGAGTGGCAGCCCCGCGGCTGCATGTCGAGCATGACCGAGTTCGCGTTGGCAGCCGGTTGCAATGCCCCAAGGCGTCTCGGCCGCATCCAGTGCTCGCAACAGTTCGAAGACCCCTGCGATGGGCGCACTCCCGCCAGCATCCTCTGTTTCGAGGCGGAGATGGACTCGATTCCACTCTTGCACTTCAGACTCGGAAGCCTCGGGCAAGGTCGCGCGGATGGATGCGACGGATGGAATGCCGTGCTGGAACTTGGCGGATACGCGAGCGATGCCCATGGCTGCAGCGAGACGATCCCAGCATCGCTCAACACTGGCCGTTGAATCGAGCAGCGTGCCGTCCATATCGAAGACAACGGCACGAATATCACGATCAATCAGCAAGCTCACGGCGCGAGCCTAGCCACGCGGCGGACGGGAATCAGGCTCAATGCGTGATGTGCAGCCGATCATGGAGTCGACGTAGCGGTGCCGGAGCCCACCAATTCCAACGGCCGGCAATACGCATGAGTGCGGGAACCAGCAGGGCGCGGACGATGGATGCGTCCAATAGGATCGCAAAGCCCACACCGAAGCCGATGAGTTTCATACTGGTGACTCCGCTGGAAATGAAGGCACTGAACACCACCGCGAGGATCAGCGCGGCCGCGGTGATGATGCGGCCCGATCGCTGCAGCCCCAACTGCACCGCGGGGATCGTGTCCATCCCTTCGTCATGCAATTCCTTGATGCGCGAGAGCAGGAACAACTCGTAGTCCATCGACAGTCCGAATACGACGATCACGATGAGCACCAATTGCGATGTATCGACGACACCACGCAATGTGAATCCACCCAGCAGACCCGCCAGATGCCCGTCCTGAAAAATCCATGTGATAACGCCGAAGGTCGCAGCCAGACTCAGGAGGTTGAGCAGGACCGCCTTGATTGGCAGCAGCACGCTTCCTGTGAACAGGAAGAGGATCAGCAACGTAGCGATAGCGATCCACAACATGGCCGTTGGCACGTTATCCAAAACCCCATGTTGAGCGTCTGTGTAAATTGCCGCCGAGCCACCTACCAGCGTTGCCGGCGTCGGCGGGTCGAGCGCACGAATGGCAGTAATCAAGGATTCCCCAGCAGGAGTCCGCGCATCTACATCGCTGATCGCGTTGATCCGTACATCCGTCCCTGCTGAGAACTGCGTGCCTGCCGGATTCGGCGCAACTATCGCGCCCTGCACGAGGACAGATTCGGGCGTAATGACGCGAACGATGTGCGGCAATTGGGAAATCGCTTGCGCGTACGCATCGGTCGCGGCTTGCGTGTTGTGTCCACCAGGAATCACGATCTCGACGGGCTGCGACTCGCGCCCTTCAAATCGATCACGAATCATTTGACCCGCGATAGCGACGGGTTCACTCGCGGGCAGCACGCGCTCGTCCGGCTGTCCCGTTTGCAAATGCCAGGCAGGGGAAGCGAAGACGCCGAGCACCAAGAGGGTCACGACCACAACGCGCCATGGGCGATGCATGACGAATCCCGCCAATCGAGACCATGCGCCGTGATCGGCAACCGGCCTCACGTCGCGCAGTCGGCCGCGATCAATGCGGCGTCCGAGCAGGGCCAACATCGCGGGCATGGGCAACAACGCGCCGACAATGGCAAGCAACACCACTGACACTCCGGCCCAAGCGAAGGTCTGCAAGAAGTACAGCGGAAACACAAAGAGGGAGGCCAATGTGAGCGCCACCGTGATCCCCGAGAAGAACACCGTCCGACCTGCCGATTCCACAGTCGCAATAACCGCTGCATCGACATCCGCTGTTTGCGCAAGTTCTTCGCGGAAGCGACTGACAATGAGCAGCGCATAATCAATGCCCAGGCCCAACCCAAGTCCGGTCAGAATGTTGAGGCCAAATACCGAGACCTGGGTGAAATGCTGCACTAGCCACAACACGAACATGGCGCCCGGAATTGCGAACAGCGACACCACGAACGGCGTAGCCGCCGCCACTAGCGAACCGAACACAATCAGCGTCAGCAGCGCGCTGAGTGGAATGGCGATCGCCTCCGCGAATGCGATGTCCTTCGTCACTCGTCCGTTGATGCCGTTGAAGATCGCACCGCTGCCGTAGTAGTACACGTCGAGATCCGAGTGCAAGGCATCCACCGCCACCTCGACCTGCCGCGCGATCAGGTTGGCCTGATCAATGCCGTCGGCCTTGAGGTAGACAAAGAGGTATCCCGCCTTGCCATCGATACTGCGCAGCGGCGCCGGTTGTCCGAGTGACCAGTAGGAGGTGACATGGTCCACGCCTGCCACTCCGAGGATGGTTCGCGTGATGGTCGCAACGGAGCTCACAACCGTCGGATCGTCCACCGAAGTGCCGGCATCGAGCACCAGCGTCGACCACGGGTCTTCCACGCCGAAGTTGTCTTTGAGGTAGGTATACGCCTTGGAGCTATCCGACTCGGGATCGTCGTAGCCAGCACTCGACATCACCGCGATCACCTGCGTTCCGACGGCTCCGGTAACGACGATGAACAGGCCCGAAAGTATGAGCACCAACTTCGAGTGACGTGCAGCGATGTAGCCGAGCCGGCGGAACACGGGGAACTCCTAAGGACGTGGTGCCGTAACCAACACAATGACACCGAGGGTAATCATGACGCAGCCGCCCACAGTGCGCATATTCACCAGACGCCTGGGGTTGCCGGCCAGCCATTCGCGAGCCGTACCCGCGACGACTCCCCATGTACCGTCAGAAAGTACGGCAATGGTGGCAAAAATGATGCCCAGCAGCATCAGTTGCATTGGAACGTTGCCGGCTTCGCGGTCTACGAACTGCGGAAATATCGCAGCAAAAAACACGAGCGCCTTCGGATTGAGAATCCCAACCACGAATCCCTCGCGAAGCGTTCTCGAAAGCGACGGCGCAGTCGGCCCCTGATCAATCATCTTCTCAGCATCAAGTTCACGATGCCGCAATGCGTCGATGCCGAGCCAGACCAGATACGCGCCACCTGCCCACTGCACGCTGGCATACAGAAGTTTGGAGTTCTCCAAGAGCGGCCCGAAGCCAAAAGCAATCAGCGCCGACAACACCAACATGCCGAGTGCATTGCCCAGCACTGTCATGACTGCGACAGCACGGCCCCATGCAATAGCCCGAGCAACGGTGAACAGCACGCTCGGTCCAGGGACCAGAATGATGAGAAAGGCCGCGGCGAGGAACTCCAGCAGATGATCGGTCGGGAGCATGAAAAAAGCCTAGACGGAAAGCTGATACTCGTCATGCCGACCCGAAATCATGGCTGGTGGCGCACGTGTTTACGCAACCCAGCGGATTTGAGTCGCGTCACCAACTCGCGAGACTCAACGGCAAGCGCACCGAGGACGATGGCCTGCTCGCGCATTGACTCCGGCAGGTCATAGTGATCGCCGCCAAACCCTCGCTCTGGGATGCCCAACTGACGGGCAAATGCATGCAATTCATCAAGCGATTCATCACTCACCAGGTGGCACCAGTAGCGACCATGGTTGGGCCAGTGCGGGTTGTCGATGAGAATGGTCATCTCGCGGACTGCGCACTGGCTAGCGGACGTCGACGATCGTGACGGTGATAGCTCTGCCGTTCGCTGTCGAGTACGTGACGTCTTCTCCCACTCGCTTGCTGATCAACGCCGCTCCCAACGGGGAAGACGGTGACAGCACCTCGACGCCCGCTGGGGCTTCTTCAACGCGGAGACCGAGGAGAAAATCTTCCTGTTCGCCGCCATTGAACTCGACGGTCACCGTGCGTCCGACCGAAACAACGCCGTCCTCAACCTCGGGAGCACCGATCTGCACATGCTCAAGGAAGTGCGTCAGGTGCCGGATGCGCGCTTCGTTCATCCCTTGCGCTTCGCGGGCAGCGTGGTAGCCCGCATTCTCACTGAGATCACCTTCTTGTCGAGCGAGCTCGATGCGCTTCACGATTTCGGTGCGTCGCTCGCCGGAGCGCTCATCGAGTTCGGCCTGCAGTCGGTCGAACGCGTCTTGCGTCAGCCATGTGATGTGCTCGCTCATGCTTGCCTCCGGCGGCAAAGGCTATCCGAAGGAAGAGCGCCAGCCAGCCGCTGAAGGGTTCAGCTCGGGTCAACAGCGCTAGGGACGCCAACTCCTGGCGCGAGGCCGGGCGCCGGCTGTTCCGGTGGCAACACACCAGGCGGGAACTGTGGCCCCGCTAGGTCATACGGGCTGTCGGCACAATCGGCTATCTCTACTGCCAGCGGACGCTCTGTCACGTTCAAGGTGTACGTCACTGCAGTCACTCCAGCTGGCACGGGCACCACCGCAAAACCAACGTCGTAATGGTCAAAATCCTGAGCGCTGACTGCGCACCACTGTCGCCGATCGTACGCATCCAGCTTCCAGAGCACTCGCACACGCGACGACGACTCCGCCGACCACGAGATCAGCGCGAAGGGGATGCGCTGGGTGTCGACGTAGCGACTAGCCGCGTACAGACCGCTCGGTACCGCAACCACGAGCACAAGGCCGAGGGCAACCCAACGCCAGGGTGACTTCGGGCGAATGCCGTAGCGCTCATGCAGATGCGGCGGGATGTCGTTCACGCGCATCGCCGGCCTCCACTTCGTCGGGGATGACCCCGATGAGGGGCACAATAACCACATGAGCCTCTTCGCCCTTGCGGTGCGTGCCGACGACAGTGTGGTGATCCCGAACACGGGCGGTCTGTCGTCCGGCCAACTCTGGACCATCTTCACCTTCGGATTGCTCGGTGCCGCCTACCTGTTGTACCGCAGCCTGACCAAACAACTGGGTCGTATCAAGATCCCCAAGCCAGGCGAGCAGCAGTAGCTTGAGCCGCTCCCAGATCCGACGCATTGCAACGGCGGCGCTCGTCGCGCTCGTCGCGCTCTCGGGCACCACCGCGCTGGGCTTCTGGCAATACTCGCGGGCGCACCGAGATGACATCTCCATGCAAGTGCTTGCAGCGCCGGCCGTACCGGTACAGGATCTCGTTACCGCCAAGTCCTACGTAGCAGACTCTGCATTTGCGCGTCGGGTGAGCGTCGATTCCGGCACACTCGCCACCGCCGATGCGCTGCTGAGTTGTCGACGCATCGAAAACGCAGAGCAGGGCTGCTGGGTGATCGCGCCCGTCTATATCCAATCCGGGCTTGCCAGCGCGGTCTTGTTGGGTTTTGTGCCCGACGGTGCCGCTCGCACAACGCTGGAGCGCGTTCGTCGCACCAACGAACTGCGCGGCGATTGGAGCGGACGACTGCAACCCACGGAGGTCACTGATCGTGGGCAGGCAATGCTCCGCCCGTCGGACACGATCACCTCGATCAACATCAATGAATTGGCAGTGCGCTGGCACACGGCAATGCTTGACGGATATATCGTCCTGTCGCCGCCGCTCGGCATCGAGGGAATCCGAGCACTTACCGCGCCCCTGAACCTGCCGCCTTCCGGAATCACATGGCGCAATCTGTTCTATGCCTGGCAGTGGTGGGCCTTCGCCCTCTTTGTGCTGTTCTTGCTGGGTCGATACGCAATCGACGTGCGCAACGAAGCACCTACGCTCTCCCCTGATGCACGTACCACCCGAGAGGAATAACCGTGAACGATGCCATCCGCACCGCCTTCCGCCGCTACCAGATCATGGCGTGGCTCGTGGGCAGTTTTCTGGCATTCTTGTCGCTGGTGGCTTTGCCGCTCAAGTACTTGGCTGACACGAAGATCCCCGGTTACGCCATTGCCTGGCAAATCCACGGGTTCCTCTACATGGCCTACTTATTGGTCACTGCCGACCTGGGCGTGAAGGCTCGGTGGCATGTCGGCAAACTCATCGTTACCGCTCTACTTGGCACGATTCCCCTGATGTCGTTCTTCGCTGAACGCAGGCTGCGCAAGGAACTGGCCTAGGCACTACCAATCGGCTGCCGCGGTTGCAGCTGCGGCCAACGCTTCCCGACCTTCGTCTGTGCCCATCGCGGCCACAGACTTGGCCAAAGCAGCAACGACATCGGCGAGTCCGAAGACACTCACCGTTGGTTGAAAGGCAGCTACGCCGCGGGATTCCGCGTCTCCTTGCATGAGCAGATTCGCAGCCTCGACCACACATTCTTTGAGGCTGGAACCACCCATTGCCGACAAGGCACCCAAGCTCCGCGATCCCAGTGGAGCCATCGGCGGCCGCAGCCAGCGCGCTTCTGAGTGCTGACGCAGCCGCTCACAACCACGCAGGATGACGTCCAAAGATGGGTCGACATCCATGCGCGCGACTAGTCGCGGCTGTTGGTGAAGATCGCCAGCAAGCGCAGGATTTCGACGTACAGCCACACGAGCGTCGAAGTCAGCGCGTATGCCATGCGCCAGGCTTCGCGCTCCGGCAGGCCGTAGCGAATGCCCTGTTCGATGAGATCGAAATCCAACGCAAGGGTGAACGCCGCGAGCACCACTCCCGCCAAGCACAACAGCAGGCCCAACTGTCCGACGCCGTAGAAGCCCCAGCCCTGTCCGACTCCGAAGAATGAGGACACAAACGACACAAGACCGATTAGTCCGTAAGCGACAAGCGACGCCATCATTACCTTGGCGAACTTGCCGTTCACACGAATGATGCGATTCGAATACAGCGCGAGCATGACGCCGAAGGCAACCAATGTGCCGAGCACCGCTTGGCCGACCAGGTTCGGTGCCTTGGCCGCATACATGTCACTGAAGATGTGCGAAATGGCTCCAAGGAATAGGCCTTCTGCAAGCGCGTATCCGATGACGAGAGCCGGCACAACCTCGCGCTTGAAAGTGTTGATGAGACCGAGCACAAGGCCGACCACCATGCCGATCAAACCGAGTACAACGTTCTGCCAGCCAAAAAGCGCACCACCAGCAACCACGAGCAGCGTCAGTGCGGTCTTCGCGATGACGTCGGGCAATTGCAGGGATCGCTCACCGAATGCCGCAGCGCTAAACGTCTGCTCCAACTTGTCACCCGATGCCTGGTCGTAGGCGCCCCGAGCCTCGTCGTACAAGCCGCGGTTCTCTCCGGCAGTCTCGACTGCGCGGCGGAGTACGGGATTGTTGCTCTGCATGGTTCCTCCAAAGTGCGTGACGATAACGCTATCGGACAGTTGGGGTAGCTGCTGACTCGACCGGTCCGTCCACTCTGGTCGTCAGCACCATGCTCACCGCGTGGCCAGAAATTGGATCGCGATACACCGATGCGTTCATCTCGGTCCACACCAGGCCGCCGTCAGCCCGCAGGAGGCAGCGACGGAACATGGGCTGGAGGCCGTCCGACTGCGAGAACCGGGCGGTATTGGCCCGCGCAAGATCCGCCTCTTCTGGACGGGTGAAGTCCACGATGCTGCGTCCGATCATTTCTTTCGGAGTGCAGCCAACGAGAGCTGCAAAGCGCTCGTTGGCATACTCGATCGTGCCCATATCTGGGCCATCAAGGCTCACGCGGTGGTACGCAATGGGCAACAGGGACTCAAGGTTCTGTAGACGTCGAAAGTTGCGGTCCTCGAGGGCAGTTTGCACGTGCGGGTCGTCCACCGGAACAAACGAAAAGATGCGGGCGCGGGCACCGGCATAGGCAATCGGGCGACTATGGAATGCAATCAGTACGGGTTCTCCCGTACCGACTCTCACCGCACGCCCAGCGCCGGAGTACTCACCGTCCGGGACAGGGTTAGGGATGAAGCGGGATTCATCTCCGGGATAGATCAGCGACTCCACATGCCGACCGATCAATTCGTCGGGCGATGCGCACTTGTGTATCCGGGCTGCCGCGGTATTGGCCGCGATGATGAATCGCTCGCGCGTAATGATCAAGCCCTCGGTGATGAACTCAGCAAGATCAATCAGCGTCTGCGCAGCCTCGCTGGCCAGTTCCCGAGCTCGCATCTCGGCCGTAATGTCCTTGGCAATACCGATGAAAACCACGCCACGAGCGTCAGATTCCGTCGGCAACGGAAAAGCGTTGAAACTCAACCAAATCGGCACGGAGTCGGCGGCCATCATCCGAAGTTGATGCACCCAAGGGCGCCTGAACTCACGCGCCTGGCGATATTCCGCAAGGGCGCGCTGGGCATCCGCCGGATGGATGCGATTTATCCACTCTCGCCCCAACAGTGACGAAGCTGGCAGTCCACCAAGCAGTTCCAAGAAGCCGGGCGACACGAAATCCCACGCGCCATCTGCGCCGGTCTCGAATGCGCCAAGTCCGCTGAACAAGGTCAGCGTCGTTCTCCGCGCAGATTCGGGTACTGGAAACGAGCTCATACCTTCAGTCTCCCCCAGCGGCAGACCAAGCGATACCGTCCAAGATGTCATGTTCGCTGATGCGGACCTCGGGCAGTTCGCACACCTCCATGATTCGCCGCAGAATGAGTGCTCCCGCGGGGATCACATCGACCCGTCCCGGATGCATGAATGGCAGTGCCGCCCGCTGAGCGGAGTCCATGCCCAGAAACGCCTCGGATACGGATTGCACCATCGCGAGGCTGAGCACCGTTCCGTGAATCGCGTTGCGGTCATAGGCCGTCAATTGCATTGCCATAGCTGCGACGGTCGTGGCAGAGCCAGCAACCGCGACAAAGGTGCGCGCACGTTCAACCGCCACATCCACCCGTGCCTGCGAGATCGCGGCATCAATGTCGAGCGTCGCTGCGGCGATGCGGCTCGCGATTGGACGTCCCCTGAAGTCATGGCGTTCGGTCATACGGACACAACCGATATCGACGCTCCGAGAGGCCTCCGGTGCGCGTTCGCCAAGCACGAACTCGGTGCTGCCTCCGCCGATATCCACCACGAGGAACGGCGCAGGCTGTACGTCGAGCAGTTCCCGTGTGGCGCCAGCAAACGACAAGGCGGCCTCCTCGTGACCGCTAATCACGTCAGGCAGCACACCCAGACGTTGAAACACCCCGTCGATAAACACCTGGCGGTTGCTTGCGTCTCGCGTGGCACTTGTGGCCACGAACCGGAGCTTCTCTACTTCGAGTTGCCGGCAGATGGCGGCGTAGTCATCGCAGGCAGCGAGGGTTCGCGCAATGGCGTCGTCTGCAAATCGGCCAGTGGCATCCACACCCTGACCGAGCCGAACTACGCGCATCTCGCGGTGCAACTCGTGCGTCTCGGAACCCGCAAATTCGGATACCAGTAGGCGGATTGAGTTGGTTCCACAATCAATCGCTGCGACTCGCATGCGCTCTCCGATATTCACTACGGCGGTCGGTTCTTCTGCGAAGGCAATCACGCATCGCTATCCAAGCATGCGGCGGGAGTCCACCACGATCCGATCAGTTGCAGCACTTCGTCACCGAGCGGATTCACGCCCGGACCCGCTGCAAGTGCATGACCCGCTAGGACATGCAGACACTTCACACGCTGGGGCATTCCGCCCGCGGATATGCCGTCTATTTCTGGGACATAACCGAGCGACTCGCGATCACGTAAGTACGCTTCGTGTGCACTTTCGTAGTGCTCAGCAAGCCCTGGATCTGTTTCGAGTCGCGCCTGCATCTCAGCCATCACGCCCGTGGCTTCGAGGGTTCCGATGGCCGAGGCCGCGCGCGGACACGTCAAGTAGTAAACGGTGGGGAAAGGGGTGCCATCGGGCAAGCGCGGCTCGGTCATGACGACGCATGGTCGACCGCAACCGCAACGTGCGGCGATACGAGCAACGCCCCGAGCCTCGCGACCCAGTTGCTGATGCAGGATTGCTAGATCCTCGATATCGATGGTCACGCGACCTCCTCGCCCGATTCTTCCAGAGTTCATTGCGCAGCCAGAGCACCGGCAAACCGCGGTGTGACCCGGGCTCAGCCAGCAGCCGGAACAGCCGTCTGACCAGAACGCTTGATACCGCCCCATATTGCGGTGTACCAGCTCCGTGAGCGACCCGCCTTGGGGGTTGTGCCCTGCAACAGCACCGGCGAGTCATCGGTTTCAAGTACGACGTAGCCAACCTGTCCGGGTAGCACGAAATGCAGACGTTCCCGAGCCTGCACTGCCACGAACGCGGGATCGTTCCATCGTGCAATCTGCGCATTCATGGAGCGCAACTCGGCAGCGGCCACAGACTGCCGATCGCGTAATGCATTAATGCGATTGCGCTGTGCCACGAGGTCGCGCATCGGCAGAGCAATCGAGGCGAGACCGATGGCGAGGACGGCCGTGAGAATCGCCGCCCGCGGGGTCAGCGACGAACGGCGACCCGCGTGGCTGCGTTCCGGCACTGACGTCATTCTCACATTCTCGCACCGCTCCCCCTGCGCATCGGCCGCATTACGTGCCGAAAGGGGCCACGTTTCGGCGCCGTCTGCAGCAAAGCCGCGGGTAAACAGCGAAGGCGCGCCAGCCCCTCTCGGGTTGGCGCGCCTTCAGTTCCTGCTTACTTACCGAAGCGCGGGAAGGCGGCAGCGCCGAGGTAACGGGCTGCGTCGTCGAGTTCTTCTTCGATGCGGAGCAGTTGGTTGTACTTCGCAACGCGTTCGGTACGGGCCGGAGCACCGGTCTTGATCTGCCCACAGTCGAGTGCAACCGCAAGGTCAGCGATGGTGGTGTCCTCCGTCTCGCCGGAACGGTGTGACATCATCGTGGCATAACCGGCACGATGCGCCATGGCGACGGCATCGAGCGTCTCGGTGAGGGTGCCGATCTGATTTACCTTGACAAGCAGCGCATTGGCCGTTTCCGCCGCAATACCGCGAGCGAGGCGCGTCGGGTTGGTGACGAAAAGGTCGTCGCCCACGAGCTGGATCTTCTTGCCCAACTCATCAGTGATCGCCTTCCAGCCGGCCCAGTCGTCTTCGTCCAGCGGATCCTCAATCGAGACGATCGGGAAATCTGCAACGAGTTGCGCGTAGTACGCGGTCATCTCAGCGGCTGACTTCTTGCCACCCTCGAAGGAGTAGACGCCGTCCTTGTGGAACTCAGTGGCGGCAACATCAAGTGCGAGCGCGATGTCAACGCCCAGCTTGTACCCGGCCTTCTCGATCGCTTCGGCAATGAGCTCAAGGGCTGCACGGTTGTTCGGCAGTGACGGAGCGAAGCCGCCCTCATCGCCAAGACCCGTTGCATAGCCAGCCTTCTTCAGCACCGCCTTCAGGGAGTGGTAGCACTCAGCGCCAGTGCGCAGCGCTTCGCGGAAGGTGGGAGCGCCAATAGGGGCGATCATGAATTCCTGAATGTCGACGCCGCCATCAGCATGCGCGCCGCCGTTGAGGATGTTCATCATCGGCACGGGCAAGATGTGCGCGGTGGGACCGCCGATGTAGCGAAACAGCGGCAGGCCGGCCGAATCGGCAGCCGCCTTGGCGACGGCCAGCGAAACACCGAGCATGGCGTTGGCGCCGAGGCGGGACTTGTTCGGGGTTCCGTCGAGATCGATCATCACCTGATCGATGAGGCGTTGATCAGCGGCGTCGAAGCCGACAATCTCGGGCAGGATCTCGTCTTCCACGGCACGAACGGCGTCTTCGACGCCCTTGCCCAGGTAACGCTCGCCACCATCGCGGCGCTCGCTGGCTTCGAAAGCACCGGTCGAAGCACCGGACGGGACTGCAGCACGCGCGACGGTGTCGTCGGATAGTGCGATCTCGACCTCGACCGTGGGGTTGCCACGGGAATCGAGGATTTCACGAGCGAGCATGGCTTCAATGAGTGCCACAGGATCTCCAGTTCAGACGGCTCGCGATCCCGCGAGCGGTAGTCGTTGCACGACGAACGGAGTCTATCTGCTTCGGTGCTGCGCCGCAGCGGGCCTCAGATCAGGGCAAGCTCAGTGAGTTTGGCCGTGAGAGCGGGGTTCGAAGGCTCGGTGAGATGCGTGCCATCGGTGAAGACGATGACGGGGATCGACTTCATGCCGCCGTTATAGGCAATGACCTTGTCAATGGCACCTTCTTCGGTCTCCGTGTCGATGTACCTATAAGCCACGCCCAGTTCATCTAGTTGACGCTTGCTGCGCCGGCAATCGCCGCACCAGTCTGCACCGTAGAACTCGATCATGATGACTCCTCTGCAGGCCCTCGCTTGAAGGCGCGAGGAAACCTTAGGCGCAGCAACGTTTGAACTGTCGCGGTCATTCCCGATCCCGAACGGCACGGGGGCGAGACCATGCATCGTGCGAACTTCAGTGGTATCGCACTGTGAGAAGGTTGTGCCATGACGCGACGCGGGTACTGGCTGTTCTTCTCGCTCGCCATCGTGTGGGGCATCCCCTACTACTTCATCAAGCTGGTCGTAGAAGAGATCAGTCCGGCGCAGATGGTCTTCTTGCGTTGTGGCATTGCCAGTCTGGTCATGCTGCCGTTGGCCTGGCGGGATGGCTCACTCATGCCAGCTATCCGCGCGTGGCGATGGGTGCTCGCCTTCGCCGCATTCGAATTCATCGGCCCGTGGTACATGCTGGCAGCGGCAGAACAACGCATCTCGTCCTCCTTGACGGGCTTGCTGTTAGCCACCATTCCGCTCTTCTCTACTCCGATCGGTCGACTGCTTGGAGATCGCAGCGCGACCGAGTGGCAACGACTCATGGGCCTCGCGGTTGGATTCGCCGGAGTGGGTCTGCTCGTTGGTATCGACTGGCTGCACGGCAGCATTGACCTTGTCGCCGTGGTGATGATGCTGTTCGTCTCACTGGGTTATGCCATCGCACCGCAGATTTCGTCGCGCAAGATGCCTGGCATTTCCGTTATGGGCGTTGTCGGCTTGAGCATGCCGATGGTCACAGCGTTCTACGCCGTACCCGCCCTCAACTCGTGGCCCGCTGCAGGAGTCTCCAACCAAGCGTGGGCGTCACTGGTGCTGCTCGCGGTCGTATGCACGGTGGTGGCGTTTGAACTGTTCTTCCGCATGATCAACACCATCGGCCCAGTTCGAGCTTCGCTCGTCGCCTACCTGATCCCGATCGTGGCGCTGGCACTCGGCGTCGCAGCGGCCGGAGACAAGATCACATGGGGCATGCTGCTGGGATTCCCGTTGGTATTGCTGGGTTCCTACTACGCTGCTAGGCCGCCAAAGAACGCTTCTGCAGTAGCGCTTCCCGAGTCCTAGCAGTCAGAAGCGCTGTCCCACCACAGCGTGACATTTGTGCTTGATCGCACAGGCTGCTGGCGCATGAAATCACGTACGTCTCATCGACCGTAGGCGTCGTGCTCTAGCAGTCGATTGGCGAAAAACTTACGCGAGAGACAAGAACAACTTCTCGAGTTCGTCAACGGTCATGGGAGCGTTCTCTTCATTCGTGCACTGGCGGATGCCGTTTGCCACGATCTTGAAGCCCGCACGATCGAGCGCCTTGGAGGCCGCGGCCAACTGCGTCACGATGTCCTTGCAGTTACGCCCAGACTCGATCATATTGATCACGCCTTCGATCTGCCCGCGCGCCTTACGCAAACGCACAATCACTTCGCCTGCTACTTGCTCATCTACCTGCATGGAGGGAGTGTACCGCTATACCCATACCGGTATACAGCCCTCTGGCTTCGCCCTTGTAATGCAAGCGCGATTGCGGCATACCCCAGCCATCGACTCCGGATCCACGCCGGCCTGTAGCGCACTACGTCAGCAGGACCTCTGACCTGTGCGACAATGCCGTATGACCAACCTGATCTTTGATGTCGTTATTGAAATCCCAGGCGGCAGCCGCAACAAGTACGAGATCGATCACGAGAGCGGACGCATCCGTTTAGACCGCATGCTCTTTACCTCAACGCGCTACCCGTGGGACTACGGCTTCGTGGATAACACCCTCGGGCTCGACGGCGACCCCCTCGACGCAATGGTCATGCTCGATGAGCCCACCTTCCCCGGCTGCCTAGTCGCGGTGCGCGCGATCGGCATGTTCCGCATGACCGACGAAATGGGCGGAGACGACAAATTGCTCTGCGTTCCCGCGGGCGATGTTCGCAAGGAGCACCTTCGCGATATCCACCACGTCAACGAATTCGATCGTCTGGAAATCCAGCACTTCTTTGAGGTCTACAAAGACCTCGAGCCCGGCAAGAGTGTCGAGGGCGCGTCTTGGGCCGGTCGAGTTGAAGCGGAGAAAGAGATTCACGCGTCCTACGAGCGCTTCGACGCCTCGAGAAACGATCACTAGTCACGGATTCCGCCAACGGCGGCCTCAGCGGTTTCCCGCGGGGCCGCCGTTGCTGTTTTCGGAGGCGGTCCAAGCCGCTCGGCATGCACTATCGGATATTGCCAACAACCACGACGAAGGCAGCGGAGTGGTCACGCTGCCTCGTCATTTCGTACCGCACGCGGCACTGCCCAGCCCGCACTGAAGAGCGCGGCGAGCAGCAGATTGGCGCCGGCAATGCGACCACTCGCCGACTCACCGACAAGCAACGGGACGCCTGCTCGACGGACGACGCTCTGCACGCGTCCTGTGACATCCGCCAGCGAGATCTTCCATGGGTCATTGCCGGGGTTTGCATCGCCGCGGGTTTCGAAGGTTCCCGGAACCCGACCTTGGGCCACGATGCGATGCGTGATCAAGTGCCCGTACTTGCGAAAGGTCACGATGTCACCCACTCGCAGTTGCGAGGCGGGCTGCGTCACCACGAGGTCGCCTCGCTCGAAGAAGGGGACCATGGAATCCGACGCCACGGGATACGCCTGTGCGCCTGCTGTCTCGAGCAACCACAGAGACCCGAATATTCCGAAGCTAATAACGAGCAGCGCAACCGCAATGGCACCGACCAGCGTTGGGACAAAGGGCGAACGGCTACGAAGAGCGATGCGATCTGCGGTGGACACGGGGGACTCCTCCTCGAGTGAAATGGCAACGGCGCCGAGGCTGGGAAACCGGCCTCGGCGCCGCGATGTCGCGCTGCGGGGCACAGCGGACATCGGGGTGACTCCGCAATAGCCGGGGGAAGCCATGACGGAATCGTCGAGTGCCACCGTTTATGCCAGACGGTGGCACCCGTAGCTATTACTGGCCCGCGATTACCGATGCATCAGCGGTCAGATCAAAGCTGAGCGAAGCACCCTGGTATGGGTTGTCGTCCACCGCCGGATCGTCCGGCCATGTGACCTTGATGGTGTAGTTGGCAGTTGCCGAAGAAGCGAGATTTGGCAATGTGAAATCAAGACCGGACACCCCGCCTGAGTAGACCGTCTCGCCTAGTTGATCGATAACTTGCACTTTGAGCACGTCATCTAGCGAATTTGCTCCAGCGAGCAGATTCAGGCTATGGATCCTCAACGATGCATCGAGCGATCCGCCATTTCGCACCGACAAGGTGTTCGTACGGGTTGCCATAGCTGGCGAAGCATTCGTCACGACAACACGGGCTGCGCTGGTGACGTTGCCGGCGTTATCGACGATGTCGATGTTGAGGGTGCCAGCGGTAGCGGAGTTGGCAATCGAGGTGGTGCTGTCGGTGAAGGCTGCAAAGGTGCTGGGTGCGAAGGATGCGCCAACGGCGATAGTGGAGACGAGCGCGCTACCGGCGATAGCGATGACCGCGCCCTTGTTGTAAGTGCCCATGGGATTCCAATCCTGCGGCGGAGACGTAGCGGTGGTGGACCGCACGGGCGGTGCTGAAACCGCCGAGGCGAACCTTGCGCTACTGCCACTGGTGGAAACGCGACGTCCACAGGCAAGCAGTGGGTCCCTTCACCCACAGCGCAATCAGCGCCCTTGCCGACAAACAAAACGAGCCCCGACCACAGGGGTCGGGGCTCGTGAAAACGATCAGTTCATCATGGACACATCGAGCGGATGCTCTGTCCGAGTGTCGCCGCCACGGGTGCCAGTTGTGCAACAGCCATCTCCAGCGACTGCACCTGCGGTGCCATCACGGTACGAGTTGCAGTATCGAGGGCTGCAAACTGCACCTTGATGTTGTTCATCTGCACTAGCGCGTCCTGGTACTGAGCATCGGTCTTCTTGTACTCGATGATGCCGTTGTAGCAGGCGCTGAAGTTAATCCAGGCCAACTTGTACTGCTTCTTGGTGCGGGCGTTGAGATTCTTGCCGCAGTACAGGCGAGCCTTGCCAACTTTGGCTGTTGCAATTCGCTCTGTGCACTTGCCACCAGTCTTCGGGGCGGCAGCGGCACTAGCCGGTGCGGCCACAACGCCGGTTGCCAATATCGCGGCAATTGCGAGGGTCAAAACCTTGCGCATCGTGTAACTCCTCTAGACGGGTATGGCTCAGGATACGTGACGTGCAGGTATATCAAGGCTAGGTATTGGTAAATCACCATCAACCCAAAGCAATCTCCAAGGAATCGCCTTACCTAACGGGCAACCTCGTGGTTACTTGACGTAGATACACTGCAAATCCGCGGTCCTGCAACCTCGATCGCGTCTGAGGAGGACATCCGTGATGCGGCCGGCCATGCTTCGCGGCACGGGCGTGCTCGTCGCTCTCCTGTTGGGCACTGGCGCGATCACTGCTTCTGCGGCTACCGACACCACGGACATCACCATTCGAGCTTCTCGCGTTGAAGTATTGCCCGCCACGGCCTTCACCCTCTTCGGCAGTCTCTCGCCCAAGCAGGTGGGCATCAAGGTGTCGCGGCAATTGCAACGCAAAGGTGCGTGGCACATTACTGGCAGCGCCATCACCAATCGCAAAGGTGACTGGAAGATGGTGGTGAAGGCAACTGCCAAGCCCGATCTGCTGAAACTGCGAGTTGTGGCACGCGTCAAGGGCAAATTCGTCACGTCCAGCATCGTGCGCGTTGCCGTGGTCAAACGACTCAACCCCAAACCGAGCCCGACACCAACGCCCACTCCAACCCCAACCCCCACTCCGACCGATACCGCAACCGCTGGCACGGACACCAGCACTGCCGTCGATACCGGCACAGCTGTTGAGACGCCCACAGTGGTGGCCGCTCTCGGTGCGGGCCGGCGCATCCTCGGCGTCGACATCTCGCGCTATCAGCACGCGAGTTCATTGCTGTTCCCCGGCGGAGCACCGATCGACTTCCAACAGATGTACCGAGCCGGTGCCCGATTCGTCATCATCAAGGCCAGCGACGGTCGCGACAGCGGCCATACCAATGCTGCGAAGTGGTACGCACAGGATCGGCTTGCAGCACAACAGGCCGGTCTCTACACGGGCTTTTACCACTATGCGTACTTCCCTGCTTCCAATGATCCAGTCGTCATTCAGGCAGACGCCACGGCCCAAGCAGACAAAGCGGTGTGGCGGCTGGCTGCAGTCGGTGGCTACACCAAGTTCGATCTGCCCTTTGCGCTCGATCTCGAGGAATGGTGTGTGAGTTCCAACGCGGATGGCTCCTGCGCAAAGTCGGCGACCCAGGCCAACGCGAGCCTCTGGACGAAAACCTGGCTGGCGCGTGTCGCTACCCGCACGGGTCGCAATCCGATCGTCTACGGATCGCCATCGTTCATCTCCAAGTTCCTCACGCGCGATCCGGTATTCCGTGGCTACCCGCTTTGGCTCGCGCACTATGGGCCGAGTCCCAAAGTGGCCTCCAACTTCCCGAGCATGAAGTCTGACGGCACGTGCTACATCAGTGCGTGGACGTTGAGCCCATGCATTCCACAATGGAGTTTCTGGCAGTACACATCGTCGGGCAGGGCCGAGAATTTCGGCATTGCCGGCGGCAACCTCGACCTTAATCTCTTCTCTGGAACCTCGATGGAGTTCCTCTCACTGACACAAGGCGACTGGCTCCCTGCCGCCGCGGACTTCCTGCCCTTCAACGAGACCACCACCGCCACCATCAGTGATTTGCGCTACGGCTTGGTCGGCAAACCGCTCACCTTGACCGTTGACGTCAACCGCATTGTTGGCGGACCGGTTGTGAGTGGAACGGTGTCCTTCACACTGCTCGCCAACTCGCTCGGCGTCGCGCCGACGCCCGCGCAAATTACCGCCATTCGGCAGAGTGTGAAACGCACAGCCACGGGCAGCTGGTTCGTTTCTGTCAGTGGCCTTCCGGTCGGCACCTGGATAGGTCAGATTTCGTTCCGCGACGCCAGTGGAGTGCACGCCGCCTCAGTAGCTCCGCTCGTGTTCAGTCTTATCGATCCGAACCCGCCGGTGATTCCGCCGACGGACACCACTACGGTTTCCACGGACACCGCCACCATCACTCCTTGACCGGATTTGCTTCCGGTTTCATCACGCGTTGTGCAACAGCGTATGCAACGAGGTTTCGGACTGCCTACGGAGTAGCCCCTTCCGTCGCGACTACGGCACGCTGCAGGCATGGCAATCTTCCGGTCGAAGAGTTCGGCGCAGCAGCCGCACCTCGCGACAGCTCCCATTGACCCCGGAGCGGCAGACCTGCCCGCGGATCTGTTCCTTGCAGGACGTGAACTCATCGGCCGTTGCCAAGACGGCTCACTGCTGCAAACGCGCTGGGATCGATGGGGGCAGGATCTCCTTGACGGACTTCTCCCTGTCTACGACGTGGCTGCGATGTTGCCCCGCATCATCAGCGGCATCATCGAAGCCCACCAGCGGCGCAAGGCGCCACTACGACAGCGTGACCTTGAACGCACCTACCAGCCTGATTGGTACCAACAGCCGTCGATGGTCGGCTACGCCATGTACGCCGATCGCTTCGCCGGCAGTCTCAATGGGGTGCGCGAGAACATCGATTACCTCAATGACCTTGGTATCAGTTACCTGCACCTGATGCCCCTGCTCAAGCCACGCACCGGCCCCAATGACGGCGGGTACGCGGTGGCGTCCTACCGCGAGGTCAAGCCCGAACTGGGCACGATGGTCGACCTGGAAGCGCTCGCCGATGACCTGCATGGCAACGGCATCTCTCTGACTCTTGACCTGGTGCTCAATCACGTCGCCGATCAACATGAATGGGCAGTACGCGCGCGCAACGGTGAGCAGCACTATCGCGACTACTTCTTCTGCTATCCCGACCGCGTTCAGCCAGATCTGCTCGAGCAGGCGCTGCCCGAGATCTTCCCTGATTTCGCCCCTGGATCCTTCACCTGGAACGACGACATGGGCGGCTGGGTGTGGACGACCTTCAACTCCTGGCAGTGGGACCTCAACTGGGCGAACCCCGATGTCTTCTGCGAATTCGCCGACATCATCTTGTACCTCGCCAATCGTGGTGCGGACTGCCTGCGGCTCGATGCCATCGCTTTCATCTGGAAGCGCGTCGGCACTGATTGCCAGGGCCAACCGGAAGTCCACGCGATTAGTCAGGCCCTGCGCGCGATCGCACACATAGCCGCTCCTGCGCTGATTCTCAAAGCCGAGGCCATCGTCGCGCCACAACTGCTCGTGCCGTACCTCGGTCAGGGCGAACACGCAGGCAAGGTGAGCGAGATTGCCTACCACAACTCTCTGATGGTGCAGATTTGGTCCGCGCTGGCAACACGCGACGCGCGACTCATGGCGCAGGCACTCGGTCGCTTCCCCACTGTCCCGACGACCTCCACATGGGGCACCTACGCGCGCTGCCACGATGACATCGGCTGGGCAATCGACGACGCCGATGCCGCTGCCGTTGGTTACAACGGGTTCTGGCACCGGCGTTTCCTTGCCGATTTCTACAGGGGCGATCACCCTGGCTCCTTCTCGCGGGGAGACCACTTCCAGGCGAACGAGCAGACGGGCGATCGGCGCACTTCGGGAACAGCCGCGTCGATGGCGGGCGTTGAGCGAGCGCTGGAATCTCGCGATGAAGGTTTGTTGCATCTCGCCCTCGATCGACTGCACTGCGTGTACGCCATGGTCTATGGCTTCGGTGGCATCCCCTTGCTGTTCATGGGTGACGAACTGGCGTTGCTCAATGACTACGGGTTCACTTCAGTGCCCGAACACGCCGATGACAATCGCTGGATGCATCGGCCAGCTATGCCTTGGAGCTTGGCCAATTCGCGTCACGATGCAGCGACCGTCCACGGAACAGTGTTCTCGGCGATGCAGCGGCTCGGCCGTGCACGAGGCCAGCTGCCCCAATTGCATGCGGCCACACAGACCCAGGTGCTGGTTCCACACGATCCCGCCATCGTCCTCTTTGTCCGTCAGCACGCGGCCGGCGTGTACGTCGGCGTGTTCAACATTTCCGACTCGTGGCGCACCTTCCCGGGTGGCTACCTGCGTGACCTCGGGCTTGGCGGTCACTCGGCACGCGCTTTCGAGCACCTGCAGGGACAGCAACTTGCGCTGCTCGATGAAATCAGCATTCCGCCCTACGCGGCTTGGTGGCTCACTGCTTAACCCTGGGCTGAGGAGCCTCCGGCGCCGCGCCACGAAGCTCGGTCTGCAGTACTGCAGCGGGTTTGTAGGCTTGCCGGCATGAGTGAGATCGACGAATCGCAGAACGAGCAGTTCGAGGCCGTGGTCGCCAAACGCCACATCCGTCACAAGTGGACCTACATCGAGATGCTGGTGTCGTCCATCTTGAGCCTGGCCGCGTCCCTCGTGCTCTCGGTCGACGCCTGGCTGTTGGCGAAGGATCCGGGCACTGTGCTCTCGTGCAATATCTCGGCGACCATTTCCTGCGGCAAGGTAGCGGAATCGTGGCAGTCGGTGTTGCTCGGCTTCCCCAACGCGTTCCTCGGGCTCATCGCAGAACCGGTGGTCATCACCATCGCCATTGCTGCACTAGGTGGCTCGCTGTTCCGCCGCGGATTCCTGTTGACGGCGCAGGGCATCTACAGCATCGGCCTAGTGTTCGCCTATTGGCTGTTCTACCAGTCCTACTTCAACATCGGCGCGCTATGCCCCTGGTGCCTTCTCGTCACCTTCACCACCACAACGGTGTTCATGACTATGACGCGCATCAACATTCTGGACAACAACTTCCGGCTCTCGCCAAGAGTGCACGCAAAGCTTTCGCGCCTGCTGACCCTCAATGTCGATACCGCCACCGTGGCCCTGGCTTGGGCAACGCTCGCCAGTCTCATCATCTTCAAGTACGCGTAACGACTTAGGCGGTCACGCCGCGAGTAAGGCGACGACCAAGCACGGCGGCAACCTCAAGCCAACGTTGCACCGCGGGCGCATCGAGTGAGTCCGCTCCACGCTTGACGACATACAGCGCGTTGAGCATGTTGCCCTTGAACTGGTATGCGAGGAGCAAGGACGTTGCGGTCGGGCTCTCCCCTGTCGTCACCAGATACAGTCGGCGATCAGTGCTCGGGCGAAGACCACTCGGGAGTGACGGTAAGGGCGAAAACGTCCAGGTCTCCTTCTTTCCACTCGCGGACAAGGCGTAACCACGCGTGCTACAGAGGGTCGCCGCAGCATCGATTTCTTGCAGCGCTTGGCGCGTAGCTGCTGTCGACGTGTAGCGAACAGTCTCCGTGCTCACGAAGAGGTAGGGGTCCTTGGTGGCGCGGGTAACGATGACCTGCCGACGGGCCATACGTAGCGCCTCGCTGGCGAAATCAGCGCTGCACAGGTCGAGCGTGGCCGCGGTCGTCGAGTCACCACCATCCATCAATTGCACGGTGTACGTGTCGGCGAAGTCGGAGTGCCTGAAGCCAAGCAGGGAAAGTCTGCGCTGCTCGGCGTTCTTCAAAGAAACATCTTCTACCGGCACGGATCCGGACACTGCTTTCGTTGCGGAAAGCTGAGCACGTACAGTCTGCGCTCCGCGCAATTCCCATGCGCTACCAACGATGCGCACGCGATGCGCACCTGAGACGCGGAAACCGATGCGCGCGGCATGTGACGTTGCCGCGGGAATCGCCCCCCTGCGTACGCCATCGACGAACACCGACGCCGCACCGGCACCTACCAGCACATCGGTATCACCGGTGCCGGTCAGAACTGTCGCGGAGCAGGTTCCTGAGAGGCACTTGGGCGCTGTCACCGAGGCACTCCATGTACCGGTTCGCAAGAAATCAGCCGGTGCAAGATAGGTCGTGTCGAGTGCAAGAGCACCTTCCGAGCCATTGCCCAGGCAATCGAAGACCTGCGCCGTTCCACGAAGCGTGCCGTTTGCCGCGAGCGTGAAGCTCGGCTTGCCTGCGCGAATCGATTCCCAGTGTGCAAGCGCAAACCCGTCTTCATTCAATGCCTGCGCGGAGCAGATGCCTGCGCCAAGGTCGCGCGCGCCAGTCCAGGCCACCGTCACCGATTGGCCCGGCGCTGCCGCAGTGGCGCTGAAGCGACCCGTCACCCGCGGGCTACCGCGATCGATATGTACGCGTCGCTGTGTCGACCAAGGTCCTGCGACTCCCAGCACGTTCACGGCGCGCAACTGCACGTCATAGGTGCCCTCCGGAAGTGAGCCGGCCGTAACGACCGCGGGAGGCGCCAGCGGATGCAAATACGTGCGCGGCTCCCCCGACAGGAACGTCGGGGCGATGGCACGTTGCGTTGCGCCGCCATCTGCAGAAATGCGCGCTTCGAAGCGGGCAAGCTCTATCCCACGGTCGTCGAACTCCAGCGAGGTCACCGGCGCCGACGCATTGCGCCATGTACTTGGATTGGTCCACTGAGGCGCGGTCGGCGCGAGTTTGGCGGCGCGAGTTATGTGCACGTTCGCCGTGCCATCGGCATTCATATGCGCGATCAGCGTCGCCCCGCCGAAGGTGGTAGTGAAAGCCGTTTCCGAAGGCAGCGACGGCGAACCGCGATCTGCGGTGTACACGTAGTCGCCAAGGTTCAACATCCACACATCGAGCGTGATGCCGGTCGAGGTTGTATCGACCTTGTCTCCGACCGGACTCACGATGGAAGTGGCAGGTGGCGGATCAGTTCGGTAAATAACGAGGCCCTGTTTAATGAAGTTCTCAGGATCCGCCTTTCGGAACTCCACCCAGTAGGCGGCAGAACGATCGCGGATGAACAGAGCGCGGATGCCCGTGACAGTGTCAACCGCCTGCAAGGTCACATTCATCTCGCGATTGCCCACGACAACGTCTGCGTCCGGAATCCAGCCGAGACGCCACTGGTGGTAGGCAGCGAGCGGCGAAGTTCGCACGTTGTTGCTCATAATGTCGGTGGCGGAGCCGTACTCGATGGCAAGGCAGTCCTTCCATTCGCCATCGGGCTGGCTCAGCGAGCACTGTTCCAGATTGCTGTGGCCGAGACCCAGATTGTGACCCAGCTCGTGGGCGATCACCATCGTGTCAGCGGTGTCCTTGAGCACAAGCATTCCGCCCGCGGCACCCATTCCATTCACGACCCCGCGACCGTCCCATAGACACCCGCCTGGGTCGGGCGACACGATCACCAGGTAGCGGTTGCGGAAATCCGAGATGCCCGCACCGACATACGCCGCCAGTGTTGTATCACTCATGAAGCGAATGGAACCGGCGGCATCGCAAGGGATCGGGCCAGTGGCGCGGACCTTGGGAAGAACGCGATCGAAGGTGAACACCACGCGCCCGCCGCTGATGCGCTTCCAGCGATCAATGGTGTCATTGCGCACCACGTTCACGACTTGGTCGATGCTGGTCTTCGGGCTGGGTGCGCCGGGCCACGTGACTTCGACAATGTTGATCATGCGAAGCGTCGGTGCATCTGCTGCCGTGGCAACTGTAGGAACGATCAGTGCGACGACAGTGAGCATTGCCCCCAGGGTTACCCGATGCCGGCGCCACGCTCGCATGGAGGAACCGTACTGGGCGCGTGGCGTCTCTTTGGCTCAAGCAACGTCATCGGAAGTGAGCAACTGTCGAAGCCGTGCACACCGCAACGCGATCCTTACAGCGGCCGAACGATTGCGATGATGCTGCGCGATCTCGAGTGCCGCCGTCAGGTCGCAAAGCGCAAACTGCGGTCGCTGCAGTCCCTCGCGCGCCTCGGCACGGATACACAGGGCGCGCATGCGACGCTCCGCATACGTGCCGCTGGAAATCACCTTCGTGGCGAGACGTTCGGCTGCGGCGAAATAGCGTTGACACAAGAACCGCTCGGCCTGATCGAGTCGGCATTCGGGTCGTGCCCGGCCGACCACCTGCAGTCCACCCGAAAGCTCAAATGAGGCGACCTCAAGGCGCTCCGCCAGCGCAGCAAGCGCCTCAACTGAGGGTCGTCTTTGATTTCGCTCCAACAGCGACAGTTGGCTGGTGCTCATAATGCCGTGGGCCGCTTGCTGCTGGGTCATCTTCGCGGCAAGACGGGCTGCCCGAAGTCGCGTCCCGAAGGTATCCATCATCAAACTCCTGTCACGTTATGTGACTTCTTGTCACAAGTGTGACAGGAGATGTATGGGTGGTCAATGACCGTCTATGGCCAGTGTGGAGGGCGCTCACGATGGGGCAAAGGGGTCCCGGCTTCTTTCTCGACCGCGGGTAAAAATGAAGCGCAAGCCCATGAGTTGCAAGAGCAGCGCGGCACCCTGCACAGGAAGCCGCGAGCTGGAATCGGCGCCCATGAGCGTTCCCTCCAGCCAGAGTCCGGTAATCAGCCAACCTGCGCCCACGGACAACTGGGTTTCCACAGGACCGAGGCTGCGCAGCGCATAGAGGCCCGACAACATGGCCACCAGCGCCCCGATGATCCACAGCCAGCTTGCCAGGGTCGCGAGGGGACTGCCCAGCAACGAACGGTCATCTTGGGCATTGCCCAGGACATTCGCTGGTTGCAGGACGACCCAAAGATTGTCGCGTAACTGCGGGCTGGCCATGGGACCTGCCCACGGCGACCAGAAGGCGATGGCGTTGGGGACTGCGGATGCGGAACTGCTCGCAGCAGCCTCCTGGTACCACGTCATCAAACAGCGCAGCGTGGACCCGTTAAGCGAAACCACATCGAGCGATCCAACACCGCAACGCTGACCGTTGAAGTCCTTGAAGCCAGACATGACGGGCGCGAGTTGCGCAGATGACTCCGGTAGCAGCGCCGAATTGTTCGCGAGCTGGTTGCGCACTAATAGCATCAACGGCAGCGCAAGCAAGAGCGCCAGCGCACCGGAAGAAATCCAGATCGCCTGCTCCCGGTTACCGCGAGCAGTCGCCCAGCTCAGTAGGAAAGCAATCGATCCGAAGGCGAGGGCGGGCGCCATGAGCGTTGCCAAGCTCAAAAGCAGGGCGGCTATCAGGATGCGTCGGGGCGTGCGCGCATTGCGTGGCGTCGTCATGTCGCGGATCAACTGTCCAAGCGCAAACATGAGGAGTGATGCAGTCAGCGATTCGCAGGTGAGCGCCAGCGACGATAGCGAGAGCGCTGGATTGAGCAGAATCAGATAGGCCAGCGGAATCGTGCCCCATGCGATGCGGGTACGGGAAAGCGCGATTGTGAAGTACCAAACGGCGGCGGAGAAGATTGCAGACTGCAGCAGCGCAACGGGCCAAAGCGCTGCATTGCCAATGAGTTCGCCGAAACCGTAGACCAACGTTGGGTAGCCGGAAGTCGTTACATCAAGGCCCGGAACAGCGACGCCGTAAACAGCCATGGCCTGGAGCTCGGCGGCTCGCTTCAACCCCTCGCCGTCAATCCAGATGCCCTGCTCAAGCAGGTTCGCTATCACCACTTTGCCGAAGAGCACGGTGTACCCGAGCACCGCGACATAGACGCGCGCCGACGAAGCCCTGCGCTGCAGGTCTCGTTGCGACTTCATGGCACCTCCGCTGGCTCGTTCCATTGTGCCGCAAAGGCAGACACAGCCGTCACATTTCCGGCTCTGAGCGCCGATCGGCGGGGCGCTCGAGGCACCCGCCGAATACACTCACGTATCGGCTAGGCACGGAAACGGCAGGCACCGGCATGGAGCGCACCAAGTCAGCGTTGATTACGGGTATTACCGGTCAGGATGGCTCTTATTTGGCGGAGTTGTTGCTTGCCAAGGGTTACGAGGTGCATGGGGTTATCCGTCGCTCGTCTTCGTTTAACACTGAGCGTTTGGATCACATTTACCAGGACCCGCATGTGCCGGACCGTAACCTGTTCTTGCATTACGGGGACCTGTCTGATGCGTCGAACCTGACCAACCTGTTGCGTGATGTGCAACCGGCTGAGGTCTACAACTTGGGTGCGCAGTCGCATGTGAAGGTGTCGTTCGAGACCCCCGAATACACCGGTGACGTGACCGGTTTGGGTGCTATTCGTTTACTGGAAGCGGTGCGGGCCTCCAAGGTTGATACGCGCCTGTATCAGGCGTCTTCCTCGGAACTCTTTGGTGCCACCCCGCCGCCGCAATCAGAAACCACCTTGATGCATCCGCGTAGTCCGTACGCGGTGGCCAAGTTGTATGCGTACTGGGCGACCATCAACTACCGCGAGGCCTACGACCTGTTCGCCGTCAACGGCATCCTCTTCAACCACGAATCACCCCGCCGTGGCGAAACCTTCGTCACTCGCAAGATCACCCGCGCTGTCGCTCGCATCAAACTCGGACTCCAAGACACCCTCTGGTTGGGCAACACCGACGCCCGCCGCGACTGGGGGTATGCACCGGAATACGTCGAAGGCATGTGGCGCATGCTGCAAGCCGATGTGCCTGATGACTACGTGCTCGCCACCGGCGTCGCAGCATCGGTCCAAGACTTCATCAACGTCGCCTTCACCCACGCCGGACTCGACCCCGCCAAACATGTGAAAGTCGACCAGCAATACTTCCGCCCCACCGAAGTCGACTACCTGCTGGGCGACCCCACCAAAGCACGCGAACAGTTGGGCTGGGAAGCAACCACCAAATGGGACGCACTCGCCCGACTCATGGTGGAAGCCGACATCGACAACCTCGCCGACGAACTCAACGGCGCTAAGGCTCGGCGGAAGTAGTAATTACTCTGCTCCGGCAATTGACGTCCTAGATGCGCTAAGTCGACGCCAAAGCGATGTCATGAAGCCGTTGGGTTGGGTGCAGTCATTCTCTTTCGGAGCCGAGACGACATACGGTGCGCTGGCCGCTCAATGCCACGAAAGAACACTTCCGCCGCAACCATTGCAGCAAGTCCGCACGGCCACACCCAGAACCCCCAATTGGGATCACCGTCACCAAGGCTCATGGCCCAGAATGCCATGACCGAAATGACTGGCACGTGGATGAGATACAGACTGTAGGAGCGCTGGCCCAAGAAAGTTGCGACGCGTCCTTCCAGTGCAGGCGTGACCGCGGATTTGCTCATTGCCGCGGCCACGAAACACGTAGATCCGGCAATCATCCACACATTGCCGAGCAACCCGTAAGCGATGTCAACTCCAACCCCGCGTGTAATCCAAGGCAGCGTGAATAGCAGTATTCCAAGGGCATACAGCGCATTCGCCTGTCGGAAGCTGGCTCGCCATGAAGCCCGGACAAGCGCCGCTCCAACCACGAAGTAGGCCAAGTTTGCCGTGAGCCACGAAATAGAACTGTGACGGAAGACCACAGCAATCGCAACTGCAAAGAGGAATCCGAAAAGACCTCGCGTCGAGCAAGTCCAGACGGCATAGAACAGAATGGAGACAGCGATCTCAACTTGCATCGACCAGAGCGGCGCATCGAGCCACGAAGTTCCCGCTAGCACGAACAACTCTCGCAACAGCGCGGTCGGCTGCGCCACGACATCCGGCCATTGCATTGCCTTGAGGTAGTCGGCAAGCCACGGGCTCATCCCCTTGCGACCGACCTCGGGCCGAAGCGACGACAGCGATAATGCGAGGAAGACCGCGCCGAAAATGGGAAGGTACAAACGCGTGAGGCGTGGCAGCAGGTACGCACCATGCAAGGTGGCTCGCCCAGGAAACGCAGTAGCAAGAACCGCACCTGAAAGCACGAAGAACACGGCCACCGCCTCGCTACCAGCGGCAACAATGTGAAGCGGAGAGTAGAAGAAGGCTCGTTGCAATGCATTGCCGTCAGGCAGTCCGGACAGCGCACTTTGGGCGCGACCGAACCACGGATCCAACAACATGAGGTGATGTATCAGCACAACAACTGCGGCCCACCCACGCAGTCCATCGAAACTGCGCACTCGGTGCTGGTCAACGGTCATTTGAGGATTGTCCTTGCCGACGTGGACGTAAGTTGGATGCCGCGCTCAAGCTTCTGCCCTGGTCGCGATCTCTTGAAGCATGCGCGTCGGGTGCCAATCGAGCACGGTTGCGGCAAGCGATGCGTCACAGGTGGATGCAACAGGGTCGCCGACCCTTGGATCGGCCGCCACCCATGGAACCGGAACACCCTCGGCTGCTTCGACAGCTGCAATCACTTCGAGCACGGTTGAGCCCGTGCCCGTCCCAAGGTTGATCACTTCGAAGGCCTGGCGTGGGTGCTCACGCAAGTAACGGGCCGCCGCTAGATGCGCATCCGCAAGATCCGCCACATGGATGTAATCGCGAATACAAGTGCCGTCACGCGTCGGCAGGTCAGTGCCAAATACGGACACCGGAAGGCCCGCCTCGATGGCACGGCGCAGAATCGGGATGAGGTTTTCGCCGTACAGGTCTTCAAGCTCCGGAGCGGCAGCGCCACCCACGTTGAAGTAGCGGAACGCAATCGCATCGAGTTCGCCACCCGTTGTGGCCTTCTCGATCGCATGTTCCGCAGCGAGCTTCGTTTCACCGTAGGGATTGATCGGCGCAACCTGCGCGGTTTCCGTCACCGGCTCGTCGCTCTCGATAATGCCGTACACCGCCGCCGTCGAGGAGAAAACTATGTGGCGAACGTCGTGACGCAGGCACGCGTCGAGCAGTGACTTGGTGCCGTCAGTGTTTATGCGCTCGTAGAGGTCAGGCCGCAGCACCGACTCGGGAACGCTCTTCTTACCAGCGAGGTGTACAACACCCTCGATGGCGTACTCGGTGAACACTCGATCGAGTGCCTCTTCGTCGAGTATGTCTGCGTGCACGAAGGGCACAGCAGCGGGCACACGTGCACGAACTCCCGCCGAAAGATCGTCGAGCACGATGCACGCTTCACCGGCCTCGGTAAACGTGCGCACCACATGCGCTCCGATGTAGCCGGCTCCCCCGGTGATGAGCCAGGTCATGAGTGGCGAGCCTGCTCAGCCGACATGGTTTGCCTTGAACCACTCGTAGGTCGAAGTAATGCCTACACGCAGATCGATCTGCGCCTTCCAGCCCAGCGCATTGATGCGCGAAACATCAAGCAACTTTCGCGGCGTGCCGTCGGGCTTGGATGTATCCCATTCAATGACGCCTTCAAAGCCAACGATCTCGCGGATGAGCTCTGCCAGTTCCCGAATAGTCACATCGTCGCCGACACCGACGTTGATCGGCGGTGCATCGTCGTAGCGCTCCAGCAGCGTGACAACTGCGCGTGCGAGGTCTTCCACATGCAAGAACTCGCGGCGCGGTGAACCAGTTCCCCATAAGGTCACCGAATCTGCACCGGACAGCTTGGCATCATGGAACTTGCGCATCATGGCCGGCAGAACGTGCGATGAATGCAGGTCGAAGTTGTCGCCCGGTCCGTACAGATTCGTCGGCATAGCTGAGACGTAGCGGCGTTGGTATTCGCGACGCATGGCTTGGACATGCAGCACTCCAGCGATCTTAGCGATTGCGTACGCGTCGTTCGTGGGCTCAAGCAGGCCCGTGAGCAACGAGTCTTCGCGGATCGGCTGTTCCGCGAATTTCGGGTAGATGCAAGAAGAGCCCATGAAGATGAGACGTTGAACACCGAACTCATGCGCCGCATCGATGACGTTGGTTTGGATGCGGATGTTGTCGGAGAAGAACTCCACCGGATAAGTGGCATTCGCCATGATGCCGCCGACTTTGGCCGCAGCGAGTACGACGACGTTCGGTCTCCTAGACGCGTAGAAGTCAAAGACGGCAACGCGGTCACGGAGATCAAGTTCGGCACGGCCTGCAGTGATCAAATTTGTATAGCCGGTGTCCTGCAGATGCTGGGTCACTGCACCGCCAACAAGTCCGCGATGCCCAGCGACGTGGATCGCGCTTGCGTGATCCAACTTCAGTTCCTGCGTCATGCGGACTCCGATCAAGACAATGCTGAGAATACCGAGCGAAAGCGCGTGACTGGATCAATCCAGCAGGTGGTTCCACAAGGGAGCCAGATCGGTTTCAGGGAAGTCCGGATCGTGAGCGACGTCCAACGGCGACAATCCGAATGACCCGAAGGGTGCATCGCCACAGAAATCGCGACGCAGGTAACTCACTTCAAGAATGCGTGGCACAGCAATGCCGCCACGTGCAAATGGCGGGAAGTAGTTACTGGCATGCACATGAATCGGTCGATGAGTCTCGTTGAGCGCGCTCAGGGCAGCAACCGTGCGCGCCCACCATGCGTCGTCTGTCAGGTGATCAAAACCGTGCATTTCCATAGTGATCTGACGGAAACGCTGAAGCACCTCGATCGGGGTCGACGCGAAAACGCCCCACTCGTGCCCCTCAATGTCGCACTTAAGGAACAGGTCCCCCGCATCGGCGATCCGCTCAACTGTGGTCGATAACGTGACCATGCCGGAGGCCGCCTGGGCAGACACGCCCTGCTGGAAGAAGGTGAGGGACGAATGCAGAACTGGTAGGGCTGCGATGGTGGGGTCGTAGCAATGGACGCGGCAACCCTTCTCAACGAGGTCGAGGTCGGCGCTCACGTCATCGGCGATTCCCAGTGAGATGGCGTGGTCGATCCCTGCAAAATCTGGGTGGACGACGTAGCCGCCATCAGCTCTTGAGCGACCGATACGAATCAGCGGAGTGTCGGGCACGATCGGCCGGATCAGGGCAATGAGTTCCAGCACTCGACGCCGGGCCACCTCAGAACTGCCCGTATTGAGTTCTAGGGCTTCCACCTTGGCTTCAAGGTGCCGAATGCGCCGGGCATTCGCTGCCATGACCTCGGCCGTCGTCCTCAACAGACTCAGCCCGCGGTGGACCGCAGGCACGCGTTGTTTCAACACACGGGTCAAGGACTGTCGAAGTGCAGAACTCACGACAACCCCAATCCGCGACAGGCGCAAGTAGCGACAGTTAGCGAGTGCCCGTTGAGCGCTGGTACTCGGCGACGTCGTGAATGATGTCATCCAGAGTGCGACTCGGCTGCCAACCCGTAAGTGCCTTGACCTTCTCCGTGGACGGCACGCGGCGCTGCATATCTTCGAACCCGGGCTCGTAAGCCTGCTCGTAAGGAATATGCACGATCTCGGAGGTTGAGCCGGTGAGTGCGATGATGCGAGCTGCCAAATCATTCATGCTGATTTCGCCAACGCCACCAAGGTTGAAGACATCGCCGTGTGAACGCTCGTCATCCCAGACGGTCAGCAAACCAGTGACGATATCGGCGACGTGGCAGAACACGCGCGTCTGCTCGCCAGTGCCGTAAACCGTCACCGGCTCGTTGGCGAGGGCCGCCGAAACAAAGCGGGGGACCACCATGCCGTAGTGACCGGTCTGACGCGGACCCACGGTGTTGAACAAGCGGGTGATGATCGTGGGCAGACCCGACTGTTCCCAGAGCGTGTATGCCAGCGCTTCCTCGATGGCCTTGGCCTCCGAGTAGGTCCAGCGCACCTTGAGCGGTGAGCCAAGAATGCGGTCATCGCTCTCGTGCAGCGTGTCGCTTGTGTTCTTGCCGTAGATCTCGCTCGTAGACGTGACGAGCGTCTTCACCTGGAAATACTCAGCCGCGCCCAGAACGACTTCGGAGCCGCGAATGTTGGTGGTGAGCGAACGAAGCGGCTCTTCTACGATGAGGTTCACACCCACTGCGGCTGCAAGGTGGAAGCACGCGTCAACGCCGCCCATGACCCGGTTCACATGAAGCTCGTCGCGGATGTCGCCACGAACCACATTGACATCAGAGCGGTCTGCTAGGTGCGCGATATTGCTTTCGCGGCCAGTCGAAAAGTCGTCGTAAATAACTACTGAATCGCCGCGCTTGAGCAAAGCGTCCGCGAGATGGGATCCGACGAAGCCGGCACCACCGGTAATGAGCACGCGCATGCGGTAAGTCTAGGGACACGTGAGCAAGCGCTCGTACAGGCGCAAGTGGGCAGTGACCATGTTCTCCGGCGAAAACAGCGAGCTGGCACGTTCAGCGGCCGCTGCTCCGTGGGTCCTGCGGAGCCCTGGATCTGTGGCCAGACGATGCACAGCCTCCGTTAGTCCAGCAGGTTGCACCACGAGTCCCGTCTGCTCGTTGAGCACCACTTCGCTTGTGCTGCCGACATCCGTGCAAACAACTGGAAGTCCCGCCATCTGCGCTTCGATGAGAGCGACGGGCATCCCTTCACTGACCGAGGTGAGAAGTGCGATGTCCGATGCGCCATAAATCAACTCAGCAGGCGTCCATCCCAAGACGTGCAGATTCGCAGGCGCAGAGGCAGCGGTTTCGTCGAGTAATGGTCCGCCGCCGCCCATGACGAAGGTGACGGCTGGCAGCGATCTCGCCAGGTCGACTACTCGCTCTGGGGCCTTCACCGGAATCATGCGAGCGAGCCAACCAACGACGACCTCATCGTCTGCGATGCCCAGCTGAGCGCGGGCTTCTGCTCGAGGCACCAAAGAAAGCGGCGCGATTGCCGGTGCGATGCTGATGAACTGCTCCGAAGTGCCGACACCCTTCGCTACCAGATCGCGCCCGACGCGCTCACCCACAGACACCAGCGCAGTGGTGCGATGCGCCAACAGCCGTTCGATGGTCGCGATGACAAGGGCCTTGGCTCCCGAGAATTCGGGGTCGACAAAAGGGTGACCGTGGTACGTGTGCACGTGCGGAATTCGAGGGGCAATCGTTCGAGTAAGGAGGCCCGCCTTAAAGGTGTGCGAATGAATGAGATCCGGCTTGAAATCGCTAATGATCGCCGCGAGTTCAGCGCGAGCCTTGAAATCGGTGCGGGGATCCAGCGCACGACCCATGCTCGGTACGCGGACGATTGGTAATCCATCAACGCAGCGGTCTTCCACTTCGTCGGCCTGTACGAAACCGGTGGCTAACCTCGTTTCCACCCCGGCCTGCTGCAGGCCGTCGATGAGACATTCCAAGTAGCGGGCGGTGCCGCCAACATTCATGCGAGCGATGACTTGCAAGACGCGCATATGCCACCCTTTCCGCAAGCCAGTTCCTGATGTCAGCCTAACTGCCATAACCATGGCACAAACGGCGTCGCGCTACCCTGACACCGTGAACACCCAACCACTCGAGGTCGCCACGGTGGGGCTCGTCACGATCGCCACGGGCCGCTACACCGAGTTTGTGCCGGCGCTCATCGCGAGCGCTCGCGAGCATCTCGTCGGGCTCGGGCCGGTGTTCGTTCTTACGGACGCTGAGGCGATCGATGCGGACGCCACCATCCTTCCGTGGGGGCATACGCCCTGGCCGCTGCCGACTTTGCTGCGCTATCGCGCGTTTGGCCAGTATGCACAAGCATTTTCTGCGGTTGACGTGCTGCTCTATACCGATGCGGACATGCTCTTCGTAGGCACTGTCGACGTTCGCCATGCCACTGGACTAATCGCGGTGCAACATCCGGGTTTCGTTGGGGCGGAGCCAAATGAACTGCCTTACGAGCGTCGTTCCACGAGCACGGCGTGCGTTGCGCGCGGCGACGAAGGGATCTACTTCTGCGGTGGTGTGCAAGGTGGTCGCGTCGAAAACTATCTCGAGGCAGCAGCCGCCATCGATGCTGCTGTCGCCGCTGATGAAGCCAACGGAATTACCGCAACTTGGCATGACGAAAGTCATTGGAACCGCTACCTGATAGACCATCCGGCGGCCACGCGACTCGGCGCCGAATACTGCACTCCTGACACCCAGCGCACGGCTCAGTCACGCATCTTGGCTGTCACCAAGGACCACGCATACTTCCGCGAACTCTCGCCGCTGCAGCGCGTGCAGCGCTTCGCAGCGCGAATCCGATTCTCTATCGCACTGCGCTTGCGCCGATTGTTACGTAAGCGCTGACGCTGTCGTTCAGGCGGAAAGCACGCGACGGAAGTAGGCGACCGTTTCGATGAGGCCCTCTCGCAACTGCACCTTCGGCGTCCAACCCAAGTCTGCTTGCGCCTTGCTGATGTCTGGCTTACGTTGGCGCGGGTCATCGCTCGGGAGTGGCAGAAACTCCAGTCGGCTTGCCGATCCTGTGATTTCAAGGACAAGCTCTGCCAACTCCAACATAGAAAACTCGCCCGGGTTACCGAGATTGATGGGGCCGGTAACGGCAGAGTCTGTATCCATCAAGAGCAGGAATGCGTCGATCAGGTCGTCGACGTAGCAGAAACTGCGGGTCTGTGAGCCATCGCCGTACATGGTGATCGGCTCGTGACGCAACGCCTGCACAATGAAGTTACTCACGACACGACCATCGTTGGGATGCATCTTCGGTCCATAAGTATTGAAGATGCGTGCCACCTTTATTTGCAATGCGTGTTGGCGCCAGTAATCGAAGAACAGCGTCTCTGCGCAGCGCTTGCCTTCGTCGTAGCAGCTGCGGATTCCGATGGGATTGACGTTGCCCCAGTAGTCCTCGGTCTGCGGGTGCACCGCGGGATCGCCGTACACCTCACTCGTGGAAGCCTGAAGAATCTTGGCCCCGGTGCGCTTGGCCAATCCCAGCATGTTGATCGCACCATGCACGCTCGTCTTCGTGGTTTGCACCGGATCGTGTTGGTAGTGAACGGGAGAAGCCGGGCAAGCAAGGTTGAAAATGGCATCCACTTCGACGAACAGCGGAAAGGTGACGTCATGGCGCTGCAACTCGAAGCGCGGGTTACTCAGCAGATGTTCGACGTTGCGACGAGTGCCGCTGTAAAAATTGTCGACGCATAGCACCTCATCGCCGCGGTCCAACAGTCGTGCTGAAAGATGCGAGCCGATGAATCCGGCACCGCCTGTGACGAGCGTGCGCAAGTGGCCCACTTCCCTCATGGGATCCTCCAAGGATTCGGTCTTCCTGTATGCCAGCCCACCGTACCCTCACGGGACTGGAATACCCTGATGACATGGAACCTGCAGTGGATTCAGACTTCGTCTACGCCGCGATCGTGACCACATACCGTCGCTCCGGTTTACTCGCGGAGACACTTCGGGCGATCGCAGCCCAAACCTTGCCTCCGGCCTGCGTGATCGTGGCGGACGACGGCTCTGGCGAGCCCCACCACTCGAAGAATCAGGCACTCGCAGAGCAGTATGGCTTTACCTATCTGCCGCTGGAGCACAGCGGACTGCCAGGCATGGCCAGGGACCGTGCGCTGGCGCTCGTCGTCGAGCCTTGGGTCGCGCTTTGCGACGATGACGACGTGTGGGACTCGGAACACATTGAGCGGCTCTCCCACCATGTTGCATCCAGCGTGGCGATGGTGGCCGGTAACGCACGTCGCTCCGATACGCAGCAACCGTGTCGTGCGGTCATGCCGAGTTCCCTCAACGTCTTTGCCGAGTTCCCGCGCAACCAGGCCATCACGAGTGCCGTGCTAATCCGCCACGAATCGCTCATCAGCATCGGCGGATTCGCGCCATTTCCCCGCGGCGCCGAGGACTACGCGACGTGGCTACGACTCGCCACGCTCGGCAAGACCGTTATCGTCAATGAGCCGAGCATCATGTATCGGATTACCGATGACTCGCTCAGTGCACAGGCCTCGAGCGCCAAGCGCCCGCTGCCGTTAATATGTGCCGCGGACTTCTTGGTGTGGTGGATGGGCCGACACTTGACACTCGGCAGAGTTGGCACGAAGTTGTGGACGGCAATGGCTGGCGTGCTAGTGCGAAGAGCGTCGCGATCGCGAAATAACGCCTAGCCAGGTCCTGAACGATCCCAGCTGGGAAAATGCGTAGCGCGGTCGCAAGAACACCCATACAAGGGCATTCATGGCGGCAGTGAACTTCGCGCCGTTCGCGAGCGTGATGCGTGCACGCGAAAACAACGTTGCTGCCGTTCGCACACGTGCACGACTCAGCCGGACCGCGAGTACAGACGGCGGCACCAACTGGCCCGGTGTCCACGGCAATGGCTGATCGGCGCGACCAGCAGAGCGCTGTCTCCTGCACCACTGCGCGAGGTAGGTGGACTCGGCGACTGTTACCGTGGCCGCTGCCGTCACCTGTCCGCCATGCATGCGGTACAGCAGCACGTCATCGGGAACGTTGGCCAACGCGCCTCGTTCTGCCATGCGCAACCAGAGGTCGTAGTCCTCCGCTCCCTTGAAGTCGCTCCGGTATCCACCCACGGCCTTGGCGACATCGCGTCGAAACATGACAGCAGGGTGCGCCAGTGCATTTCGATGCCGCAGCATTGCCGTCACGGTGCTCTGAGTTATGGGATAGCGTCGGACGCCGATCTCGGTTCCAGCAGCATCGATCACGCGCACCTGTCCGCCCACGGCGACCACCGAGGGGTCGGATTCCAAGAACTGACGTTGCACCTCCAATCGGCCTGGAAGCGAAAGATCGTCTGCGTCCATGCGAGCAATCAGCGCGCCGCGAGCCTCCTGCAGCCCAGTGTTCAGTGCTGCGACGAGTCCTTCGCCTTCGCATGGGATGACGCGAAGTCGACTGTCATCAAGCGTCGCCAAAGCTGCCCGGCCACGTGCATCCAGCCGATCGTCGACAACAAGCAATTCCAAGAGCACCGCCGCATCGTTCAAAATTGAGGTGATGGCAGGGAGCAGGTACGTGGAATCGCCATGCGCAGGAAGCAGCACAGTGACATCCTGCATGGTCACGACGGCCTCCCAATGCTCGATTCCCGTAACCTTACGCGAGGACGTTTCGTTCGAGTTGGTGACGGGCAACGGAGACTGCGCAGCATGAAGTCAGTGAGAGCGACCCTGATGGGCGGGCTGGGCAACCAGATGTTCATCGCTGCGACCGCGCTTGCAGTAGCCAACCGACTTGGGGTGCCACTCGAACTCGACCATGCCGACTTCAGCGCCGATCCTGCGGGTCGCCGATTCGCGCTGAATGTATTCCCCGCGTTGGCTGCGCGAGCGTTGAACGTTGAGTCGCGAAGCGGGCTTCCTGCACCGCTGCGCAGACGTATCGATCGCTTTCGCAGCGACGTCTTCGTAGAGTCCGGCTTCGACTTCGACCGACGCTTCCTCGACATCAAGACGCCAGTTCGGCTCCGCGGCTATTTCCAGTCGTACAAATACTTCAGCGAGCTTGATGTCCGATCAATCTTCGCTCTTGCCGAGCCCAACCTTCGCCTTGCGAGCATTGAGGCTGCCGTCGGCCAACGTTGGATCGGCATGCATGTGCGTCGTGGCGACTATCTCAATCCCAGCACCGCGGCGTATCACGGGCTCTGCTCTGACGACTACTTCGAGCGTGGCCTCGAACTACTTCGGACTCAGCAGGAGGATCGCCTACCCGTCGTCATGTTCACTGATCAGCCGAGCGCCGTGAGCGAGCGCTTGCATAGCCTGACCGATTTCGTGCTCGGTCCCGACGACAACGCGCATGAGTCGGTCGATCTTTGGGCTATGGCCAATGCGTCTGGCCTGGTCATGAGCAACAGTTCATTCAGTTGGTGGGCGGCCTATCTCGAAGAACGGCCCGGCCGGCCCATCGTCGCTCCGCGGCCCTGGTTCAAGGCACTCAACACCAGCGCAAGCGATCTGTTGCTCCCGCACTGGATCCAGTTGCGAACTGAAGCGACATGATCGCCATCATCATTGCAAGCGTCGGCGCGCCCGAAATGCTCGCCTTACAGCTGCAGGGAATCCGACAGTTCGTATCGGCACCACATCAGGTCTACATAGTCGATGACTCTCGCGCTCGCGCCCATTGGTCCAATGACTCGACGACGGGAATGCCGGCGCGTCTTCGCGCCGTGGCTCGCGAACACGGCGCCCGGTACCTGCGCATCACGTTCGCCCATCATGCGCTGCGCAAGATGTACTTTCCCAAGACTGTTGCGCCACTGAATGTCAGCCCGTCAGCCCGCAATGCCGATGCTCTGCATTGCGGCATGCGTTCCGCGCTGAAGGATGGCCACCGGCGGTTGGCCATCTTCGATTCTGATCTTCTGCCATTCGCGCCTTGGTTGTTTTGCAATCCGTCGGCCGAGGGCTATGCGCCAGTGCGGTTTCTAGATCAGACACGGCTGGATGGACAAGCAGCGATCCACTATCCGTGGGCTGGTTACTTCTACGCCGACCTTGATGCAACCGTGGAAAATGAGCGCTTGCTCTGGGACCTAGATATTGCTGGAACGACACGGCTTGATACTGCAGGCGCAGCGCGTTATTGGCTGGCTGCCAATGAAGCCTGCTCGGCTACGGCCGAGATGGTCGGCAGCGGCACTTGGAGTATCGATTCGCACCCCGGACTACTCCCCCGTGAATTTTACGAGGCACTCGCAATCGACCGGGATCCAGAGACGGGCATGCAGTTCTGCGACGTGCTCGACGGCACGCTGCTGCACTTGCGTTCGGGCTCCAACTGGATGAAGCAAGATCCATCCGCACACCAGCGTCGGCGCAGCGCGTTCTTGAACGCCTACAAGCGTCTGCTTGATTCAGCAGTCTCCTGACCTGCGGCTACAGCCCGAGCAGCTGCGCCTGTGCAGCAAACTGTGGCACTGCTGAGCGAACCTCTTCAAAGGTTCCTTGTGCGTGAACAGCCGCATCTTCGAAGTACTGCACCACATCGGCATGACGCACTGTCGCTAAACGGTGCGCAATAACGATGAGCGTCATATGCCCCTGTAACCGACGAATAGCCTCGGTCACATCGTGCTCAGTGGTGGCATCCAATGCACTCGTGGCTTCGTCCAAAATCAAGAGTCGCGGTTCGGTTACTACTGCACGTGCAATGCCCAAACGTTGTCGCTGACCACCACTGAACTGTGTGCCGCGCTCACCCACCTGCGCGTGCAATCCGCCCGGCAACTGCCGCACATGCTCGGCGAGTTGGGCCAACTCAAGCGCGTGCCAGACCGCCGCATCAGAGACTTCATCTGGTGCAAATCCAAGCGTGATGTTCTCTCGCACCGTTGCATCGGCGATCCACACATCTTGCGGCACAAAGCCAATGGCGCCGGGCCAGCGCTGCGTAGCTTCGGCGGGCGACAGCCCTGAGATCCGTACAGTTCCAGTACTGGGCAGCAGGACACCGAGCAGCAGGTCGGAGGCCGTGCTCTTGCCAGCACCCGAAGGTCCAACCAGGGCGAGCATTTGGCCGGGCTTCAGCCGTAGTGACCAATCACGAACCGCTGCACGCTCAGCACCCGGGTATTGGTACGTGACGGAATCCACCGCTACGTCCGGCACGAATTTGTCATGCTCAGTGGTGAATAGCGCAGCAGCGATATCGCTGGTTTCTGGCATGGGCAGTTCATCGAACAACGCGAATCCGCGTTGCGCCTGTCCCAAGTGCGTCTTCATCAAGAACACGCCTTGTTGGAGGCGAATGATTGCAGGGGAAAGCCGCGTGCCGGCGGCCAGGAAGATTGCAATGATGCTCACCGCTGACTGCGCGTCACCGATGGCAAACTGAATTCCGCCCACCAACAGCGCCGCCAGCACGACGGCGCTTTCCAACACGTACTTTGCGACGTTCGGCAGGAATGCCATTTCGGCGCCAACGAAAGCACCGCGGATACGGTGCTGCGTGAAGTTCTCGGCGTACCGCGGCCGTGAACCGCGCACCACAGAATCACGGTAAGTGGCGAAGGCTTCTATCAGCAGATTTCGACCGGCGATGTCCACATCGGCGTACGCCTCACCGAGTGTGCCTGCTTTTGCGGTCGAGAACCGATGCAGGAGCAAGACGATGCCGGCCATCAATGCACCGAGTGCCGTTGCCACAATGGGCGAAACGGCTAGCAGGAGGATCGACAGAACCACCAGCATGGCCAGATCGGAAGCCATCACGACAACCGAACCCAGCACGCCCAGCACAGCAGAAGATGTGCCCGCTGTGACGGCATAGATGAGGTCTTGCGTGGAGTGCGACTGCACGAACGTGAGCGGCTGTGCCAGCAGCCGTCGAGTGAGGCGCCCAGAAGCCTCTGCCGTACGTAGCGCGAGGAAGTGCAGCGCCTTTCTCGTCAAGACGATGGACGCGAAGGTGCGGCCGAGCAACAGCACGACAACGACGATCGAAATCGCTCCGACCTGGAATTGCAGCGTGCGTCCTGCAAGACCAGCTGTCGATAGCACGTCTGCCACCAAGCCGCTTGGCTCCTTCGACTGCACACCAGAAACACTCAAACTGCCCATGAGGCCGACGAGCGTCACGGCGATCAGGTCAAGCGCACCTAGGAACATCTGCACGATCACGAGCAGCAGCAGTCGGCGGCGGCGGTTCTCGGGCAGCATGCTGAGTGCTCGACGAATTGCCACAACCCACACTGCATTACGCAGGCGCTTCATGACGTCAGCTCAAGGCTCAGCAACTGCATGTCATTTACTTCGCGGCCTGATCCTGCGCGAGCAAGGTCTGGTACTCAGGGTTCAACGGATCAAGATCAACCGTACGCTGACGAGCAGGCACCGCGAGGCTGGCACGACCGGTCTGCTCATAGGCGACCGCGATGAGGTTCCACATCAGCACATCATTGGGGAACATCTGCGCCGACGCTTCGGCCAACTTGATGCCATCGGCTACCGCGCCGATTTGATACAGCCGGTTCACAGCCTGACCCCTCCAGTAGGGGTCGTTGGCGTCGGCTGCTGCGCTCAAGATCGCTGCGCTCGTGGCTGACACCTGTGCCTGCTGCGTGTTGTCAACGCTGTAGGAGATCGCCGTTCGGATGTTGGAGTCAGTAGAAAGCGGACCCGCCGCCCACAGGGCTCCTCCCATGCCGAGCACGAGGGCTGCGATGAGCGCCGGCCATGCGTCGACGCTAGTGCTGCTCTGCACGCCACGGCGCTGCGACTTCTTCTTCGAGGCTGTGGCGATTGGGGCATACGAGACACCAATCAACAATCCGCTGATCACCCAGCCCCAAACGGTGAGACCAAGTTGATCAATGGAGAAGAGCGACTGCAGCAAGAATGCCAGCCAAGCGCCAAAGACAGCGGACACCAGCAAGCGATTCTCGCCCGAGCGGATGGCCACAATGCCGCGCCACACAACGAGAACCTGCATAACCAGGTAGGTTCCGAAGAAGGCGAGACCGCCAGTTGCCAGCATTTGGAAGATGATGCTGTGCGCCGCATTGGAACTGGTTGCTGCACCAGTGGCGGCTACCTGTTCCGGCAATCGAAGGATGCGGTACCAGTCGCCATACGAGTCAAGGCCGATGCCGAACAGCGGGTTCTCGAGGAACATCCGCCAACCTGCGCGCCAGTAGTAGGTACGGTTGATCAGGTTCTGTGGATGCAGCAATGTGCCCAGAGGACCTTGGCCCGCCAATCCCGCGACACCCACAAGTGCCCCGAAGCCGACAACGCCGAAGTACGGCAGGGTCAGACCGCGCAGGGCTTCACGCCGCTCCGGCAGGCTCAGCCAGCCGCCGATAAGTAGAGCCACGCCGGCGGCAAAGGCGAGCGTGCCCTGGATGGAGTCAGAGCGCAGCGTCAACCACACTGAAGCGAGCGCGAAGATGGCGGACCCGACTCGCAGCCACATTGCGTGCGACGATTCAAGCGCTGCCCAACACATGGCGACGGCTGCGATGCCCATCAAGGCGGAGGCGAAGTTGGGATTGCCAACCGTTCCGATAATTGCGTTGTAGCCATTGTTCCACTGCACCGGATCTGCGCCGAAGGTCTGCATGGTCGAATAGATGACTTCGCAGACGCCGATCCCGATGAGGACATACATGCCCAGTTTCACGCCAGCGCCGCGGAAAGCGATCGCAACCGCCAACATGACAATGGCTAGTGACGCGTACGCCAACCAGCCGTCGTTGCGTGCCCATGCTCCCCAGATGGTTCGGTACATGTTCTGGTCAGCCGCGAGCCCAGCTGCGGTGAGGCCAACAATGAACAGGATCACCGAACCGACGAGTGACGACTCCTTGCGTGACCACCAACCCTTGAAGAATCCTCCCAGCGCGCCAATCAGCGCAGCAGCACCAACGACGAGCACCGCCAACTTAGGAATGTTGAAGGGGTCAAGCGTCGACGGGTAAAACCACAGCGTGCAGATGACCGCCGTAACCATCGAAATCCATTGCAGGGGGCGCTGGTAAGTCACGGCCCTCAACTCCTCGTCAGGTCGCCCGTTTCGGGAAGGCGGTAGGCATATAGAAACGTCGTCACGAAGGCTACCGCGCAGACAGCGATAAGAACGGCGCCCGCGACAGCGCCGAGGCGGGAAACTGCAAACGCCGAACCAGATGCGAACGCAGCACCCACCCAGATGGTGCGCACAGTTCCCCTTACGCCCAGGCCGGTTCGGCGAAGCCTGTGTGCGAGATGGTCAAGTCCGCCGACGAACGGCGACAGGCCTCGCCTGATGCGAGATGTGACTACCAACGAAGTGTCCAGGATTGGTAAGGCCAGCACCATGACGGGGATGGCAAGTGCGTTGAGCTGTGGCAGGTGCACCAGATTGATACGCACGCCGATCGCCGCCAGCATGAAGCCGATGAAGAGCGAGCCTGAATCCCCCATGTAGATGCGGGCAGGGTGGTGGTTCCACACGAGGAAACCGGCGCATGCTCCCGCCAGGGCCAAGGCCAGGGCAGTGATCAGGAACTGCCCGTTTGCTGCCGCGATCGCCGCAAAGCCAAGACCTGCGATTGCGGCTGTACCGCTCGCTGCGCCATCCATGTTGTCAAGCAGGTTCAGCGCATTCGTGACACCGATAACCCAGAACATCGTGACGACGACGTCAATCCAAAAGTTTCCAGAAACGGAGCCCAGCGTGCCCGCGCGTGCCATCAAGTAGGAAGTCAGCGCTGCGGCAACCGACTGAGCAAGAAAGCGTGGCAGCGGCGTGAGCCCGCGCAGGTCATCGAGCAGGCCGACCAGCGCGAGCACGATGGCTGGTCCCAGTACACCGAGGAGTAGCTGTGTGTCTGGGCCCGGGTTTCCGCGCAAGCTCGCCGCGATGATGAGCACGACGGAGGCCGATCCTGCGATAGCAACTCCACCAAGATAGGGAATCGCCTGCGCTTGCACCTTGCGATCCCCGTCTGGTGCATCTACGACATCACGACGCAATGCGAAGCGGCGCAGCAAGGGGGTGACCAGCATGGCCGCCACAAAGGTTGCAGCGAACGCTGCGAGGTACTGCCAACCGCCGAGATTCACCATTCCCCGAGCCTACGTGCAGCTACAACTTGAGCCGTGCACGCTGGGATTGCTTGTCGAAGAAAAACCGAGGGCCGCTCCGTGAGGAGCGGCCCTCGGCCTTCACTTACCGGCTGTTGCCAGCCGAGTGGTTGCTAAGAAGTTGTTACTTCTTGAGCGACGCGCGGAGCGCGGCGAGTGCCTTCTGGATCTTCAGCATCGTGGCGTTGATGACCTTGATCTGAGCGGTCATCGAGGCAACGAGTGAAGCAACCGTCGTGGTCAGTGCAGCAACCGAGGTCTGCAGTGCCGTGATGGCAGCAGCCTGAGCAACAGCAGCAGCGTCAACGACCGAAGAGGTCAACGTTGCAGTCTTACCACCGACAGTAACCTCGATCACAACCGGGCCCTGAAGGACCGGCATGTATGCCGAGAAGGTGCTGACACCGTTCTTGAACGCGATCGGGCTAGCCGTCACGCCGTAGAACGAGGCCGAACCTGCAAGGCTCAGGCTGTACGAGTCGTCGCCGACGAGCACGCCGTCAGCGTTCTTCGCCGTCACCGTGAAGGTGGCCTTTTCGCCCGGTGCGTAGGAAGCCTTATCGGCAACCACGACGATCGAGCCAACACCGGCAGTCACGAAGTTCGCGACGACGGTCTTGGTGTCGACAACACCGTTACCAACGGTGATCACGGCAGCGAACTTCGAGGCGCCAGTGACCGTGTAGGTCTCGGTGCCAGGAATGAAGCCCGGGTTGTTGGGAGAACCAACAGTCGCGGTCTCATCCGTGATGGTGTAAGGCAGACCGGGAACGGCGTTGCCAGCGGCATCCTTAGCGGTAACGGTAAGGATTGCTGAGCTGCCAGCCTGGATCTGTGCCTTGTCGATCGTCGCCGTGAAGGCAACCGCATCGCCATAGAACACAACGGTCTTGGTCTCCAGAACCACGCCGCCAACCGAAACGGTGATGACGCCCGTACCGGCACGACCATCAGAGAACGCCGCAGCCTGCACGTTGCTGCAACCCGACTCAACCAGGTACTGCGAGTAGCCACTGTGAACAGTGGTGCAAGAGTTCCAAGTCATCAGCGTGCCCACGCCAGCCAGCGAGAACACAACGCCCTTGGCAAGCGAGTTGCTGAGGGTGGAGGTGTCAGCCGCACGGTATTGCTTGACCGCGAACCATGCAGCGAAGTTGCCCACGTTGATGTTGGTGGAACGCTTCGGTGAGTACAGCTTGCCGTCGGCGAAGTAGGTATTTGACTGAGGCACGCTGGTGACTCCGTCGTACCAGGAGTTGGGCTCGCTGGACCAAGCGGTGGCTGCGGCGTGGTGGAACGCCTCGCCGGCCGGTGCAGCACCAACAGTGATGGTGATCGTCTGCACGGTGGTATCCGTGGAGATGCCAGCAGTCCACGAGCGGACGATGTACTTCACAACGATGGTGCCGTTGACCGGGGTGGCCACGTTCACGGAGTTGGTCTCCGACACGAGGGTTGCCGTGGTCTTAGCAACATCAAGCGACGCGCCAACAAGGCCCGTTGCAGTGAAAGTGCCACCGGTGACGGTGAGGTAGCCCTCGAGCGTGCCAGGGACAAAGGTGAGGCCAGTGGTGGTCTCACTGATGGTGGAGTAGTTGCTGGCGCCCGCAATTTGGGTACCGGCGACAGTTGCTGTGCCGTTACCGGTCACACCAGTTGCCGCGCTGAGGGAAAATGCGGTTGCGGGAGCCACGGCCGAGGCCGGGGCAGCAACAAGCAGTCCACCAGCAAGTGCTGCGACTGCAGCAAGCGCAATGCGCTTCTTCATGCTGTTTCCTTTCGGAGAAGTCAGATCAGGCATTTCCTGATCTGGCTCGGTGACCTCGGGCCGAAGCCCTCGATCACCTAATCCCGAACTCATCCGGACAGAGCTCGGGAAACCTATGTACCTAGTGTGCCACCGGAAGCGGATCAATCACCTGAACGACCTCGCCGAACACCGGCGTGCCGCTTGATGATGTATGTATGCGGATGACGAGCGTGGACGGCAGAAGCGTTGCATCTGTGCCCATTCCCGGTCCCGCAAGAGCCGCCGACGCCGCGTTCGCATCGACAAGAATGTAGGTAGTAATGAGGACGTCACCGTTGGCAAGCGTGAGGCGCTCAGAGGCACGGCTCGCAATGGGCATGTCGCGCCATTCACCAGCAATACGCACCATCGGATCGACGACGTACGTGAGCGCGCCACCCTCCCAGGTGAGCGTTTGATGCAGCAGGACGTTGACGCCGTTGCTCACCGTCATGAAGTCAGAAACCGTGACGACCTGTCCGGTAGCGGTGATCTCCTGCGACTCAGTAGTGACCATGCCCTGACCGGTGACACCAGTGGCATTGGCGACGACGAAGCCCTGCGGCACGCCCTGAGCATCAGTGCCCGGCAGTGATGCCGCGACCTTTACATCAGAGGTGCGAACCTGATCAGCATTGATGGTGACGACCGGCGCGACGACGTCAGTCGTCGGTGCTGCACTCGGCTGATGCGTGGGTGCCGTTGTCGGCGCGGCCGTGGCGGATGCGCTGGGCGTGACCGCCGGCTTTGTGGGCTCGGTGGTCGGCTGCGTCGTCGGTTGGGCCGAAATCTGGCTCTTGATCTGCTTGAAGCTCGGCGTACCCGTGTAGTTCCAGAAGCCCAAGCCGACCGCCATGAACAGCACGAGGGCAGCAACGCCCTGGCCAATCTGCTTGGCGTTCTTCTTGGCGCTCTTGACCACGCTGGACAGCTGATCTGCGGCGGTCATGCCAGTTTCGGCATCCACAACAATGCTCTCGAGCGCGCGACGCAGAGCGGCGCGGGCGCGAGAAACGTGCGTGTAAACCTGCTGCTCGCTGACACCGAGGACTTCGGCAACCTGCTTGGTCGAGTAGTCGCCAGAGGCAGTGAGCAGGAGCGCGGTGCGCTGCTGCTCGGTCAAGCGGCTGAGTGCTTCCGTGACAAGCGCCGAGTCGGCAGCACGCATGACTGCTTCGTCAGCAGCCGGGTTCCAAGCGTCGATCTCGCGGGAGTCAAGATCGGCGGTAGCCAAATCGTCGACCGAGGTGGCGCGGCGGCTGCTGGCACGCACGACATTGAGCGCCGTGTTGACCACGGTACGGGTGAGGTAGGCGACGGCGTGGTCGCGGTTGGCCAGTTCGGGTGCGGCGATGGCGCACTTCACAAAGGCGTCCTGCACGACATCCTCAGCTTCGGCCGCATCTTTGAGGTAGCGGTTGGCGATGCTGACCAGACGGTCACGTTCGGACATGTACAACTCGCCGAAGCCGTTGAGGCTCCAGTCGGTATCTGCGGCGCGCTCGGCAGCAAACGGCGCAACGATGGCCTCAAAGGCCTCGTTTCCGTGCTGCGTCATGGCGACTTCCTTGCTCGAGCGGAGGGTTTTGCTCCCGGCGTCCCAGGTCCCTACATATCGATAACACCACAGGGAGGCTGTTTCTGTCACCAGATTTCTGTGACCTACGTCACATCTGCTGGGCTCCCCGTTCCTCACAGGGGAAAGCACATCATCCGCAACTGGCATGCGTCTGCGCACGCCCTGTGAAGTCCGTGCGGGTCTCGCGAGTTAGCCGCGGTCGCCGAGTTTCAAGCTGTGGCGCACAGCGTTGCCAACACCCTCCACCTCGATCAGGAAGCCGTCATGCCCGAAGGGCGAGTGCAAGGTGATGAGCTCTTCGCCATGCGCCGCGTAATCGGCGATCTGCTGCTGGAGCGACGGAGGAAATAGCCGATCGGTGTCGATCGCTACGGCCTGCACCGGCACCTGGATCGATGCAAGCGTTGCCTCTACTCCCCCACGACCACGACCGATGTCGTGCGTATTCATAACGTCGACCAGCACAAGGTAAGTGTTGGCGTCGAAACGCTTGGCCAATTTGCCGGCCTGATGGTCGAGGTACGACTCCACGCTCCAGCGACCGCTGCCGTCGGGCTGCAGCGAGTGACCGAAGCGGACGTCCATTTCGTAATCGGTGCGGTACGTGAGGTGGGCGATGCGTCGCGCAATCCCCATGCCCTCCACCGGACCGAGTGGATCGTCGTAGTAATCGCCGCCACAGAAATTGGGGTCGCTCTTGATGGCGCGGATCTGGATGCTGGCCGTACCAATCTGATCGCCCGTCGAAGCAGAACCTGAACCAATGACGCAGATGGCGCCGACGCGAGCCGGATGCATGACCGCCCACTCCAGCGCCCGCATGCCGCCCAGCGAAGGACCGACAGAAAGCACGAACCGCTCGATGCGGAGGGCATCTGCGAAGGCCACCTCAGCGGCTACCTGATCGCGCACCGTGATACGGGGAAAGCGCGAGCCCCACGGTTTGCCGTCTGGTGCAAGTGAGGACGGGCCAGTGGAGCCCTGGCAACCACCAATCACATTGGGGCACACCACGTAATAGCGGTCGGTATCGAAGGGCATACCGGGTCCCACCATTGACGGCCACCACGCCGTGACATCGGCCCAGCCGGTAAGCGCGTGATTGATGAGCACTGCGTTGGAGTCAGCCGCGTTGCGCTCACCCCACTCTTGGTAGGCGATGCGAACGTTGGGCAGGACCTCGCCGCTCTCCAACGTGAGATCCCCGATGTCAATGAACTTGCGCGCGCCCGGATCGTCTCCTTCACGCCAGGCGCCGGTGACGGGCAACGGAGGCGTGGCCGCGGGTACGAACACGCGATTCGGAGTGCCTGTCGGACCGTGCCCAGGGACGTGTGTCATCGCACACCACCTAGAGCGCCAGAGCACTTGCGCTTCATCAATGCGCCTTCGCGGCTACTAGGTGAACTGGAAAGCGCAAGCAGCGTGTCGAAGTACGCGATGCCTTCGCGCGTGCTTGCGCCCACCCACACCTCAGTGGAACGGGCGCAAGCACATCGCTCGATCATGATTCTGAGTCTTGTCCTTATGCGCGGGCCGCGGCAAACGCGGCGTCCAGATCGGCGGTGATGTCATCGATGCTCTCAAGGCCAACGCTCAGTCGCACCAAGCCCGGCGTGACACCTGCCGTCAATTGCTCATCAGCGTTGAGCTGGGAATGCGTCGTGCTCGCCGGGTGAATGGCGAGCGAGCGTACGTCACCGATGTTGGCAACATGCGAATGCAGTTCAAGCGCATTGATGAAGCGCTTGCCGGCTTCGACACCGCCCTTGAGTTCGAACGACAGCACTGACCCCGAGCCCTTCGGTGCGTACTTCTGCTGGAGACCGTGCCACGGTGATGACGGCAGCGATGAATAACTGACGCTCGCCACATCGGGATGGGCCACCAAGAAGTCGGCCACTGCCTTGGCGTTCTGCAGGTGGCGCTCCATGCGCAGGCTCAACGTCTCCAAGCCGAAAGCCAAGAGCCAGGCATTGAACGGGCTCACTGCAGCGCCGATGTCGCGGAGCAGTGTGAGACGAATCCGGAAGATGTAGCTGAGGTTGGCACCGAAGGCGGAGCCGACGCCGAGCGCCTGCGAGTACACGATGCCGTTGTAGGACGGGTCGGGTTCATTGAAGTTCGGGAAGCGCTCGGGATACTGCGCGTAATCGAACTTGCCCGAGTCGACGATGGCACCGACGAGCGAGTTGCCGTGACCGGCGAGGAACTTCGTGGCCGAGTGCACGACAACGTCGGCGCCATGTTCGATGGGTCGGATGATGAACGGCGTCGCCACCGTGTTGTCGACGATCAGCGGAACGCCAACTTCATGCGCGACATCGGCAACGGCCTGAATGTCGAGCAGGTCGTTGCGCGGGTTCGCAATCGTCTCGCCGAAGAAGGCCTTGGTGTTCGGCTGCACGGCTGCACGCCATGACGCCGGATCGTCCGGGTTATCAACGAAAGTGACGTCGATGCCGAGCTTGGAAAGCGTTTGGCTGAAGAGGTTGTAGGTGCCGCCGTACAGCGAAGGGCTGGAGACGATGTGGTCACCGGCACGCGCGACGTTGAGGATCGCGAACGTCGTAGCTGCCGAACCGGAAGCAAGCAGCAGGGCTGCAACGCCACCTTCGAGCGCAGCGAGCCGCTGCTCAACCGCGTCCTGCGTCGGATTCATGAGACGTGTGTAGATATTGCCGAGTTCGGCAAGGCCAAACAAGTTGGCCGCGTGGTCGGTGTCGCGGAACTGGTACGCAGTGGTTTGGTACAGCGGCAGCGCCCGGGCGCCGGTGGTCGGGTCAGGCTGCTGCCCGGCGTGGATCTGGAGCGTTTCGAACGACCAGTTCGAGTTCGTCATGATGACTTCCTTTGGCGGTTGTGCGGTGCGAGGGATGAGCGATGGGTCGCGGGGTGAACGCGAGGTTTCTACGGAGGTTGGTGGCGCCGAGTTGTGGCTCGCGCGGGTGTGGTGCAGGTGCACCGCGGACAACTGCGGCGCACACATGGAAGTGAGCGGGTCAGTTGCCCGAGCTACACATTCGCTTCATTGAGGTTCACCTTTCGCGCTTGCCGACGGCGGTCGCCGTCAGCCTGGTCGTCACCCGGGACACCCCGCCGCGCGGGAGGGTTGTCGACCAGCAAGCCGGGGCTTGTTGCTGGCACTCATGACCTTGTGCCGGAGGCTAGGCAAGGACCTTTGACCCCGTCGCACCTTGTCCACCATGCGGACACGAACCCGCTCGCACTCGCAGTAACGGCCGATTCCGCGTGGAGGTCGGTCAACAGCCTGGCCTGTGGAAACACCGTTATCCACCGGACGCCCGTTGCAGGCTCCGCGGCATGTTCCCCGTCTGCAATCAACTGGTTTGGATCGGTAGAGCCCAGCGTGACTTCAACAACTTCCCGACTCGGTTGCGCGAGGAATTCGATATTGACTTGCGTGAGGTCGAAAAGGGACTGGTTCCAGATTCTGGCAAGCCGCTCAAAGGCTTCGGCGGAGCATCCGTCATCGAGATTTCCAACTCAGATCGATCCGGTGCGTACCGAGTGGTTATCACCGTGCGCATCAAAGGCTACGTATGTGTGCTGCACGCCTTTCAGAAGACGTCCAGTACTGGCATCAAGACATCCAAACAGGACATGGATATCATCAAGCAGCGCCTAGCACAGGCAGAGAAGGAGTTCGGCAAGTGAGTTGCAATGTCTACGCCGACACCGGCTTCAAGCAACCAGAGTTGTGGCTACAAAAGGCGGATATCGTCATTGAGATGCGCCAAGCGATGAAGGCCCGGCGGCTGACTCCGAGTCGTGCCGCACGGATCGTGCGGATGCCACTGCCACAGTTCCGCGAGATCATCAAAGGTCACTTCGGCGACGTAGAAGTGCCAGTGCTCGTCGATTGCCTGCGATGGCTCGGACACGACATCGAGATTCACATCAATCCACTGCCCGAAAACCCCAAGAAGCCGGGCACCATCACCATCACGCCACGACCACTACCGA
>CAWATP010000030.1:0-27449 GCA_963784905.1 uncultured Actinomycetota bacterium | reverse complement strand
GATGCACCTGACAGTGAATTACCCGTAGCTCTCCGAGCCGTCCGGAGAGGCGTTCGTCGCTTTCGGATTCTCAAACTTGTCATCACTCGCCTTGCACCATTTCCTTGTGGTGAAGATGTCGTATTTGGATCTGGCGCACGCGTCTCTAGAGCTGCGAAAATCAGGATAGGAAGTCGTGTACGTGTCGGGGCCAACGTCCTCATTGAGAGCAATCTGCAGGTTGGTGACGATGTACTGATCTCGTCAAACGTCTCGTTCATCGGTCCGGATCACCCAGTGGATGGGCCTGGAACCATCTACGCCGCGCCACGCCGCCAGCGCAGCACGATTCGATTGATCGGAGACAACTTGATTGGAAACGGTGCAATTTTGCAGGGCGACATCCGAGTGGGGTACGGCGGAGTAGTGGCGGCTGGGGCGGTGGTTATCCATGATGTCCCTGACGATGCGGTTGTCGCTGGGGTGCCCGCGACTCTTGTCCGGTATCGCGACCGGAGTTGCGCACTGCCGCCTGAGTCCCTGTGAGCGGCACCTGACGACTGCGTGGAAGGCGACGAGACGACAGGAAAAGGGCGGCAATGGCCCATGTGAAACTATCGAACTGAGTGAGGCTGGGGACCGCCTCGACCGCTGAAATCGCGAGTAAAGCAAGTGCCAGCGTGGACGCGAGGGAGGAGTCACCTCGGCCAATACGACGAACGAGAGCGACTATGAATACGACCGCCAGAATGACTCCGGAAATTCCTGCAGTCCAAGCGACGGTCAGCCAGAGATTATGGGGATTTGGGGCTGCGCGTAGTTGTGCCTGAAGCGAGGGTATCCATCTAGAAAACTGCTCAACAGGAGCTAGACCGCTGCCATTGGCAAGAGCCTCTCGTGCGACCTTCCAGAGAAGGCCCCTGTAGGTCAGAAAGGAATCGGGGAATTCCATGAGTGCGGGTACGGTCGTAGCAATCAACCCGACGCCAAGCAGCAGCCTTCGACCCGTCCGAACTCCAAGCATTCGGTCTGCAATGAACGGACTAGCTGCTGCAAAACAGAGCGCGAAAAGCGCTGTCCTACTACCCGACAGAACCGTGGCGAAGGCAGCAATAGTTAAGATCGCCCTTCTCAGCGCTACATGCCGAATCGAAAGTGCCGCGAAAGTCGTTAGGCAGAAATAGAGTCCGGCGGTATTGGCGAGAACGAACTGCCCACGGAGCGCTGAAGGCAGCGTAGGAATGCACTTGTCAATTCGGCAGGCCTCCCAAACAGAGTCTGGATGAATTGCAAACGGGAGGGCCGTGAATATCGCACCTGCTATTGCGACGATTGCCAAATTTTGATGCCAGTCGGTGTGGTCGGTCTCCGCTGGTCTCATCAAACCAATTGCGAGCAGGAGCGCGATGAGGCCGGCTCGGTTTGCCGTGAGGTCATCTCGCGACCAAGTTTGGACGAGTGCCGATAGAACTAACACTGCCGCTGGCAGTACCAATGCATCAAGACTGGGTGAGCCACCGCGAATGTTCCCTGCTACGGAGAAGGCAACGAGAATGAACAGCGCCCCCAGGCACAGTCGAGAGAGCGACAGCACAGCTTCGTTGTAAGCGGCACTCGAGCTGCCACTAGGTGGAGCGCCAACCAGTAAGGCCGCACCAGCAGTGGGCAGATTCCCTAAGACAAACACGATTGCGATGAAGTACCGGTTGATCATGGCGAACCGTAGAAGCGGATCGGCACGTGTACCGTGCAAAGCGCAGCGCCAACAACGTGAGCAGCGGCCTTCGCGGAGGCGAGGAGTTGCTTCCTTCGGTCGGGGCCAACCAGGACTCGCAGACCGAAAAGAAGTGCGAGCAGCAGGTGCTTCACTGGCGAAAGAGCAATTCGATACCGCGCGGCGGTAGCTCTGCGGAGGTAGGTTTGCCGAGAGTAGCCGGACCAAACCGACCGCCAAAGAACCCACCGAACGTTCAACCTTGCTTGCGGGATAACTTCAAATACCACCGCATTCGCCTCCCATCGAAGGCTTGCTCCCCTCAACTTCAGTCGACTTGTGAAGTCCGTGTCCTCGCCACCAATTCGATCAAGCGATTCGTCGAACAGGGGGCTGCCTGCCTCGCGCCAAGCTTCAACGCGCAGGAGCAGGTTTCCTGTTGCTAGGTAAGGGGCTTCCTGCTCGGGTGAGAGTAACTGTGTGTGGCGAAATAGGGGGTCGTCTATGAGCCAGCTCGTCCGACCTTCGAAATCAGGAAGCACAGGACCTCCAATCAAGTCACCATGCGTGCTTGCAGCAGTGTCCAGAAGCTGAGCCAACCAGCCGTCGCCTGGGTATTCGTCGTCGTCTATGAATGCCCAATACTCAACATCTTTGCTGGCCGCATGAAGCGCGGCGTTTCGGGCCGAGGCAATTCCAGAGCAAAGCTGAGCGACAGTCCGTATTCGCATGCCGAGTCCTGCCAGTTGTTCGTCAGCCAGGGAAATCGTGCCGTTGTCCAGTACCAGGCAGGTCAAGTCCAGCAACGGTGCGTCGCAGGACTCCAATGAGAGCGCTGTCAGAAGACGCAGCAGGCTTTCGGGGCGATCTTTGGTGCAAATCAGTACTTGGACGCTGGTGAGAAGCTCGCTCATGCTAGGTGCCAGCGTTGCTGTATGGATCGCGCACAAATCCAGAGTCGAAGGACGAACCTTGACGGCTTGCCGAGCCTCACGCCACCTTGCGACTGAGGAAGCAGGGCAGTAGTTACGGCACGGATTTGCTGCGCTCTGATCTCCGAATGCCGGATTTCGGAGATACCACCACCCTCGTAATTGATTAGCACCTTCCCCAAGACTCTGGGTGCCCCTTGGCAGGCCAATCGAAGAGTCTGTAGGTAATCCGCGCACAAGGTTAGGGAAGTGTCGAAGACCGTTTCGGAGCGGAATTCCGAAGTCGCTACAACTTGTCCCTGGTGACAATACGGCTTATCCCAAATGACTAAATCCCAGACGCTCAGCGGGCCAAGGGAGAGGGCAAGACCACGTTGCTCGTGGTAGACATCCATGACAGCCCAGCGGTCCGTCTCATGAACGGTGGCCGTAATCTCGAAGACTGCTGTGGGAGAGGCGAACGAGTCTCCAGAGTTGAGGAAGTGAAAATGTGAAGTTCTCACTTTGGCGGCGGCCCTGTTCATCGCGTCGTAGATACCTGAATCCGTTTGGAAGACATGGCGCACGTTCGGTGATTCGCGAATTGCATCAGCGATGGGTCCGGCAACCGCTTTGGGGTCGCCGCCATCGGCTATGAGCACTTCCCATCGATAAAGTGCAGGTGGTAGTTGTTCGCGAATGGACTGCAATGTTCGGAGCAGTCGCACCTGGTCGTTCTTGGTGACGACAATCGTGGTCAGACTCGCCATTTGAGTGCCTTTGCGAATGTCACAGGTGCCTGCAGAAATGCGAGCGAGACCAGTGTGGAAGCTAGAAGTGCGATAGACGGCCCCATGCCGAGGAGCAGGGCGAAACTGAGACAGACGCCTCTGACCAGTACCGCTGCCCAGATGAGCCGCGCCTGCCAGGCAAGTTGGTCTGCGTTTGTGAGACGTGCCGCCGAGACATTGTGCAGGACCTGCAGACAAGCCGCCGTTCCGGCGGTTGCAGCTAACGTGGTTGCGAGGACGCTTGTTCCGACCGTAAGAGCGGTGGCAGCCACCGCGCCAATCGCGGCGAGTGCTCCTATCGTGAAAGCTGCGGGCAGTGCTTCAAGGAGTGCGCGCCGAGCAGTCTCGGGTTCGAATGCCCCGCGCCGCGCATCTCGCCAATCGGACTGAAACAGCACACCGGAAAGTGAGGATGTGCTAGCTGCGACCCAAGCGACGAGGGCGAAGACCGCATATTCGCTTTGGCTCATTAGGCCGGCCGCCCAGACTCGATCCCATTGACCCAACAACCCGAGACCAAGGCTGATCCACAGGAATGCGCGGGCGACTGGAACATCGGGGCCGTGCGGTGCCGCGACCGCTCTGAGCTGCGAGAACATTCTGGGCGCACGGATAGCGGCGCCCGCCATTAGCAATCCCGAATTGACGGTGAAGTAAAGCAACAGCACGTTCGTGGGTTCAAGATGGCCCGCTGTGACCCACAGAGCGGCCGCGGCTGGCCATTGGGCTACCGCGGTGAAAACAAAGAAGGTTGCCTGATGACCGGTGGCAATCAGGCTCTTCAACGCAAAAGTCGCGATCGTTGCCGAAGAAAGAATCATCCAAACTAGCCAGCCATGTAAGGGGTCAAGGCTGGGAAACATCCTGGTTATGGCGAACGCCGCAGCGGGCGAACACACGATGAGATCTCGTGACACTGTCCTAAGCCCGGCAGAAGCCCGGACATATGAATCCGCCAAGTTGCTCGTCGGGTCGTTCAACGCGTTCATCAGGACGGCGCTCCTGCCACGTTCAAACAGCGACTGCCATGCACCCACGGCGACGAGGAACGAGAAGAGCGCCAGGGCATTTATGCCAAGGTCGTGTGTCACGATGCGCGCGCTAACAGTCGCGGCAGCGGCACCGGAGGTGAGCGTGCCCACCCGAACCAAAGTGGCGGAGCGTTTGCCACTCATTCCCGTCTCAGTCGCCCAAGACCGGATTCTCGAGGACTGACCCCAACGAGTCACGTCCCCCTCGCCATCAGCACTTCAGGCACGGTCCGCAACAGCACCCACACGTCCAACCACAGCGTCCACGTGTGGATGTACTCGAGATCCAGGCTGATGGTGGCATCCCAGTCGAGCTTGGCACTGCCAGAGATTTGCCAAAGGCCAGTAAGGCCGGGCTTCGCGACAAAGCGGCGGCTTTCGGTGCCGGCGTATTGCTGGACTTCGCTGGGGAGCTGTGGGCGTGGGCCAACCAGAGACATGTCACCGCGCAGGACGTTGAACAACTGCGGCAATTCGTCGAGCGACGCCTTACGCAAGAAGCGACCAATGCGCGTGATGCGCGGATCATGTGCAAGCTTGAAGAGTGGCCCCGTGGACTCGTTCCGGTCCATCAAGTCTGCAAGCTTCGATTCGGCATCACGCACCATGGTGCGAAGCTTCCACATACGGAACTCGCTGCCGTCGATGCCAACGCGAATGTGCGAATAGAACGCGGGGCCTCGGCTGGTGAGTTTCACCAGCACCGCGAGGATGGCGATGACGGGAAGCCACAACGGCATGGTTGTGACGGTCAGGATGAGATCGAGCGCGCGCTTCTTAAAGCATTGCGCGTTGCTGAGTCGCAGATCGTCCACGAGGGCCACACGCTGGCCGAAACTTTGCGTGATGCGAATCTGTGGCTCGCTGCGTCGCATGAGTGGTGTGGCCGCGATGATGCGAGCGTCGAAACCCACCAGCGTCCAGGCGAGTTCGCGCAAGAAGCCGGGCACCGCAAGTAGGCGCGGGCTGATGATGACGAAGTCGACGTCATCTGCGAGCGCGGCTGCTTTGATGTCCTGCAAATGATCGAGTGTCAGATCAGCCTGCAGAAAGTTCACTACTTGGAATTTCGGAAACTGTGCCGCAAGTTCTTCCCACACACCATCAGGGCCACCAAGTTTGGTGAGGACGATGGCGCGAGGTACGAAACGATCGGCGTGGCTGGAATGGCGTGCATTGCGGTTAGCCAGCGCTCGCCAACCGAGCAGCATGAGCAAGCCAAGTGGGAATGTGAAGAGGACGAATCCGCGGGCGATTTCGAGTTTGAACGTATACGAAATGGTGACGACTAAACCGAACATAAACACCGTGATGCGGGTGACTTCCCAGTACTCACGGGCACCGCTGCCAACGACATCGAAGCGCCGAGTGCCCTGCGTCCACAGCACGAGATTCCAGAGCAGGCCTAGTGCTACACCAAGTGCGAACTCTTGGGTTATGCGGGCTGTATCACTGTCCGGCAAACCCTGATAGAGCGTCTGCTCGCGGACCGCGATTCCAAGAGCGATGGCATAAGAAGTGGCGATCACATCGCCAAGGAGTATTGCGCGTACTTGGGTGCGGCGCGCTTCGTGCGCCGGCAGTCGATCGTTCACTGCATACCCGAGTCGTGCAGCGCTAGGCGCGTTCATTTGGTTGCGTCACCGTCACTTCTGCGTCCCCCTCGCTGTGCCCGTATCCGTACCCGTAGCCGTAATTGCGGCCGTAGCGGCTGCGGTAGCCGTATCCGTAGCCATAGCCGTAGTTGTAGCCGCGGCGGCCGATGGGTGCGAAGTTCACGATGGTGCCGAGGACTCGGCCGCCCACTGCGGCGAGTTGCTCGAGTGAGGCCGCCGCTTGTTGGTTGCGGGTGGCGCCCCAGCGCACAACGAAGAGTGCGCCGTCTGCAATGCCGGCCAAGATTGCGGCGTCGCTCACTGGCAGGAGCGGGGGAGCGTCGATGATGACGATGTCGAACATGCTCTTGAGTTCGTTCAACAGATTCGCCATGGCAGTGCTCGAGAGGAGCTCGCTTGGGTTGGGCGGGATCGAGCCGCCGGGGAGCACAGTGAGCAGATCGCGGTGCCACGGTTGGAGTGCGTCATGGAGCGGCATAGTGAAGGTGAGCACGTTGGTGAGGCCCTGGCTGGCGTCAATGCCTAAGTATTCGCCCACCTTGGGCTTGCGCAGGTCGGCCTCGACCAGCAGCACGCGTTGTCCGCTTTGCGCCATGGCGATCGCCAGGTTGATGGCCGTTGTCGTCTTACCTTCGCCTGGCAAGCTTGAAGTGATGACAATGGCGCGCGGCGGGTTGTCGACGTCAACGAACTGCAGGTTGGTGCGAACGGTGCGGAAGCCCTCTGATCTTGTTGATCGGCGGTTGAGCGCTGACAGCGGTGCGCCCTTGGCTTGATCGTCGTACGGCAGCACGCCGATGGGGGATGAGCCGGTGAGCTCTTGCACATCTTCAGGGGTGCGGATGGATTGATCCAGGCTTTCCAGCAACAGGACCATGCCCACGGCTCCTGCTGCGCCCAGCAAAAGACCGAGTGCCAGGTTGAGCAGCGGGCGTGGTGCGGTCGGTGCCTTCGGCGTCTCGGCCGTTTGCACCACCTTCGTCTTCACGGGGCTGACGCTGCCGTCTAGCGGGGTTTCGAGGTCGACGACGACCGCACCGAGCTGCGCGGCCACGGCGTTGGCGATCTTGGCGGCCTGTATGGCGTTGCCGTCGGTGGCTTCGATGCTGATGAGCACGGTGTCGAGCGGGATGGAGGCGGACACCGACTTGGGATCAACGGTGAATCCGAGCGCGGCGCTGGCAGGGTCGAGCACGCTGGGCGTGTTCACCAGTTGGCTGTAGCTCTTGACCCGCTGCAAGGTGAAGTTGGAGCCGGTGAGGGCGCTGGCGATGTCCTGGTTGCTGCCGCTCACGGCAACGAACACCTGTGCTTTGGCGGTGTAGCTGGTGGGTGTGACCACGGTGATCACGCCTGAGGCGATGACCGCTAAGAAGAACACCAGGATCGCCGGTAGGGCACGCTTCCTGAGGACCTTGAGATAGTCCCGTAGTTCCATGCGTTTCCCCCACGCTTTCGTTGTGTTCGGATTCTATGTTGGCGTTATTGCTGGGTATCGGGCCGATTGACCCGATATGTCTAGATCTGGTTCACAGTGCTGAGGTTGCGCAGTAGGGCTGTCAGCGGGCTCGCGGCTTCAAGGACGTCGGTGAGGGCTTTGGAGTGTCGGGCGCTCATCACGACGTGGGCGTCGAGGATGTCGTGACCACCCTTGGGCGCGGCATGACCTTGTGCGGCCTCAAGCTCGGTGCGCAACCAACGCACCGCGACTTCCGTGCCGTCGCCGAGGGCTTCGCATACGGTGACGGGTTCGCCGTCGATCTGCTCGACCACTTCGGTCTGTCCGGCTTGGTGCGCGGTCCGTGCCCGGGCGATGAGGTCGTTGGTGTTGATGTACTGCGCGGCAGAGCCAGCACCGCGAAGACTAAATGTCTTCGTGCGCGAGTTGGGAGCCATGGCCACGACTGCGGCGCGCACCGACTTGTCGGCGACGAGCACGAGGTCGGCCGTTGCGAGTGCCTCTGGCGTGAGCGGCCGCGCAGGGCGATCTGCGAAGCCGCTGACGTCAAAACCGTTTTGTAGCAAGAACTTTTCGGCTTTCGGACACAGTGGCATTGGCATTTGCACATCAACGCCGGCAGAGCTGACGCCGATGCTGGGTTCGTTCGCGAGGGCGGTGGCAAGCACGATTTCGGCGGCGCGCGAACGGCACTGATTGGCTGCGCAGACGATCAACACGCGCAAGGTTTCGTCACCCGCCATGTCCGCAACCCCCGTCCGGTATGTAGGCTGAATGTATGCCAAGGGGGACGGCCCGCACCATTGCGACATGGCTTGCGTTGATATGGGTATGCAGCTTCGTGCTGGCATGCATTGTGCTGCTGCCATCGATTCTTACTATTCGAAATACTGCTGCCGATGTGCGATCCGCCCTTGCTGCACACGACTATTCGGCCGCCGCTGACTCCGCCGCATCGTTCACCACACCCTCTGATGCATGCCGACTTTCGCTGCTATTGCCTGCTCCATTGACGCTGCGCGCAGTGCCTGGTGTATCGCCATATATGCAGGCGCTGCAGTTGGGATGCGAGGCCGTGTATGGCGTTGCCGTGGCGTCGGACACCGACACCGTGCGTGCCGTCGCGGCGCGTTTGACGGCCGCGCCGTCACTGCGTTCGCTCACTGTGGACGGCACGTTGGCCGAGCAAGCGTTGGCCGCACTGGACAATGCGTCGCCCTACATCGCCAATGGACTCAACCAACTGCAGCAACTCGACGCGCTGGGCCTGGGTGGATCGTGGGGTTCGCAGATTCATGCGCTGGCGGTGAAGTGGACGCCGGCGCGCTTCCGCGATGTGCAAGCGCTGGCGGCCGTGGCGCCGTCGCTTCTGGGCATCGATCAGACACGTACGTACTTCGTCGCGCTGGAGTCCAACGCCGAAATGCGCGCCACCGGCGGATTCATCGGCCAGTACGCGATCGTGCAGGTTTCTGGCGGGAGCGTGAAGATCCTGCACGTGGGGCCGAACACCGAACTGGTGCAGCCGGCCACTTCCGGAGTGACGCTGCTCAAGGGCACTGCGGTCGTCACGCAAACCGAAAACCCCATGTGGGTCAACACCAATCTCTCACCGCACGGACCAGACGTCGGCGCGTTGTGGCTCGATGGCTGGAAGCAGACCACCGGCCAGCAGTTGGACGGCGCCATCGGCATTGACATCACAACCGCGGCGCGCCTGGCCGCAGCTGCCGGTGGAACGCTGACCAAACCTGACGGCACTGTGCTCTCGTCGGCGGCCGAGATCTCGGCCTATGCGCAAAACGGCGTGTACTTCGACTTCGACGGGCCAGACAAGAGCGGCGACCCGCGCAAGGCCTACCAGCTCGCAGCGCTGCGCACCTTGCTGCAGCATGCGTCGGCGTCCATGCTCAATATCGGTTCGTTGTGGGACGTGCTGCCCGGTGTGATCGCCGAGAACCGCGTGCTCATCACCTTCGCCGACCCGGCGCTGCAGGCGCGCATTGCGTCCTCGCCCGTCGCACACGACCTGACCCAGCACAGCGAGGACGTCGTCGTCGCGTGGAATAACTGGTCGGGCAATAAGTTCGACTACTACATGCAGGTAGCCGGCAGCGCTAAGTGCACGGCTAGTGGCGCGGACCTGCTTTTCGATGTGCGCAGCACCGCGCTTGCGGGCAAGCATTACCCCGCGTACATCGGGCAGCGACTTGATGCCCCGGCCGAGACGCGCGCCAGCGTGCGCGACCAATTCCTGTTTGTGCTGCCCGTGGGTGCCGACGTGCGGTGGCTCTCTGTCGATGGTCGGATCGCGCAGTACCAGGTGACCTTGTTAGGGGACCGGCCCGTTGCGCAATTGCTGCTCGACACGATGGCGGGGCAGCGGCACGTGGTGCGCATGGGCGTCGGTGGGTCTGCCGTGTCGTCGGTGCAGGTGCAGGGTGCGCGAGCGGTTGCGGTTGGCTGTCGGTGAGATTCGCTGCGATGATGCGTATGCGCAACTCGTCGAAAAGCGCCGAAATGCCCGATTTATCTGGGCCTTTCGACCTTCTTTGTCCGTGTATGTGCGTGAATTCTGTGTGACATTCCAAATTACCTATACCCGTTGTCGGATGTGGGTTCTACGATGAGCAAATCCAACCTCGGGGGAGGCGCAAATGATCGTGAATTTCGCGATGAAACGTATTTCCGCAATTGCTGCAGGAGCACTCACAGCAGCCACACTTACTGCCGGCGTCCTGCTGCCTGCGAGTTCCGTCGACTGTTACCCCCCTGGGTCTTGCATTGTGGATGCGCCGGTGTATGCCGATGTTCCTGCCATCGAGCTCAACGTGGGCGAGGCGAATGCGCAATCATGCAACGCCGATGGGTGCCGACTCGTAGCCGTCACGAAGACCGTCAATGACGCGTCGGTGCGCTTGGCTGTAGCGGGTGTGACGCTCACGATTGCACCGCTGAACACGGGTGGCGCGCCTCGCCAGGTGTCTGCATCTGGTGATCTTGTGGTCACGAATTCGGCGGGTATCAAGATCACGCTCAAGGGACTCGAGCCCGGTTCATGGGTGGACATTTACATCAATTCGACGCGCACGCTGATTGGCAAAGTGCAGGTGGGTGCCGACGGATCGGTGAACGCCACTGTGCCGCTGCCTGACGGCGTGGCAACCGGTTCGCACACCTTGCAATTGGCCGCGACCAACGCTGCCGGCACCGTCATCAGCGCTTCGCTCGGCGTCTTTGTGACGCCGGCCAAGCTATCGGCCACTGCCGCTCGCTACCAGGTGTCTTCGGCGAAGCCCGGAGCCGTTGGCTCCAAGAGCGTCAAGGCTGGTTCGGTGACGCAACTCAGTGCCGGATTGTCCAACGCCCTGACCGGCGCCCGACTCACTGCGGCCCAGGCCAAGCAACTTGCACCATGCAGCACCACCGCGACGGTCAAATCGACCGGTGGCAAGGTACTGCTGAAGACGGCCTGCCTTCGCTTTGACTCTAAGACTGGAAAGCCTGCCCTGAACTGGGTGGTCTCCTCGGTGTACACGGGCAAGGCCAAGGTCACCTTCACCTTTACCGAGAAGGGCCGCAAGGCCAGCACTCGCACGCAGCTCTTCAGCATCATCAAGTAACACCCGCGCCTTGCTCCGGCAAGGAGATCGTCAAGTAACACCCGCGCCTTGCTCCGGCAAGGAGATCGTCAAGTAACACCTGCGCCTTGCTCCGGCAAGGGCATCGGTCCTAACGGGGGATCGAAACCAAGGCACGGCAGCCGCAGCAGCGACGTACCCTCGCTGCTGCGGCTTCCGTCTGCCTGCGCTTCACTGTCGAAACGGTTAGCAACACGCCGCAAAACCGAACAGTTTCGACAGTGAAGCGCAGGGGGGACGGTTGGGGCATTTGGGTGCATGGGCGTGGGTCTGGCACACTGTGCGCACCGGTTCACGGAATCCCCGACCCGGTCGGCTTAGCCGTTATCCAAGGAGATCGCCGTGAAGGCTGGAATTCACCCGAACTACGCCGAGACGACCGTGTCGTGCTCGTGCGGCAACACCTTCGTCACCAAGTCGACCAAGAAGTCGGGCGACATCAAGGCCGAGGTGTGCAGCAACTGCCACCCGTTCTACACCGGCAAGCAGAAGATCCTCGACACCGGCGGCCGTATCGCCAAGTTCGAGAAGCGCTTCGGCGGCAAGGCGTAGTCGCCACCCACACCGTCCGAAGGGCGGGCAGTCACTCCGGTGACCGCCCGCCCTTCGCGTTGTAAAGCCGCGTCCGGCACTTCCGCACGACTCGCAGGGTGGGGAATCTCAGTGAGCGCCATCACCCGCAGAATGTCCGGCGAGGAGCATCTTGTCTTGAAGGCCGGGTAACGACAGTTGCGAATCGTCATAGAGCCCGAGCGGATGTACGTCGAGCTCTGCAACCGCGGTGGTGAGTTGCTCGTCTGTGTACGGCTCGGCCGTGGCCAGAGCGCCCGCCTCGCCGTCGGTTGCGATCACCAGAGCTCCGGCAACATCTCTCCCAAAGCGGGCGAGCAGGCCGAGAAGATCATGCGTGGGGACGCCTGCCATTGCGGCCATGTGTGCTCGGTGCTGACCCTCAGGCAGCAGCCCGTCGATGAACGGCCACGCATCGAGCTTGCCAGGCGACACCGGAAGCGAGCAGGAGAGCAGGGGCGTTCCGATGGCTTGCGCGTGCAGGACATCTTCGACGTACCGGCAATCGACGCGACCCGGTTTGGGCGCGTGCAGTGTGGCAAGCAGGACACCGTCGCGCCACACGCCGAGCTCGCGCACCCTGGCCATGGCTAGTTGCCCGTCGGGTTGGGAATCGTCACCGTGATTTCGGCACCGAGGCGGCGGAGCATCGTCATGATCCGTTCAAGCTGAAGGGTGGTGTGGCCGCCCTCGAGACGGGACAGGTAGGTGCGATCGACGTTCATGCGGGCCGCCGCATCCTGCTGACTCAGGCCTCGCGCAACGCGGGCCGCTTGGAGTGCGAGCCCGAAATCTTTTGCGGATGAAACTCGTACCTGCGTGCCCATGGCGACTCCTCTCGACTGTGCCGATTTCCACACAATAGCGCGTTTTTGGTGATTGTGTGGATAAGCGCACATTTCGACGACCCGTCTACATGTGCAGATATTCGCACAATCCCTTCGAACGGTGGCCCGCATTTCCCTCGTGTGTCCGTCGGTTGTACGTCAGATCGACGCTGCGCGGTCGTCTGGTGAACAACCGAGGCGGAGGTGTGCGGGTCAGGCGAGCGATTTTCGACGAAACCGGATCGCACGGGTGCTGCTGCGGATGGCGTTGGTGTCGAAGGGCAGTGCACCTGCGTCCAGCGCGTCGGCAAATGTGGCCGTCGCTTCCAGGAGGTCGTCCAGGACGCGTTCGGCCAAGGCTTCGGGCAGACCAACGGCGGCGCTGAAGGTGAGCATCCGTCGGCGCGACAAGCCATCGCGGCGTCCACCGATCGTGAGTGCAGACCGGGTGTCACCGTAGGGGAGCGTCGTCGGTACGTCGTACATAGGGGATACGCGCCACTCGCCCTGAGCAGTGGCGACGATGGCCAAGTTCTTTGCGTGCTGATCGCCGTTGCCTGTGAGCCAGGCGAAGACCAGTTGGCGATAGAGGTCTCTTGCAGCAACGGTACGGGCGGCGCAGCGTGCGGCGAGGATGTTCGTCACTTGTTCTGCCGACACGTCGTACTTATCTCGCGGGTAGAGGCCGAGTACTTGTGTGGCGTCCTCCACCGCCAAACGGAGCAAGTTGCCTTCAGCATCGAGAGTGCGGTCGAAACGCTCGACCAAGAGTCCGGGGCGTCCGTCGCGGTCGTGTACCAACCGTGCGCTGGCCGCAGGCACACCAGCAGCTCGGGCGAGGCCCAGCAGGTAGTGCTCGTTGACCACAACATGTGGGTACTCGGGTGGATCGAGTTTGAGGATGAAGCGCGCACCTGCTTTGGCGATCGGCAGCGAGATCATGCGCAGCGAAGCCTTGTCTTGCATGCCGGGCAGCCCCACGGGATCGACGATGCCGACCTCTGCAAGTACCTCGGCGAAGGACACCTCTTCGAAGTGTTTAGTGATGGTGATGGCAGTTAGGGGATCGCGCGGCACCGCCCCAGCAGGAAACACGCGCACGTCGCCGACGGTATCGGCGCCGACAGCGGTCAGCAGCGAGAGATCGTCGTCGGCGGACGTCTTCACTGCGCGACGCAGGGCGCTGAGCCGTCGACCCTCGGGGAGCAAGCCTGCAAAGAACGCCGGCACGCCGTCGGCAACACCGAGGATCGGCTGGTCCGTCAAGGGCAGACTGGTGGCGATTGGGGCACGCTCTTGGGTGAGGTAGTCATCGCGGTAGCGAAACTCGACCGCACCGTTGATGCGCCGCAGAGTGGCTGCGAGCTGATTGCCTTTGTATACATCGGCCTCACGGACGATGCCCGCTGGCGCGGCCATCACATACCTGGCTTACGTAGTTGGGTGGTGAGTTCTAGGCCCAGCGCTGCCAGTAGGGGGAGAAGCGAGTCGAGTTGAACGCTCATCTTGCCTTGCTCGACATTGCGGATGAAGCGGGTGGAGACGCCGGATAGGTCTGCCAGGTCTTGCTGGGTCAGGCGCAGGCTACGGCGACGGGTGCGCACGTTCTCTGCGATGCCTTCGATGCTACTCATTCTCGATCCTCGTCCCGAACGGCACGAGCATGCCGATTTCGTACAGAATATGCCGATCGGCCGCGCTATCGCAAGGCTTTCGGCACGAGCGTGCCGAAAGCGCCCGTGGACGGGTAGCTGATTCGTGATTCGGGCACCTTCCGGCACGAACGTGCCGAAATGCCTCACGGCGTTCTCTGAAGCAAAGAGGACACGGCTACGCCGGAGCGCGCGCTTTGCCGCACACCTGCGCCACGCATTTGGTCACCCCGATGGCGCTTTCGCAGCTTGTTTCGGTGCTCGGAACGCGCCCTCGGCGGGGAGAAGCAGTGGAGTTTGGTGGCTTGACGGCGGGGCTGGGACACTTAACCCCTGTTCACGACCCAATGCCCCGGAGATGTTGATGTTTGAAGCGTGCGTGGCCCTGGCTGCCGAGATGCACGATCTTGAGGGCAAGATGGCCGACCCGGCCACGCACACCGACCCGGCCGCGGCCAAGAAGATCGGCAAGCGTCACGCAGCACTGCGTCCCCTGGTGGCGGCTTACGAGCAGTGGCTGCAGCTAGGCGAAGACATCACCGCTGCCGGCGAGCTAGCCGCCGAAGACCCGTCCTTCGCTGAAGAAGTTGACGCACTGAAAGCCGAACGCGTCGTGCTCGCATCGAAAATCGAGAGCCTGCTCATCCCGCGCGATCCGCTCGATGCATCCGACGTCATTATGGAGATTAAGGCTGGAGAGGGAGGCGAAGAGTCGGCCCTCTTCGCCGGCGACCTGCTGCGTATGTACATGCGCTGGGCCGAAAAGCGCGGCTGGAAGGTTGAGCTACTTGGCGCAGAAGAGTCCGACCTTGGCGGCTACAAGGACGTATCGATTGCCGTGAAGGCCCGCGGAAACACCGAGCCCGACGCCGCGCCCTATGCAAACCTCAAGTTCGAAGGCGGCGTGCACCGCGTGCAACGCGTGCCCGTCACCGAATCGCAAGGCCGCATCCACACATCGGCGGCCGGCGTGCTGGTGTTGCCCGAAACCGAAGACGTCGAGATCGAGATTAACGACGCCGACATCCGCGTTGACGTGTACCGCTCATCCGGCCCTGGCGGTCAGAGCGTGAACACGACCGACTCTGCCGTGCGGCTCACCCACGTGCCGACGGGCATCGTGGTGTCGTGCCAAAACGAAAAGTCGCAGTTGCAAAACAAGGAATCGGCGATGCGCATTTTGCGTGCCCGCCTTATCGCCGCGGCCGAAGAGGCTGCGGCCATCGAAGCTTCGGCCACGCGCAAAGCGCAGGTGCGCACCGTCGATCGCAGCGAGCGCATCCGCACCTACAACTTCCCGGAGAACCGCATCTCCGATCACCGCGTGGGCTTCAAGGCCAGCAACCTTGACCGCGTCCTTGAGGGCGATCTCGATGCACTCGTCGAGGCCCTGCAGTTAGCCGACCGCGAGACCCGCATGAAAGAAGCCGGCGCGTGACCACTGCTCGTGAAGCGCTGATCCACGCGACGCAACGACTGCAGGCGTCGGGTATCGACTCCGCGCGCACCGATGCCGAGCTGCTCCTCTGCCACGTGCTCGAGGTGAAGCGCACGCGACTCATCCTCGTTGACGAGCTCACCTACGACCAGCGCATGCACTACGAACGGCTGCTCAGCAAGCGCCAGTCACGCGTGCCGTTGCAGCACCTCACCGGCATCGCACCCTTCCGCTACCTCGAACTCGAGATCGGTCCCGGCGCACTCGTGCCGCGCCCCGAGACCGAAGTTGTTGTCGAGGCCGCCCTGCGCTGGGTGCGCGAGCACGTGACAACGCGCCCATTGCTGCTCGACCTGTGCTCGGGCGCGGCCCCCATCGCCGTGGCCCTAGCCACCGAACTCGACCACGTCGACGTTGTGGGCATGGAGAAATACGAAGAGGCGCAGTACTGGGGACGCTGCAACTTCGTGCAGTACGCAGCTGCGATCGCAGCGCGCGACAACACGCTCACGCTCGTCGACGCCGATGCCACTGACCCAGTCGCCTTTGCGGCATACGAAAACCGCGCTGCCGTCGTGATTTCCAACCCGCCGTATATCCCCGATGGCATGGTGCCGCGCGATCCCGAGGTGCAGCAGCACGATCCGAGTGTCGCCCTCTTTGGTGGAGCCGACGGCTTCGACATCGTGCGCGGCCTGCTCGACACGTCGGCAATGGCCTTACAGGACAACGGTTTCTTCATCATGGAGCACGCCGACGCGCAGGGTGAAGGCGCGGGCGAGGCAGGCATGCCCGCACTCATTCGCGCACATGCGGCCTTCGTTCACGTCGAGGATCACAACGACCTCGCTGGTCGTCCGCGCTACACGACAGCGATGCGTCGTCCGCGCTAATCGCAACTAGCCCCGACGATTGCGCTGCATAACCAAGACGGCAATGCCGGTCAGGGCAAACACACAACCGAAGCCGAAACACAGGTTCTGCGCCGAACTCAGAATGCGGCCTGCTGCGCCGAGTGAACCAAACATGGATTGCCCGAGCGCGCGCATGGAGAAACTCAGGAATGCAAGCATCCAAGCGCCGAAGGCCAGGGTGAAATAGCGGATCGCATTATGTTCAGCGGCAGGTGCCATGTGTAGTGCCCCCTCCTGCCGGTATTGCAGGGCATGCTCCGTCGGCTTGACCGGCCCGCTGCAGTTGCGGCATGTCCAAGCACCGTACGTGGAGGGAGGGATTGCGACGGCTGAGACATACCGGAGACACGTCAGCCTTTACCTAGAGCGGAGACAATCGTCGGTAAGTGGTTGAGCCAGCGCGTGCGCGGTGCAGAAGGCCGCGCAGTGAGCCGACAGATTCGCCCTGCGTGACGCGGCTTCCGCTGTCCGCCACAATTCGGTATCGCGTCCGCGCTCTGGAAGGTCCACATGTTCTTGTATGACGGTGCCAATGCGCGACAGCGCGCTGACGGCACCACGCATGCGCTGGCCGCGGCGCGTCGTGGCGAGCTGGTAGCGGTCAACGTCGATGGCGCTTACATGCTGATTGCCGACGCCTTCTCGCACCGGGGCATCGAGCGCATCCAGGAACTCAAGGAGCGGCCGACGATCAACGTGCCCGTGCTCGTTGGCAAACTGGAAACGGCCGACGGCGTTGCCATGTTCTCCGGCGAAGTCGCGGTGGCCGCCCACGCCATGGCCAAGGCCTGCTGGCCGGGACCGCTGACGCTGCTGGCTCGCGTTCAGCCGTCGTTGCCATGGACTTGCACGCCCGAGAAAGTGGTGGCCGTACGCATGCCGTTGCATCCGTGGACGCTTGAGATCGTGCGGGCACTTGGTCCGACTGCCTGCGTACCTGCTCATGCGCCGGGGACCGAACCGTTCACTAGCATCGATGCGGTGCAAGAAGCGCTCGGCGACGTCGTCAGTACGTATCTCGACGGCGGCCCCTGCCTGCCGAACCAGACCTCGACGATCGTCGACGTCACGGGCGAGCAAGCCGTACTCGTCCGCGAAGGTGCCTTCAGCCGCGCGTATCTGACCGCACTCGCCCCCGATTTGCTGTAGTCGCACGCTTCCATCATGTGGCCTGTTGCACGCGGTCGGCGCAGGGTGCGGCATGTGGGGGAGGGCAACCCAATTGCTGCGGAGAGCGCCGTCTAGAATCGAATCCTGAAGCGACGAGCGGAGTCCAGCCATGACGACCACGCCTTTTTGGGGCCCAGATTTCGACCAGTTGGCCGCGGCAGATCCGCAGCTTGCCGACATCCTGCTGCGTGAGCTCACGCGTCTGCGCAGTGGTCTGCAACTCATTGCCAGCGAGAACTTCACGTCGCCCGCAGTGCTTGCTGCACTCGGCAGCACGCTGAGCAACAAGTACGCCGAGGGCTACCCGGGCAAGCGGTACTACGGCGGATGCTCGGTGGTCGACGAGGCGGAGAGCATCGGCATCGAGCGTGCCAAGGCCCTGTTCGGCGCCGACCACGCCAACCTGCAGCCGCACTCCGGAGCGAGCGCGAACCTCGCCGTGTATGGCGCGTTCATGAACCCCGGCGACACCGTGCTTGCGATGGCGCTGCCACATGGCGGCCACCTCACGCACGGCACCAAGGTCTCGTTCTCGGGCAAGTGGTTCAACGCCGTTGCTTACGGGGTCGATAAGACCACCGAGGACATCGACTACGACCAGGTGCGCGACATGGCGCGCGAGCACAAGCCGAAGATGATCATCGCGGGCGGATCCGCAATCCCGCGTCTCATCGACTTCGCGGCCTTCCGCGAGATCGCTGACGAAGTGGGCGCCAAGTTCGTGGTTGACGCTGCGCACTTCATCGGGCTGGTTGCCGGCAAGGCGATTCCCTCGCCCGTGCCGTACGCCGACGTGGTCACGTTCACGACGCACAAGGTGCTGCGCGGACCGCGCGGCGGCATGATCGTGTGCAAGGAAGAGTTTGCGTCGGCGATCGACAAGGCCGTGTTCCCGATGATGCAGGGCGGGCCGTTGATGCACGCGGTGGCAGCGAAAGCCGTCAACCTTGCCGAGTGCGCGACACCGGAATACCAGGCCTATGCGCGTCAGGTGATCGAGAACTCCAAGGCGCTGACGGCGTCCTTGGCCTCACACGGCATGCGTCCTACAACGGGCGGCACCGATACGCACCTGGCGCTACTTGACCTGCAGGGTGTGGGCGTTAGCGGCAAGGATGCCGAGCAGCGCTGTGGCGACGCGGGCATTGTGCTCAACAAGAACGCGATCCCCTTCGACCCAGCGCCGCCGTCGGTTGCTTCCGGTATCCGCGTCGGCACGCCGTCGGTCACCACGCAGGGCATGGGCGTGGCCGAGATGGAGCAGATCGGCTCGCTGATTGCTCGTGCAGTGCTCTCTGACGCACCCGCCGAACACGCCGCCATCGCTGATGAAGTTGACGCCCTCGTCACCCGCTTTCCTGCTTACCCGAGAGGTTGAGCGAAGTCCTCAACCGACTTCTGCGTCGTAAGTGCGTATAAACCCTTCATATGTTGAGTTGATACGCACTTACGACGACATAGTGCGGGAAATCGCCGTTTGTCTGTCTGCTGCGCTGGCGGAATGCCGCGCGTAGACAAGCGATCCGAGCCGCACCCGCGATAATCAGCCCGTGCGCGAATACCTGTTGTGCCTGATGGTGGCGGCTGCCGTCACCTATTTGGCGACGCCTATGGTGCGAGCCGTCGCGCTGCGCGCCGGCGCCTACACGCACATCCGCGCCCGCGACGTGCACACCACCATCACTCCCCGCTGGGGTGGGCTTGGCATGTTCATCGGCTTGTTGGCGGCCTTTGCCATCGCCCGCGAACTGCCCATGATGCGTTCGGTATTCGACAACATGGGCACGGTGTGGGGTCTGCTCGGTGCCACTGGCCTGCTCGTCGTGCTTGGCCTTATCGACGATCGCTTCGACCTCGACGCACCCACGAAATTCGCCGGTCAAGCAATGGCCGCTGGCATCCTGGCGTGGCGTGGGATCGGCTTCATCTGGTTGCCGCTCGGCAACGCCACGGTGCTCGACCCGTTGACGTCCACGTTGCTCACGCTGCTCGTGGTGCTCGTCTGCATCAACGCCGTGAACTTCGTCGACGGCCTCGACGGTCTGGCTTCCGGCATTGTGTTGGTTGGAGCTGCAGCCAGTTTCGTGTACTCGTACCTGTTGAGCGTCCAGTACGGCTTCGAACGCGCCACCCTGTCAACGCTGATCTCGGCGATTCTGACGGGCGTCTGCCTCGGCTTCCTGCCGCACAACGTGAATCCCGCGCGCATCTTTATGGGCGACACGGGCGCCATGATGCTGGGTCTCCTGCTCGCCAGTTGCACGGTGACCCTGACCGGCCAGGTCGATCCGAATGCGCTCGAGGGCACCTCGCGAGCGTCTACTGTCCTGCTGATCCTGTTGCCGATTGCCGCGCTGGCGATTCCGCTGATCGACTTCGGCCTGGCCATTGTGCGACGCACCTTGCGCGGCCGCAGTCCTTTGTCGCCCGATCGCGAACACCTGCATCACCGGCTGCTCGATCTTGGACATGGGCCTCGCGCGGCCGCACTCATGATGCAAGCGGGCGCTGCCATCCTTGCCTTCTCCACGGTGGCGCTCGCCTTCGTCTACTGGATCTACGTCGTCGCCGTTTGCGTGCTGTGCCTCGGCCTGCTCGCCGCCGTCATCTTTTACGCACCGAGTCGCCACGACATCACGCGCTAGCCGCCCCACCCATCTGGGCTTCACTGTCGAAAGTGTTCGGTTTGACGGCGCTTCCGAACAGTTTCGACCGTGAAGCGCAGGAGATGGGGGAGGATGCGCACATGACGAAGACGCTGCCCGATCCGCTTGCCCGTGTGCTCCGCATCGGCGGTGCTACTGCACTCGGCTACACCGTGCTGGCCACCGGCATCGGTCACTTCTGGGCCGGCAGCTGGGGATCCTTCGGCGCCATGACCGGTGCGCTCGTGCCGACCGTCTTTCTCGGCATCACAGCAGCCTCGGGCCTGTGGGCCCGTCGACTTCGCCCTGAGCTTCTGGGTTTCGCCATCCTGGGCTCTTGGCTGATCAAGATGATCGGGCTTATCGCATTCCTCGCCTGGTTCAAACACCAAGACTGGTACGACAAAGGCGCCTTCTTCGTGGCCCTACTCATCGGCACTTTCGGTCTGCTCATGCTCGAAGGCTGGATCGTCACCCGCTCCCCGCAGTACTACACGAGGCCGAGCGAGCGATAAGGCCGCTTGCGGACTTATCCGAGCGAGAACGAGTGTTGAGCGCGAAGCGCGATCACGTGAAGATGACCGAGCGATTCGAACGTTGAGCGCGAAGCGCGGTCACACGAGGCCGATTGCCAGCTGGGCTTCCACCACCTCGTGGCTCCACTTGCCCGGGTTAAGTAGGGCATACGGCGCCACTAGGTGGGGCAAGCTGTGGATCGACCGGCAGCGCCAGCACCGGCATCGCGGCTTCACTGTCGAAACGGTTCAGTTTCGCGGCGATTCCGAACCGTTTCGACAGTGAAGCGCAGGGGATGGGTAGGGGTGTGGCAGGCGTCACGCGCGACTATCGCCGGACTGACCTTCACCCGCGATGAGTGGGCTTGCGAAGGTAAGAACTCGGTACGTTTCATTGGTAGGGTTCCGCCGATGGACGAACACCTCCCGGCTGATCGATCCGAGTCACCAGACGCATCTCACGACGAATCCATGGCGTGGGCAGCAATTGCGACCTTGGTGGGCGGACCGCTGACGTGGGGCGGCATCGGCTGGCTCGTAGATCGATGGCTCGACAGCGGACGCGCATGCACCGCCGCCGGAGTAGTCGTGGGCTTTGTCACCGGTGTCTACGTCGTCTACAAGCGTTACGGGCAGTAGGGCGTCATACCGACGCTCAGGCCCGCGGACCGAAGGGGAGCGACGCGAGCATGATTCGCGCCTGGCTGCTTGCCGCTGAGAACAGCAGTGGTTTCCATGCACCATCGGTTTCTGAGTTCTTCCCGCCGGTCGCGTTGTTCGGCGACACCGTCTTTCGCATGACCCGCATCAACCTCATCAGCATGCTGATGACGCTCGTGCTCATCGTCTTCTTCTCGCTGGCCTTCCGCCGCCCGCAGTTCGTGCCCCGAGGCATGCAGAACGCCGGCGAAGTGGCCGTCAACTTCGTCCGGATCAACATTGTCGAAGAGGTCATGGGTTCCCGTGGCGCGCCGTTCGTCGGCTACCTCACGACGCTCTTCTTCATGGTGCTCGCCTTCAACGTCACCGGCTTCGTTCCCGGCCTGCAGATCGCCGGTACGTCGGTCATTGCGATTCCCTTGCTGCTGGCCTTCATCTCCTGGATCGTGTTCAACGTCTCGGGCATCAAGCACCATGGCGTCGGCCACTACTTCAAGAACAACCTGTTCCCGGCTGGCGTCCCCAAGCCGATTTACTTGCTGGTGACACCGATCGAGTTCGTCTCAACCTTCCTGCTCCGCCCTATGACACTCACGGTGCGTCTGTTGGCGAACATGATGAGCGGGCACCTGTTGCTCGTGCTCTTCTTCTCGGCGACGTCCTACCTGCTGTTCGACGCGGCCGGATTCCTCAAGGTTTTCGGTCTCGCTGCCTACGCCATGGGCTTTGCCTTCACGCTCTTTGAGGTGCTGGTGGCATTCCTGCAGGCCTACATCTTCACCTTGCTGACCGCCGTCTACATTGACGGTGCGCTGGCGGATTCGCACTAACCACAGACCTACCCGCACTAGTTGGGCGCGGGTATAACGAAAGGAACAGCAATGTCCGTTCTCGCCGCCATCTCCGGCAACCTCAACGCCATTGGCTACGGCCTCGCTGCGATTGGCCCCGGCATCGGCATCGGCGTCCTCGTTGGCAAGGCTCTCGAGGCCATTGCCCGTCAGCCTGAAGCTGCCGGCATCGTCCGTACCAACATGTTCCTCGGCATTGCGTTCACCGAAGCGCTCGCGCTCATCGGTCTCGTTGCCGGCTTCCTCTTCGTCTAGTCGTTTAGGTCGTTATTCAGATGGTTCTCTCAGCATTGGTCCTCGCGTCGGAGGAGCAGCCCAGCATCTTGCTGCCCGCCACGGCGGATCTGATCTGGGGCACGCTGTCGTTCCTGATCCTGCTGGTCTTTTTCAGCAAGTTCGTCCTGCCTGCAGCCAAGAAGCTGGCAGACGAGCGCGCCGAGAAGATCGAGGGCGGCCTACGCCGCGCCGAAGCAGCTCAGGTCGAGGCCGCGGCACTGCTCAAGCAGTACCAAGAGGCACTCGCCGAAGCACGTACGGAAGCTGCGACGATTCGTAACGCAGCCCAGTCCGAGCGTGCGCATATCGTCGAGGAGGCACGCAGCGAAGCCGTTGCCGCCGCCACGGAGATTGCACAGCGAGCCACCGACGCACTCGCGGCAGAGCAGTCCCAGGTCATCGCAGGTCTCCAAAAGGAGGTCGGCCAGATCGCACTCGATCTCGCTGGCCGCATCGTTGGTGACGTCCTCACAGACGACGCCCGCGCCCGCGCCACCGTCGATCGCTTCATTGCCGATCTCGAGCGCGCTGCCTCGGAGGCCGGTCGCTGATGTCGACTTCCAGCTCCGCCAACCGCACGGCCCTGCGCCGCGAGGTTGACGCACGCGTCGGTGCCTGCACGCTCGCTGTCGCCGCTGATAAACTTTTTATCCAATTTCTTTTAGTTTAATATCGCTTCTAAGATATGGAAATTTAACCAATTAACAAATCTCATTACAAAAAGCGATAAATTTTTAATCATTTGGGAGAATATCTTTATAGAGAATTGCTTATTACTATTATTCTTAGATTTGCTGTAACATACTATATACCGATAGATCTTGTGGAGTTGGGCGATTTTAAGGTTATTTTTAAAGCATTAATTTGATCTGAGACATATTGAATTCTTATGATTATTCAAAATTAATTAAAGAACTAAGTTTCACTAAATTTCTTCGACCATTTTATTGATTTTTATTTGTGCGAAGATGCCTTCTTTATGGTAATTATCCATTATGTACTAATTGATAAAATACTAAACCTAATGAAAAAATATCAGATTTAACAGAATATTAAGAATATTTAGATACTTCTGGTGCCATATAAAGAAGACTGCCAACGCTTACTTTATGATTATTAATTATACTTTATTCAACTGCAAAACCAAAATCCGTAAATTTCCATTTGTTATCATTACCTAATAGTATATTTTATGGCTTAATATCTCGATGAATAATCTTTTGTTGTTCTAAATACTGCATACCAACTATAAGATCTTTAATAATATGCATTTTTTATTAATTTCTAAGTCCTTTATTTCATATGTGTTTTGAACTGTTCCATTTTCACACAATTCCATAATTATATAACAATTATTTTTCGACAGTACTACATCATGAACTTTAACAATATGTTCGTTATTTAATAATTTAACTATTCGTATTTAATTTTTTAATAAATTGTAATGTAAATCGTCTATATTGTTTAGCGAAATTTGTTTTATAGCTACTTATAAAGGTCCATTTTATGTTTATTTAATACCTTTATAAACTTTGCTTGTATAACCCTTACCAATAATTTATTATTCATGAAATGAATATAACCCTTCAATTTCTTCGGTTTTTTCTTTTTTATATTGATTGTTTGTTCGCTTTAGATTTCTGTAATTGTAGATGGAAAATCATCAAATTGATTTAAATGTGGTTATTTCATAGAGATGTATTAGCAAGACATAATTGAATATACAAATTGACAATAAAAAGTTAGCTGTTATTATATAGAAAAAATTAAAAACTGTAGAATAATTAAAATTATTGAACAATAAATAAACTCATCACTTATTTAAAACATTGAGACAGTGAGATTTTTTCTTATAATGTTAAGGAACTACTGATGTTTAAAATATTTTATTTTTTTATTTTAAAGTTTAAAAAATAACTATATTTATTTTTGTTTGAGATAATTATCTTTTATGGAATTATTTGACGCATATTTTGTGTGATAAATCAATTTGTGAACATTTAATCGAATATTTTAAAAAAATATCATAAGAGTTAATTCATGCAAAGCGTGCAAAATATAATATTTTGGCAATAATTTTTTATAATCTTGTCTATGGGGTTGGGGTTGGGGTTGGGGTTGGGGTTGGGGTTGGGGTTGGGGTTGGGGTTGGGGTTGGGGTTGGCGCAAGGCGACCGGAATCAAGACGCGCAAGATCACGGACGAGGAAATCGTCGAGCGCCTGATCTATGCGCTGGTCAACGAGGCGGCCTACATCCTCGAGGAAGGCATCGCGCTGCGGGCCTCCGACATCGACATGGTCTACCTGACCGGTTACGGCTTCCCGATGTATCGCGGCGGCCCGATGTTCTACGCCGACACCGTGGGCCTGCCCAAGGTGCTCGCCGCGATCGAGGGATTCCAGAATGGCTACATGGGCGAGGTGTGGAAACCTGCACCGCTGCTCGTCAAGCTCGCGAAAGAAGGCAAGAAATTCAACTCCTAGGAGAAATGAAATGACCGACGCCGTCATCGTATCCACCGCACGCACGCCGCTCTGCAAGTCCTGGCGCGGCGCCCTCAACATGACCCACGGCGCGACCATGGGCGGCCACGTGGTCAAGCACGCGATCGAGCGCGCCGGCATCGACCCGGCCGAGGTCGAGGACGTGCTCATGGGCTGCGCCACCCCCGAAGGGCGCAACCGGCGGCAACATCGCGCGCCAGATCGCGCTGCGCGCCGGGCTGCCGGTCACCATGTCGGGCGCGACCGTGAACCGCTTCTGCTCCTCGGGCCTGCAGACCATCGCGATGGCCTCGCAGCGCGTGATCGCCGGCGAAGGCCGACGTCTTCGTCGCCGGCGGCGTGGAGTCGATCTCCTGCGTGCAGAACGAGATGCCAACAAGCACATGGCGACACGAGGCCTGGCTCGTCGAGCACAAGCCCGAGATCTACTGGAACATGCTGCAGACGGCCGAGACCGTCGCGAAGCGCTACGCCATCGGCCGCGAAGCCCAGGACCGCTACGGCGTGCAGAGCCAGCACCGCGCGGCGGCCGCGGCGGCTGCCGGGCAAGACGAAGGACGAGATCGTGCCGATCACCACGATGATGAAGGTCGTCGACAAGGCGACCAACGTCGAAGAGTCGACGAAGGTGACCGCCTCGGACGCGACGAGGGCATCCGCGCCGACACCACCTACGAAGGCGTGTCCTCAGATCAAGCCGGTGTTCGAGGGCGGCGTGATCGCGGCGGGCAACGCCAGCCAGTTCTCCGACGGCGCCTCGGCTGCGGTGGTGATGAACGACAAGCTCGCCGCAGCGCCGCGGCCTGAAGCCCATCGGCATCTTCCGCGGCTTCGCGGTCGCCGGCTGCGAGCCGGACGAGATGGGCATCGGCCCGGTCTTCGCGATCCCGAAGCTGCTCGCGCGCGCCTTCCTGCTGGCCATGCTGGCCGACTTCACGGCGCTGCCGGCCGCGCTCTGGATCGTGCGGCGGGAGAGGCCGCGGGGCTAGCGCCGCGACCATGGGGTGGCGCTGAGACGCCTCGCCCGCCTGGCGTCGCCCCCGGCCCGAAGCCGGTCCCTGAACGGCGTACCCCCGCCGGGCCGGCCGTTCTGGGCCTGCCGGCGCCCCTCGACCCTTCGCGACGGTCTGGCGTGCGCGCTGGCCCCGTCGGCGACATGAAGGTGGCTGGTGCGGCGAACAGTGGAACGGCCGCGGAGCCCTGGGCGGCGCCGCGGGCAGGCTGAAGGAGAGCGCCATGACGACCGAGAGGAACACGGGAGCAGGGGAGAACCAGGGGCTTCCAGCAGCGAGCGGGCCGGACGGCGCTGCGGCGGGGGCGGATTCGACGAGGCGGAGGGTCATCCTTCGCGCCCTGGTGGCTGCCGGGTATGTCGCCGGGCTGGGGTTCGCGGCCGGCTCCTGGGCGAGGCCGGCCGGCGGCGAGGCCGTGCCGGAGGGCCAGGACCCCCGCCTCGGGGAAGTCCACGGGTGCGGCGAAGGGCTCCCACCCGGCCACCCGCCCGTCGAGACCCTGATGGCATTTTCCGCCGGGCCACCCGCCGATCCAGGCCATGCCGCGCCTGCCGGCCGGCCATCCGCCCCTCCAGCCGGCGCCGCCTCCGGCCTTCACGCCGCCGCCGCTGCAGGCCTTCACGATCTGAGGGCCGCTCCAGGCGCCCGAGGCGCTGGCGATCCAGCGGTCCATCTCGGCCCACCGCTCGAACAGCCACTCGTCGCGGCCGCTCAACGGGATCGAGGCGGCGGCGAAGCGCCGGAGCCGCACCCGGATCGTCGCGCCCACCAGGCCGCCGCCCCAGAAGGTGGCGAAGTGCTCGGCCCCCTCGAGCCCGCAGTGCTCGACCAGCAGCAGGTCGACCCCGGGCGCGGCCGCCAGCAGCGCGAGCGGCCCCCCGAGGCGCGGCGGCAGGACGTGGCGGAAGCCCGAGGCGATGGCGGCGAGCTTCTCCAGCTTCCGTTCCCGGAGCGCCTCGACGCCGCGGGCGAGCCGCTCCGGTGTGAACCGGGTCCCCTCCGGGTAGATGAGGGCGGCCGAGCGCGCGTCGAGGTCCCTGGCGAGCCGGGCCACGGCCTCGATCTCGGACCCCGGCTCCGGGTCCCGCTGCGGTGACGAAGGCGTTGGGGAGGCGTCGCCCGACCACGTCGAGGCAGGGATACCAGAGCAGCTCGCGCTTGAGGACGTAGCGGAGCAGGAGCCGGCCGGGGTTGGCGACCAGCGCGGCCGCCAGCACCGTGTCGGCGGTGCTGGTGTGGCGCACGAAGAGCAGGAGGGGACCCTCCCGGG
>CAWATP010000029.1:0-8240 GCA_963784905.1 uncultured Actinomycetota bacterium | reverse complement strand
CAGGGCTGGCAGGATGCGGATCTCTTCGTTCCTGGGTGCCCTCCGCCCGCTCGCGTGCTATGGGCATCGGTCGCACAGGCGGCTCTAGGGGCAGTGGCGCATGCGACGCATTGAGGCGGCGGTGTGGCCGGATGCTGTTGCTGCTTGCATCGCAGAGGGCTTCTCACATTTCGTGACGTTGATGGCAATCGATGATGACGGACTCGCTCTGTGGCTTCGCCTTCGCAACGTCGATGGGGTTGATGCGGTCCTTGCCGTTGACGCCTCGACTGCGGTTGCCTCAATAGTTGGGCTGTTTGCTGAAGCGTCGTGGTCGGAGCGTGAAGCGGCCGAGATGTATGGAATCCGATTTGTTGGCCATGCGGTGGACCCGTTGCTGTTGCCCGCGAATACGGATCCGCCGATGTTGAAGGCTGCGCTACTGCCGGCTCGTCAATCCACCGATTGGCCAGGGGAGAAGGATCCCGGTGGCGTGACAGCACGACGACGGACCTTGCCGCCTGGCGTTGCTGGGGCAGCGCGATGACGACCCGTGGCATCCTCAAACTCGAGCCCACGGCCTGCACGTCCTGCATGCTGTGCGTACGTGAATGTCCGACGTGGTGCATATCGCTGGACAGTCATCAAGAAGTGGACCCCGAAACCGCATCGCTGGCTCGCCCGCGCACGATCAACGTGCTGGATGACTTTTGTATTGATTTCGCGCGTTGCATGAACTGCAGCATCTGCGTGGAAGTGTGCCCATTCGATGCGCTCGCTTGGCTACCGCAATCCGACTACCCAGAAGCCGTCCGAGCAGACCTCACGCACCACTGGCACTAAGCCCATACTCTGCGCTTCACTGTCGAAACTGTTTGAAAATGGCGCGAATTCGAACGTTTTCGACAGTGAAGCGCAGGGGGGTTAGCGGTAGTTCACAAACTGGGTGGCGAAGTCCAGGTCGGCGCCTTTGACGAGGGCGATGATCTCTTGCAGGTCGTCGCGGGACTTTGACGTGACGCGAATTTCCTCGCCCATAATCTGCGTCTTCACGCCCTTGGGGCCTTCGTCTTTGATCAACTTGTTGATCTTCTTGGCCTGATCCTGCGAAATGCCTTGCTTGGTCTTGCAGGTGATCTTGTAGTCCTTGCCGGATGCCCGGGCCTCACCCGGTTCGATGCACTTGAGGCTGAGTTGACGCTTGACGAGCTTCTCCTTGAATACGTCCAAAGCAGCCTTCACGCGGTCTTCGGACCCTGCGACGAGTTCGATGACATCGTCACCCTTCCACTCGATGTCCGCGCCGGTGTTTTTGAAGTCGAAGCGTTGCGCCAACTCCTTCTTTGCCTGGTTCAGTGCGTTGTCGACCTCCATGCGATCGACTTTGCTGACGATGTCGAAACTGGCGTCGGCCATGGTTGCTCCCTAGATGCGCGGAACGTGCTCCAGAAAAGGATAACCGTTGCTCGATAGGCTTTCCTCGTGCGACGAACGTCGGTCTTGGACTGACGCACACTGGTACTGCGAGGCTGCGATGACACCTGAACTCTTTACTCCTTTCACCCTGCGCGGGGTGACGTTCAAGAACCGCATCTGGATTGCGCCTATGTGCCAGTACAGCGCTGTGGAGGGCAAGGTCGGGACATGGCACCTCGTCCATCTCGGGGCGTTTGCCTCCGGCGGTGCCGGGCTCGTCATTGCCGAAGCCACTGCAGTACTGCCAGAGGGGCGAATCTCAGTCGGCTGCCCAGGTCTGTGGAATGACGAACTGGCTGAGGCATGGCGTCCGAGCGTCGAGTTTGCTCATTCCATGAACACGGCCATCGGGATTCAGTTGGCACATGCCGGCCGGAAGGGTTCGCGTCGTGTTGATTGGGAGGGCGGCGGCGCCGATGCTGATGACGGCGGTTGGGAAAACGTCGCGCCGAGCGCCATCGCGTATCACGGTTACCCGACGCCGCGGGCACTAGAGGGTCAAGAAATCCAAGTCACCGTGCAGGCTTTCGCGGATGCGGCTCGCCGCGCGGTTTCCGTCGGATTTGATGTGCTGGAAATCCATGCCGCCCATGGCTACCTGCTCCATCAATTCCTGAGTCCACTGTCGAATCAACGAACGGATGAGTACGGCGGGTCTTTCGAGAATCGCACCAGGCTGCTGCTTGAGGTTATCGCCGCAGTTCGTGCCGCGGTTCCGGATACCTTGCCGCTGTTCGTGCGAATTTCGGCCACTGACTGGGCAGAGGGCGGATGGGATCTCGAGCAAGCCATCAAGCTGGCGAAGCTGATGAAGTCCGCTGGCGTTGACCTTGTCCACGTGTCGAGCGCAGGCCTGGTGCATGATCAGAAGATCGTTGCGGGACCGCATTTCCAGGTGCCTTTTGCCACCGCCATTCGTCGCGATGCAGGCATCGCTACGGCGACTGTCGGCATGATTACCGATCCCGTGGCAGCGAATGCGATCGTCGCGAATGGTGAAGCAGATGCCGTATGCATCGCGCGTGCTGCGCTCCGAAATCCACGTTGGCCCTATTTCGCGGCGGAAGCATTGGGTTGCCATATCGACCTACCAAATCAGCTATTTCGAAGTCGGACTGTCTAGCTCGTGAATAGCCGCTTCGAATCGGTGTTCGTGCCGTTGTCGGTTGCCATCGGAGGCGCCATCGGAGCGCTCTTGCGCTGGCTGCTCTCTGAAGCCATGGTCGGGGGTGGATTCCCCTGGGCCACCTTTATCGCCAACGTTTCCGGGTCGCTCGCCCTGGGCGTGGTGTTGGTTGTCGGAGAGGTGATTGGGCATTCATCTGGAGCGGTCCAGTGGCATCGCTTGTGGCGCCCCTTCATGGCGACGGGCGTACTGGGCGGCTTCACTACCTTTTCGACATTTGTACTTGAACTCAATCGCATCGACGCCGGCATTGCCCTGCTCTATCTCGTGAGCAGCCTTGGGCTCGGTCTCGGTGCTTTCGCCGCTGGCAATGCGCTTGCTCGTCAGGTGTTTGGCGTCCGCTCATGACCATGCTGCTGGTGATACTTGGTGGAGCGGCTGGAGCAGTTACGCGTTACTACACCGAACGTTCAGCCGTACGAAGATTTCATGAGCGCATACCGTGGGGCACGGCGTTGGTGAACGTGTTGGGGGCAGCGGTGTTGGGTGCCGTCGCAGGTCTGGCGCATCGCGGTGTTGTATCGCAGGACCTCCTTCTGCTCGTCGGCACAGGATTCTGCGGATCTCTCACCACCTTCAGCGGCTTCATGGGCCAGGTGGAAACACGCCTACGCCACAAGGCAACACGTCCGCTGGCGTTGCAGTACCTCATCGGCAGCACTGCCACCGGCATTGCCCTTGCGGGCTTCACCTACTACCTCGCGATGTTGTGACAACGGCAAGCTGCTGTCACGAAGTGCGAAAACAGTCAGGCCTCTATGACGTCGTCGACGAGTTGGTCGTGGGGGAGCAGGTCGATGGTGCCGTCGGGGAGTACCCCGCCAACGTGCGTCACCCCAAGCCGGAACGGCCCACCTTCACTGTAGGGCGGCAGTTGCGCGAAGAGCCGGTCGTAGAAGCCGCCGCCCTGTCCTATGCGTGCGCCGGCGCGTTCCATACCGAGACCCGGCGTGATGATGACACGGACGCCCAAGGCGAGCAGTTCATGTGCGCTGGTTGCGACTTCCGGCGTCGTCGGCAAAGGGATGCCGTAGGAATCGCGCGTCCAAGCTTTCGGATCATCGACTTCACCGGTCACGTCATGCCAGTGCAGGTTGGTGCCGTGAACAGCGGGAACCAGCACCTCGAAACCTGCATCGCAGAGATGCTGTAACAGCAATCGCGTAGGTGGCTCGTCCCGGTAACTCGAATAGCACGTGACAAACGTGCCTTGCGGCAAGGTAGCGATCGCTGGGTGCTCCATCACGGCCCTCGCCAGCGCAGCAGCACGTTCGGCTTGCGGTGCATCGATTGCGGCACGCGTTGCGCGCAGGAGAGGGCGGAGTTGGCTTGCAGCGGTCACGAGCGCATCGTCGCACGTTCGGCGTCGGCGCGGCAGGCTCCATGACGTATCTGCTCGCTTCGGCATGGCAGGTTGCCGAGGCACAGGCGCAACGGTGCGTAGGGTTGAGCCATGGTGCGTAAAGCGGTCATTCCCGCAGCCGGGTTGGGGACCCGGTTCCTTCCGGCGACGAAGGCCACCCCCAAAGAAATGTTGCCTGTCGTCGATCGACCAGCGATCCAATACGTGGTTGAAGAGGCCGCCGCTGCTGGCTTCCATGACATCCTGCTGGTCACAGGACGAAATAAGCGCGCGCTCGAGGATCACTTCGATCGCGCCTATGAACTTGAGGCGGCTCTTGCCGCTAAGGGTGACGAAGAGCGGCTCGAAGTGGTGCGCAGATCCTCTGATCTCGCGCACATCCACTATGTGCGCCAGGGCGACCCGCGGGGCTTGGGCCACGCTGTGCTGCAGGCCGCCGATCATGTGGGCGATGAACCGTTTGCGGTGCTGCTCGGCGACGACCTGATCGATGAGCGTGATTCACTGCTAACGCGCATGAGCGAGGTGCGCGAACAGCGCGGCGGCAGCGTCATTGCTCTGATGCGCATGCCCCAGGCGGTGCTGCCGTTGTACGGCGTCGCCGAGGTCGTGGCCACTGATGTTGCAGACGTCATGCTCGTGCGCGAGTTGGTCGAGAAGCCGACCCTGTCGGAAGCTCCGAGTGACTACGCCGTCATCGGCCGCTACTTGCTTGATCCTGCAGTTTTTGCAGTTCTTGAGCAGACGCAACCGGGCCGCGGCGGCGAGATACAACTGACAGATGCCTTGCGCGTGCTCGCCACCATGCCGGCGGCTGATGGCGGCGGTGTCCATGGCGTCGTATTCACTGGTCGCCGTTACGACACTGGCGACAAGCTCGGCTGGTTGCAGGCCACCATTCGCCTTGCGGTGCGCCGCGACGATCTTGGTGTTGATCTCCGTGGCTGGTTGACCGATTTTGTCGAGCAGGACTTCCCAGACGGGCCCGCCTAGTGCAGCGCAGCGTCGAACAGCATCTCGCCGAGGTGCTGGCGGGTATAGAAGCGCTACCCGCCTTCGAGCTTTCATTGCTGGACGCACGCGGATGCCGCTTGTCACAGCAAGTGTTTGCGCCGAATGCCCTACCGGCATTCTCGAGTGCCACGCGAGAAGGATTCGCCGTACGGGCGGCCGATATCGCATCTGCTTCGATTGAGCAGCCAGTACGGCTGCTGGTCGTAGATGCGGTCTTACCCGGCCACCGGCCGAGACTCGCCGTCGTCCCCGGTGCAGCGGTGAGAGTGCATTTGGGCTCCGCGCTCCCTGAAGGGGCTGAGGCGGTGGTGGTTGCGGAAGCTGTTGAAGTTGCTGACGACGTCGTCACCATCAGTGCTGCGGTGCCCGCTGGTGCGCACATTCGACGGGTCGGTGCGGAACTGACCGCTGGGGCGAGCGTGCTGCCAGCTGGTTCGCAGATTGATGCCCGACGCATATCGCTGCTTGCAGCAATTGGACTCGGACGTGTGAAGGCGCACCCCCGTCCCCGCGTAGTCGTCATCACCATCGGTGATGAGCTGGTCGAACCAGGCGCTTCGCTCCTGCCTGGCATGGTGCCCGACAGCAATGGTGTGATGCTGGCAGCGCTGGTTCAGCAACTGGGTGCTGTGGCGTACCGGGTCGGTCCGGTTGCCGATGATGTCGCGACGCTTCGGCAAGTGCTGGAGGACCAAATGGTCCGGGCCGATCTCATGCTCGTGGTTGGCGGCATCTCAGCTTCCTCGTACGAGGCGATTGTCGAAGTTGTAAGCGGGTTGGGCTCGATGGAGATTCATCGCGTCGACATGCTGCCCGGCATCGCCCAGGGCATCGGGTATCTCGGTGACGATCGCGTACCCGTGTTGACCTTGCCTGGCTATCCGGCGGCTGCGTTCGTCTCGTTTGAAGTGTTCGCCAAACCGGTGATTCGACGTATGGCGGGTGCTCCAGAATTTGCGACAACGCCGGTTCGTGCTGAATTGCTGGCCGGCGTGCGGTCACCGGTCGGACGCACGCAGTACGTGCCGTCGCTGCGTATCCCTGGCTCAGACGGAGTCCTGCGCGTGCAGCCGTTGCATTCAGAACATGTCACGGCCGAGTTGGCCAAGGCGGACTGCCTACTGGTGATTCCCGAGGTGATCGAGGAATTGCTGGCCGGGGATTTCGTTGACGTCTTGCTGCTGGACGGAGCGGTGTGATGCTCGGGCGCGGTCCGGAACTTCGCTCGGGCGACGTCTTGCTCCGAAGGCACCAACGTGGAGACGCCAAAGCTTGGCGAGACGTCCGGGCGGCAAATCGCGCGTGGTTGGAGCCATGGGAGGGCACCACGCCCGAAGGCGCCCATCCGTATCGCTCGTACGGCAGTCTTTTGCGTGGCATGCAGGCTGAGTGGGCTGCAGGGCGCATGTACTCGTTTGCCATCGTGTACCAAGGGGCGTACGTCGGGCAGTTGACCTTGGGCAATGTGATCCGTGGATCGCTGCGCGGCGCGTACATCGGCTACTGGATTGACCGAGGAGTGGCTGGTCGCGGCATCATGCCGACGGCAGTAGCCCTCGCGCTGGATTTCGGGCTCCGCGACCTCGGACTGCACCGGATCGAGATCTCGATTCGTCCCGAGAACCGTGCGAGTTTGCGAGTAGTGGAGAAGTTGCACCTGCCATTCGAGGGCATTCGGTACCGCTACCTACACATTGCAGGCGCATGGCGTGATCACAACATCTATGTCGTCGATACGGAGACGGCACCCGCTGATGGTTTCGTAAAGCGCTGGGAACGTGAGCGGGCTATGCGCGGTCATTGAGTCCTGGCACAGCCCCCGAAACCCTTGTCGTTATTGGGGTATTTGCTGATAGCAGCTTGGCCTTGATGCACGCACTGCGACATGGGCGCATGGGATGTGTGAGCGACACGCTGAGACAAACACCAAGACATCCCAAGTTTTCCTGCAGTCACGAAATACCGTGTGCCCGTGGGAACCGGATTGATTTACGCGATGGTCGTAGGTCTCTGGGCCCTTTTTCTTTTGCCCATGTGGCTGCGCAGCCACGAGCAAACCGATGAAGGCCGACAGGTCGATCGGTTCCGCGAAGCCATGACGCATTTGTCGCAGCCGCAGGTTGATGTTGTCTCGAGCAGCGCACACAAGCAGGTCGCTTCGAAGCGCGCGGTCAGGGCCGGTGCGCCCAGCCCCATCAGGTTGTCGCCGGCCGCGCGACGCCGTCGCGTACTTGCCGTCCTAGGCGCCGTTCAACTGATCGGAATGGTCGCCTCGGCCGTCGGAGCGGGTGTGCTGCTGACCGTCATTCCCGCGCTCCTCATCATTTGCTTCCTGACGCTCGCGCGTTCGCAGGTTCGACGCGAACGTGGCGTCGGTCTCTCGCAGGCGCCGGCTGCACAGGCCACACCGCATCTCAATACTTTCGCGCGTGCGCTTGCTGCGGCACGCTCCGCGCGACGCTCGGTCGATCGGACGATCGATGTCGTGGAGCTGGCTCCAGCTGCCCCAACCGTCGACACTCCGGCTTCATGGCAGCCGGTGCGCACGCCGGCACCGTCCTATGTGTCGGCGCCGGCGGCCACCGCTGTACCCCGTGCGATTGATGCGGATGGCGGCTGGACCGGTTCCGCCATGCTTGAAGCGGCGCGCGCTATGGCCGAACAGCCAGCGCCGGCGGTAGCCCAGCCTGTGGTGGTCACACAGCCACTGTTGGATCTCGATATCACTGCTGAAATTCCAGTCATCCGCCACACGGCATAGTCAAACCGCAACCTAAGCCCGGTAGTTCGGGACTGTAGTTTCTGGCTGGGCACCAGCGGCTCGCGCGCGCCACGTGCTCCGCTCAACCCTTGAAGGCGCGCAACTCCTGCGGCCAGCCACAAGCCTGAGCAATCTTGCCGGCCCACATCTTCGCAATTTCGAGATCCGGTGCCTCGACGATGGTCATGCCACCGATGAACTCGTCGCCTTCTGCATATGGATTGGCCCGGAACGACACTTCATCCCGATCCAGTTCGACACGGATCGCGAGTTCAGGCTCCTCTTCCAGCCCTTCGGCAAACACGAGCACCCCAGCTGCCTGCATTTCTGCGACTACCGCGCGAGCAAGCGGTCCGCGGGATTGGAACCACTCCGCCGTGTGATCGCCGACCCACTGCTGATTGAAGGAGATGAGGTATTGGGTCATGCGTGCTCCTTGAGGCATCGCGAAAACTGAACAT
>CAWATP010000028.1:0-42502 GCA_963784905.1 uncultured Actinomycetota bacterium | reverse complement strand
GCGGTAGCTCAGCAGGCGGCAGCAGTTCCCGCCAACCACCGCTACACGCCGGCAGGCGGCCTGCCCGAACTTAAGGATGCGATCGTCGCGAAGACCAAGCGCGACTCCGGATACACGGTCGATGCAGCACAGGTTCTCGTCACCAACGGTGGCAAGCAGGCCGTGTATCAGGCGTTCGCCACGATCGTGGATGAGGGCGACGAGGTACTGTTGCCGGCGCCCTACTGGACCACCTATCCCGAATGCATCCGCTTGGCGGGTGGCGTCCCGGTGGAAGTGCTTGCCGACGAGACGCAGGACTATCTCGTCACCGTTGCACAGCTCGAAGCCGCTCGCACGCCGAAGTCGAAGGTGCTGCTGTTCTGTTCACCGTCCAACCCGACAGGTTCGGTGTACACGCCGGAGCAAGTCAAGGCCATTGGCGAATGGGCAGATTCGCATGGCATGTGGGTTATCACGGACGAGATCTACGAGCACCTGCTATACGACGGTGCAGCGAAGGCTTCGATGCCGGTGCTCGTGCCCTCGCTTGCGGATCGCTGCATTGTGCTCAATGGCATTGCCAAGACCTACGCCATGACAGGTTGGCGTGTGGGCTGGATGATCGGGCCGAAGGATGTCATCAAGGCCGCCACGAACATGCAGTCCCACGCCACGTCAAACGTCAACAATGTTGCGCAGCGCGCTGCCATCGCCGCGCTCAACGGTGGGCTCGATGACGTGCAGATGATGAAGGCCGCGTTCGACCGGCGCCGCAAGGTGATGGTCGAAATGCTGAATGACATTCCTGGCGTCGTCTGTCCGACGCCGAAGGGAGCGTTCTACTGCTACGCCTCGGTGAAGGGGTTGTTCGGCAAGAAGTTGCGCGGTCAGGTCATTACATCGTCGGCGCAGCTGGCCACGGTGATTCTTGACGAGGTCGAAGTCGCCGTTGTGCCTGGCGAAGCATTTGGGCCCTCGGGATACCTGCGACTCTCCTACGCACTTGGCGATGACGATCTGGTTGAAGGCGTGTCTCGGATGCAGAAACTGCTCGCCGAAGCCGTCTAACGATTGACGAAGGTCGGTTCTGGTTCAAGGTCGATGCTGAAGGCAACGCGGACACGAGCACGAATCAAGTTGGCCAGCTCCTTGATGTCAGTCGCTGTTGCATGGCCTCGGTTAGTGATGGCCAGTGCATGCTTGCCTGAGGTAGCAGCGCCACCGTGTTCGTAGCCCTTGCCGATGCCGGCATGGTCGACGAGCCAAGCAGCAGAGACTTTTACTCTGCCATCGGGTTGCAGCCAGGCGGGGGCATTGGCAGGAACCATTTGGGCATCAACGATCGGATTAATGAAGAACGAGCCCGCACTCCAAGTGTCGTGATCGGCTGCGTCAAGCACCATGCCCTTGCCGGCGCGCAAACGCAGCACAGCCTCACGCACATCTGACGATGTCGAACGCTTACCAAGCTCGATGCCGAGCTCCTTCGCCAATTCGGCATGCGTCACCGGCATGCTCTGTGCGCCAAGCCGGAGTTGGTATTGCACGTCGATGACCACCAGGCGCGGCGAATGCTGCTTGAAGACAGACGTGCGGTAACCGAACGCACAACTGTCGAAGTAGAACGTACGCATTTGTTGCGCCGTGCGGTCATAAGCGCGAACCCGCGCAATCGTCTGTGAAACGTCCTGACCGTAGGCACCAACGTTCTGCACCGGTGTGGCCCCAACTGTCCCGGGGATACCGCTCAAGGCCTCTATTCCCGACCATTCCTGTGCGATGGCATGAACGACGAAGTCATCCCAAGTCTCGCCTGCACCAACGGTGATCGACGCGCCGGCGCAGGCCGCAACATCATGATCAATGCCCTTGTTCGCAATATTGAGCACAGTGCCGTCGAAGCCGCTGTCATTCACCACGACATTGCTGCCATGTCCGAGGATGAGGAGCTGCTCGCTGCTGTCATCACAACGACGAACTATTTCGATGATTTCCTGCTCGCACTCTGCGACGACGAAACGTTTGGCCGGCCCACCAACGCGAAGTGTGGTGTGACGAGACAGCGGTTCGCCGCGGAGTTCCTGCATGACTACGGCTTCACCGTTGCGGTCGCTCGCGCTAGCACGGTGGCGCCATCGAAGCTGGCACTTAACGCGATTGTGGCGGAGCCATCCTCATGCACTGCGTTGACCTTGCCACTGAAGGTGACTTCGGCTCCTTCTCCACCGGCTGGCACAACGATTGGGCGGGTGAAGCGAACTTGGTAATCAGCAACTCGCGCGGGATCACCTAGCCACTCCGTCACGACACGGATGGCATGACCCATGGTGAGCATGCCGTGCGCGATCACTCCGGGTAGTCCGACAGCGAGTGCTGCTTGCTCATCCAAATGGATGACGTTGTGATCACCCGATGCGTCTGCATACCGAACTAGGTCGGCGCGCGTGAAGTACACAGTGATCGGGGGCAACTCAGTTCCAACAGCGAATTCTGGGGTCGTCATGTCACTCACCCCGCTGCACAAGTGAGGTCCAGGTGCTGCCGATCGGCAGTCCAGCCGCGTCCACAAGATCGCCTCGCAAGGTGATCATGTCGTTGCCCGCAAGCGCCTTGATGGACTCGATGACGGTGTGCACCCTCAGTTCGTCACCAGCAACGATTGGTCGAATGTATTGAAAGCGTTGATCCCCATGCACTACGCGCGACCAGTCGACACCAACACTGGGATCCGTCACGGCGGCACCCATCGCGTTGAGCGTGACCACAATCGGAAACGTTGCTGGCGCGACGACATCGGCATGGCCCGCTTCCCTTGCTGCTACCGGGTCATGACAGATTGACGAAAGCTCACCCGTCGCCACCGCGAACTCTCGGATCTTCTCGCGGCTCACGACATATGGCTCGCTGGCAGCGAACGTACGTCCAATATTCGAGGGGTCGAGTGACATTGGTCCTCCAGTGCGCAAACCGTAGTCGCAAGGCTCGCGCACGGATATATGCGCGACGGCGAGCACGCACTAGTTGACGACCACTTGCACGCTGTGCAGGCCCTCCGCGCCGTTCGGGGCGCTGTTGACGGGGACGATCGACTGCGGATTGCCGTCACCATCGGTAGCGCGAACGCTGAGTGTGTGCGTGCCGGTTGTGGCTTCCCACGGCAGCCACCACTGGCGCCAAGTGCTGCGGGCAAGTTCCGGACCAAGGGTGGCGGTGAGCCAAGGCCCTGCGTCAACCTGCACCTCTACGGTGGCGATCCCGACGTCACCCGACCACGCCACCCCCGAGATCTGCTTGCCGCCGGGGCTCGTGGCGGAACCTTCTTTCGGGCTGTCGATGCGCGAGGCCAACTTGATAGGTGCATGGGACGACCAGCCACGAGGCACCCAATAGCCCACCTGCTCATCGAAACGTGTGAGCTCAATCCGGCTCAACCACTTCACGGCTGACACGTATCCGTACAGCCCCGGAACAATGAGGCGCGCGGGGTATCCGTGCTCGGCCGGCAGGGCTTCACCATTCATTCCGATCGCGACTATGGCGTCGCGCCCGTCAAGAACGCCGGTCGGGAACCCCGCGGTGAAATCGTCAATTGAGTGACCCATGACTTGATCAGCATTGGCTTGGATTCCCGCCTCCGCGAGCAATGCGTCAAGGCGCACCCCTGTCCAGCGAGCGTTTCCCACGAGTGAGCCACCGACCCAATTGGATACGCACGAGATAGTGACGTCCACTTCAACGAGTTCACGTTGGATGAGATCTGCGTAAGTCAGCGTCATCGGTCGATCGACCAATCCGTCGATAGTCAATGTCCAGACGTCCACCGAGGGCATGGGAATCGGATTGGCAACATCGATGCGATAAAAGTCCGCGGTGGGCGTGATGAGCGGACTCAGCCCAGGCACGGAAAGCGCTGGATCCGCGGGCAGTGGTGGCAGTGGGTTGGCGACCTTCGGCAACTTGGCACGAATCACGGTGGCGATCTTGGTCGTCGTATCGCGAGTGGCAACCCAGATGCCGCTGCCCGCGAGAACGGTGATGACACCCGCCAAGAGGCCCCGACGCGAGATCGACTTGTCCGTCATGTCCGAAATCTATGCCCCAAACCTTGTCCCCTATCTGCGCTTCACGGTCGATTCTGTTCGGTTGAACCGTGCAAAGCGAACAGAACCGACCGTGAAGCGCAGGGGATGGGCTCAGCCATGAAGAAGCGGCCGCCACCAAGTGGGTGACGGCCGCTTCGCAAATCGACTAGCGCGTTTCCTTGTGCACAGTGTGCTTCTTGCACTTGGCGCAGAACTTCTTGAGTTCAATGCGATCGGGGTCGTTACGGCGGTTCTTGCGCGTAATGTAATTGCGATCCTTGCAGTCGCCGCAGGCGAGTGTGATCTTCGGACGGATGTCAGATGCCTTTGATGCCATGTCGGCTCCTAGCCTTGTGCTCCGGACCTGCCGGATGGCATGTCCTGGTCTTCAGGTGATCGCTTTCGCGCTCACAGTAGCGAGGGCCGGACTTGAACCGGCGACACAGCGATTATGAGCCGCTTGCTCTACCAACTGAGCTACCCCGCCGATGCGAGATCGGGTTCGCGAGCCCCCCAACGGAATCGAACCGTTGACCTTCTCCTTACCATGGAGACGCTCTACCGACTGAGCTAGGGGGGCGCAGTGCCGAAGCACAGCGGACGGGAGTCTAAGGGACGCTCAGGGTCGCTGTGAAATCCGCGGGCAAGCGCCCACACGGGGTTGCTTCCATGCATACAGCAGGGAAACTTAGATCGCTGCAAGCCGGTAGGTCTTGGCCAACGAAGCCGCGGTTGACTCCCAAGAGAATTCCAGCGCTCTGGCACGCGCAGCGTCGCGCAGCGGCTGTCCCGCGGCAACCACGCGTAAGGCAGCAGACGCCCAATCCGCTGGGTCGATTGCGGCTGTCGCCCCCGCTTCGCCAATGACTTCGGAAATCGCACTCGCTGCATTCGCAACAACCGGAGTACCGGAACTCAGTGCCTCAAGCGCCGCCAAACCAAAGGTTTCGATTGGACCGGGTGCCATAAGCACATCGAGATTCGCGAGGAATCTCGCCAACATCATTCGCTCCGGAAGGAACCCGTGGAAGTGGACGGGCAGGCCTGCCGCGCGCGTACGCAAATCGTCCTCCAGTGGGCCGGACCCAATAATCTCGAGGGAAACGTTGTGTCCCTGAGCGAAGGCGACTCGAACAGCCTCGATCGGTATATGACACGCCTTCTCTGGACTGAGTCGACTGCACAATCCGATGATCAACGGCCGATCGACGCCAGGTGCACCGCGCAAGCGACGACGAGCCGGCTGGAACACGGTGGTGTCAACTGCCAGGGGAATAACTGTCGCCGTATGGCCGATGCGCGCAAACTCCTGAGCCGCAAACGACGTGGTCGCGATGATGTGATCAGCGGATCGCAACGCCGATCGATTCATGAGGTCGGCGATTCGCGTCCCCGGCAACACCGGCGCATTCGCTTGAAAGACGCCGTCGATGCGCTCGTGGGCAAACATCGCGACTTGCGTTCCGTGACGTCGGAACGGCGCCGCTGCATGCAGGAGGCTGACTCGATCAGAGACTTCGATTACGTCGGCGTCGAATGCCTTCAGCGCCCGACGTACGGACGCCACATCAACGATCATGCGATACCCACCGGTGCGCGGAATGGTGGGAGCGGCAATCTGTCGCACTAGATAGCCATCGAGCTCGTACTCATCATGTCGTTCGCCTGGCACAACGTGCAGCAACTCGACACCGCGCGCCACGCGCACTGCGGCGAGTTCACGCATCATGGTGCGAAGCCCGCCGCTACGCGGACCATAGAAGTTCGCCAAGTGCGCAATGCGAGGAGTCATCCGGCCAGCTCATTTTCAGCGCTGAGCACAGATTCGTGGTGGGCTATCAGTTCCGCACAGACTGCATCCCAAGTGCGCGACTCCACCGTTGCGCGTGCCACGGAGCCCATGAACTCACGAATGGCACGGGTGAGTTTCTCGGTCGACCCGAACGCAACCTCGGTTTCGTGAATGCCAGGCACCGCAAGCGAAGTGACTCGCGACACCGGTACGTCCTCGAACAGCTCTGCCGTGTATGAATCGGGCGCGACGATCATTGTCTGGTGCCCGTTGCGCTGAAGATAGCGGGCGATGCGAATCACAGAATTCGAGACGCCGTTCACGCGAGGTAAGAACGACTCAGCCACCAGAGCAACCCTCATGCCGTCACCATCCGCGCCGTGAGCGGAGGTTGGGAAACGGTTAGGCAACATGTGTACGAATACATGGCGAATACGCGGTGCATTCTCCTGTTTACCCGGATTTGCATGCCCGATGGGTCATACCGTGTTGCCATGACACAAGTCGCGTTCTTTGATCTCGATAACACGATGGTGCACGGTTCGTCGCTCTTTTACGTCGCGAAGCGACTAATGCGCGAGGGACTTCTCAGCCGACGAGCCGTAGCTGGGTTCGCTCTGATGGAAGCCCGCTTCGTATTGGCGCGAACTGAGTCGCGCGAGGACCGCAACTGAGTAGTGCTGTCCGTAGGTTTTCGAGGCCAGTCGCACTGGTCGGTTCTATTAGCCCTTCCAGCACCGCGCTGTTCGGAGTATGACGGCCACAAAACGTCATACGGAGGTTGGCATGCGAGCACGTCGGCGTTGGTTCTTGGCCGCACTTACAGCGGTATCACTGTTGGGGGCACTGGTCCAACCGGTTCATGCCGCGAAAGCGGATGGGTTCAACGGCACAGCATCGGAGGCTGGGCACACCGTCACCTGGGCAACTACCGGTGTCTACGCTTTCCCTGCCGGCATGCAAGATTTCGCGAACAGCTACGACGCCTACACGTATCTGGGCCAGAGCGTTGTTGTGCGTGGCCAACTCGACTCACCCGCGACATCAGGTAATCGCTACATGATCTCCTTCGCCACGATGAGCGGTGGGGGTATGTATGGATGGAACTGGGCGTTTCCGGCTCGTGATGTGCGCAAGGGAGTCACGCAATCAACCGGTTTCTCGTTGCCCTTTGAGCTCATCGCGCCGATTCCGGCCACGGCGGAGACGGTGCCGGCGGACCAGCAGGCGATTGGCGTAATCAATGTGCAGTTGCGTTCCGTGGACTGCGAGTCAACGACCTGGGCCAAATGCACAGGTGTCAACTTGCGCTCCTTTAGCGTTGTGGTGTTCCGCACTCCCCCGCAAGCTGTAAAACCCTCGAATGCTCCAACGGTGAGCCTGCCGCAGTTCACCAAGATCATCACCGCAGGTGATCAGCGAAAGACATTCCCCGAAACCACACCTCTCCCCGTCAAGATCCCCTACAGCATCAAGGCGTCCGGGAAAGTCAAGGTGCACACGCGTCTGTTCTCAGACGGCAACGTGGTTTCACGGTACGACTCTGCACTCATGAAGCCCGGCAAGTACTTGTACATCATGAAGCGAATGCCCCGTGGAGCGGGCCCGTATTTCCTGTGCATGTACGCCGAGGACGAGAAGGGCAATCGTGGCGAAGGCACCGCATGCACATGGCTGTCCGTCGTCGTGCCTGCCAAGCACTGGTCCAATGGCTGCGGAAGCGACGGCGTTGCCGATGGCTGGGTCGGTGCGGCCGCCTTGTGGGTGCAGAACTTCACCGGCAACAAGCGGCTCTACGGCAAGGGTGCGCACCGCGTTGCAGTTGAAATCGCATGCAACATCCACGACGCGGCATACGCCGGTGTCACTATCTACGACCCCATTGCGCGCAAGTACATCGACTTCCGCAACTGGAGTCGCCTGCGTATCGATGAGAAGTTCAAGGCAGACATCCAACGCCAATGCAGAGTTTCGCTGACATTGCCGGCGGAGAAGGAATGGCTTCCTACCTGTCTCGAAGGACTCACGTTGGCGCAGGTGAAGGAGTTCATGCTCGTTACCTCGCCGACAGAAGGGCCGCTCGGAGCCTGGAACCTGTTACAGGACAAGATCGGAGCGCAGTTGTACTTCGATCTCGTCCGCACCGAAGGCGGGGTCGGGTTCGATGCCGATCTCGTGACCCCGGGGACGCAGCCCGCAATGCCACCGTCCACCAACCCGGCAGGAGGGAACCGGCAGGGCGCGTAGACAATTCGCATGCCCAAACGCTTCATCGGAAGACGTTTGGGCGTGCGAAGCTCCTGCCGGTCTACGGTTTGGGCTAGCACTGCTCAGCCCGCACCACACCGTTGCCTTGGTCCCGAACGATCGAGATACCAGCGATCTTGTCAATGACCGGCTTGCCATTTCTTTGGTTGTCGCTGTGAGCATGGTGGTGATGATCGCCGCACTCAGCTACCGCGATGCTGGTCGTACCCGCCTAGGCTTCGCAATGTGGAGCGAGCCTCGGAGAATCTCAGCGAGCAGATCGCACGTGTTCTGCGGGCGTCGCTTGTGTCTGGGCAAATGGTTCCCGGCGTGACATATTCGGTACCCGCGCTCGCAGAGGACTTCGGTGTCTCAGCGATGCCCGTGCGCGAAGCGATGCTCAACTTGGTGCAGCAAGGGCTCATGACATCGGTGCGCAACAAGGGCTTCCGCGTTATCGAACTCTCCCCCAAGGACCTCGATGACATCATGCAACTGCGGCTCATGCTGGAAGTACCGACCACAGTGGCAGTAGCGCTAGACGTCAACGAGCGAACAATGCGAGATCTGCGCCGGATATCGAAGGAGATCGCGAAGCACGCGAAGGCCGGCGAGCTCGTCGACTACATCGAATCTGATCGGCAATTCCACCAAAGCCTGATCGCACTCGCCGACAATCCGAGGCTGGAAGAACTTATCGACGATCTTCGCTCGCGCTCTCGACTCACTGGCCTGAATGCGCTTGCCGCGCATGGTGACCTCAGCGCATCTGCTCGCGAACATGTCGCCATGTTGGATGCCATCGCAGCCGGAGATACAGCTGAGTTGCGCACGCTCATGGAACGCCACGTGAAGCACAGCCGCGGCATCTGGGCCGGCCTCGCCGAATAACCCATTTTCTGCGCTTCACTGTCGGAACCGTTAGCTGCACCGGAGTGTTGCAAACAGTTTCGACAGTGGAGCGCAGGGGTACCTAGAAGCGGGCGGGATCAAAGGGCTTCAGGCGTTCAGGGACGCGACCAGTCTCCACCATCTCGACGACTGCCAAGGCTGTCGCCGGCGCCAGCGTGACGCCATACATGCCGTGGCCCGAGGCCACATACGCGTTGTCATGCTTGCCGATTCTGCCGATCAAGGAAAGCGAATCTGGCGTCATTGGTCGGAACCCCGACCAAGCGTCGGCATCGGGTTTGGGACTCGTCCAACCATTCAAGAAATCCGCCGGACCGCAACGGATCGCATCCGCACGAACTGGATTGACCGACGCGTCGAAACCGCTGAACTCCATCGTGCCGGCAAGTCTCAGTGCGCTGCCCAATGGCGTGCCAACCACCTTGCGCTCCGTGAAGCTGATGTTCGAGCGCAATTGCACGGGTGAGTTGGCATATTCAATGCTGTAGCCCTTGCCGGGCTCGATGGGGAGACGAACACCAAACTGCTGCGCCACCGCGCCCGACCACACGCCTGCCGCAACGACGACGGCGTCGCACGCAACGCGGCCCTCCGGCGTGCGGACGGCAGTGACGCGATTGCCATCGCGAATGACGCCTTCAAACACGCACTGCTCGCGGAACTGCACACCAAGACGACGGCAGCGTTCGACGAGGCCAGGGGTAATCGACTCAGAGCGAATCTGACGCTCATGCGGGTAGTAGATGCCGGCGTACACAGCGTTCGTCAGAGCGGGCTCATGCACGCGAACCGCATCACCAACGAGTTCAACCGGATCGAGTCCGGCGGCCCGCGCAATGTCGAGATCATGCGCATGGTGATCGAACTTCTCTTGGCCGAGGAACGCCATGAGCAGGCCACTCGCGTACATTTCGAAAGCCACGCCATCGCGGCGCCAGTCGTCGAAACGCTGCATGGAGTCTGCGAAGAATGCCATGTTGGCCTGCAGACCAGCGCGGTAATCGTTGGCATTGCACTTGGCAGCCATCTGTAAGAGGAACTTCGCAAAGGGCAACGACGGACGCGGCTTGATGAACAGCGGACTATCGCTCTTGAGCATCCACTTCATTCCCTGCACGATCATGCCGGGCGATGCCACCGGCCCAGACTCGGCTGGGCAGATCCAGCCGGCGTTGCCAAACGAGGCGCCCTGTCCCACCTGACCAGCTTCGATAACGGTGACTTCGTGATCCAGGAGCGCCAATTCATATGCGCTCGCGGCTCCGATGATGCCTGCTCCGATGACGACTACTCGCATGTGTTCACCCTACTCTTGCGAAGTCCCTCAGTAATATATTACTGTCACATCCATCCGGTCACGGGTCATCCGACCTACACCAATGCAACTCGAAATAGGAGTTCCGATGCAGCGTCAACCATGGCACGGCGTACTCACCGCCACCGCATTGCCCTTCAAGCCCGACCTCACGGTTGACTTTGACGCGCATGCAGCGCATGTGGCGTGGCAGGCGGTCAGTGGCTGTCAGGGCGTGGCCATCAACGGCAGCCTTGGCGAGTACCAGTCGCTCACACCTGACGAGCGCGCCAAGACCGTCGAGATCGCAGTGCAGGCATCGCCAGACGACTTCACCGTGATGGCCGGAACCGGTGCGTACAGCACAGCCGAGTCGGTGCGCTGGGCCGAGCAGGCCGCCAAGGCAGGAGCCAAATGCGTCATGTCACTGCCGCCGAACGCCTACCGCGGTGACGAGCGCGCCGTCATGCATCACTACAAAGAGATCGCCGCTGTTGGCTTGCCGATTGTTGCCTACAACAACCCCATCGACACCAAGATCGATCTCGTGCCGTCGCTGCTCGCGAAACTCCATGACGCCGGGTACATCGTTGCAGTCAAAGAGTTCACCGGTGACGTGCGTCGTGCCTATGAGATCGCCGAACTTGCGCCCGGTCTCGAACTCATGATCGGTTCGGACGACGTGTTGCTGGAACTCGGCATTGCCGGCGTCGTCGGCTGGGTAGCCGGCTACACAAATGCGTTCCCCAACACCACCGTGGAGTTGTACAACCTCGCCATGGCGCGTGACGTTGAGCGCGCATTGCCGCTGTATCGCCTCATGCATCCGCTGCTGCGCTGGGATTCGAAGACCGAGTTCGTGCAAGCCATCAAACTATCCATGGATATGGCCGGTCGCTTCGGTGGCTCGTGCCGCGCCCCCCGCATGCCGCTGACCGCAGCGCAGGAGGCCAGCGTCCGCAAGGCGACCCAGGCTGCGTTGGCGGCTGGCGCCCACTGAGTGAAGGATGAGCCGTATGACGTACACGCAACGCTTCACGGCCGTTGACTCACACACCGAGGGCATGCCCACGCGCGTCATAACATCCGGTGTTGGCATCATCCCGGGCGACACTGCGTTCGACAAGCGTCGCTATTTCATGCAGCACATGGACGAACTTCGCCTGCTGCTGATGAATGAGCCACGTGGGCATCCGGCAATGAGTGGCGCAATCTTGCAGCCGTCCACGCGGGCTGATGCCGACTGGGGCATCGTCTACATCGAAGTCTCAGGCTGCCTCCCCATGTGCGGCCACGGCACTATCGGTGCGGTTACCGTGATCATTCACGAGAAGCTGGTTGAAGTGCATGAGCCCTTCACCACCGTGCGTCTCGACACTCCTGCCGGGCTCGTTGTCGCAGTTGCGGAAGTCGTTGACGGCAAGGCCAAGAGCGTCACACTCACAAATGTGCCTTCCTTTGCTCTCGGCCTCGATCGCGTCGTCGACGTCCCTGGCTTTGGTGAGATCACCTACGACATGGCCTTCGGTGGCAACTTCTACGCGATCATTCCCACCGCCAGTTTCGGCTTGGAACACTCGCGCAAGAACAAGGCGGCCATGCTGGAGGCCGCTCTTCGCACGATGGATGCCATCAACGCCATCGAAGAGCCGGTACACCCATTGAATCCCGAGATCCGAGGCGTGCACCACATCTACCTGGAGGCACCTGGTTCGACGCCGCAGCATTCACGTCACGCCATGGCCATCCACCCCGGCTGGTTCGATCGCTCACCCTGCGGCACAGGCACCAGCGCGCGCATGGCCCAGCTGCATGCGCGGGGACTTCTGCCCCTCAACCAGGACTTCATCAATGAGTCATTTATCGGCACGCACTTCGTGGGTCAACTCATCGAGGCGACGACAGTCGGGGAACTGCCCGCAGTCATTCCCACCATCAAAGGTCGCGCCTGGGTCACCGGTCGCGCCGAATACCTGTACGACCCCACCGACCCCTTCCCCACCGGATTCGAGCTGTAGGCAGACATGAGCACCATCACATCGCGTTCCCCCCAGAACCCCACCGACGTTGTCGTCGAGGCGCCGCGCATGACCGAAGACGATGTCGCAGATGCGTTCACACGCGCTCGCGAAGCCCAGCGGCAGTGGTGGGCCATAGGCGCAGCGGGCCGTGCCGCGGCCCTGCACGCGGCTGCCGAAGCACTCGCTGCCAGAGCCGATGAGGCCACCGATCTGGTGGTCCGCGAAGTAGGCAAACCGCTTGCCGAGGCCAAGGGCGAAGTCGGACGTGGAGTCTCAATCTTGCGTTACTACGCGCAGGCATCCTTCATGCCCAAGGGTGACGTGTTCCCGCCGTCGGCTGGTGTAATGCTGTGGTCGGAGAAGCGTCCGCATGGTGTCGTCGGACTCATTACGCCCTGGAACTTCCCCGTCGCTATCCCGTTGTGGAAGGCCGCGCCCGCATTGTGCGCTGGTAACGCCGTCGTCATGAAGCCATCGCAGGATGCCATCGCGTGCGCCTTGTTCTTGCAGGAAGTCCTCGCGCCGCATTTGCCCACAGGCCTCTTCCAAGTGGTCGTGGGTGGTGGCTCGGACGTCGGCAATGCACTGACAGCAAATGCCGACTGCATTTCCTTCACGGGTTCCACGGGCGTGGGCCGTCAGATCGCGCAAACGGCAGTAGCACGCAATGTGCCGGTGCAGGCCGAGATGGGTGGGCTTAACGCAGCCATCGTGCTCGCCGATGCCGATTATGAAAAGACCGCAGCCATCATCGCTGGTGCGGCGATGTGGTTTGCCGGACAGAAATGCACGGCCACCAGTCGCGTCATTGTCGTTGGAGATGGCGACTTCACAACGCCCTTTATCAACGCGGTGGAGTCGCTCGTGATGGGCGATCCAGCTCGCGCCGACGTGACCGTTGGTCCACTGATCAACGAAGCTTCACTGCGCGATTTCAACGCTGCGCTCGACAATGCGCGTGCATCAGGCGGGCGCATTCTCACTGGCGATGCACCGGCGGATGGATTGTTTGTGAAGCCGGTCGTTATCGATGGGCTCGAGGCCGACCACCCGCTGTCATGCAACGAAGTCTTCGGTCCCATCGTGACATTGCACCATGCCGCAACGCCAGAAGAAGCCATTGCATTGGCCAACTCGACTGAGTACGGACTCGTGACCGGCATCCACGGCCGTGACCTCAACACCGTCACAACTCTGGCGTCGCTGGCCCACTCTGGACTCGTCAAGATCAACGCATCTACATCTGGCGTCGATTTCTACGCCCCCTTCGGCGGCGAGAAGATGTCGAGTTACGGCATGCGCGAGCAGGGTCTTGCCGCGCTTGACTTCTACTCCCACACCACCACGGTCACACTCGCACAGCACTAGCCCCGAATCCACCCTGTGCTTCACTGTCGAATCTGTTCGAAAATGGCGCGTTAGCGCGCATTTTCGACAGTGAAGCGCAGGAGATGGGCGCGACGTCCGACGGTGAATGGCCGCTTTGTCACACCGTAGCATTGGCGAGTGATCCCCCCTGAAACCGCTCCGGCCTTGTCGTTGGAACGGCCGCAAGGCGCACACTTTGCTGTAGCAGCGCGCTCGTTGCGATGGGTCTTCTTCAGCATGGGCGTCCCCATCGGCACCCTGATTCCCCGCTTGGCCGAGATCAAAGCCGGCTTGGGCGCGGGCAATGCGGCGTATGGCACGGCCATTGCCGTTGGAGGTGGCGGCGCCTTACTTGGCAGTTGGCTCGGCGGTCGACTCACACACAGCTTCGGCAGCAAGCAGCTCGCGCGATTGGGCATCACATTCATTCTTCTCGCGAACGTCGCGAACGCGATTGCACCGTCCGTGCACTGGCTCGCTTTCATTGCCTTCACCGGCGGTTTCTCGTTCTCCTGCACCAGCATCGCAGCCAACTCCCAAGCGGTCCTGGTGGAGCAGGGACTCGGCCGCTCCTACGTACCGCGTGCGCATGCTTTCTGGAGCCTGGGCACCATGTCAGCGTCGCTCATGTCGAGCCTTGCGGCGCCACACACAACGCCACTGCAATCCCTGTGCGTCGGTGCGGTCGTCAGTTTTAGTGTGTTCCAGTGGGGCACACGAGGCCTGCTTACCACCGAGCACGAGGATCGATCGGGTGACGATCCGTCGCAACTCCAACGTTCGGAACGCATCCCCCGAGCAGCGCTGGCCTTTCTCGCCACACTTGCAATAGCACAAACGCTTGGGCTCATGGCCGAGATCTCGGTCGGAGACTGGAGTTCTGTCTTGCTACATGAGGACTTCCACATAGCAGTCGGCCCCAACGGCTACGGCTTCACAGCTTTCATGCTGGTGCAGCTTGTGTCTCGTCTCACGGCAACTGGACTCATCGATCGCTTCGGTCTGCAACCAACCATTCGCTTGTTCGGACTGACAGGAACCTTCGGCTACCTAGCTTGTCTGTTCGCCGCATCCATATCCGCTGGCGGGTCAAAGACGATCACATTGGCGTTCAGTTGTGCGGCTTACGCATTTCTGGGAGCGGCAGTTGGCCCTATGCCCTCGGCCTTCACCAGTGCGGCCGGCTCTATCCCAGGATTGCCGAGCGCTCGCGCACTGGCGTTCATGGGCGTGATCTCTGCCGTTAGCGGCATGGTCGGACGCATCCTGTTCGCGAATCTCGCCCAAGTCATCCCGCTTGCAACTGCTCTCGCGTGCATGGGCGTACTCGTACTCATTACCGTTTCCATGACATTTGTACTGTTGCCCGAGCGCGCTGCGCAGCACGCCATCCAGCGTTAGGAATCGCCATGATCATGGAAACCGCATTCATCACCGTCCATGAAGGTCAGCAGGACGCCTTCCTCGCCGCCCTCGAGGAGGCGAAGTTGGTCTTGGCCCGCGCTGAAGGCTTCCAAGTGATGCATGTACACCGCGGCATCGAACGTCCTACCACGTTCATGCTGGCGATCGGCTGGGACACCCTCGAGCATCACACCAAGGGCTTCCGCGGAGGGGAGCTGTTCCCCAAGTGGCGGAGTCACATTGGACCATTCTTCGCAGAGGCTCCCCACGTCGAGCACTGGGACCTCCTCGAGAACTAGTCGCCGCTTGTGCTCGGTATCGTTCGGGCATGACCGAATACCAGATCACCCAATGGCATGAGATCCCCTCGCTCGTCGTCGCCCGCGATGGCGACGTCGTGGCCAAGGTGCAGTTGGCAGCCCGCTTCCAAGAGGCAATCGACGAAGCGGCCATGCGCATGGGCGAAACTGATGCTGATGCCTATCTCTCCGGCTGGGCGAAGTCGCCCTGGGTTACCACCGATGGCACGCCTGCGGAGGTCGCCGAATCGGTCGCCAGCGACCTGGATATTCAGTTCGATGCAGTCACTCTCAACGCAATCCTCGACGCCCTGAACGGAGCCACCTCGTGAGCGATCTCTACGCCGCACTCGCATCTGCCACTCTCACATCGGACGGCGCCATGGGCACCATGCTGCAGGAGCGCGGTCTCACCGACGGCGGAGCACCTGAGTTGTGGAATGTCGAACATGCCGCGGTCGTCGAAGCGATTCTCGAGGAGTACGCAGCCGCGGGGGCGCAGCTCATCACCACCAACACCTTCGGCGGCACGCGGGCTCGTCTGCAAATGCATGCTCTCGAGGGTCGAGTGCACGAGCTGAACAAGGCCGGCGCACAAGTGGCCCGTCGCGTTGCCGACCGCCACCCCGGCGTCTTCGTCATGGGCGACGTCGGCCCGTCCGGTGAACTCATGGACCCGATGGGCTCGCTCACTCCTGACGACGCCAAGGTGCTGTTTGCTGAGCAGATCCGGGGCCTCGTCGACGGTGGTGTTGACGCCATACTCATTGAGACCATGAGTGACCTCAGCGAAGTTGAAGCCGCCGCCGCGGCAGCGGCCGAAGTTGCGCCCGGCTTGCCGGTGATTACCACCATGAGCTTTGACACGAACCTCCGCACCATGATGGGGGTGAAGCCCGGGGTGGCCGTCAAGACGCTGAGTGCTGCCGGAGTTCGCATCATCGGTGCCAACTGCGGTCGCGGCACCGACGAGATGCTGGTTATCGCCAAGGAGATGGCCGATGCCCGACCTGAGGGCGTCTTTCTCATCACCCAATCGAATGCCGGTCTGCCCCAACTCATCAATGGGGAATTCGCCTATACGGGCACCCCAGAGGAGATGGCTCACTTCGCCCTTGAGATGCGGGAACTCGGCATCAACATCGTGGGTTCCTGCTGCGGGTCCACTCCCGCCCACACGAAGGCCATTCGCGCGGCGCTGCACTAAGGAATACGGCTGGCTGCGTCGGCGTTCCCGTCGGGTCGGGTGCAGTCGCTTCAGCTCCCGGCACGCAATCGAAATAACGGTCGGCTGACGTTCCTTCGTCATCGGGCGCAAGCGACGGCAGATAGGCTGCCGACGAGGAGTCCCCCGCATGCTTATTGACATTCTGCGGACGTTCACACGCCCATATCGGGCCAAGATCGCCGTCATCACCGTCTTAGTTCTTGCTCAGGTTGTCATCAGCCTGTATCTGCCATCGATGAATGCCGACATCATCAACAATGGTGTTGCCGTTGGAGACATCGGGTACATCTGGCATGTGGGTCTCGAGATGCTCGGGCTCACGCTGGTCTCTGTTGTGGTGTCGGTTGCCTCGGCCTATGGCACGGCCTTCGTGTCCATGTCCTTCGCCCGCGACTTGCGGGCCAGCGTCTTTCGCAAAGTGCTGTCGTTCAACGCCCACGATGTAGATCGCTTCGGCACCCCGTCGCTGATCACTCGCAACACCAACGACATTCAGCAGGTGCAGGTACTCGTCACCATGGGCTTGTCCATGTTGCTGATGGCCCCGCTCACCATGATCGGCGGCGTCGTGATGGCGCTGCGACACAACCCCAAGATGTCGCTGCTCATCTTGGTGGCGGTCCCTGCCATGGGCGTGCTTATTGGCATCATGATGAAGGTCGCAATCCCAGAGTTCCGCACCATTCAGACGCGCATCGATCGCATCAACGGAGTCCTCCGCGAGCAAATCACCGGCATGCGCGTCATTCGTGCCTTTGTCCGCGATGACTTCGAGCAGGCCCGGTTCGAGGACGCCAATCAGGCACTCAAGGACACCTCGCTCAAGATCAACCGCATCTTCGCGATGGCCATGCCCTTCCTTGGCCTCATCCTGAACTTCTCAACGGTCGGAGTGGTCTGGTTCGGTGCCCACTTAGTGAGCACCGGTGACATGCAGATCGGCGACATCTCGGCGTTCCTGTCCTACCTGATGCAAATCCTCATCGCCGTCATGATGGCGACGATGGCAACGATGCTCGTGCCGCGCGCTGCCGCTAGCGCTGAGCGCATCAAGGCAGTACTCGACGTGCTCCCAGAGATCACGGACCCTGAGCACCCTGTGGCTCAGACCCGCCCCGGCGCCATCGAATTCCGCGACGTGCACTTCCGGTACCCCGGCGCCGAAGCAGAAGTCCTCAACGACATCAACTTCAGCGTTGAACCCGGCCAATTCACGGCAATCGTTGGTGGTACCGGTTCCGGCAAGAGCACCTTGATCGGACTGCTCACTCGATTCTTCGATACCAGCGAGGGTGCCGTGTTGGTTGGCGGGGTTGACGTTCGTGAGCAGAGTCGCGAGGCGCTGTACGGAACCCTCGGTCTGGTACCACAGAGGGCATACCTGTTTGGTGGCAGCGTGCGCGACAATGTTCGCTTCGGAGCACCCCATCTCACCGACGACGAGGTATGGCGCGCACTCGAGATTGCCCAAGCCGCTGATTTCGTGCATGAGCTCGACAATGAGCTTGATTACGCGATTGCGCAGGGCGGACAGAACCTTTCCGGCGGACAGAAGCAGCGCATGGCAATCGCGCGTGCCATCGCACGCCAACCCCAGATCTACGTGCTGGACGACAGTTTCAGCGCTCTCGACGCTGCAACGGACGCTCGTTTGCGGGCTTCCCTGCAACGCGAGATGGCAGATTCAACGGTGATCGTCGTCGCGCAGCGCGTGAGTACGGTGCTGCACGCGGACCGCATCATCGTCCTAGACGAAGGCGGAGTGGCTGGCATCGGCACCCACGAGGAACTCATGCATACCTGCACCGCCTACCAAGAGATCGTCGGCTCGCAGTTGGGAGCGTCCAAATGAGCATGATGCGCGGAGGCCCACACGGAGGTCCCTTCTCCAAGCCTGCTGAGGATGGCGCAACCAACGCCAAGGCGACGGCGGCGCGTTTGCTGCGCCGTCTCGCCGATCAGCTGAAGTTGCTGTACCTCGTCTTTCTGCTCACGGCTCTGGGCACGGCCATGAGCCTGTTCGGACCAAAGCTTCTCGGCGACGCCACTACCAAGGTTTTCGCAGATCTCATGGGCATGAAGTTCCACAGCGAGGGAGTGCCACTCGGTACCACCTCGGATCAACTTGCTGTGATCCTCAGAGAGCAAGGCTCGGATCGCTTTGCGGGCATGGTCGAAAGCATGCATGTCGTTCCCGTGACCATGGTCGACTTCACCGCGGTCGGCCGCATCATTGCTTGGGTCGTCGTTCTCTACTTCCTCGCTGCGTTCTTCCAGTGGATGCAGGGCTACTTGATGGCCGGCGTCGCGCAGCGAGCCGTCTTCGAACTGCGCCGCGATGTCGAGACCAAGCTTTCGCGCGTGCCGCTGAAATACGTTGACGGTCAATCGCGTGGCGACCTGCTGAGTCGCGTCACCAATGACATCGACAACATTGGCAATACGTTGCAGCAGGGACTGAGCCAGTTGCTCTCTTCCATACTCGCCGTAGTGGGCACGCTCATCGTGATGTTCTTCCTGTCTCCGATCTTGGCCATCGTTTCCCTCATCATCGTGCCGCTGTCCATTGTGATGATGGCGACCATCGGTAAGCGCTCGCAGGTGTTCTTCGGAGAGCAGTGGAAGGAAACGGGTCGCGTTAATGGACACGTGGAAGAGATGCACACCGGGCATTCCATTGTGCAGGCGTACAACCACAGCGAAGCTGCTGTCGCGCAATTCGACGAGTACAACGAGGCCCTCTACGAAGCTAGTTTCAAGGCACAATTCCTGAGCAGCGTGATGATGCCCATGATGAACGTGCTGTCGAACCTGAACTACGTCGTTATCGCGATTCTGGGTGGCATCCGCGTGGCTTCGGGTCAGTTGCAGCTTGGCCAAGTACAGGCCTTCATTCAGTACTCACGCCAGTTCACCATGCCGCTTGGCCAGATCGCACAACAGGCCAACCAACTGCAGTCAGGCCTTGCTTCGGCCGAACGCGTATTCGAGATCTTGGATGCTGAGGAAGAGTCTCCGGAGCCGCGAGGCTCTAGGACCATCATCGGCGATCCTCGCGGCGAAGTAGTACTGGAAAACGTCAGCTTCCGCTACCTGGCGGATACTCCGCTGATCGAAGACGTGAACGTGCACGTTGCGCCGGGACAGACGGTCGCCATTGTCGGGCCAACGGGTGCGGGGAAGACCACTATCGTCAACCTGCTCATGCGCTTCTACGACATCGACTCTGGTCGCATCACCCTTGATGGCGTCGACACTCGTGAAATTGCGCGTGAGGATCTGCGTTCAGAATTCGGAATGGTGTTGCAGGACACCTGGCTGTTCAGTGGCACCATCCGCGAGAACATCGCATACGGGCGCGAAGGTGCAACAGAAGACGACATCGTCGAAGCAGCTAAGGAAGCACATGCGGATCACTTCATCCGCACCTTACCCCACGGTTATGACACGTTACTTGATGACGATGCCACGAATATCTCCGTAGGCGAGCGCCAATTGCTCACGATCGCACGGGCCTTCCTCGCGGATCCGTCGGTGTTGATTCTCGACGAAGCAACTTCCAACGTCGACACTCGCACCGAGGTGCTCATTCAGGCCGCGATGAACCGCCTGCGTCATGGGCGCACTGGCTTCGTGATTGCGCATCGTCTCTCTACGATCCGAAACGCCGACACCATCTTGGTGATGGACCACGGACACATCGTCGAGCAAGGCTCACACGACCAACTCATGGCATCGGGCGGCTTCTACAAAGACCTCTACGAAAGCCAGTTCGCCGAGTAGCTCAACGATAGAAATCCGCCGTCCGATCCGCGGCTAAACCGCGCGTTTGCGCCATTAACTGCCAGAGCGGGGCATCCTGAAATCGGAATTACTCCGCTGTCGGTTCCGCCAGTGCAAACTCATTGTGCACGTGCTCGGTTTCGGCAACGCCACTGCTGAAGCGCTCTTCGTAGCGTCCGAATCGCCAAATGAGCACTGACACCACCCAGGCAGCGATGAATGAACCAACAATCCAGTAGCCCATAGCGCTGAGATCGACTGAAGCGATGGCACCAAAAACCGGCAGGGTCTCAATGTCAGTCTTCTCAGAAAGCACCTGCACCAATTCGATGGTACCGATGACGAGTGCGACGAAAATGGAGAGCGCCGTTGTCGTTATGTTGTAGTAGATCTTGCGCAGCGGCGAAGTGAAGGCCCACGCGTACGCCTTTGTCATGAAGATGCCATCCAGTGAATCCATCATGGACATGCCGGCAGCGAAAATCAGCGGAAGGGCGATGATCGCAAGTGGCGGTAGCACGCCGCCAATAGTGCCGATGGCCGCCGTTGCCGAGATACCGAGAAGCGCCACTTCAGTCGCTGTATCAAAGCCCAAGCCAAAGAGCACACCTACGGGATACAACTGCCAGGACTTCTCAAAGCCGTTCTTGAAGAACCCGCGGAATACTCGGCGTAACAACCCACGCTCGTTGAGCAACTGCGTGAGGTGTTCGTGCGAGAACTGACCCGACTTGGCCTGGCGCCACACCTTCCAGATGCCAACCAGAATCACCAGGTTGAGGATGCCGACGAGGTACAAGAAGAATGCAGATACGGAGGCACCAATGATGCCGCCAGTTTCGGCGAACGACGACTGAAACTCGACGGCCTTACGAGCAGCAAAGGCGATGAACACCGAGAGTGCGAGCACGATGGTTGAGTGGCCAAGCGAAAAGAACAACCCGATCGCAAGCGGCTTCTTCTTCATGGCCAGCATGAGCCGCGTGCTGTCGTCGATTGCGGAGATGTGATCGGCATCGAACGCATGCCGCAGGCCGAATGAGTAGGCCAGTGCACCTGCACCCGCATAGACAAGGCCACCTTTGCCATCAACCAAGCTGTGATATTCCGGCTGGCTGTTGTAGTAGATGAAAAGGCCCCAACCCAACACATGCAGTGTCACAACGGTTGCGACGATGGCGTACAGCGTCGGTCGCTCCTCAGGTGTGAACCGTAGGTGCTTGCGGAGTTCGGCGTTCATGGGGAGACTTTATTGCAAACAATTCGCAACAACTAATCCTCCGCAGGTGTCGTAGGCGACTACCCCGCGGCGAGGTTGCGCATCACCCGCAACAGCACCGACATGGACGCCAGCGACGGCGTCTCAAGAGCGTCTATCTCCCCCAACGTCACCTTTGCGCGGGCGATTCCCGCCGCATTGCGGGCTTCCCAGTCAGCGATCCGAGTGGCAATGGGAGCAGAGGCGTCAGTGGAGCGAGCGATACCTTCCACCAACCTGGCCGCCACGGCATACAGGTCGCTGCGCAGTGCCAAGCGCGCCAGAGTGTCCCAACGATCCACTCGGCGCAGGCTGCTGATACGAGTGAGCATGGCGTCCACTTGGTAGTGCTCGGAAACCGCGTAGTAGAGCGGCACTAAGGTCTCGGCGTCCTCTCCCGTGGCAGCCGCCAGGTTGGCAACGTCGAGGAGTGCAAATCCGTCAAGCAACGACACCACATCACTTGCGAGCTCTGCCGGAGCGCCGCCTTCAATAAAGCTATCGCGGATGAGATCCGAGCAGGCCTTCTGCACACCCTGCAACATGTTTGGAATGCGAGGTAGCCATGGCTGCACCAACGGCGATAGTCGCGCGATGGAGCCTGCCACGTCGATAGAGCCTCCACCCGACTGCAGTATCCAGCGGGTGCCACGGTCCAGCAGTCGACGGAACTCCAGGTGCAATCGATCCTGCAGTGCGGCTGGAATCTCATTGTCCAGGTTGTTGATGCGTTCCCACTGTGCTTGGAGCCCGTACGTCTCAATGATGACCGTCGCAGCCTTCACGACGTCGACTGCGCTAGCGCCGGTCTCCTCCATGGCCCGAAATACGAAACTGATACCACCTAGCCCAAGCACTCCGTTGCAGGCCACTGTGTTGATGATCTGCATACGCAGCGGATGTTGGTCGAGCAAGCTGTCGTACTGGGCAACTAGGGGTTGCGGGAAGTAGCGGCGGAGCATAACGGAGTACCACGGATCATCAGCTAAACCTCCGTCGGAAAGTGCCTGCACTAGCGCGATCTTCGCGTACGCCAGCAGCACGCAAAGCTCCGGTGAGACGAGGCCCTCATGAGACGCCTCGCGAGCAGCCAGCTCCAAATCAGATGGCAGGAACTCCAGCCCCCGATCAAGGATGTGGGCGGCCTCGAGCTCGGAAATCATGCGGCGATGCACGCCAACCAAGTTGGGCGCACTGGATCGTGCCACGCCGAGGACGACGTTTTGTGTGTAGTTGTCGTCCAGCACATGTCGACCCACTTCATCGGTCATCGACATGAGCAACGCCACGCGCGCTTCGGCATCCAGAGCACCCGACGCGACCAGCGGCTGCAGCAGAATCTTGATATTCACTTCATGGTCAGAAGTGTCCACGCCTGCAGAGTTGTCGACTGCGTCAGTGTTGATGCGCACACCCGCTCGGCTCGCCTCAATCCGGCCAAGTTGGGTACAACCCAGGTTGCCGCCTTCACCCACCACGCGACAACGAAGGTCTTCGCCGTTGATACGGATCGTGTCATTGGCCTTGTCGCCCACTTCAGCATTGGTCTGCGTGCGCGCCTTGATATAGGTACCAATACCGCCATTCCAGACGAGATCCACGCGAGCACGCAGGATTGCTCCGATGAGTTCCGACGGCGTAAAACCGTCATCGCCACCCTCAAGACCAAGGGCCGCTCGCGCCTCGGGGGACACGGAAATCGTCTTGGCCGCTCTCGAGAACACACCACCGCCGGCGGAGATCAATGTCGTGTTGTAGTCCGCCCAGCTGGAACGCGGTAGGGCGAACAAGCGTTGTCGCTCCACCAACGAAGCGGTCGCATCTGGGTTGGGGTCGATGAAGATATCGCGGTGATCGAAGGCGGCGATGAGTCGTAGCTTGGACGAGAGCATCATGCCGTTGCCGAACACGTCACCGCTCATGTCACCGATACCCACAGCAGTGAACTCCTGCGATTGCGTATCAAGCCCAAGTTCGCGGAAGTGTCGCTTGACCGACTCCCACGCGCCTTTGGCAGTGATACCCATGACCTTGTGGTCGTACCCGATCGAACCACCGGATGCAAAGGCATCGTCCAACCAGAATCCGTATTCATGCGCGATCGAATTCGCCAAGTCGGAGAACGTTGCCGTGCCCTTGTCGGCAGCAACAACGAGGTAGGGATCGTCACCGTCGTGACGGACCATGCCGTGCGGCGCAACCACAACTCCATCGACAAGATTGTCAGTAATGTCGAGAAGAGCAGACAGGTACTCACGGTACGAAGCCTGACCTTCAGCCATCCATGCAGCGCGATCCGTCGAAGCATCCGGCAGATTCGCTGGCACAAAACCACCCTTCGCACCAACTGGGACGATGACGGCGTTCTTCACTTCTTGCGCCTTCACCAATCCAAGAATCTCTGTGCGGAAATCCTCGCGACGATCGCTCCAGCGCAACCCTCCACGTGCAACATCGCCGAAGCGAAGGTGCACACCCTCAACCCGGGGTGAACACACCCACACCTCGTACTTTGGCTTCGGCAAAGGCAAGTCGGGAATGGAGCGCGCGTCGAGTTTGAACGACAAGGCCTGTCGTGCACGCAACTGCGGCTGAAATGCGTTAGTTCGCAACGTCGCACAGATGACCGAAAGGAACGAACGTAAGATGCGATCGTGATCCAAACTCGCAACTGCATCAAGTTGATGCCGAATGGTTGCGACGAGGTCGCTCTCAGCGTTTGTGCGATCTCCCACGAATGCAGGGTTGAGTCGTGCATGCACGAGTTCGACGAGCGAGCGCACGATGGGCACGTTCGCCGCTAGCACTGATTGGATGTAGCCCTGTCCAAATGAGGAGCCGATCTGCTTGAGATAGTGCGAGTAGGCACGCAGAATTGCAGCCTCTTGCCAAGTAATGCCGGCGAAAAGCACGAGTGCGTTGAAGCGATCGTCTTCACATTGGCCGTTCCACGCAGCACGGAAAGCCTCGCTTGCGCGTTCGGGCAAACTGTCTCGAAGCAGCACCACAGTGTCAGGGAACAGCATGTCGAACTCCAGCACCCAAGCAGGCGAGGCTCCGTTTCGGACCACGCAATAGGGGCGTTCGGCCAAAACCTCGAGGCCCATGTGCTGCAGGAGGGGAAGAATGCGCGACAAGGACATCTCCTCGCCAAGACGACTCACCTTGAACTGCACCGAGCCTGGCTCGGTAGCGTCATCGACCCATCGCAGGCCCAGTTCCGAGGCATCGAGTCCATACAACGTGCGCGCGTCGACCACTGCATCGCTGCTGACGAAATCCTCTTTGTAGGCCTCCGGGAAGGCGCCTGTAAACATCTCGACAATGGGGCGGGCGGCATCTTCACCCATTTCGGCTACGAGTTCAGCCGCCCATCGCTCATCCCAAGTTCGGGTGGCATCAGCGACGAGGCGCTCCACTGCGCGCACATCCACAGCTGAGACGTCTGTTTCGCCGGCGATGTGCACGACGTAGTGGATTCTGGCCAGCACGGATTCCGTTACGAGCGCGGTGTATTCGCTGCTGCCGCCGGAGAACGCCTTGCGCAACACTGCGTCGATGCGGTTGCGCACCGAGGTGTTGTACCGATCACGTGGTAAATAGACGAGGCATGAGACGTAGCGACCATAGTCGTCATGGCGTACAAAGAGACGTGTCTGTCGAAGAGCTCGCAGTTGATCGGCGGCGGCAGCAACTTCGAGCAATTGCGCTGTGTGGGTCTGGAAGAACTCATCACGCGGGTAGGTCTCAAGGAACTGCTGCAGGTCGCGTGCGGAGTACGAACCCGGCACGACGTCAAGCGCCGCCATCACGGCCTTCACTCTGCTGCGGATCAGCGGGATATCGGTAACGCTCGCTACGTACGCTTCAGACGTGAACAAGCCCATGAAGCGGAATTCGCCGATCACCTCACCCTGATCATTGAAACGCTTGATGCCGATGTGATCCAAGTAGGCCCGGCGTAGCACCGTGGACTTGGTGTTCGACTTATTGACGATGAGCAATCGCTGCGCTGTTGTCTTGGCCTGGGCATGCTGCGACATCTGTGCGAGTTCGCGTGTATGCACTGGCACTTCAGAGTCGGCCATGCGCAGTATGCCCAGTCCCGTAGCCGCAATCGGCCTGATAACAGCACCTTCTGCTAACTCGTATTCCCGGTAGCCCAAGAAGGTGAAGTAGCCATCCAGCAGCCACTCCAACAGGGCCACGGTTTCAGTCGCATCGTCGGCAGTAACGCATGGAGGTGCTGCGGTTGTGAGTTCGACAATCAGTCGCTGAACGTGGGCGCGGATGGCGGCGCCATCTTGGTTCGCGGCTCGCACGTCAACCAGCACATGCTGCACGGCTGAGGCGACAACTGCGTCGTCGGATCCGAGTGACTTGGAGAGTCGGATAACCATCCATGACTCCGCTAAGGCGTGACTCGGCCGCGGTTCGTTCACATCGAGCGAAAGCACGGACGTCAGGCCACCCGTCGCATCTCGCTCCACGACAAGTTGCGGGTGCAGCACCGTGTCGATCCCGCGACCCATATCCGCCAAGGTGAGCGTAACCGAGTCAACCAGGAAGGGGATGTCGTCCGTGACAACCAGCAAGTAGTTCGCGCCGGCACCTTCAAAACCAAATGCGCGAACGGCTGCAGAGCCAGGGATGCGATGTGCGCCCACCACCCGGATCTGTTCAAGCACTGCCGCCAGTTCTCTCGGCTCCAGGCTGCGAACGTCCAGTGAGGTGAGCCGGTGTAGGAAGCGGTCAGCCAGTGCCAGCACTTCCTCGCTGGTCTCAGAAAGTTCCGCGTGCAGGGATGCGGCAAAGCCGCTCAGGTCATCTGCGCTGATGTGCGACATATCGTCAGCGTAGAACTTGGCGACTCGCGGCGGATACGTCCCGACCATTCGCCCGTTGCCCGTCGCCCAAGGGCATGGGCAGTGGGTTAGGCGCGCCGCATGAGCGTGACTGTGCTCACTTTGCCTAACCTCGGCCCTGCCCAAAGCGTTGCGGGAGCCATAGCCTGATTGCATGGTCGGCCCGCAGGATCTTGTCGGGCTCCCCACGCCTAGCGTTCCGGGGCTCACAGATGCCGTTGCCCACGCCCGCTTGCTGCGCGACGGAACAAACGAGCTCGTCCCCTCCGCCCGCTTCCGCCGGCTCAAAGGACTGCTCAAACCTTTCGCCGACCCCATGGTGCTCCTCCTCCTCGCAGTCGCACCCATGTACGCGCTACTGGGCGACACCACTGACGCTGTTGTTGCACTCGTGGCGCTGCTCCCAGTCACCGCCATTGGCTGGATTCTGCAAGCGAGAATCGAACGAACGCTCGAGCGTCTGCGCGAACTCAATGCGCCAGCCGCAGTGGTACATCGCAGTGGCGCCTACCGAGTGATCGATGCACGCGAACTCGTGGTCGATGACATCTGCGCCTTGCGTGCCGGGGATGTCGTTCCAGCTGACTGCACCGTCGTCGAGGCCACGCAACTGTCGGCGGATGAAGCAGTGCTCACTGGCGAGTCACTACCGGTGAACAAAGCGTTAGGGGATCCCGTCCTCGCTGGCACGGCCATCGTTACAGGTCGGGCCTTGGTGCGCGTGACCGCCATCGGGACCGCGACAAGCTACGCGAGCATTGCAGCGCTCCTCCAGGGATCGTCGCCTCATACACCATTGCAAAGTGCGCTATCCCGTCTGGTACGCGTACTTGGGCTTGGTGCGGCGATCTGTTCCGTCGCAGTTATGGCGGCTGCGCTACTGCGAGGATTGGGCTGGCAGGAAGCGCTCATTAGCGCAATCAGTCTGGCTATGGCTTCGATCCCTGAAGAGTTCTCCATCGTTTACGCGCTCTACCTCTCGCTTGGCGCCTGGCAACTGGCCCGGCTGAATGCCTTGGTGCGAAACCTTCCGGGGGTGGAGGCATTGGGTTCGGCAACGGTCATGTGTGTAGACAAGACGGGCACCTTGACCGAGGGGCATCTCGTGGTCGGCGAAGTCGTAGCTCTCGGTACAACCGTTGAAGATCTGCTCGCTGCTGCCACGCTTGCTTGCGAGCCTGATCCTTTCGACGCGCTCGACATCGCCGTCATGCGATACGCGGAAACGCACGGCATTGGCACCGAGGCGCTCCTTGCCAACGAGTTGCTCGCCGATTGGGAGTTTGACCAGCAGGATCGGTACGTCACGCATACCTGGTCGGTCGCAGGCGAGGTGCGCGTCGCAGCGAAGGGCGCACTGGACGGAATCATCAGCCATTTGGCGCTGACCGTAGATGAACGCAGTGCGGTCGAACTCGAGCACACACGCCTCGCGGCTAGTGGCATGAAGGTGATCGCGGTCGCCGGTGCGAGGGGTAGCAACAACTCCGGAGTTCGCGCAACAGATGAGCAGAGCATGCAACTGCTGGGCTTGATTGCGTTCCATGATCCCGTCCGCCGAGGTGTTGCCGCGGCCATCGCCGAATGCCGGACTGCTGGCATCCGAGTAGTCATGATCACCGGAGACCACGCTGTTACTGCACAAGCCATCGCAGAGGAGCTCGGACTTTGTGAACCTGGGACCGGCGAACTAATCACCGGTTTGCAGCTCGATGCCTGCGACGACAGAGCCCTAGACGCTGCTATCCGGGCCACCACCATCTTCGCGCGCGTTCGGCCGGAGCAGAAGTTTCGCCTCGTCGAATCACTTCGCCGCTGCGGTGAAGTCGTCGTGATGACCGGTGATGGAGTGAACGACGCACCAGCCCTGAAGACGGCGCACATCGGCGTCACCATGGGCGAGCGCGGTTCACAGGTCGCCCGCGAGGCGGCCACCATCGTGCTGCTCGACGACAACTTCTCCACCTTGGTGACAGCAACGAGCAATGGCAGACGCATCTACGACAACCTGACGCGAGCCTTCGCTTATCTCATCGCAGCACACGCACCGCTCGTCCTCAGCGCGTTGATCGTGCCGCTCTTCGGCAGGGAACTGTTCCTCCAGCCCGTGCACCTCATCGCACTTGAGGTGATCATGCATCCCATTGCGGCAATGGTGTTTATCTCCGACGCGCCTGACCCTGATCTCATGCGACGCCCGCCAAGACCCGCCGCCTACTCACTCACCTGGGTTGCATTGCGACGCCCGCTGGCCTTGGGCGCAACGGTTGGCGTCAGCGTGTGCGCCGTGTTCCTAGTACTCGTTTACCTTGACTGGAACCCCATGGCAGCGCGGGGCATGGCGCTCGCGACACTTCTGCTCTGCCAGCCGTTGCTCGTACTCAGCGTTCGCGATCCAAATGTGCCGATCTGGCGAACCCGACGCCCCTTTACTTGGCAGCTCGGCACGGCCCTGGGCACCATCGTCCTCGGGCTAATGGCGACGGTCCGGTTCGCACCAAGTATGCGCGTGCTGCACGTGACGAATTGGCCAACGATCGGCTGGGCCGTTGCCGTAACGGTTGCAGTGTTGGCAACGCTCTGGAGCGAGCCCTTCAAGCATCCGGATCACGGCACGAAGCGATAGCCGAAACCGGCTTCAGTAATGAAGTGTCGGGGGTTGGCCGGATCACGCTCGAGTTTGCGACGCACCTGCAACATGTACACGCGCAAATAGTGCGAAGCGTCGGAGTAGGCCGGTCCCCACACTTGCGTCAACAGCTGCTTGGAAGTTACGAGTCGATCGGGGCTCCTCACAAGTGTTTCGACGATGCCCCACTCCAGGCGGGTGAGGTGCACGTCTTCGCCGTCTCGGATTGCCCGCATGTGCTGCAGGTCGATGGTGAATGAGTCCGTCTCTATGACGGGGCTGCTCGGTGCTACCGCGGCGGCACGGCGCACCAACACGCGAAGTCGCGCTAACAACTCCTCCATAGAGAATGGCTTCGTCAAATAGTCATCTGCACCTGCGTCAAGCGCCTGCACCTTGTCTGCATCACCATCGCGAGCCGAGAGCACAAGAACTGGCACCAACGACCAAGCACGGATGCCTACCACAACGTCAATCCCGTCAATGTCCGGCAACCCAAGGTCAAGGATGACGAGTTCCACTGGGTTCTGTGCGAGTTGTGCGAGTCCTGATGCACCGTCATGAGCAATCACGACGTCGTATCCGCGTGCGCTGAGATTCACCCGCAGAGCGCGCGCCATGCGGTCGTCATCTTCGATGACTAACACGCGAGTCGCAGTGCTCATCACGTCGCAACTTTCAGTCGGATCGACATTCGGAGGCCCCCGCGGGGGCTCGTCAGTGCCGCTACTTCGCCGCCCATAACTTCGACGAAGGCCTTCACAATGGCCATGCCGAGGCCGGTTCCTCCACGAACACGATCGCCGGCCACCTGAAAGGGTTGGAAAATGTCGGCCAGTCGATGCTCAGCAACCCCGCGACCATTGTCATCGATGTTGATGACGACATGCGCACTATCAACGACAGCTGTGATGAGCACATCGGCATCCGCACCGGCATGCCGTTGCACGTTGGCGACGATGTTGTGCATGACGCGTTCCATGAGACCCGGGTCGGCGACCACCAGCGGTAGGTCGCTGGGAATCTCGATGCGCACCTTGCTGCCGGGAACTCGATGGCTGCGCACGAGGTCTGCGACTTCAACGTGAGTCGTCTTCACGATCTGCGAACCGGCTTCGAGTCGCGCCTTATCCAGCAGGTTGGTGAGCAAATCAGCGAGGCGATCAGACTCTTCGTCGACGAGAGCCCAAGCGTCAACGAGAGCCTCCGCGGACCAGGCGACGTCACTGGCAAGAACTCCGGATGCGGTGGCTTTGATGGTCGAGATTGGTGTGCGTAGGTCATGTCCGATCGCAGCAAGAAGCGCCGAACGCGAACGATCGATCTCCTCCACATGTGCGCGCTCCACCTCAACCTTCTCCGCATGGGCTTCCGAACGGCGTGAGCGACGCACCAGGAGTGCTGAGGTGAGTGCGACCACCATGAAGGCCGCGAGGTCAACCACAGTCCTCGGATTGTCGATCTGCAAGCTGCCATAGGGGTGGGTGAAATTCCAATTCACGAGCGAGACACCAACCACGGCGGCCACCACCGCGACTTCCACGGTGCCGAGCACCGCCACCACCGTGACCGCCATGAGGTGCGCCAGCAGGACCGTACCCAATTCGATGTGTCCGCGGAAAGGAAAGAGCACGAGCGTTACAGCCGGTACCAGTAGCACCAGGGCCCAACGCCAGTTCAATCGCACACCCCTAGCCTGCCACCTCAGCGAGGGCGGTGAATTCATTGTCGAGCCCGATTTGCGTGGGGACGCTCGTCACCATGACGCCGGGCAAGAAGAGCAGTCGCGTCTTGATCCTCAATGCGGTCTGATTGTGCAGGATGTGCTCCCACCAATGGGTGACGACGTATTCCGGCACATAGACCGCAACCACATCGCGCGGACTCCTCCGGTGCACATTGGAGACGTAATCGATAACGGGACGTGTCACCTCACGGTATGGAGAATCCACGACCACAAGCGGCACGGGGATCTCCTGCTCCTGCCATTCCGCCATTAATGCGCGGGATTCATGCGGATCCGTTTGCACAGTCAGCGCGACGATCGTGGCTGGGCGCGTGGCGCGAGCAAATGAGATCGCATTGAGCGCCGGCTGGTGCAGTCTGGAGATCAGGACAATCGCGTGCACATTGCTCGGCAGCGTCATGCGACCTCTGGGCGTGAGTTTGGCGTCAACTTTCTCGTAATGCGACTTCACTGCACGCATCAAGGTCCAGAACGTCGGAATGGCGATACACACAATCCAAGCGCCATGCGTGAACTTGGTGAACAGCACGACAACGAGGACGACGCCCGTAGCCAAGGCGCCTACTGTATTAAGTAGCCGCTTGCGATTGATGGCAGATGCGCTCAAGGTGCTCACTCCGCTGCGAAGTTCAGCGTTCCAGTGCCGAACCATGCCCACTTGGGAAAGGGTGAACGAAAGGAATACTCCGAGAATATAGAGCTGGATCAACTTGGAAACCTCGGCGTCGAACGCATACACGAGGAATCCCGCGATCAAAGACAGCGCGACAATGCCATTGCTGAAAGACAGTCGATCACCACGGCGGGCGAACTGCCGGGGCAAAAAGTCGTCTTTCGCCAAGATGCCCGCGAGGATTGGGAAACCGTTGTATGCCGTATTCGCGGCCATTAGCAGCACTGCGGCAGTGAAGATTTGTACCACGTAGAAGAGCAGCGTGCCATTGCCGGAAATCGCGGCACCCAATTGTGCGAGCACTGTTTGTTGAACAGCATCAGCTGGGAGTCCGAGTGCTGCGTTGTCGTGGGCAAGTTTCACGCCGGCCTTTGTCGCCAGTAGCGCCGTGCCGCCAAACATCGTCACAGACAGGAACAACATGAGCAGCAAAGTCGTTGAGGCGTTGCGGGACTTGGGGGCTCGGAAGTGTGGGACTGCATTGCTAATCGCCTCAACGCCCGTAAGCGCGGTACAACCGGACGCGAACGCGCGTAGCAGCAGTATTGCACCGGTAAGTCCGGTGACGTTTTCCACCTGATGGAACTGCATGCTTGCCGTTGGTGCAACGACCGGCTGACCCGAAATCACTTTGAATATTCCCCACAGCACCATCACCATCACGCTGACAATGAACCCATAGGTTGGCACAGCGAAGAGTCGGCCCGACTCGCGCACGCCGCGCAAATTCATGAGTGCCAAAATCGCAATACAGGCGAGCGTGATTGGCACTGCATGCTGCGCGATAGAGGGAAATGCCGAGGCGAAGTTCGCTACTCCGGAAGAGATCGAGACCGCCACCGTCATGATGTAGTCGATCATCAAGGCACTGGCTGCAATAAGCGCCGGGCTATCGCCGAGATTTGCGCGGGACACTGCATAGGCACCACCACCGCTCGGGTACGCGTAGCAGGTCTGCCGGTAGGACATGACGATGATGATGATCAGCACTGCTACTGCGAGCGCAACGAACGGGGTGTGGGCAATCCACGCGACACCACCCATTGCCAGCACCAAGATGATCTCATCCGTCGCATATGCGACGGATGAGAGCGGGTCAGAACAGAGGATCGGCAGCGCCATCCACTTGGGCATCAGCTGATCGCCAGCCCGGTCAGTTCCGATAGGTCTGCCAACAATGATTCGCTTCAGGGTGCTTGCCATACGGTATTCGTACCGCGACTGGCGGGCTTAAGAGTCGGGAAAGTCGCTTCCTAACGCTTTCACAGCCGCCAACCGCAGCGTCAATACGAATTCTTTACGGGCGAAGTCTCGCTACTCTCTCGGCTGCGACGCTGCTCGCAGACGACGCCGGTTGGTACATGCAAGCCGAGTCCTCACCGAGCACATCGCCCGTCTCAGCCCAGGCGCGCGCGCGCGAACCGCCGCACAGATCTGCGTACTCGCACACACCACAGCGCCCGCTGAACTCCGCAGCACGAATCTGCTTCAACACAGGAGTGTCCCGATAGATCTCTGCCAACGGCTTATCACGCACACTCCCAAGTTCGAGCGGCAGAAAACCAGCGGGATAGACCTCACCGTCATACGCGACGAAGACGATGCCCTTGCCATCGCGCGTCGCCGCCGTATGCGCGGAGGGTCGTTCCTTAGTGGGACCGCCGTTCGCAGCGATCTCGCCCGACAGTCTCTTATACAACTCAGTATCTGGGCCGACGCCTCCTTCACGCCGCTCTTTGACCACTCGACGGAAGAACGGGCCCTCGACGGTGCGAACAATGAACCCGTAGTGCGAGGCATCCCAGAGGAAGTTGCACACATCCTCATGCTCCTCCGGTGTGAGCGCACCCGTGGCAACTCCGCGTCCCACGTGGACGAGGAAGAACACTTCCCAAATATCGACCTTCAAGTCGATCAAAATACGTGCAATCTCAGCCATTTCATTCACGTTATCGCGCATAACGGTGGTGTTGATTTGCACCGCGAGACCCGCATCCTTTAATCGTTTGATCGCAGCGAGCGTCTTAGGGAAGTGACCTGGAATTCCGCGTACTCCTTCATGGGTCTCCGCTCGAGCACCATCGAGTGAAATCGATACGGCGTTAACGCCACTCGACGCAATTCGATCTATGGCCTCGTCAGTAAGCATCGGAGTGACCGACGGCGACAAGGCAACTGGGATCCCCTTGCCCTTCGCGTAATCGACGAGTTCCCATAAGTCTTCACGCAGCAAGCAATCTCCGCCCGTCATCACCAAGATGGGATAGGGCCGGCCAAAGCCCACCACCTGATCGATGAGGTCAATCCCCTCGTCGTGATTCAGTGTTCCAGGCAGCGCTCCCGGCGTTGCGCTGGCACGACAGTGATGGCACGCCAACTGACAGGCTCGTGTGGTCTCCCAGAATACGAGCATCGGTCTTTGGTCGTAGTTGACGCTCATGCGCCTTCTCCAATTCGTTGTGCGATTGCTTGAGATTTTGTGAGGCAGGCGGCAACGCCGATCCCGCGGTAGCCGGCGCCGATGAGGTGCAGGCCTGGGTGCATCTGGGTTCGTTCATCGATGCGCTGCAATCGATCGGCGTGCCCGACGGTGTACTGCGGCATAGCTGCGGGCCAACGGCGCACAGTGGCCGTCAAAGGCTCCGTCCCAATGCCCATTGCCGTTACCAGTTCCGCATGGGCCCGAGCCACGATGGCATCGTCATCCATTTCAATCCAGGCGCTATCACCTTGTCGTCCGACGGAGGTGCGAATAATGGTGATGTCATCCCCGACAGTTTCGCCGCTGCCACTCGGCGTGAGCACAGCACGACCCCATTTTTGATCGAGCCATGTGCAACCCACAATGAATCGCCCGTCAACCGCGGGCACGAGGAATCCTGTCCCTTGCAATGCCGCATCAAGCGCTGATGTCGGATAAACGAACGTCACGTTCGCCACGTCGGCATACGGAATTGCTGCGAGTTGGTCGGCGAGTTCACCGTCGATTTGGCCAAGCAATGCTGCAGCCACATGTGCGGGGACGCTGAGGATAATGTCATCCGCCTTGAACTTCCGGCCATCTTCGGTGAACACTTTCCAGCGCCTGCGTCCTCGCTCGATCGAAGTGACTACTGCGTGCAGTTCGAACACAGCGCTCGTTCGCGCAACCAGTGCATTAACGATCGCCATCATTCCGCCGGGAAAATTGACGAGCAACGGCGCGGGGGCACCGGCAGTGGTGGGCCGAGCGGCAGAGCGAGCACGCATGGTCAGGTAGATGCTGCGCGCTGGTTTGAGAATCGCTGCCACTTCAGGCACCGCACTCTGCGCACTTAACTCATCAGCCCGGCCTGCGTAGATCCCTCCCAGAAGTGGGTCGACCAGTTTGTCAAAAACCTCGTTGCCGAGACGAGGCCGCAACATTTCGCCAACAGTGGGGTCGTCGCCAAGTCTCATTTTCGGTCGCACAAAGTCGACGGAGGCGCGGAGCAACCCCCGCCAACTAATAAGTCCCGAACTGAGCAGCGGTTTCAACTTTTCCGGAACGCCGAATAGCGTGGCTGGAGGAAGCGTGCGGAGTTTGCCGCGAGTCCACACAAATGCACCCCGCGCTGCGGGCGCCGTGATCTGCTCGGCGAGTCCGAGCTCCTCAAGGAGTCGCATGACCGCGGGATCGCGCACGAGCAGCGCGTCTGGACCTGCATCAACGGTGAGACCTGCAATGTCGTTGCTTGCGACCTTTCCACCGAATGCATCGCTCGCCTCCAACACGGTGATGCGTGGAGCACCCGGACCCTTGGCCAGCTCGTAAGCGGCCGCAAGTCCGGAAATGCCAGCTCCAATGACCAGAACCTCTCGCTTCGCCATCAGATGGCTCCCGCAGCAGCTCGAGCGGCGGCCGGCAATGCCGCTTCCAGCCGTGCCATTGCTGCTTCATCGTGGGTTGAAGACACAAACCACGCCTCGTAGGCGCTGGGAGGAATGCTGATTCCGCTTTCGAGTAGCGAATGAAAGAAACGTCCAAACGCGGCAGTGTCTTGGCGCTGGGCAATGTCGAAATCCGTGACCGCCTCGTCGAGGAAGAAGCAGGAGAATAGGTTGCCGACGTTTTGCACGCGGTGCGGCACGCCAACCTCGGTCAGTGCTGCTCCAACGAGACGCATGGCTGTTGCTGCTGCAGAATCCACTGCGGAGTACACGCCCGAAGTGCAAGCCCGCAAAGTGGTGAGTCCGGCAGTTGCCGCAACAGGATTTCCGCTTAAGGTGCCTGCCTGATACACGGGCCCGAGTGGCGCAAGCATCTCCATCACAGTCCGACTTCCGCCGAGTGCCGCCAATGGATAACCACCGCCTATCACCTTGCCGAACGTGACGAGGTCCGGCTTCCATGCCGGCTTGGCAAGGCCATACCAACCCCCGCGAGACATGCGGAATCCCGTCATGACCTCGTCAAGAATCAGCAGCGCACCATGCTCTTCAGTGATGCCACGCAGGAATCCATTGAAGTCGTCAATCGGCAGGATGACACCTGCGTTGGCGGGCACCGCCTCCACGATGACGGCAGCGATTTCGTGGCCCCTCCTTGCGAAGAGTTCGGCCAGCGCGATGCGATCGTTGTAGGTGACAACAACCGTGTCCTGCACTTGCCCGGGCGTTACGCCGGGTGAATTAGGTAGACCCAGTGTGACGACTCCAGAGCCGGCGGCAACCAACATTGCATCGCTGTGTCCGTGGTAATTGCCGGCAAACTTCACGATCACATTGCGAGACGTAGCCGCTCGAGCAAGTCGAACGGCCGTCATAACGGCTTCGGTTCCGGACGACACGAAGCGCACCATTTCTGCCGCGTCGTAACGGTGAACGATCTCCTCCGCCAATTCGACCTCGGCCGGATTCGGTGCGCCAAAGGAAGATGAGTGACGCATAACTCCGTCGACCGCGTGTACTACTCGGTCGTCGGCGTGGCCCAAAATCATGGGTCCCCAAGAAAGCACAAAGTCCAAATATTCGTTGCCATCGACATCGGTGACGTAGGGGCCTTTGCCCGATACCAGATATCGCGGCTGCCCCCCAACGGCTTTGAAGGCGCGTACTGGCGAACTCACACCACCAGGAATCACCCGTTCAGCTCGAATCTGCCAATCTCTCGAACCTTGTGTGGTCATTGCTGCTCCTTGAGCCAAAGTGCGACTTCCGTCGCCCAGTACGTGCAGATGATGTCGGCGCCAGCGCGAGTCACCGAGGTCAGCGTTTCAAGAATGGCGGCTCGTCGATTGATCCAGCCATTCGCAGCTGCCGCTTCGAGCATCGCGTACTCACCCGAGACAACGTAGGCAGCAACTGGAACATCCACTTTCGCTCGTGTGTCAGCAAGGATGTCGAGGTAGGGCAGTGCGGGCTTCACCATGATGATGTCGGCACCTTGTTCAAGATCCAAGCGCACTTCACGCATCGATTCGCGACGATTCGCGGGATCCTGCTGGTATGTGCGTCTATCGCCGTCCAGCCGACTCTGCACAGCTTCGCGGAACGGACCGTAGAAAGCCGACGCGTACTTCGCCGAGTAGGCAAGGATTACGACGTCTTCAAATCCAGCAGCATCCAGCGCTCGACGAACGACCTCTACCTGACCATCCATCATGCCACTCAGGCCGACCATGTTGGCTCCTGCTGAGGCGCATACAACTGCCATGTTTGCGTAATGCAGCAGGGTCGCGTCGTTGTCGACTCGGCCCTCCTCGGTGAGCACACCGCAGTGGCCATGATCGGTAAACTCATCTAGGCAAACATCGGCGCAAATAATGAAGTCCGGTCCCAGCGCGGCACGAGTCTCACGCAGCGCACGAGACAGGATGCCGGCAGCATCGCACGCCTCACTCCCCATCGCGTCTCGTTCAATTGGGACGCCGAACAACATGACTCCTGCAACTCCGGCGTCCTTGGCCTCGTTCGCAGCCGTGACAAGCGATGCAAGCGAATGCTGCATGACACCTGGCATGGACGTGATCGCTACTGGTGCGGGAATATCACGCACGAACATGGGCAGAATGAAAGCGTCGGCTCGCAAGTGCGTCTCGCGTACCAGGCTTCGCATCACTGCGCTCTGGCGCATTCGGCGGGGACGTTCAATCATGTGCTCCTCCAATGCCCAGCAAGTTCAAGGTGGTGGCGACAACGGCCTCTGCATTTGGTTGTGCAGAGACCGCATCAACCGGAAGTCCCAATTCGGCCAACACCGTTGCTGTGGGACGCCCTGCGGCAACGATTCGAGTATTCCCGGGCCAGTCCGGAATAAACGCCGCTAGAGCTCGAGCTGCGGATCCAGATCGCACAATCACCGCGTCGATCGCGCCCGCGCGAAGCGCCAGCGTAGATGGCGGCGGGATCGGCACAGGTGTCGTGTCATACAACACGGCGGTGTGCACAATGATTCCGATGTCACGCAAGCCGGTTGCCAGAGTCGAGGGCGCGACGGAACTGCGTGGCAATACCACCGTACGCGGCATATCGACCGCGATGCGACGAACCAAGGCCTCGTTGTGCGACGCCACTTCGGATACGCGGACATCGGTGAATCCTGCATCGCTCGCAGCCGTGGCACTGGCTGAACCAATGGCATACACGATCGACGATCTGGGCACTGAGCAGTGATCAACGAAGGCACGAAGCGCGCGGGCTGAAGTGACCACTAACGCCGCTTCAGGCAGGCAACGAGCGAGTCGAAGGCGATCAGCATCCGCCGCTTCGTCCAAACGGAACGAAGTGACGATGTATGGATCCACGATCACGCTCACGCCGCTGCGCTCGAGCAGACCTGCATCCGAATCGGAGCCGGCTGGTCTCGGCAGCAAAACCGTGCTCATGAACTGGCCAAGTCCACGAACGCCATAGCGCCGTCCGCGATAAGTTGCCGCGCCACTTGCACGCCAGCAGCATCTGCAGCCGCAATCTCCGTGCACGGCACCGAATAATCAACGAGTAAACGCTCAACGGTTTTCGTGGACATGACATCAGCTCGGAGGCGTAGGACTCCATCCTGAATGGTCGCGTATGCACCCGCCGCGGTAGCACAGCTGGCGCCGAGCTCCCGCAAAACGGCGCGCTCTGCCGTTGCGGTGAAGCGGGCCTCGCGTGCGTCGAGGCGGTTGACTATCTCGAAGACAAAGGAATCGTCAACGCGGCACTCCACGCCCAAAGCTCCTTGCGCCGGTGCGGGGATCAGATCCTCGGTCTCGATCAACTCCATTGCCTGGGTAAGCAGGCCTAGCCGTGTGAGACCAGCCGCCGCGAGGAGAGTGCCGTCGTAGTCTCCTCGTGCCACTTTGGCCAGCCGCGTATCAACATTGCCGCGAATCGATTCGACGCGAAGATCTGGGCGTCGCCTTTGCACCCAAGCTGCGCGCCGGGGGGAGGAAGTGCCGATAATGCCGCCACTGGGAACCTCATCGAACGACATACCGTTGCGCCCTACGAATACATCTCGCGCATCTACCCTCTCGGGGATTGCTGCGAGGCAAATCCGCTCGTGGGGTTGCGTCGGTAGATCCTTCAGGGAGTGCACAATCACATCGACTTGATCACTCAACAGCGCAGAGCGCAATGTGTTGACGAAGAGTCCTGACGATCCCTGACCCGTCAAAGGAATCTGCTGGTTATCACCTGCTGTGGTGAGACCGACAATCGCCGATCCCACGGGAAGCAACCATGAGGCAACCAAGTTGGTTTGATACAGGGCAAGTGCGCTCTCACGCGTGCCTATACGAATTCTTGGATCGGTCATGATGCGCCTTCAGCCTGAGAAACATTCATGCGATGTGCCAGCAACTCCGCACGCATCCGAACATACTTGTCATGCTGATCGAAAGCGTCGTCCACGACGTTTCGGGCGAGTTGCTCAAGGCGAATGACAGGATGGGTCGCATCAATTGCGAGGTCAATATCCTGCGTAACTGCAAGATCGATAAGCGCTGGCACCCGCTGATTCGTAGACTGCAATCCAATGATCATTTCTTTGGTGATGACCGGTCGGGCTGCGCCGGTGGCCGCGATGACCACATCGACTTGCGCAAGAACATCAAGCAGGTTTTCGGGATCCACTCGATGCGACGAAAACGGCAGCGAAATGCGACGTCCACTGGTCGAGAAGTTCCACTGTTCCAGCACTCCAAACTGGTGCATGCGCTGATGCACGATTCGCGCAAACTCACCGGTGCCGATGACGAGAAGGCGTTGAAGTTTGTCGGCATCCGGAATCAGCTGCATCGACCGGGCGACCAAATCGGTGTGCTCGTGGGGCTCGAGACGACGCAGGTCGCGGTTTACGCGAAGGGCATCGTCAAACACGCGCCGCAAGCGCGGCGATATGCGACCAGCTTGGATGGACTGTGTGTAAGCCTTGCGAACCTGACCACCCACCTCCGATTCACCACGGGCGATGGCCTCCAGCCCGGCAGTAATCCGGTGCAAATGCTCAATCGCATCCACACCCTCAGCCACGAACAGTTGCTCGTACAACTGGGCTTGCGGAACATCGAGCACCTCGGAAAACACTTCAATGACGGCCGCTAGCGAAGGCGCCTCGCTCGCAGCATCGCCATACAACTCAACCCGATTGCAAGTAGCCACGGTCACGACTGGTACATCGCCAGTCCCGTGTATTCGCTGCTCCACGATCCCCACTCGCTCCGACAGACGCGACAGCGTCTCCCATGGCGATACTTTGAAGTTTGCGCTCACGACATACATGTCAATCACGCTCCCCGCACAATGCTGGGAGTTGCTCACGCGGATTGGGGCAGCAATCGACTGCACACACTTCGCGCATTGATGCACAGCCGAGATCGACGCGCACCGGTTCGTGGTCGGCAGTGCGAGTCGGATTGGCACGCTCAATCAGAAGTTGCACAACACTGTCGATGAAGGTGCTGCTCGAGCCTGCAGTAGCGGCTCGGCGCATACGAAGGTTAAGCGAGTTCGCAGTCGCCTTAGCTTCGGTATCGAGATCGAACGCGACCTCCATGTGGTCGCTGATAAAGCCGATCGGTGCAAGACACACTTCAGTGACGCCGGCTGCAGCGAGATTGCGCAGCACCTCATTTACATCCGGCTCAAGCCACGGTTGATGAGGCGCACCGGAACGCGAGCAGTATGCGAGTTGCCAATCTCCTACCTCGTAGCCCGCGGCCTTCACACGCCGCACCACTTCATGGGCCACCGCTTGATGCTGTTCCACATAGCGTTCGGTATCCGCTGCGACGGGCAGCGAGTGCGTAATGAAGACCGTAGCGGTGCCAGTGGGAGCATCGGCGAGTTCCTTCACAAGCGCTTCTGCATTAGCCGCGATGAAACCTGCAGCGTCGAAGAACTGTGCCACCTTGGCAACTTCGATGTCGGTGCCTGCGAAGGCTCTCGCCAAATCCTCGCGGTACTGCCGACACCCGGAGTAGGACGAGTACGCACTTGTGACAAACACGACGGGTCGCCGGATGCCAGCATTCTGCATCTCCATGACGGCGTCGCGAAGCCACGGTGCGGAGTTTCGATTGCCCCAGAAGATCGGTACGGAACTGCCCGCGTTCCGCAAAGCGGGTTCCAGTTTGGCCAAGAATTCGCGATTGAGGCTGTTGATCGGGCTCACGCCTCCAAAGAGCGCATAGTGCGCGGCGACGCCCGTCAGCCGTTCTTTCGGAATGCCGCGGCCTCTTGTCACGTGTTCAAGAAAAGGCATCACTTCATCTTGAGACTCTGGACCTCCAAATGACAACAGCAGCACCGCATCGAACGGCGCAAGCACGTCTATTGTCATGTTCATCGCTCCGAGATGAACTGCATGGGCGTAACGAGCGGGCCAGTGAAGAATGGGATTTCCTCGCGAACGTGCAAACGTGCACCGGTAGCGCGCAGGTCTCGCATCAAATCAACGATGTCATGCAGCACGGGGCCTTCGAACGCCAGTAACCATTCGTAATCACCCAGAGCAAACGAGGCGACCGTGTTCGCGAGTACCTCTGGGTATTTGCGCCCCGCCATACCGTGCTCCACCAGCAAAGCTCGTCGCTCTTCTTCGGGAAGCAGGTACCACTCATACGAGCGCACAAAGGGATACACACAAACGTAAGCGCCGGATGGTTCATTGCGCATGAATGCCGGTGTGTGGCCACGGTTGAATTCGGCTGGACGATGCACTCCAACAGAAGACCAGTGCGGAGCGAAGTACTCGCCGATCGCGGAGTTGAGGAATTGGCCGAAGGCACGCTGCAACTGCTCAATATCGGCTGCATGCCACCAAATCATCAGATCGGTGCCCGCTCGCATACCCCGAAGGTCGTACCAACCACGGGTTACAACACCTCTGTCAGCAAGTTCAGATAGCAGTACCTCAGTCTCAGCTTGCAGCGCTGACCGATCGTTGGGCATTCGCTCGATTTGTTCAAACACGGACCACATGGTGTAGCGGATCGTGTCGTTGATTTCACGAGCTTTGGGCTTCTCGGCGGTCATGCTGCATCACCCATGGAGTGGATGAGATCAACGACGCGAGTGAGGACTTCGGGATCTGTTTCTGGCATAACACCGTGCCCCAGATTGAAGATGTGACCTCTTGCGGAACGGCCAGCCTCGACGATTTCTCGCACTCTGCGTTCGATCGCCGGCCAAGGCGCAAACAGCAGAGCCGGATCGAGATTTCCCTGAACTGCGTATTCACCACCTACCCGCCGAATGGCGTCCGCCATATCGACTCGGTAGTCAATGCCAATGGTGTTGGCGCCCGCCTTTCCGATCTCCTCCAGCAATTCGCCAGTGCCGACTCCAAAATGGATACGCGGTACAGAACTGGCGTACGAGAGCGCCGTGCGAGAGTGCGGTTGCACAAATTCCACGTAGTCGCGCCGATTGAGGGCACCCGCCCAGGAATCAAACAGTTGTACAAGCTGAG
>CAWATP010000027.1:0-63209 GCA_963784905.1 uncultured Actinomycetota bacterium | reverse complement strand
GGATCGCGAAGTCGACGCGGTTGAGTGGATTCCCCTCGACAAAGTGGCCGCGCGACTCGCCTACAACGACGAGCGCAAACTGCTGGCCAAGGCCCTCGAGATCCTTGAGGTGCATGAGTGAAGCGCAACGCCGCCCTCGCACTGCTCTTGTTCGCGGTGTCGGCCGCGCCGGCACCCGCGATGGCCGCGCCGGGCTTCAGCGCGGAAATCGTTGCGCTCAGCCCCGAACTCCCCGGGGTCGGCGCCAGCATCACCATGGCCGTGCAACTGTCCAACCCCAGCAGTGTCGATATCACCGGCCTCAGCGCACAATTCCTGATTTCGAATGCACCGCTGTCCGGGCGCAGCCAGATCCCCGAGGTACTCGCGGGCAACACGATGCCCACCTATCGCCTCGTGGAAGCAGGATCCGCAACAGGCATTGATCTCACCAGCGGTGCAACCACCACCATCACCCTGAGCGCAACACCCAAACAGCTCGGTCTTTCTGCAAACCGGCCGGGTGCGTACGTCTTCGGCGTACAACTTGTCGGCACAGCATCCGGCCGCAGCGTTTCAGAGCGACGCATCACCTTTCTGCCGTGGCAGAGCGGCAAGGTCCGCAATACGTTGGGCGTTGTCACTATATGGACGGTTACCGCACCGCCATCACGCGGCGTCGACGGTGTGTTCTTTGACGACTCCCTAGCGCTGGCCGTAGCCACCGGCGGCCGTCTGCGTCTACAACTCGATGCCATGCGCGCGGTTGCCAACGCTGTCTGGCTAATCGATCCCTTGCTCGTGGAATCGGCACAGGCACTGGCAAACGGTGCCCGCATCACACAAAGCGACGGTTCAGTTCGTGCCAGTTCGGACAACGAGCGACAGTCGGCCTCACTCTGGCTCGCCGATCTCGCCGCCGCCACGGCGAGCGGCACGGTTGCGGCTCTGCCCGTCGGCGACCTCGATCTCCGTGCCGCCATGAAATTCGGGCGCACCTCTGTTGCCCGCAACGCCTTGACGCAAGCCGCCGCACGACTTGCCGCCGCACTGCAGTTACCAGAACTTCCCCTCATCGTGCCCCTGTATACGGGCGCAGTGACGGACAGCGCATGGAAATTCCTCCACAGCGTCGGGGCAGTGGCGGCGGTCGTTTCGGATCAGGGCTATCCGGCAGAGCAGACCCAGTACACGCCGACGAGTGCGGTATCTGTCAGGGCGTTCAGTGGCCTCGTCGTCGCGGCAGATCACATCACCAGTGCCACTCCGAGTACGAGTGGACGCTCTGCGGTCATCAATCGGCAGACCTTCGCCGCGCAGTTGCTCATGACGTACCTCGAGCGACCGAATAGCAAACGGGTCATCACGGTCGCGATCTCGCCCACCTGGACACCAGACGCTCTGGTGGCAACAACCGCGGTGTTGAACGCACGCTGGATCGCACACGCATCCATTGGGGACGCAGCAGCAGCCGGGGTCGAGCCGCGCGGCACCAACATTACGGTCGCAACCCAGCGGCAGCGATTGCAAGATCAAGACCTCGGTCACAGCGTCACCCAGCAACGACTACTCGCTCATCTCACGAGTGACGAAACATTCACCGCCACCGTCAATGACGCTGTGATTGGCGGCATGTCACGTTGGTTTACCGGACGCGAAGGCCGGGATCGCTTTAGCGCACGCAGCATCACCGAACTCACCGCGCTCGCAAGTTCTGTGCGCGTGATCACGCGCGGCGAGATCGTCTTCGGCGGTGAGCGCGGTGTCGTTCCCGTCACCATTGCCAACGGTTTGCCAGTGGCCATCGACATCCTGTTGCGTGCTACCGGCTATCCCAGCGTGCGCGTGCAACCCACACCTTTGACAACCATTCACATCAATGCTGGGAAGCGCGTCAGTGTTGAGGTGCCCACTCGCGTGAGTGGTTCAGGCGATGCCTACCTCGGCTTGCACTTAGAGGCCATGGACAAGACCAGCGTTGATATGCCCGTTCTGCTGACGGTGCGTTCAGCCGCCTATGCACGAGTTGCCGGCTATTTGGTGCTCGGGGCCTTCGTGCTACTCCTGCTGCTTATCGCTTCGAATACAGTGAAACGCATCCGCAGTCGCGGACAGAAAGAGGCGGCCGAGTGAGCCTGCTGCGTTCGAGTGCATTGATGGCGACCGGCACGGTGGTGTCCCGCATCACGGGGATTGCGCGCGACATTGCCATGACGGCGGCCCTCGGCTTCTTCATCACTTCGGATGCTTTCAGTTTGGGCAATACCCTGCCCAACATTCTCGCGATCTTGGTTGCCGGCGGGGCGCTCAACGCGGTGTTCATTCCCCAATTGGTGCGACATATCAAGGACGATCCCGACAATGGCGCGGCCTACTCTGATCGACTCCTCACCGTGGTCACGCTCTGGCTTATTGTCGTAACGGCTGTGGCGATGGCCTTCGCCCCACAACTTGTCTCCATCTACGCGTCCAGCGACTACACGAGTACACACGCTGCATTAGCAACGGCTTTTGCGCGCTGGTGCCTACCGCAGATCGTCTTCTATGGCCTGTTTACCATGTGGTCGCAAGTACTCAATGCTCGCGGCCATTTCGCCGTGCCGATGTTCGCGCCAATCATCAACAATCTGGTGTCCATCGGCACGTTCATTGCGTTCATGAACATCACGACCCAGGCCGACGTGATCGACTCGACGCTCACCTCCACGCAGATCGCGGTGCTCGGCGCTGGCACGACGTTGGGTGTGATCGCGCAGGCGTGCTCACTGATACCGGTGCTGTTCCGCGCCGGTTACCGCTACCGCCCTCGCTTCGATATCCGCAACAACGACCTGGGCAAAGCCGGTTCGCTCGCCCTCTGGACACTGGGCCTGGTAGTCGTCAATCAACTCGCCTACATTGTCGTGACACGGCTTGCTACGAGCGCCAATGCGCAAGCAGTCATTGCGAATGCCACTGCTGCTGGCCTCACCACCTATCAGAAGGCGCACCTCGTCTTCATGCTGCCGCATTCGGTCATCACGGTTTCCCTCGTCACCGCACTCCTGCCGCATTTGAGTCGCATCGCACACGCCGGCGATCTCACCTCGGTTGGTACCTCCGTGGCATCGGCAATCCGACTCGTGAGTTCGTTAATCGTGCCGATCGCTGCGGTATTCGTCGTTTTGGCGCCGCAGTTCACACGGCTCATGTTTGGCTTTGGCGCTGCCACGCCAGAGTCGGCCATTCTGACGGGCCACGTGGTGCAGGTGTTTGCGGTTGGGCTGTTGCCCTTCACGCTGGTCTATCTGCTGTTTCGCGGCTGGTATTCGCTCGAGGACACCCGGTCGCCATTCATGGTGACGTTGCTCATCAATCTCGTGAATCTCGGCATCTCGATCCCGCTCTTCATGGTGGTACCGCTGGGCTTCAAGGTTCCTGCGCTTGCTGTTGCCTATGTGGTTGCGTACTGGGTGGCCCTCGTCGTCGCCTGGCCCCGTCTGGAGCGCCGCTTGGGCTCACTGCAAACGTCCGAGACGATTCAGGCCTTAGTACGCATGGCCGTCGCCGGGATCCTTGGCACCGGAACTGGTTCACTGCTCCTATCGCTGTTGGCCGATCGCTTTGCCAGTGCAGATCGCCCGATCCTCTTACTCCTCAGCGCGCTGGTGTCTGCCGTGATCGGTGCGGCCTATATCGGGGCAGCCCACGCCATGCACGTCGAGGAGATCCACCGTGCCGCGCAACTGCTGCGCCGCCGCTGGTCCTGACCCACCTGCCTTCGCGGGGAATGCAGGGGGCTGCCCTAGGGTTGTAATAGCGCAAGCACCATCAAGGAGAACCCGTGTCCGACGTTCGCGAACTCATCATCATCGGCTCCGGCCCCGCCGGCTACACCTCGGCAATTTACGCCGGCCGAGCCGAGATGCGTCCTATCGTGTTCGAAGGTGCTGTGACCGCTGGTGGTGCGCTCATGAACACCACGGAGGTCGAGAACTTCCCCGGTTTTGAAGAGGGCATCATGGGTCCGCAGCTCATGGAGAACATGCGCGCTCAGGCGAAACGCTTTGGAGCCGAACTCATCACCGATGACGTGACCTCAGTGGAACTTGAAGGCCCTATCAAGACAATTGTCGACGGCAGCGGTAACACTTACCGAGCCAAGTCAGTCATCTTGGCGATGGGTTCGGCCTATCGCGAGATGGGTGTGCCTGGCGAAAAGGCACTCTCGGGCCACGGTGTCTCTTGGTGTGCAACGTGCGATGGCTTCTTCTTCCGCGGCCAGACGATCGCCGTCGTCGGTGGTGGTGACTCCGCCGCTGAGGAAGCCACCTTCTTGAGCCGCTTCGCCGCGAAGGTGTACCTCGTGCATCGCCGTGATGAATTGCGTGCCTCCAAGATCATGCGTGAACGCGCCGAAAAAGACCCCAAAATCGAATTCGTGTGGAACACCAAGGTTGTGGAAGCTCTCGGGGGCGACCAGCTCACCGGACTCCTCGTGGAGGACACGGTCACGGGCGCCCAACGCACTCTTGAGGTCACTGGTTGCTTCGTCGCCATCGGTCACGATCCGCGCAACTCACTCGTGCAGGGCAAGGTTGAGCTTGACGAGGCCGGCTACGTCGTCGTGCAGGGTCGCAGCACGAACACTTCCGTCCCGGGCGTCTTCGCCTGTGGTGACCTCGTCGACCACACCTATCGTCAAGCCATCACGGCGGCGGGCTCCGGTTGTGCAGCGGCACTTGATGCCGAGCGTTTCCTTACCGCACAGCACTAACCCGCAGCGGTACTGCCGCTAGCCTTACCCTCAGATCCCTCGAAGGAGCACCACATGGGCGCCACCGTCATCATCACCGATGCCACGTTTGCTGAAGAAGTACTGCTCGCGAGCACGCCTGTTGTCGTCGACTTCTGGGCAGAGTGGTGTGGCCCGTGCAAGCTTGTGGCCCCCGTGCTCGAAGAGATCGCCGCCGCCAACGTCGGCAAGCTCAAGGTAGTCAAGCTCAACGTCGACGAGAACCCCATCGAGTCGGCCAAGGCACGCGTCACGTCGATTCCGACGCTGAATATCTACGTGAAGGGCGAGCTCGTGAAGCAAATCATCGGCGCCAAGCCGAAGGCCGCCCTGCTCGCGGACCTCGCAGCATTCCTCTGAACGATGCCCCAAGCATTGCGCCACGGTGATACCGGGCCGGAGGTTGCAGACCTCCGCGGACGGCTCACTCGGCTCGGGCTGCTGTGTGACGACGTCTCGGATGTATTCGATACGACGGTCGATCGTGCGGTTCGCCATTTCCAGCAGGAACGTGGGCTGACAATCGATGGGATCGTCAGCACGCAAACCTTGCGACACCTTGAAGAGGCGCACTGGCAACTCGGTGATCGTGCGCTTTCGTACACGCCTGGACACCTGATGCGTGGCGACGATGTGCAGGCATTGCAGCGTCGCCTGACATCCTTGGGGTTTAACGTCAACCGCATTGATGGCATCTTTGGTGCCTCGACGGATGCGGCGTTGCGTGAGTTCCAGCGCGGCGTCGGCGTGAACGCTGACGGCACCTGTGGAGTCCAGACATACCGCGCACTGGAGCGACTCGGCCGTTCCATCGTGGGCGGCCGGCCCGAACGTTTGCGTCAACATGTACTACTGGATTCGCTACGAACCGGCATCAGCGACAAAGTCATCGTCCTCGACCCGTCAAATGGCAGCGATGCGCCCGGCAATGTGGTGGATGGGCTCAATGAGGCATTACTTGTCGGCGATCTCGCCACGCGCATCGAGGGACGGCTCGCGGCTCTTGGCACCACGGTGCTCCTCACGCGCCCGGCTCACGGCCCTGCCTTGACCGACGCAGAACGTGCTGCGTTCGCCAACGAAACCGGCGCTGACCTCTTCGTCTCGCTGCATATCGACGCCTGCGCGGCACCCGATGCCTGCGGCCTGGCGTCATTCCACTACGGAGTCGCACAGGATTCCGGCTGGTCGCACAGTGGTGAGCGCGCGGCCCGGCGCATTCACCAAGCGATCCTTGCGGCCGAACCCCTCGCTGATTGCCGAGTGCAGAACAAGACCTGGGAGTTGCTGCGTCTCACGAAGATGCCTGCCGTTTGGATTGAGCCGGGCTACCTGACGAATCCCACAGATGCTGCACGGTGGTCGGACCCGATTTTCGTCGACCGCTTGGCTGAGGCCATTGCCGAAGGCATCGTCGCCTTCTTCACCCCTGCCTAAATCAACCCCATCTGCTGCGCTTCACTGTCGAATCGGTTAGGACGCGCCGCGAAAGCGAACAGTTTCGACAGTGAAGCGCAGGTGGAGCGACTGGATTGGGAGGCGCGGGTCGCCATACGGAAGGATGTGCCGCCGAAGGAGGTGCGCGTGATGTCGCAAAATGTCGGTTCTCGTCTTGATCCCTGGGTGGAGTCGTACGCCGCACGCACTTCCTCTATGACCGTGAGTGAAATCCGCTCACTCTTCGCTGTGGCCTCTCGACCCGAAGTCGTCAGCCTCGCCGGTGGCATGCCCTTCGTAAGCGCACTGCCTATGGAGCAGATGGCCGAGACCGTGCGTCGTCTGATTTTGGACAAGGGCGCGGTGGCGCTGCAGTACGGCTCAGGGCAAGGCGAGCCGATCCTGCGACAGCAGATCACCGAGGTTATGGCCGAGGTCGGCATTCATGCTCACCCCGACGATGTCGTCGTCACCATGGGTTCGCAGATGGCGCTCGATCTGATGGTTCGCGTGTTCTGCGATCCGGGCGATGTGGTACTCGTTGAAGCACCTTCATATGTCGGCGCACTCGGTGTTTTCCGTGCCTATGAAGCCGAAGTGGTGCACGTCGCCATGGACGAGCAGGGCCTCAGCCCGATCGCCCTACAAGAGGCAATCGACGCCGTCCGGGGGCAGGGTAAGAACATCAAACTGATCTACACAATCCCGTCGTATCACAACCCCGCGGGCATCTCGCAGGGTCCGGATCGTCGTCACGATGTGCTCGAAGTCGCCAAACGCAATCACATTCTGCTGCTTGAGGACGACCCCTACGGTCTGCTCGGCTTCGACGGCGAAGTGCCGCGAGCGATCCGTGCCGATGACGCGGACAACGTCGTGTACCTCGGCTCGTTTTCCAAGACCATCGCCAGTGGTCTGCGTGTGGGTTGGGCGCTTGCCCCACACGCAATCCGCGAAAAGCTGGTCATTGCAGCAGAATCCGCGATCTTGTGCCCGAGCAACTTCGCCCAGATGACGGTGTCCTCGTATCTCGAGACGCAGCCGTGGCGGGACAACATCAAGGTCTTCCGTGAGCTCTACCGCGAACGGCGTGACGCGTTGCTCGACTCTATGAAGGTGTTGATGCCCGACGGCACGACATGGACGACCCCCAATGGCGGCTTCTACTCCTGGCTGACCTTGCCTGAAGGAATTGATGCGAAGGCCATGTTGCCGCGAGCTGTCACTGCCCTCGTCGCCTATGTGCCAGGCACTGGCTTCTACGTCAACGGCGAGGGACGTCGCGAAATGCGCCTGTCGTACTGCTACCCCACGCCCGAACGCATCAAAGAAGGCGTCGGTCGCTTGGCAGGCGTGATCCGCGCCGAACTCGAATTGCTTGAGACCTTCGGCCCAGACGCACTCCCCGATACACCGATGCCGAACTTCGGTGCCAACACTCCTGCACCGGATCTCGCATGACCGTCGTCGTCCTAGCGGGTGGGCTGTCCCACGAGCGCGATGTTTCACTGCGCTCAGGTCGACGCGTGTGGGAATCTCTGCTTGATGAGGGCATCGATGTTGTGGTGCGCGATGTCGACGCACAGTTGCTCGGGCAGTGGGCGATCGAAGCGCCGACGGTCGCCATTCCCATGCTGCATGGCGCCGCTGGTGAAGATGGTGCGCTGCGCGACGTGCTCGAGTCGCTGCGCATTCCCTTCGTGGGATCCACCGCCGCGGCTTGCCGCATGGCCTTCGATAAGCCGATTGCGAAAGCCGTCGTGGCTGCGGCAGGCATCAGCACTCCGGTTGCAGTCGCCCTCCCGCACGCAACCTTCCGGGAACTGGGCGCTGACGCGGTGATTGCTGCGGTCATCGATCGCGTGCAGCTGCCCGTCATCGTCAAGCCCACCAAAGGCGGTTCGAGCCTCGGCGTGAACGTCGTGCGTGAACAGCGAGAGTTGGCCTCTGCACTGGTTGCCGCCTTCGCCTACGGCGACGTCGCGCTCATTGAGCATTTCGTTGCCGGAACCGAAGTGACGGTGGCGGTCTTGGAGCGAAATGGCGTTCCGACGGCCCTACCCGCGGTCGAGATCTGCGCAGACGGCGGTGTTTACGACTACACCGCCCGCTACACGGCCGGCACCACCGAATTCTTCGCGCCGGCGCGACTTTCGGATGCGTTGTCAGCGTCGGTCGCCGAAGTTGCAATCAAGGCGCACCTTGCACTGGGCCTGCGCGATCTCTCCCGCAGTGACCTCATCGTCGACGCTTCCGGCAGCGTGTGGTTCCTTGAAGTGAACGTTGCACCGGGTTTCACAGAGACGTCACTCTTCCCGCAGGCCATAGCCGCTGCTGGGCTCGAACTTGGCGTCGTGCTGCACGAATTGGTTGATACCGCAGCCGGTCGTACAGTGAATCCATGATTACTACTGACTTCACCGTTGAGGGCATGACCTGTGGCCATTGCGCACAGGCAGTAACGACAGAAATCAAGAAGCTCGACGGCGTCGCGGATGTGCGCGTCACTGTTGAGTCCGGTTCCGTGCAGGTCGACTCTGCTGCGGATCTCAGCGTGGATGACGTCGCGGCTGCAGTCGATGAAGCCGGTTACGCGCTCGTTCGCTAAGGCATTTCACACGGCTCGGCATCGCTTACTCGGGCCATCAGCAAGAACTGCGGTCCAGTAGGTCAGGCACGTCCCGTGCTGCGGAGTGCGTCGATCCACTGCATCGAATCGGCAAACGACTCGTCTGTCGATGACATGGGGGCCAAATTCGCGCGTCCGTCATGGCGTGGGTACGAGCCGAGGTAACGAACCTCAAGACAAATGCGATGCAAGCCTGCAAGTGCTTCTCGCACGCGGGCTTCGCCGATGTGGCCCTGAATATCGAGCGAGAAGTAGTAATCGCCGAGTTGCTTCTTGGTAGGCCGGGACTCGATGCGTGTGAGGTTGATACCTCGCACTGCGAACTCGGTGAGAATCTCCAGCAAGGCTCCAGCGTGGTCTTGCCGAATGAAGATCACCAGTGTCGTGCAGTCCGCGCCCGTCGGGGGCTCGGGAGCGCGCCTACGTGAGACCAAAACAAAACGTGTCTGGGCTTCTTCGTTATCGCCAATGTTGTCCGCGATAACTTCAAGACCGTAGTGCTCAGCGGCAATGCGCGGGCCGATGGCCGCTTGGAAGCGTGACGCTGGGTCTGCGACGTCGATAGCCGCTGAGGCATTTGATAACGCTGACGCAAAGTGCGCGTCAGGCAGTGCCGTGGCCAACCATTCTCGGCATTGCGCATACGCATGTGGATGCGTCGTATAGAGCGCGATATCGCTCAACTCCGTGCCGGGTCGTACCATCAAGGCAAAGCGCACCCGAAGCGCCACTTCGTCGACGATAACCAACGGTTCTCCGTAGGCGAGTTCATCGAGCGTCGTTGATACTGAACCTTCCACGGAATTCTCTAGCGGTACCAAGGCCGAATCGACCTCGCCGCGACGCACCGCCTCAAGCGTCGCGCTTACCGTCTTGTAATCGACCAAGTCGGCATCCGCCGCAATCGGCATCGATAGCAGTGCCTGTTCAGTGAACGTTCCGCGAGGTCCGAAGAACCCGATCTTCGTCATCAAGCACCTACCGGACTGGCGTTGGTGATTGCCTCGACTTCCTCAGGGGAAACTCGCCCATCAGCCTTTCGTCGAGTCACCGTCTTGATATACATACGTGACTCCGTATGGCCATGGATTGACGTGAGCAGAATGCCATCACCGTTGTCGTCCAGCATCGCGGCCGAGAACGAAAGGCGCCCACCCATGTCCCCGAACGCGTCATAGCGGACCACGGAGACATGACGTAATGCGGCATTGACGTCTCGCTGGGCAATGGTGAGCGCGGCACGAACATCGACCACTTCACTGTGCAGACCCTCGACGGCGCGAATCTGCGAGGCAACTGCAGCGACGAGTGACTGCTCAGAACTTGCGTCCCGCACCAGCAAGAGATCCCTGTTGAGTGTCCGGATACGCAGCAGCGCCAACACCACCAGGCCCAGGGCGATGGCGCTGGTGACGCCAAGGGCGATGTCGATGATGTTGTTCTGTGACATGGTGCGAGCCTACGCGTTGCGTACGATGCGCACGTGAATTGGGTGGCCGAGGCTTGGCTCCTGCCTCGCACATCACCCAGCCTGCAAAGGAGCACCCACCTTGAGCGCGTTCCTGCTGAGTTTCGTCGTCATCTTCGTGGCCGAGTTGGGTGACAAATCGCAACTGATGGCGATGACGTTCGCGGCCAGGTACCGCTTCTGGACCGTGCTTAGCGCCATCACTGCAGCTACCGCGTTGGTGCACCTGTGCTCTGTCGCTCTCGGCAGTTTCGTCGGTGCGTCGCTACCACTCGCCCCGATCAATGTGCTGGCTGGCCTGGCCTTCGTTGCCTTCGGCTTCTGGACACTTCGCGGCGACGAATTAAGCGACGACGAAGAGAGCAAGGCGAATCGACCGGCACGTTCCGCCTTCTTTGCCGTCGCCATCGCCTTCTTCCTCGCGGAACTCGGTGACAAGACCATGCTCGCCACCATCACGCTGGCAACCAGCGAGGGGTGGTTCGGCACATGGGTCGGATCGACCGTCGGCATGGTTGCTGCAGACGCGCTTGCCATCGGCGTTGGGGCAGTGTTGGGACGAAAACTGCCCGAGAAATCGATCAAGATTGGTGCTTCCGCGCTCTTCTTCTTGTTCGGTGCGTGGCTGATCATTGAAGGCGTTGCGAACTAGTGACAGGCTCAGCTTCCGCCTCGATATCAGGGGGAGGTAAGCCTGTGAGTCAAGCGTCATGTAATACCCCGTATGGACCGATTTTTGCCAAGTATTCTTTACTAACGGATTTGAGCCGCGCAGAGAGGCTTGCAGATACGCATTGAGATTTGTAGAGTCCTTCCATCCGGTCGCTGTCGCATCCCCCGTCGACGGCGGCCGGACTTTTATTTTTCCTGGTCCGCCCAGCTCGAGGCGCTGACACGACAACATAAAGCAAATGTCCGTTTATGTTTGTTTTAAGGTCAGTCTTCCACGTGACGCTTTTGGCAGATGGCCCCGCGCGACGTGCGCGCTCAGACCTGGGAACGGTGACGCGCCATACCGACAAGTCCAGTGCCAGCAGCAGCTACAGCCAGCGACACCAGCGACGCTGAAGTCGTCACCGTGCTGATGCGCAGCATTTCGCGGAGCGACACCCACGCATCGCTCCACACGGGGACGTAGCCGGGAGCGAGCAGTTGATAGGCGATAAGTCCGAATAGCCAGGGCAGGAACAACCACGCTGTGGCGGCACTCCGGTCGTACTGGCCGCGGTGCACGCCGAAAACCCAGACCACGATCACACCAGTCAGTGGCACGAAGACGGCGCCGATAGCGAACAGGAATGACTCGTAGGAGAGCAGATCCAGAGCGAGCGCGGAACCTGTGGCGATGAGTGCGACACCGGTGGCCACAACGCTTCGCGGTGCGCGCGGCACCAGATTCTCCACACTCACCGCAGTCGAGTAGATGTTGGCAAATGCCTCATCAACTTCATCAAGCAGGAGAATCACAAGGGCGACAACGCCTGCTGGAACTGCGAGGAGAGCCGGAATGAAATCCGTTGCCGTGTAAGCCTCAGCTGCTCCACTGATGGTGAAAACGGCCAGTGCCCCCATCAGGAAATAGACCACACCGGTACTCGCAAATCCGAGTGCCGTTCCTAAGAACGCTGAGCGGCCGGAGCGTGCGTGACGTGAGTAGTCAGCCACCAGCGGAGCCCAGGAAATGGGCAGCGATAGGACGATGTCGAAGGACGGCCAGAAGCCGTGCCACGAGCCGGTATCGGTAGCAGCAACGCCATTGCTCGGCAGGCCAATGACCAGCACCAGAGTGGCGACAGCAACCAAGGCCACTAGGTACTTGCGTACCAGTTTGATGGCGGGCAACGGTCGTAGTGCCATAGCCAGAGCTAGGCCACCGCTAACAAGTGCCCAGAGCGGGCGCAGTTCGTCGGCGGTGAGTGAAGTGGCAACCTCGGTCATGACCAAGACCTCAATGGCCGCCCAGCCAACACACTGCGCAATGTTGAGTACGGTGGGAATCCACACTGCCCTATCCCCGAGTACGCCCCGAAGCATCGACATTGTCGGCTGCCTACTGCGGAATCCGGCTAAGGCAACCGCTCCGAGCAGTAACGAACCGGTAAGCACCCCAAGCAGTACCGCCGTTGCAACAGCCGCAAATCCAAGTGCAACGTCACCCAGTGGGTTGACGACAAATACTGCAGCTGCAGGGATGGTCAGAGTGACGGCAAGCGAGGCCCACAGTCCGAACTGATCGGCGAAACCCAATTGAGCGTCGTCGACTGCATTGCGTTCAAGCGGCGATTCCATATCGCTCCCTACGCCGGCATTACCCGGACAGGTCGTTGCGGTCGGCTTTCGCCCTCTCAGCCCGTTGGCTCCCGCGCGTTCGTCGAACCTTACGCGCATTTCGCGACGCGCAGCGCTTGGGATACCCTTCGCTGGTTGCTTCGGCAGCACGCGCGAGTGGCGGAATAGGCAGACGCGCTGGCTTCAGGTGCCAGTACTCGCAAGGGTGTAGGGGTTCAACTCCCCTCTCGCGCACAACGACAAGGCGTCCTCCGGGGCGCCTTTCGCGTTCTCGCGGCCAGAAGTGTTCGCAGGCAGGCGATGATAGGGCGGGCGATTCAACTCGATGAGCACAGCGAAGAGCCGCGAACGTCGAGTTCGCGGCTCTCGCTCGTGCTGTGTGTTACTGCGTATGGAATCGCGAAGTGAACCGGGTTGGGTCAGCGACGACCATGTCCCATGCCGCCACGCGGACCGCGACCGTCACGCGGACCACGACCGTCACGCGGGCCATTGCCCGCGCCCGCAGCCAGTGCCGCATCGATGGCGTCGGACTGCGACTGCGTGATGGTTCCCGCGGTGACAAGTTGGGTCAGCGCAGCCTTTGCAACTACAGCGCGATCCTGCTCATTCGCGTCCATCCAGGTGCGCAGGGCATCGTGTTGGGCAGAAGTCCAAGATGACAGATCGGGACGAGCGTGCTTGCCTGCGGCAAGGGCGGACGTGAGTGATGCCTGTGCAGCGTCGGCCTGGGCCTGCGTGATGGTGCCTTTGCTGACGAGCGAGGCGAGACCTGCCGTGAACTTGGCTTTCTCTGCGGTCTGCATTGCCGTACGGGTTGCTGTTTCAACGGTGTCGGCCTGAACCTGCGTGATCGTGCCCGCGGTTACCAGTGCGGCCAGAGGGCTGACGTGCTGCTTCTTGCCGTCCATGTGCCGAACGTGGCTTGAGGCTTTGCCAACCACGGTCTTGGTTTCACTTGCGATTGCCGGCACGGCGGCTGCAGCGAGTGCTGCAACGAGGAGGCCGCTTGCCGCGATCTTGATTCGAGTGTTCATATGATCACCCTTCCTTTCGGTCGTTCCGAACATTGCCATGCCGACATCTCGCAAATTGGCAAGGCTTTTCCATGAATCGTCCATAAAGTGCAAGCGTTCTGTTGCCGCTTGTGAAAGGGCTGTGAACCTGTCGGTGTAGCAGTTCATACCCTTGCGTTTCAAGCTCATTGAGTGGCGGAGTCGCGTCACACCAGGGGCAACGCGGCACCGCTGCTAGCGTCCCGCCATGGACGCAGCAGCACACATGGCCATTGCCATCGCTACCTTTAATCAGGCGCAGGATCTGTTGCACCTGCATCGCTCACCGATTGAGGATCGCGCGCTCCTCACCGCCGCCTTCACCTCGCGTCACCATTGGCACGAAATCGGAGGACCAGAAGAGAAGGCGATTGCAGACTGGTTGGTGAGTAGGGCTGCAGCAGCAACCGGGCACACATCCATGTCACTGCAGTTCGCTGCAGCAGCTCTCGAACACGGGGATGTGGACGACGACACCGATTACCCGGCTTGGCTGCAAGCGAGTTTGCTGGAGGGCCTTGCCCGCGCGCATGCATCCGCTGGCAATGTGGCCGAGCGTGATGACTACATTGCCCGAGCGCGAGCGTTACTCGTCTTGGAAACCGATGCCGCGGATGCAGCCCTCATCGAAGCGCAGATCGCTGAATTGCTGTAGCAAGTGGTGCGTGCCCGGGAAGTTCAGGTGCGCGAATATCCATCAGCGTTCGCCGCGACGTTGCCAGCGAAAAACAGCTCCCGCCAACACCGCGGAAACGATCAGCCAAAGCCCGAGCACCAACGCTGTTCGACCAACTTCGAAAGACCCAGTCACTTCGAGTGCCGCTGCCTCGGCCGGCATGAAGACACTTCGCATGCCCTGTGTCAGCCACTTCAACGGAAACAGCGATGAGAACTGTTGCATCCAAGACGGCAGATCGTTGTAGAGGAAGAACACGCCGGACGTGAACTGCAGCACGAGCACAATGGGGGAGACAACTGCCGACGCGCCTTTGCCCGACTTCGGTACGGACGAGAATGCAATGCCCAGCAAGGTGCAGGAGATCAAACCCATCACCGAGATCCACGCGAAGCGCCACCACACAGCGAAGCCGCTCGGCATTTCAATGCCATAGAACGCGACACCCGTAGCGATGAGCACGATTGTCTGTCCGATGTAGGTGACGAAGACCAGACCGACCTTGCCGATGAAGTACACGGCCTTCGGCATGGGAATACCTTGAAGGCGTTTGAGTGTGCCTTCGTCTCGCTCCTGCGGGATGGAGATGGCCAGGTTCTGGAACGATGTGTACAGCACACCGCTCGCAATCATGCCGGCCACGAAATATTGCGCGAAGGTGACGTTGGTCGGTCCAAGCTTCTGTTCACCGAAGACGGATCCGAAGATCACCATCAGGACAATAGGAAAGGCCAGCGTCCAAAAGGTCGCCTCTCGATCACGAAGCAGTTGCCGGAGTTCAAGGCCAACTCGGCCAATGCTCAAACTCACGATGCTGCTCATGCTGAAACCTCCGAGGCGTCGCTGCCGGTGAGATGCAGGTACACATCTTCAAGTGAAGGTCGCATAACGCTCAATTCAGGAATCTCGCCATCGAATCGAGTCACGAGTTCACGTAGCAACAAGGTGGGGTGATCGGTGCGCATGGATTGCGCTGCACCATCTTCAAACCAATGAACTGTGGTGTTCTTCACCGCCTCCGCACGCAGGCTGGATGGCGTTTGATCGGCTACCACTCGACCAGCTGCGATGATCGCAACGCGGTCAGCCAAACGCTCTGCTTCATCCAAGTAGTGCGTCGTGAGCAAGATGGTGACACCTTTCGCCTTAAGTGCCTCGATCAGCGTCCAGAACTGACGACGGGCTTCCGGATCGAAGCCTGTCGTCGGTTCATCGAGAAAGAGCACTTCAGGCTCGCCGATGATTCCGAGTGCCACGTCAAGCCGACGTCGCTGCCCACCAGACAGTTCCCGTACGCGAGCATCGCGTTTCTCGTCTAGGCCGACCGCCGCGATGACCTCATCTGGATCGGCCGGCTTGGGGTAGTACTTCGCGAAATGCCGTACAGCTTCTGCAACGCGCAGTTCCTTGAGATCACCGGCTGTCTGCAAAACGATCCCGAGCCGCGCCTTCCAAGCTAGGCCTCCGTGCGCTGGGTCCACGCCAAGCACGCTTACGTCACCACCATCGCGCATGCGGTAGCCCTCGAGGATTTCCGTAGTGGTCGTCTTGCCAGCGCCGTTGGGGCCGAGCAGCGATACACATTCACCGCGGTGCACATCAAGGCTGACGCCGACAACTGCCTGAACGTCCCCGTATGTCTTGATAATGCCACGAGCGTGAATCGCGAGTTCAGAAGTCGCCATTCAGTGCACCTCTTTCATGATGAATGCGTGAGTTCGATGAGTTCGGTGAACCGCCGGGGCATCCGGCTAGGGCAAGGCCATGAATCTGCTGTGCGAGTTCAACTGTCCGAGTGCCGTGATGAACAGCGGTGCCAAATCGGTGCCGGTGGCGGCGATGTAGAAATAATCCCCGTCGTTGTTCTCGGCCAGAACGTCAGCTGCGGTGCATGCGTTCAGATTCGAGAGCGGATCAAGTGCACCCGTGCATGTGTTGGCAATTGAAGGACCCCCCTTGGGGTCGCCGGATGCGACCCCAGCAATCACATTCCGGACAGCAGTACTACCGGGAATCGGATCACCTTGGGAATCCGTGCCGCAGCGTGCGATGTTGGCATCGCCAAAGGCAACGGCAATTACCAGCACCTTTTCGGCCTTCGCAAGATTCGCGACCGTGAGCAGATTGCTGCACGCAATCTCGCCGTTGGTATTCGAAACATCCCCAGAGGGTGCGAGATTCGCCACGCCTGTAGTGGATGCCTCCCATGGCTGTCCATCCGTCTCGAAGATGATTGCACGCGTGACAGTGCCTGAACGGCTGGGAAGCATCGAGATGTTGTTTGGATCCCAGCCCAGGAGGTATCTCGCAGCAGCTTTGAATGGGGCTGCCAGGTATGTCGGACTGGCTGTCTTCATACATGTCAAAGCGGTTACAAGCGGACTAGAACTGTTCAATGGGTAGGGCTTAGACGACGAACCAGGTGTGTTGTAGTCGTCTGAGAATGGAACCGAGACCCACGATCCCTTCGGGCAATTGCTCGTCGATTTGTTGATCGATGCCAGAGCCACATATTGAACGCTTGGCGTCATGTACTGCAACATATTTTTGATGGCGCTCTTCAGATCCGACAGGTACGCAGACATGCTGCCCGTTCTATCAGCCACGACGACGACATCCATGGGATTTGTCGGCGGCGAACCGCATGCACCCTTACAGGAACTCGATACCATGCTGCCGGTGTTGCCGGAAAGTAAGCCGATGATCGGCGCAAAGTAGAATGGCACCGCGCGGTTCTCACGAACAGTAATGGCATTGCATATATAGCCAGTTGTGGAGGGGCACGGAATCGTGCAGACCGAGAGGCTGCACTTCAGCCCTGGGTAGGTGATCGTCGTGTAGGGGCCAGCTCCTGGGTAGCAGGTCGAACCAACCGCATTCGTGGGCACCTGCATAGTGGCACCTGTCGAACCAACCACACACCAGAGCGTCACCGTCGGATGCGAATTGGGGTCATTCGCTGTGGCAAACTCCAGTGCCTTCGCCAGCGCCACCGCGCCATTGCTGGGTAACTCGTAGGCACCTGCCTGCGCAGCGGCGTCCAAAGTGTTGCGCAGCTTCTGGCGTTCGTAGGTCAGACGGCCAATATCGACAGCAAGTGCCGTAACAACCAGCAACACGACACTGATGAGCGCCACGACGATAGTGACCGCGCCACGCTCGTCGCGTCTGCAGTTCAACGCAACTCGAAGGCTCATTCGATTCGCATCTGGTTTCGCTTGAGAATTGACACCGAAGGCAGTGGCAAAAGTCGGAAGATCCACGAGTGCTCGACTTGGATACTGACGATCGCTGTGTCACCACTTGTCGTCGATGTGTACAGCGTGCAGGTAGCAGCGGGCTTTTGGCAGCTCACGGTGACTGTCACGTGGGCTGCATCAGCAGCCGACAGAGATGTGAGCCCAGCCGCTGCCGTTGCTCGAATCTCAGCCTCGGTACCACCGAGGCTTGCCGTGCGAACCGCATCGCGGGTTGCATTCGCGACGATGACATTCGCGTTCACCAGTAGTCCAAAGTCGATGATCCCAAAGACCAGCACGATCAGGAGTGGAAAGACGATCGCAAATTCCACAGCCGAGGAGCCGCGGTCAGTTCGACGTAATCGCAACTCAGCCTCCACTCGCGTCCGTGCTGCCGGTACCCCCGCTGTAGGGGCAGCGTACGTAGCCGATGCCCGACATGCCCATTATGCTCTGAAAACCCTCGCTGGGTGAGCAAAAATGTTCGGTTTTCCCAACTATGTGTGTTCGGTGGTACGAACTCCAAAACACTGCTTTATCGGTGCAGCACCACCGTACTCTGCGCGGGCACCACAACTGTCTTGGAGGCCCTCAGAACCTGCAGAGTCTTCACGCCAGCCTTCACGCCGTTTACCACGACCTGCCAGTTGGCCTTGAGTGGGAGCTTCACCTTCACCGGCTTGGAATTTGGATTGTGCGCAACCACAATCTGCTTCCACTTGTCACCGACCGCCGCACCGTTGAGGGAGTACGTGATAACACTTTGCGGATCGGCCAGGAACTTGAGGTTGTAACTGACGGCTCGTGCTGTCGTCATACGGAACGCCGCATGCTGCTTGCGCAGCGCGATGAGCCCTGCGAAGTAATTGGTGACAGCGATGTTCTTGGCCCGAACTGACCACTTCAGCGAGTTCACCGAGTCGGGCGACTGATAGGAGTTGCTGTCGCCACCCTTTGAACGCATGAACTCCTGACCCGCGTGCACAAAGGGCAAACCCTGTGCCAAGAGGGCAATCGAACTCGCCAATTTGAAGACGCGAGTCTTCTCCGCAACGGATGCGGAAGGCATGCTCGCGGTCAACTTGTCCCACAAGGTCAGGTTGTCGTGCGCCTCAACGTACGAGACCGACTGCCCAGGATCAATAGATCCCCAGCTTCCGCCGATGCCACTCGCATACGCCACATTGCCCACGATGCCCACCTTGACGTCGCCTTCACGACCTGTCGCTCCTTGGGCGTAGCCGATTTCACCAGAGTTGAATACTGAACCCTTGACGGCGTCGCGGATGCCGTCATTGAACTGACCAATGCGCGGCAACTTCGTTGCGTTGCCCTGGTACGCCTTCTGGGTGTCAGGAAGCAGGTTCCCCATCTTCCAGCCCTCGCCGATGATGACGATGGACGGATCGATCGCATCCACTGCGGCGCGCACTTGATTCATGGTGGTCACGTCAAGCACACCCATGAGATCGAAACGGAACCCATCGAGGTGATATTGAGACGCCCAGTAGCCGACTGAATCCACGATGAACTTGCGCACCATGGCACGTTCCGAAGCCACCTCATTGCCGCAGCCCGTCGCGTTTCCAAAGCTTCCATCGGCGTTCTTGCGGAAGAAGTAGCCAGGCACCAACTGCTCAAAACTGCTGGCACCCGCGTCGTACACATGGTTGTACACAACATCCATCACGACACGAAGCCCATCGTCATGCAGGGACTGTACGGTCTGCTTCAGCTCGGTGATCCGGTTCGTCGGCACCGTCGGCTGCGTTGAGTAACTGCCCTCGGGGACGTTGTAGTTCTGCGGGTCGTAGCCCCAGTTGAACTTGTTGTTCGTCGTCTCGTCGATGGTCTTATAGTCGTAGATCGGAAGCAGCTGCACATGCGTTACGCCGAGTGCCTTGATGGCATCGACACCGGTCAAGGCAGTGCCGTTCGGGACATGTGTGCCGTGCTCAGTAAGCCCGAGGAACTTGCCCTTGTCTGCGGCTGAAATACCACTGTTGGCGTCCATCGAAAGATCGCGGACGTGAAGTTCGTAGATGATGGCATCGGTGTTGCTCCCACTGAATGCCGGCTTGTCGGTCGTCCACTTCGCAGGATTGGTCTTCGCCAAATCGACGACGACGCCACGCAAGCCATTCACTGTCGCAGCACGGACGTAGGGGTCAACTGCTTCGTTCCAGCCGTTCCCAATCTTGACCTTGTAGTTGTAGATCAGACCGTTGTGATCTCCATCCATTGTCGCCACCCACGTTCCCTTGACACCTTGTGTCATGGGAACTTCGGTAGGCGTCGCGAGTGTGGCATCAGACGGATACACGAGCACGGTCGCCGCACTAGCTGTCGGCGCCCAAACCCGGAATGACGTTTTGGTCGGTGTGTAGGTGTTGCCGAGATCTGTGCCGGAGTATGAGAAGAGTTCGTTGAAGCCAGGGCTGTTCAGTACGTTGCCGAGGGATGCCGACGACTCACCATAGAACGGATGCGACACCATGTACTGGCCATCGAGCGCCAACTCAGAAGAAACCGTGAGTACGAGGTTCACACCCGACGGCGCACCTGTCGCCGTCGCAACCGAAGTCACAACGGGGTTGCCAGGCCCTGTGACAACAAAGTCATTCGCACCGGCAACCGGCGTGAAGGACTTGTTGAGTTGCACAGAAATCTTATGAAGGTCGTCAATGCTGGCCGACGCGATTTTCGGTGTGAACACAGGCTTTGTGTAGTTGATCGGAATCGAGTCCTGCACAATCCAGATTTCTACTGAGCCATCCGCAGCGAACTTCTTGATAAAGCGGTCCTGGGCGTAATCCTTGGCCTGCCACTCGTTAAGCCGGATGATGATGCCGATCGAATCAGAGCTGCCGGTGTTCGGCACGGTGAACTTGCCGTAGACGCCAAAGTCATCCTTGCCGGTGAACTGATAGGCCGCGCCATCCTTTCCAAATGGCCACATCCAGACGTTCCAGCCGGTGTAATCCTCAGCGAAGCGCTGGTAGTGCACTGTCACCGTGGTTGAAGCATTGAGCCCGACCGCTGGTAGGGCTGTCGCAAGAACGGCAGCGACGAGCGCAAGAACGGCAAAGCGGAATCTGGTCTTCATCATGTCCTCCGAAGCAGTGGCGTCACGACACTACCCACGGTGAGGGCTCACATGCTCTACTACAACAGAACGAAACACATCACGATTGGGTAGTCGGAGCGATCGAATCAGCCCTTTTCCACATAACCATCGAGGGTCAATGCTTGCTTGGGACAGCCTCGCACCGCCCGAACCGCCTTGGCCTGCTCCTCGATTGTGAGGGGGCGGCGCGGGAACAAGGGAAAACCCCAAGGGTCGATCTCGATCACGCCAGGCGCCAAGTGGGCGCACATACCAACGCCATCGCACAACACCGGGTTCACCCGTAGTGAGACGGTGCCTTCAGGGCAGCGATCCCTCATACCGTCACCCCAGCCGGTGCGAATACGTCAATAGCACTCCGCACCATGCGGACAATGCCGTCTGGGTGCCTGCAGGCCCCACGGCCATCCACGAGTTGCATGAGTTCTTCGATCTTCCGACGCTGCCGGGAAGAGTGCTTCTTCGACCTGTGGAATTCAGCAAACTGTTTGGACAGTTCGGGCAATCCGAAGATGCATGGTCCACACTGACCTGCGCTCTCTCCCGCCATCCATTCCAGAATCTCCGCAGTCCACTCAAGACCCTCGCGACCCTGCGGAATCTGAGCAACGATGCCAGCACCGAACGAAATGCCATTGCGCCGCAACGCGACAGGGTCCACGGACAGGTTGGCCAGTCGCTCCCAGGGGAACCAAGTGCCGCTGTAACCACCAAGCAAGATGAATTCCGGTATCGCCAAGCGTTCCTGGGCGAAAAGTGCTGCAAAGGTCGTGCCGCGGGCAACCTCGACAACCAGGCGATGCCGCGGCAATACGAGCGTGACCAAGGAAGTCGTCGCATAACCCTCAGCGCCAACATGCGAAAGTAGTCCCACGCGCGCATGGGTTTCTACGTTATGCAGAAGAACAGGCTCGCCATCTACCCAAGGAGTGCCTGGTTTCTCGACAAAGCGTGGAAGCACGGGGAAACCCCGCACGCCAGCGATTGCAGCGGAGGCCTCACCAGTGAGGTATCGGGCGGGACCAAAGATGATGCGCACCGGTACTTCGGTGCCGTGTCGAGCATCACGCTCTCGCTCATGACAGGCCACCTGCATGCTGGCCAAACTGGCCGCCGCGCCTTCGTGCAACCACACAACCACTTCGGACGCGTGCACAAGCCGTGCCAGCGCTTGGGCGCCGTCCAAGACAAGATGCGGATGGAGTTGGAGCAGCATTGCGTCTTTAGAAGAGAGCACTTCGCCCTCGGAGCCATTGATGACAACGGTGCCCGCACCTGAAGCAACGATCGGAGCCAGTTTCCGAGCCACCGGGAAGTGACCCCCACCGCGACCTGTCAATTCGACGCTCTTGATTGCTTCGAGCAAGTCTTGATTGTGCAGTTGCGCCGAGGATGAGAACTGCGCCCAATGCTCCGGAAGTCCAATGCGACGGTGCCGCAAATCTGTCAGATGACCGGCGCTATCAAAGGAAACGGGACCGTCAAGGATCATTCCACGCCCACGTGCACGCGCTCCACGACGATGGGCGTACGGTCGAGTTGAGCTCGCACGACGGCCTCCTCGCGGGAAAGGTATCGCCACAAGGCAACCCCTATGACGGCAACACCCGAAAGCGTATACATCCCGAGCAACGCGGGCGTGTCGACACCGGTAAGCACGCCGTGGAACCATGACAGAATCCACGCTCCACCTGCCAATCGGTGGAGGTAGATCCAGAATCTGCCCGCACCACGACCCGCCATAGCGGCAGACGTACCCGAAATCAGGGCGGACCACAGCGACAACAGTCCGAGCGTCACTTCAACTGGGCGATTGGCTGCCCCCATGGGCAGCAACGCCCCGGCTAGGCCGACCTTGGCATACGGATCAACAGCGAGCACGGCAATGTGCAGCAAAATGAAGACGAAGGTGAAGATGACGAGCGAAAGGTGCAGCCGGATACGGGTCGGATTGGGGCGATGCCTGGCTCGAGAGTTGTGCGAAAGCATCATGCCCATGAGCGTGACAACCGTCAGGAGCACATACCCGGTAATGCCCGCCGCGCGAGCCACCAACCACAGGGGCATGGCATTCCCAGCGATGCCCACGGCCGCGAGGCCAATCAGGAAACCGCACACGGTCGAGGCAGCGGCGGCCATCAAGATGACACTGGTCGTGTTGAGCACACCTCGCATCGCCTCCGAGTCCACGGCACGACGGAACGCCTGCCAAGGCTTGGTCTCAAGCTGCACGGGCCACCTGCCATTCAATGCGTTCACGCGCAGCGCGTGAGGATTCGATGTATCCGTCGGTGCCGATCCATATTGCTGCTAGATCAAGCTCACGGGCAGCGGCCGCAATATTCTCACTGCCCTCGAGGAAGAGCGCCTTGCTCCACACTTCGGCAGAGGCTGCATCGACACCGATGACGGAGACCGAGATCAATCCACTACCTCCAGGCTCGCCTGTGCGAGGGTCGATCAGATGGTGACGGTTCACGTCTCCTTGACGCCAAGAACGCAGGCGGATCGAGGAGGTTGCGACAGCAGCATCAGAAGCATTGACAATGACGACTGGGTCACCTGCGGCGTTCCAAGGGTTCTCGATGCCGACTCGCCACGCGCTGCCGTCGGGGCTGAAACCTGACGTCATCATGTCGCCACCGGCGTCAACCAGCGTCCCGCTGCCGTGATCGCGCACAAGCTCCGCTGCCCAACGAACTGCGAGACCCTTGCCGATACCACCCAAGTCGATGGGATCGCAGCCGAGGAGAACCCGATTGTCCTCGAACTGCGGTAGCCACAGTGGCAGCTCAGCCGTGATGCTCGGCTGAACTGTGACGGTGATGGGTTCCGGTGTCTCTGTGAACGTGCGGGATTCTGCGTAGCCAGCGCGAACGAGACTCGTGAGAACGCGCGGATCGAACTTGCCTTGGGTCTGCATATACGCCAGGTGTGCGGCCCGAATCGCATCACTGCAGACCGATGGCACTTTTGTCCACTCCGACGGAGCCGCGTTTGCACGCATGAGCGGACTCGTGGGATCAAAGCGTGTGCAGGCCGCCGCAACATCTTCGATGATCGACACTGCCGCGCGAATCGCGGCGAGAGCATCGTCATCCGGCTCGACGATACGAATTGTCACGCTGCTCGCCATAGACGTGAACTTGTGCACGAGTTCAGGACTGACGCTGGTGTTCATGCGGAAGCTCCCGTCTTTGCGTGGGTAGCCGGCGCCTTCGATGCAGGGGCTTGCTTGGGGGCTGCAGTCTGTTGGGTTGCGCTTGTGTTTGCGGCCGTGGCGGTGGGCGAAACGGATGTAGTAGCGGCTGTGGTTACCGGAATGTTGGTGGCTGCGAATGCGATGCTCGCCAGGAACGCGGTCGAGGCCAACGGTGCAGCGATAGCGAAGGAAAGCCAGCTGGCACGGCTTCCGCGAGGGCTAGTCATCGTTCTCACCTTCGGCGCCCTTGCGATTGGTCCCCGAGGCTCCCGACGCTCCAGACTTGGCATGAGCAGTCGTGGCCTTCTTGGTCGTGGCCGCTTTCGCCGTCGTTGCCCCTGAAGCGCCTGATGTCGCATGCGTCGTCGTGGTCGCAGCAACGAACTTGGCGCTAGCGCCCGGAGCGGCACTGTTGCTGGCACCCGATGCACCAGATGTTGCATCTGCCACAGGGGCTCCGCCAGCACCGTTCCATGAAGCAGGGCTGGCCTTCGCAGACTGCGTGAGATTGCTACTTACCGCGGCAAACGCTTCCAGCGTTGTCGCTGGGGATGCCGTCACGATAGAGAGTGGAGAAACCCCCATGACGCTGCCGATTGCGGCTGCGCCACCGACGCACGCGCCGGTCGCCGTGACGGCCGCAACAAGCACTTGTCCAATGCGCTGCATCGAAATCAACCTCCAGAGTTGGTGTTCTGGACACAGGCTGACCTAAGTGCCTTTGTGATGAAGCAGAGAAAGGGTTAAGCCAAATCAAAGTCTGCGACGCCACAGGCTACTGCTTTGGCAACACCACACGTACGGAAAGGCCGCCCAGATCGCTTCGCGTGGCTGTGGCATTGCCACCACAACTCAGGGCAGTTTCCTTCACCAGTGCTAGGCCAAGACCGGTTCCTCCAGGAGCCGCACCAGACCCACGTGAGAAGCGATTGAAGATCGTGTCGACTTCGCTCGATGGCACGCCCACTCCATCATCATCGACGGAAAGTTGCACTCCGGTATCTAGTACACGAAGAACCACCAAGATGCGCCGACGCGCGTAACTCTGAGCATTGCTCAGCAGTTCGTCGACGATTCGCGCGACAGCACCGTTAGTCGTCATTGCGAAAGCGTCGCGATCCACTTCATGCTGAATCGAGACGCCGTGATTCTGTGCAATGGGAATGAAAGCAGCAATGCGCGAAAGCACAATCGTTGAGACGTCCGACAAGGTTCGTTCCCCTGCCGCGGCATCGCTACGCGCGAGTGCAAGAACTTGATCGATGCGGTGGTTAAGCCGATCCACTTCCGAAAGTGCATGCTCGGCATCATCGGTGATCATCGGGTCGTTCGCGTTGTCAGCGATCGCTTCCAGCCGCAAACGGATTCCCGTGAGGGGTGTTCGTAAGTGATGCGATGCATCAACGGCAACCTGCTCGGTGCGCTTTACCAAGTCGAAAAGGCGGCGAGCCGTGCCATTCATCGCAACGGCAACACTGCGAACTTCAACTGGGCCGGCCTGCTCATCTGCTCGCAAGGTGAGATCGTCGGGCAGCCGTTTAGCGACATCCGCGAGAGCACGCACTGGCGCGGATATTGAGGATGCGATGGCCCATGCAACCAATGCCGCGAGGATCGCCACCAACAGCACAAAAAGCGCCAACATTGCGGTGGTACGTCGGACGGCGTTCTTCACCAGTTCCTCGGGAAGCGAATAGCGAACTGCGGCAACGACAACCTCGTCCTTGATGATGGGTGCAGCAACAAAACGCAACTCCGATCCCAGGGTTTGCGACATCCGCACATCAGAAGCAAGTTTGCCTCTGAGCGCTTGTCGTATCTCGGGTCGGTTGAAGGTCCTTTCAAGGCCACTGTGATCACTATCAGCAACGAGTTCAATCAACTGACTCACGACCACGACACGCTCGCCTGGGCGCGATGGTGAGGCATCGACGGTTTCAACCCACTGGTCATAGGGCTGACCTGCCAACACCGCTGCCGTGCGCAGGGTTTCCACCTGCAACTCGGCGACGAGTGCTGCCTCCTCCGTGTTCGCCACTAATGCCAGCATGGGCAAAGCGAGCGTGATAGCCACGGTGACCGCGATCAACGTCATCACGAACACCAGGCGACGGGTCACATTGCCGCCAGGCGGTACCCGACACCGCGCACTGTTTCGATGAGATCCGCTGTTCCAAGTTTGCGTCGCAGAGTTGCAATGTGGACATCAAGCGACTTTCCCGAACCGATCCATACCGGATCCCATACCCTGGAAAAGAGTTCTTGCCGAGTCACTACTCGGCCAGGATCCTCGGCCAGGACAGCAAGCAACTCGAACTCTTTCAAGGTCAAGGCCACAAGGACATCGTCTACATAGACTTCGTGACGGTTGCGATCCACGCGGACCCGTGTTGCGCCACCAGCATCCGGCTCGGAGCGACGGCGACGGCTAATGGCGCGGATTCGGGCTGACAACTCTCGAACCGAATATGGCTTCACAACGTAATCGTCAGCCCCGAGTTCAAGACCAACGATGCGATCAGTCTCATCACCCCGCGCCGTCGCAATAATGATTGGCACATCGCTGATCCGCCGGACTTCCTTGAGTACCTGCAGCCCATCAATGTCAGGTAGGCCGAGATCGAGCAACATCACGTCAGGATTGTGCTGTTGTACAAGGAGCACGACCCTGAGGCCCTCAACACAATGCACAACATCGAAACCATTGCGCTCCAGACCCACGACGAGGGGATCGGAGATGGCCGGATCGTCTTCCACAACAAGCACAAGCATGCCGGTATGGTGTCACGGACAGCGCCTGCTGTGGGAGTGCGCCGGCTCTTTCGTTCGGTAAAGCCTGCCCTAAGCGTGGAATAATCGAACAATTCGACCAATCCGTGCGGAGTGTCCTATGTCGGTGCCTGAGGAAGGCCTCACGCACCCGTACACCGTGCTCCGGCCCTCGCAACGTCGCAAGCTCGTGCGGTACACCACTTGGATGTGGGCTGCCTTCCTGATTGGGACGCTGCTCATGCTCACAGGCTTGTTCAACAGTCTCGACGAGCAATCGGTGCTGGGCCTCTGGCATTCCCAGGCCTGGATCAACCGACTCGCGCGCATCACTGAGAAGCCAGGGCTGCGCAGCATCGTGTACCCAGCGACCTTGGGTGCAGGAATTTGGCTCGCCGTGCGCCGGCACGACATGCACCCACCCATAACCGCAGTCTGGACATTGGTGGCGACAAATGCCGCGACTGGCTTCCTCAAACTCATCACCTTCCGACCGACTCCACGCCAAGCTCCTGGTCATCCGGAGTTCTTCAACACGGACTGGATTGGCATCGGCGCCTATCCGTCAGGGCACACTGCGAATTTGGGAGCCGCAGCCGCTCTGGCGGTCATGGCCATGTTCGCTTCGCGGGTGCGCTGGCGCTATTGGGCGACCGCCGCCATCGCAGCACTCTGTTTGATCGTGGCCGTGAGTTCATGGGCACGCGACACCCACTGGGTCTCGGACCTGCTGTTTGGCTACCTGTTGGGGGCCGCCGTGGCCATGTCCACATCGCTCATGACTGCGGAACTGCCGATCCACTGGCGTCATCCCAATTACATCGGTTCCACCCGTATGTTGGCGTTTGCCGGCATCGGCATCACTGCGGGGTCATTCGCGATCTTCGCTGAGAACTCGTTCCTCAGCCACTCGAACACATCAATCCTCATCATGCTCGGCGCGGGGTATGTCGCTTGGCGGCACCGCCGCCAACGCAGAAGCAAGTAGTTTTCACACCCAAGGCGGGCGGGCATCCATACGTCGGGACAGCGAACCAGCGCCGCGCCAAGCCCTCGCCACCAGATCGTTGTCTTCTGGAGTAACCAGGTTCCCCATCATCCGCAGCGCGATGCCCATAATCGACTTGGAGCGCATGCCGAGCGGTCCCGCCAAAGGCAAGAAGCGGTCGTACGTAAGGAGTGCCCCAAGCCTCCGAGCTACCGAAAAGGTGTCACCGTAGGTTCGTCGCAATGTCGCGGGCCACGCACACATCAGATTTGCCTCGTCCAAGAGCTGCACTGCCTGCCGGCCTGTCTCCAGTCCGTAGTCGATGCCTTCACCATTGAGTGGGTTCACGCAGGCGGCTGCATCACCGATGAGCATCCAATTGGTTCCTGACACATTGGAGACGGCACCACCCATGGGCAGCATGGCGGATGCCACAGAAGAGAGCTCACTCCCAAGTTCCCAACGCTCACGGACCGCATCTGCGTACTGCTCAAGAAGCGCTTGGAGGTTGACGCCAGCCGAACGTTTCGCTGTCGAGAGCGAGCCCACACCGATGTTTACCCGACCATCTCCCAGCGGGAAAATCCACCCATAGCCGGGAACGGAACGGTGTTCCGGATCTCGTAGTTCCAAATGCGAGGTGATCCAGGAATCCTCATGGAGGCCGCTCGAGACGTATGCACGTCCTGCTATCCCATAGACGGTGTCCCGATGCCACTGCCGGCCGAGGATTCTCCCAAGTGGTGATCGCACCCCGTCAGCGATGATCAGGTGCTCGCAACGGATCTCAATCTCGCCATTGGCGGTTCGGCACCGCACCGCCGAGACTCCTCCATCTGATTTTCGAGTGACTCCAATAGCGCGACAGCCTCCGCGGAACACGGCACCACTTGCTACGGCCACCAAACGGATTGCTTCATCGAGTTCTGCACGAGGGGCAGCGCTACCGAAGGACGGCAAGTGCGGACCATTCCAGGCCAATTCATGCTCTGCCCCGAAGCCCAGCATGCGAATGCCGCGGTTCTGTGGACGCTTTGCCAACCAGTCAGTCATACCGAGGAGTTGCATCTGCTCAATTGCGCGGGGCGTGAGGCCATCACCACACGTCTTATCTCGCGGGAAATCCATCGCATCAATAAGCAGCACCTCACGGCCTGCTCGCGCCGCCCAAGCCGCTGCCGCGGAACCGGCAGGGCCTGCTCCGACAACCAGCAGAGAGGTGGTGAGCACGGTCATCCCCGCATTCTGGCATCTGCCGATACCGCACCCTGACGTCTCCTCCCTATCCAGCGGTATTCCCGCGACTAGCATTCCTGTGGGAGGTTGCCGTGCAACTACTGGACCGCTTCGAGCAACGCATTGACCAACTCGTCAATGGAGCTTTCGCTCGGGCATTTAAGGCTGAGGTGCAACCAGTAGAGATTGCTGCGGCCCTACAACGGGAACTCGACGATCACGCTGTAGCACTGGATGGTGACCACAATTCCGTGCCCAATCTGTTCATCGTCGATTTGTCGTCACGTGACTTTGAGCGGCTCATGGCCTTTGAAGCGCCTTTACGGGCTGAATTGGGTGAGGTCGTTGCGGCGTGCTCAAACGAAAAGCAATACCTGCAAGTGGGAGAGCCTGTCGTTCGCTTCATGGAGGATCCGTCACTCACCACTGGACTGTTCCGTATTCGCGCCGAAGCGCGCGAAGACGCTGCTGCGGAGTCTCAACGCAAGGGACCACACCTCATTGTGAATGGGTTCATTCATCCCTTGACTCGCCACACCACGCGTATTGGTCGGGGTACCGATGTGGACATCCGCATCGATGATGCGGGTGTGTCCCGACATCACGCGGAGATCCTGCTCAGCTCCCCGATCATGATCCGGGACTTGGGTTCAACCAACGGGACTTGGGTGGAAAAACAGCGCATTACCGAGCACCCTCTCGAAATCGATACAGCAATTACGATCGGTCCGGCCACCATCGAGTTTCGCGCGCGGTGATCCTTGTCCGAACTCACACTCACTTTGCTGCGCCTGGGGTTTCTCGTCGCGCTCTGGCTGTTTGTGTTTGGAACCCTCAGTGTGTTGCGTCGGGACTTGATCGCTAGCGCGAGACCCCTGCGCGAACAGCGTGTGCACCCGCTTGAGGTCTTGCGGCATCAGCGACAGCGTCGACGTGCACACCTCGTCATTACGCGTAGTGACGGCACTGTGCAGCGACTCGAATTGACCGACCAACCGGTCTCATTTGGTCGGGACGAGGACAACACGGTCCGTCTTGATGATGACTACACCTCTTCACACCATGCTCGCATTAGTGCACGTGAACGCGGATGGGCAGTTGAAGACTGCGGCTCTACCAACGGCACTTGGGTCGATCGCAAACGCATCACGTCACCCATGCCGCTAGCGTCTGGCATGAAGGTGCGCATTGGCCGCAGTGAAGTGTCGGTGAACACATGATTTCGTTCCGTCACGCAGCCTCCTCGCACGTCGGTTTAGTTCGCTCTGGAAACGAGGACTCGGGTTACGCCGATGCCCACCTGCTTGTCGTCGCGGACGGCATGGGTGGTCATGCAGCCGGAGAATTGGCATCAGCAGCCGTGGTCGCGGCGGTCTGTGCCGATCTCGGTGACCGACCCACTGAATCGCACCTGTATGAAGCTTGGGTGCGCAACAAAGTGGATGCGGCACACCAAAGAATCGGCGACCTCATCACGGATGACCCTGAGCGTCGCGGAATGGGTACGACCTTCACCTTGATCGGCTCCACGGACGAGCACCTCGTCCTCGCCCACGTTGGTGATTCACGTGCCTATCGCCTCCGCAATGGGGTTCTCGAACAACTCACGCGCGACCACACCTATGTGCAAATGCTGGTGGATACGGGGCGCCTGCAGTTGGAGGAAGCGGCGACACACCCACGCCGTAACTTGCTGCTGCGAACCATTGATGGCTTGCACGAACTCGAGCTTGATGTGGATGAGTTCACCGGCGAAATCGGTGATCGCTACCTGCTGTGCAGTGATGGGCTCACGACGGTCTTGGCCGATTCGGTGATCGCAGACGTTTTGCGATCCGGTGATCCCACATACGCGGTTGCCACGCTCATCGATTACGCACTTGCCGGCGGGGCGCCGGACAACGTCTCGGTGATTGTGGCTGACCTCATGGACACCGAAGAGCAAGCTGACGCAATCTTGATCGGGGCGGCCAGAGAAGACGAAGTGCGCGGTGACCTCGGTGAGGTTCCGCTGCCTATAGATGGGCCTCCCACTTCCCAGTCGGTTGCTCATGCACTAGAGATCGCCCGCCAACGTTCCCGCTGGTTCATTGCTGGAGCCATCGCGGCCATGTTCCTCGCGCTGTTGGTGGGTCGCTGGACAATGGGCCAGTGGTACGTCACTGATATCAGTGGTCGAGTGGCGTTATTCCAGGGCGTCTCACAGTCGCTGGGGCCGATCCCGCTGTCGCGGCTGGACACACTTACCGATGTACGAACCGATGCGCTCCCAATCTTCGATCGCCAGCAAGTCCGTGCAGGAATATCTGTCAGATCCCGGGCAGACGCTGAGGCCGTAATCGAACGAATCGAAGGGGTCGCCGACGCCTGCGCCCAAGAGTCGAGCACGGTCGGCTGTCCGTGAAACCTCGATCTCAGGAGGCGATCCTCCTTGGCGCGGCAATCAGCCTTGGGATCGCGGCCTTCGTGATCGCTCGGGCCAACATGGACGTTGCTGATGCAGCGACAAGAATTCAGTTTCTGCTGGTGTGCAGCATCGCGGTCGGAGCGCATCTGGGGTTACGTCGCTTTGCCCCACATGCTGATCAAGTCGTGTTGCCAACTGCCGTCCTCCTGAATCTGCTCGGCCTGGTCATGATCCATCGACTCGACGTTGCCGAGCACACACGAGCAGCTCGGCAGGGGGCGCAATTGCCGGATCCGACGTTCCTCACGCAATCCGCTTGGACCATGCTCGGTCTCTCCCTCATGGTTGCGGTCTTGCTCCTGCTTCACGATCACCGGCTACTGCAGCGATACACCTACATCTCCATGGCAATTGGACTTGTGTTGCTCCTGCTTCCGCTGCTACCGGTTATCGGCACCACTGTGAATGGCGCTCGACTCTGGATCCGGTTCGGGGAAACCTCATTTCAACCGGGCGAGTTCGCAAAGATCTTCCTGGGCATCTTCTTCGCTGGGTTCCTCGTCACAAAGCGGGATGCACTCGCGCTGATTCGCATCCGCCGCTGGGGCATGGGCTGGCCACGCGCACGCGACTTGGGGCCAATCGCAACTTGTTGGATCGCATCCGTTGCTATTTTGGTCTTCGAACGCGATTTGGGGATGTCGTTGCTGTTCTTCGGACTGTTCGTGACAACCCTGTACCTCGCCACGGGACAACGAACTTGGTTGGCACTGGGAGCAGTGCTCTTTGTGCTCGGCTCAGCGAGTGCGTACGCCGTGTTCGATCATGTGCAAAACCGCGTAACGGTCTGGCTCGACCCGTTCACATACGCCAACGATCAAGGCTACCAAATCGCCCAGAGCCTCTACGGTCTGGCTTCCGGTGGCCTCTTCGGCAGTGGGCTCGGCGATGGTTTCCCGAATCTCGTGCCCTATGCCAAGAATGACTTCATCTTGTCCGCGCTTGGGGAAGAGTTGGGCTTCGTCGGACTCTCCGCCATTCTCATGCTGTTTGCCATTCTCATGCAGCGCGCCGTGCGCATCGCCATGCTCACCACCGATGCCTTTGGTCAGTTGCTCGCCGGCGGGCTCGGCATCACACTCGGTCTGCAAACCTTCATCGTGGCCGGCGGTGTAACGCGGCTGATTCCACTCACAGGGCTCACAACACCGCTGCTCAGCGCGGGTGGGTCGTCGTTGATCGCCACCTGGATCGGCATTGGTCTCCTATTGCGGATATCTGATTCTGCAAACCGAGTTCGGGCTGTGTCGTGATGAGACCGTTCCGCCGCATGGCTGGGGTTATGGCGCTACTCGCAATGGCTTTGCTGGCGAATCTTTCGTGGGTGCAGGTCATAGATGCGGACAGCATCCGACAACGACAGGGCAATACGCGGCTGCTGCTTGAGCAGTACAACAAACTGCGCGGACCAATCATTGTGGGCGCCACTCCCATTGCTGCATCCGCTCGAGCTGCTAGCGATAACTTCTACCAACGCTCCTATATTGATGGTTCGCTCTACGCTGCTGTCACCGGCTATTACTCACTGCTCTACGGCTCCAGTGGCATCGAGCGGGTTGAAGACGGGGTCCTCAGCGGCAACGACCCACGACTCTTTGTCGATCGCATTCAGCAGCTGTTCGCCGGCAGACATCAATCCGGTGGAGCGGTCAGTCTGACCCTTGACGAGGTTGGTCAGCGGGCCGCTCTCGCAGCGATGCGGAATCAGCGCGGTGGGGTAGTCGCGATCGACGCGCGAACAGGCGCCGTCTTGGTGCTGCTCTCTACACCCTCCTTCGATCCGCAAGTACTGGCACCCAACGATCCCAGTGCGGTCCGAACTGCCTACGACCGACTCAGTAGTGATCCGTCGCAGCCACTCGTGAATCGAGCTCTTGAGCGCTTGTACAGCCCGGGCACGCCCTTCGCACTCATCACTGCGGCGGCGGCACTCGCTTCTGGACGCTTCACTCTGAAGAGCTCCCTGCCCGCGCCGGCCCAGTATTTGGTGCCAGGGACAACTGCGGTCATCACCAATCCCAACGGCCGCGCTTGCAACCCTGAACGGCAACTGACGCTGGCCGCCGCCCTGGCCAAAACCTGCACTACTGCATTGGCTTGGCTCGGCAATGCAGTAGGAGTAGAAGCATTGACAAACACGGCGGAACAACTTGGCTTCGGCAACTCGCTCAGCATCCCGCTACATGTCGCCATCAGCCGGATTCCCAACACACCTGGTGCCTCCATCGGCATCGGCAGCAAAGGCGTTCGCACCACGGTGCTGCAATTGGCGCTCATAGCCGCCTCGGTTGCAAACAAGGGCACCACGATGCTGCCGTACCTCGTTCGGGACGTGCGAGGACCCGATCTCGCGGTCTTGGAGCGAACCGTCCCAACGCAGATGGGGACGCCAATGTCGCTGGCCGTGGCTTCAGGGCTGGGGCGAGCGATGCGCGCTGCAGGTTCGCGGCTCACCTGCACCAACTGCACTGACAGCACGTTGGTGATGAATGCGTTCGCAGCGGATGGCGGAACCGTCACGCCCTCCGTACTCATTGCGTATAGCGGATCAATTGCTGTGGCAGTGGTCATGGAGGCGAACTCGGTCGGATCGGCGGCGGCGGTTGCTCGGTCCGTGCTCAGCGCCATTCGTCAAGCCCGGTGACGCAGGATTCGGCGCCATGACAGGGCATGATGTGCGTATTGATACGGAGGAGATGCAGTGAGCGAACCTCGACTGCTCGGTGGCCGCTACCAGCTCGGCGAAGTCATCGGGCACGGCGGTATGGCGGAGGTCTATTCCGGCATTGATATCCGCCTTGGACGCCCGGTTGCAGTCAAAGTCCTCCGCGCGGATCTCGCGCGCGACCGCTCTTTCCTCATGCGCTTCGAACGCGAAGCGCAGGCAGCGGCAGGGCTCAACCATCCCAATATCGTCTCGGTGTACGACACCGGTGAAGACATCGTTGAGGACGGTCTCACGTCGACGCGTGTGCCGTGGATAGTGATGGAACGTGTCGAAGGACAGACGCTGCGCCAGATCATGGCATCGGGACGACGCCTCACCAATGAGCGGGCGTTGGATATCACCTCCGGAATTCTTGCTGCGCTCGACTACAGCCATCGTCACGGCATCGTGCACCGCGATATCAAACCAGCCAACGTCATGGTGACTCCTGCTGGTGACGTAAAGGTCATGGACTTCGGCATCGCCCGAGCGCTTGCCGACGCTTCGGCAACTGTGACGCATACCTCCGCAGTCCTCGGAACAGCGCAATACCTGTCCCCAGAGCAGGCTCGCGGTGAGATCGTCGACGCACGTTCGGATCTCTACTCCTGCGCCGCACTGCTGTATGAATTGCTCACCGGTCGGCCGCCTTTCACTGGTGACTCACCCGTGGCCATCGCATACCAACATGTGACTGAGCCACCTCAACCACCTTCACTCTTCGATGCGGAAATAAGTTCTGAGATCGATGCCATCGTCTTGATGGCACTCGCGAAGAAACCGGCAGACCGTTACGCATCGGCAGCGGAAATGCGTGGAGACGTGGAACGCGCACTCGACGGCCAGCCCGTCACCGCGCGTATTCCCATCCAAGATGCACCCACTGAAGCGCTCGGTTCCAACTACTCGGGATCGCAATTGCAAACACGTCAACGTCAAAGCACCGCTATCTGGTTGGGCTCACTTGTTGCGGTAGTCGTGGTGGTGCTGGGTGCCATGCTGGTGCTCCTCAAGATCTTCACGCCAACTCCCTCTGATCAGGTGGCTATTCCGGATCTGCAGGGACTCACCGTTGCGCAAGCAAACACCTTGCTGAAGAACACTGATCTTCTGCTCGGGGACCAGTTGCCACAGGCCTCAAGTGATCGACCCAAGAACACCATCATCAGCCAGTCTCCCGCGCGCGACATCCTCGTCAGCAAGGGCAGCACTGTGGATATCGTCATTAGCACTGGGCCGGGTCAGGTTGCTGTGCCGCAATTGGCCGATCTTCCCAGCCCCGATGATGCGCGAATTGCGCTATCCAAGGTTGGGCTAAGTCTGGGAACTGTCAATCAAGAGAATGCTGATGCAGCTGCTGGAACCGTCCTGCGCAGCGACCCCGAGGCGGGCACCATGGTTGATCCCGGCACATCGGTCACCCTTTGGATTTCGAGCGGTCTCATCACCATTCCGAACGTTGTCGGTTCTCCTGCCTCACAAGCCGAAGCCGAACTCGCAAATGCCGGCTTCAACGTCGCAACCATCCCGCAGGTGGACACGTCGGTTCCAGAAGGCACAGTGCTGTCTCAGGACCCCGTCGGTGATACGACAGCGGAACTCGGTGCGACCGTGACACTGACCGTGTCGGTATTGGCCTGATCAGGAGCCAATAAGTGGGGCCAGCCCAGTGGAACGTTGCACTGCGCCGGTATCGCCACACTGGGCAAGCCAATTTGCGAGAATGCGGTAACCGCCTTCTGTGAGTACGGATTCGGGATGGAATTGCACCCCTTCGACGGATAATTGTCGATGTCGAATACCCATGATGACGCCTGACTCGGCACGAGCCGTCACTTGGAGACAGTCCGGCACGGTGCCTTCTGTGATGGCAAGTGAGTGGTAACGCGTTGCCGTGAAGGGATTGCGGAGGCCTGCAAAAACGCCCTCACCCTCGTGTGAAACCTCCGAGGTCTTGCCATGCAGCAATTCCGGCGCACGATCAACCACAGCGCCAAACACAGCGGCAATGGCCTGGTGCCCCAAACAGACGCCGAAAACAGGAACGTTCCCGGCGGCAGCACGGATGAGATCCATACAGATGCCGGCGTCCTGCGGAGTTCCCGGACCAGGAGAGATCAGGATGCCGTCGTACGTGAGCGCATCAGCAATCACAATTTCGTCGTTGCGGAGAACGTCTACCTCGGCACCTAATTGGGCCAGGTAGGAGACAAGGTTGAACACAAATGAGTCGTAGTTGTCTACAACCAGAATCCGGACACTCATCGACGCTCCATTTACCAAGCCTAAAGCGTCTGGGCGTAGGGCGAGTTCAATGCCCCGTTGTACGCAGGCATAGCGATAGAGGCCGATGTGGCCACGTCATACCCGAGTCCGTACACACGGGCTAGGTCACGAATCAACGATGTGCCGGGGTCAATGTCGAGTGCGTGCAGCATCTTCTCGGTGTCACCAATGGCTTCAATGCGGTAGGGCGGCGAATAAACGTGGCCTTGGAGCAACAACGTGTTACCGACGCACTTCACGGCCGAAGTAGCAACCAGCCGCTGGTCCATCACCATCACAGCTTCAGCTCCACCACGGAAGAGGGCGTTCACAACTGCCTGAACATCTTGTTGATGAATTACCAGCGCATCTGGATCGACGTCGTCTAGTCCGGCGTTGTGCGGCGCATCGGTGAGTGTGACCGACACGCCAGGGCCATGAACAGCACTCAAGCCAACGAGTGGGATCAAGGTTGCCTCTTCACGCCTCGCGTCGGTGAGATCTACACCACCGATCTCCACTGCCAGTTTTGAAACAGCCCGACGCAGTGCCGTGGTCGAGGCCGCCTCTTGCGCCAGTTGCTCACTTTGCCTGACAACCAAGTCGCGGAGTGACCCGGAGCGTCCGCCCCGTAGGTCCGTTCCATTCGCGGCAATTGCGGATGCCTCCATACCGAATCCAGCGAGCAGCGCGATTCCACCAGCGGCCAAGTGGAGAGAAGTCGCGCGCATGGTGCAACGGTACGGCTCCGCCGAGCAACACGTCGCGCGGCAGGGCTGTGCCGAGGCGGCGGTGTCGTGGCTTTGCATGGAAAGGTTTACCATTGGTGCACCATCACCCACGGAGTTCCCATGCCAGTCTCGAAGACCCGCAAGAAGAAGCAGTCCAGCCACGAAGCTGCTACCGCCGCGTCTGCTCAATCACCGGTGTTCATCGGACCTAAGCCGTGGCTTGCGCCGCTCATGGTGACACTGCTCGTTTTTGGTCTGCTGTGGATCGTCGTGTTCTACCTGGCTGGGGACCAGATCGGGTTCATGAAGTCGATCGGAAACCTGGGCAACGTGCTCATTGGTTTCGGCTTCATCGGCGCCGGTTTCGCGCTGTCAACGAAGTGGCGTTAATTACACGCATGTAATTTTGTCCCCAACTGGGGAGAACCTGTGGATAACTTACGCAGGGCTTGACAGTTAAGCGATCAATGCGGCAAGCAATTGATCAGTTCTGAGTTGAACAGCAATCGCGAGAAACACGATTAAGAGTGCCGGTCCCACGACTTGTAGAACCCTCATACGTCCTGGCATAACCGTCCAGCCAACGATTGCGCCGGCGACCAGTCCGCCGATGTGCGCATGCCAATCAACACCCGGAATGACGAACCCGAGGACCAGGTTGATTCCGATGACAGTGATGATTTCCTGTGTATTTGCACGGTGTTCTCGGGAATAGACGAACATCGCGGCAAAGAGGCCAAAGATCGCGCCAGAAGCTCCGATGCCGATGCTGTTGGGATCGTTGAACCAATACGAGGAAACCGCGCCACCAAAACCAGAGATCACAAATACCAGCAATAGGCGCGTCGGTCCGAGTAATTCCTCGAGCGATCGACCGAGCACCCAGAGCATCAACATGTTCATACCGAGGTGCAACCAGCCGCTGTGGACAAAGATTGCACTCAATAGTCGGAAATTGTCGCCAACGGCCACTGCATAAGGGTAAAGCGAGAACTCCTGCAGGAATTTCGTCGAGGTACCAATGCCCAAAAAGCCCAAAATTTGCAGGGCCACGCAGACACCAATGAGACCGTACGTGAACCGAGGAGCGAATGCCGTAAACGTCCGAATCTGCGAGGTCGCTTTGCGCACGCAATTGGGGCAATGGAAGCCGACTGGAGCGGAGATCATGCAATCAGTGCAAATACCGTCACCACAGCGGTTGCAGCAGACATACGTCACCCGATCCCGGTGCCGTGAGCACACCGGTTCGGGTGACGTAGGTGAACTCATGCCTCGATCGTGACCGAGCTGATGACGACGTCCTGAACAGGGCGATCTTGGCGTCCCGTCGGAACGGCAGCAATCTTGTCGACGACAGCACGCGATGCCTCGTCTGCAACTTCACCAAAAATGGTGTGTTTGAAGTTCAGGTGCGGAGTGAGCCCCACCGTGATGAAGAACTGCGAGCCGTTCGTGCCCGGTCCAGCGTTCGCCATGGCCAAGATGTAGGGCTTGTTGAAGGTGAGTTCTGGATGGAACTCATCAACAAAGGTGTAACCAGGGCCGCCCATACCGGTGCCGTCCGGGTCGCCGCCCTGGATCATGAAACCCGAGATCACGCGATGGAAGATCACATCGGTGTACAGCGGACCGGCGCCTGGCTCGCCGGTGCGGCGGTTCTTCCATGCCTTCGAGCCATCGGCGAGACCAACGAAGTTCTCGACAGTCTTGGGAGCGTGGTCAGGGAAAAGGGTGATCTTGATGTCACCCAACGTCGTGTGCATCGTCGCAGTCGTCATGCACACATTGTGTCATGACGCGATATCGCTGAGATCCGGACGGTCGCACGCTTACGTTCTGCAGGCGTCTTTGCGCCAGATTCTGCGCAGAGCTTGGTGGGTTCAGGGTGTATGCGTGAGTCGCGCAAGCACACCCAGCCACAGCGCCATGGAGCGCCCGATAAGCGCGGCAAACGCGATCGTGCCGATGCCGACCGTGCCGCCCATGAACCAGCCGCACAGCAGGGCTAATAGTTCAATGCTGAGCCGCACTCTGCTCACGCGGATACCGGTTCGGTTATGTAGCGCGGTCATCAGCCCATCGCGGGGGCCCGGTCCAAGGTTGGTAGTGATGTAGAGCGCGATCCCGAGTCCCACAGTCACAAGTCCGGCTGTCAGAAGCAGGCAGCGGGCCAGCATCGAGCTTGGCTGGCCGATGACATTCATGGTTACCTGCGTAGCAAAGCCAATCACGAAAGCATTGCAGATGGTGCCGAGGCCAGGCTTCTCCTTCAAGGGAATCCACAACAACAGGACAGACACACTGGTCAGTGCTGAGGCCAATCCGTAAGAAATGCCGAATTGATGCTGCACGCCTTGATGGAAGAGCGCCCAGGGCGAACTCCCCAAGTCTGCAGACAGGATGAAACCGTCGCCAATACCGAAAGCCACCAAGCCGATGTTGAGCATCACGAACGTGAGTGGGCGGGTGCGCCAACGATGTTCCGAACGCCACGGCACCTGGGGGAAGGTGCGCGCACCCTTAAGCAGGATGTGACGCCAGGTTGGCTTCGTCATGCGTGAACCCTATGTGCGCGTCGATGCCTGCCCTGCCGCCGCGATGCTGGGCTGCCTTCGCACTTAGGACACAGTGAATACGCGTGAAGTGGTCTGCGGTCCTGTCAGTTGTGGATCGTTGGGTGTGAATGTGACCGTGACGGTTGTCTTCCCAACCGGAAGTTTGGTGCCAAGCGCAGAGCTATAGGTGAACGTGCCGAGTACGTCGCTGTAGGCATTGAGTTGTGCCGTTGTAAGCCGCGTTCCTTTGGCAAGTTTGAGCGTGCTTGGAGTCCACCGAATCTCTCCCGTAACTACTGTCTTCAAATAAGCGGCGACGGCTGCGGGGCGCTTGGTGATGAAGCTCTGCACCTCGGCAAGTTCGCGAGCAGTGTCAGTCTCAGTGGCATGCCGAACGATGAAATCGCGTGTGACGATCAGTCTCAACGGGTCACTGCTGCGATCAGCCGTGTGCAGTGTTACCAACTGTGCAGCAAATGCTTGAAGTGCCGGGGCTTCCAAGGCGGCGCGCGCCAACGTACGACGGTATGCCGATGCACAAGCATCAGTCTGCAAACAGAGCTTGAACATCGAGGCAGCGCCCGTTTCGAAGGGTTCAGCACCATTGGCATCGAGACCCTCACGTCCTGGAACAAGCCACCACGTGGTATCTGTCCCACCCGGCAAGAAGCGAAATTCGCCTGTTCGATCACTCACCATCGAGAAGTTGTTGGGAGCCCAAGGGACACTGCCAGAGTAGCCATCCCAATGGTTGGCAAACTTTTCAATCGCGAAGAAGCTGCCTGCTTGTTCAAGCTGCAACCGGGCATGGCTGCCTGCCTGAACCGCCGAACCATCCTTCACCGCCGCAATCAACTTAGTGATGTCTGCAAGGTTCTTCTTATCGCCGGCATCGGGATGGAAGTTCACAGAGATATCGGTGGCTGGGCTATCGGGGCTGTACCAGACACCACCGCTCTGACCCCACTGACCTTCGTAGACGTGAGCGAGGGTTGGGGTGCTCCACGCCATCGAAACTTCGTCATACGGTTCGAGACTCAAAAAGAAACCACGTGGACTGCCGTTGATGGACACGTTGGCAAATCCGGTACGTGCCGCCGGTAAGCCCATGTCACGGAAGAGTTTGTAACTCAGTGTCTCGTGCACCATCGACGGATCTTGCAGCATGCTGTTGAGCGTGAGTTTCTTGAGTCCGAAGAAACGCTGCCCCGGTATCGAGAAGTTGAATTTCAGTTTGAGACTCACTTTGTCGTTCACGATATTGAGTCCGCCCACACCGAAGATGGGATCCGTTCGGGTTCCGACCGTCCCTTTGACGCGAAGGCCTATAGCAAGCGGACCGCTTGCAGGCAGCACGGAACCCTCGGCGTCTTGCACCTGGAACTGCGCTGGAACGTAGGCACCACTGTTGGCTTTCAGGTTCTCCAACTGCTGCGGATCAACCGTCAACTTCACCGTGTACGACTTGAGTGGCGAGAACAGCCAAGCAGCTCTGTCAACGACGGCGTCCGCAGGAGCCGCAATGTTGGCTGCCGCTGGCGTTGGCAGAGTCGCTTGCCAGCGACCACTCAAGCGTCCCCACGTATAGCCGGCCGTGAGATTGGGGACCGTAACCTGATCCACAACAACCGACTTATTGCGCATGAGGTAGACGTTGTCGCTGCCGCAGCCAAGACTGAATGGCAGCGACGAAGCCTTGACGAGAAGTTTCGCACCCGGCTTGATTGTCTTCACTTTCGCAAAGTGGAAAGCTTTCGTGGGTTCTAGAGGTAACGAGTCCGCGATCACCCAGCCACTGATGTTCGCCGTAAGTTTGCCATCGGTGTTCTGAATCTCTAGCCAATCGCCTTCACACGAGGCTTCCGAGAACACAACTGCAGTTGGTGACGCGTACTTCAACTTGGCAGCAGCATCGGCAGCATCGCTGGAGCCTGAGGCAACAAGCAGCGCCAGTGCGGCAGCGATCATCGAACTGCGCGCAACAAGCGAAGGATGCTCTTTCGGCTTCATCCGCTGTGCCTCCGTGTACCAAGTAGGACTTCTAGCCTGCCCGACTTATCTCACCCTCGCCAGCACAGACTTGTAACGTGAAGCCATCGTGAGTGGATCCGCGGGCCGACGGTGATCCCCGACATGGGCTTTGAGGCGCCTCGTCGAATACGACAAATCCCCGTTGATTCGAAGGATGAGAACTTTGCCGATCGATCTGGGAGTGATACCCAATCGTCGTTACGTGGAGCTTAGGGGACTCGAACCCCTAACCCCTGCCTTGCAAAGGCAGTGCTCTACCAATTGAGCTAAAGCCCCGTTGTGGCGTCTGGCGCGTCGTGCCATACACCCTCAGCGGGTCGTCCACGGAGATGTCTTGCAGCCGTGGAAAACAGTCCGACAAGCATGATGAATCTGAGTAGCTTCTTCATCATCACCCCTCTCGGAGTGGACCTAGGAGGACTTGAACCTCCGGCCTCTTCCTTATCAGGGAAGCGCTCTAACCGTCTGAGCTATAGGTCCGAACCAGCACTAGGCCAGCGGTGGGAGAGGTTACCCCATCACCGGCGCGACTCCCAATTCCCGACGATCGGGCTTCGGGGGATTCGGCTACTCGTCTTCGGCGAGGGTGACTTCTAGTCCGCCGGTGAGCGGCACGGTGGCGTTGAACATGAAGGCGAAGACTGCCGCTAACGCTGTCATGATCACGGTTTCAAAGATGCCGATTAGCAGTGAGAAGGTGATCACCTTCGGCAAGCTCAACGTGCTGGCGATGCCCACGTTGGCCGTCCCTGTGCCCGTGACATCACCGAGCACCCGGTCGATTGCGTCGAATAGCCCCAGTGCAGCCAAGAACAGATAGAGCACAGAGAAGGTGACAACGATCGTGGCAGCTGTGGCAATGCCGAGGAGGAATGCGGTCCGCACCGCGGACCAAGGGTTGATCTCCTCAACCCGCAACCTCGCCCGGCGCACGGTCACCCCTCCTCAGCAGCGACAGTGACCTCGGCTGCGCCTTCTTCAGACGCAACGACCCCAAGTTCCGCCAGACCCTCATCTTCGTCCGTGTCGACCTCACCGGCACGAGCCACCGCGATCAGAGTCTCGTCCTTGCCGAGATTCATGAGCGAAACGCCCATCGTGTCCCGACTTGTGGAACGAATCTGATCAACGCGCGTCCGAATCAAAATGCCGTTGGATGCCATAGCGAAAATCTGATCAGCTTCATCAGCTATAAGTGCGCCAACCAATCCACCGCGGTCTTCCACCAGTTTCATGGCCCGAACACCTTGCGTGCCACGACCCTTCGCGCTCCACTCATCCACGAGGGTGCGCTTGGCGTAACCACCATCAGTGACCGTGACCACGTAAGCACCAGGCCGAACCACATCCATCGCCAACAGTTGATCGTCGACTGACTTAAAACGCATGCCAATGACACCTGAAGTCGACCGACCCATCGACCGCAACGAAGACTCGTTAGCGTTGAAACGAACGCTATAACCCTTACGACTGATCAACATGAGGTCATCACTAGCCCCAACCAACTGCGCACTAACGAGTTCATCATCATCACGAAGGTTGATAGCAATAACGCCACCAGAACGTGTCGAGTCATACTCAGTAAGACGTGTCTTCTTGACCATGCCCCCACGAGTGGCGAGGACCAAGAACTCCGACTGCTCATAATCACGGAGATCCAGCACCTGGGTAATCACCTCATCAGGCTGGAGCGCGAGGAGATTCGCCACATGCTGTCCACGAGCATCACGACCTGCCTCCGGCAACTCGTAGGCCTTAATGCGGTAAACCCGTCCCCGGTTCGTGAAAAACAACAACCAGTGATGGGTAGTCGTCACAAAGAAATGACTCACCACATCATCAGTCTTGAGCGCCGCACCCTTAATTCCCTTACCGCCACGACGCTGCTCACGGTAAAGATCCGTATGCGTACGTTTGGCGTAACCACCCGCAGTAATCGTGACAACCACATCACGCTCAGCAATCAGATCCTCCTCCCGCATCTCACCCTCATCAGCAACAAAGCGAGAACGACGATCATCACCATGCTTCTGCACAATCGTGTCAAGCTCCTCACGAATGATCAGCCGCTGACGATCCTCACTCGCCGCCACAACATCACGCCCAGCGATGACGTCCTGCTCACGTATTTCGCCTTCGACGGCGATGAAACGTGAATGAGGATCATCACTTTGTGTCTGTACGTTGTCAGTTTCCTGAAGAACAATCTGCCGCTGACGTTCGTCTTCGGCGAGGGTGACTTCTAGTCCGCCGGTGAGCGGCACGGTGGCGTTGAACATGAAGGCGAAGACTGCCGCTAACGCTGTCATGATCACGGTTTCAAAGATGCCGATAAGCAGTGAGAAGGTGATCACCTTCGGCAAGCTCAACGTGCTGGCGATGCCCACGTTGGCCGTCCCTGTGCCCGTGACATCACCGAGCACCCGGTCGATTGCGTCGAATAGCCCCAGTGCAGCCAAGAACAGATAGAGCACAGAGAAGGTGACAACGATCGTGGCAGCTGTGGCAATGCCGAGGAGGAATGCGGTCCGCACCGCGGACCAAGGGTTGATCTCCTCAACCCGCAACCTCGCCCGGCGCACGGTCACCCCTCCTCAGCAGCGACAGTGACCTCGGCTGCGCCTTCTTCAGACGCAACGACCCCAAGTTCCGCCAGACCCTCATCTTCGTCCGTGTCGACCTCACCGGCACGAGCCACCGCGATCAGAGTCTCGTCCTTGCCGAGATTCATGAGCGAAACGCCCATCGTGTCCCGACTTGTGGAACGAATCTGATCAACGCGCGTCCGAATCAAAATGCCGTTGGATGCCATAGCGAAAATCTGATCAGCTTCATCAGCTATAAGTGCGCCAACCAATCCACCGCGGTCTTCCACCAGTTTCATGGCCCGAACACCTTGCGTGCCACGACCCTTCGCGCTCCACTCATCCACGAGGGTGCGCTTGGCGTAACCACCATCAGTGACCGTGACCACGTAAGCACCAGGCCGAACCACATCCATCGCCAACAGTTGATCGTCGACTGACTTAAAACGCATGCCAATGACACCTGAAGTCGACCGACCCATCGACCGCAACGAAGACTCGTTAGCGTTGAAACGAACGCTATAACCCTTACGACTGATCAACATGAGGTCATCACTAGCCCCAACCAACTGCGCACTAACGAGTTCATCATCATCACGAAGGTTGATAGCAATAACGCCACCAGAACGTGTCGAGTCATACTCAGTAAGACGTGTCTTCTTGACCATGCCCCCACGAGTGGCGAGGACCAAGAACTCCGACTGCTCATAATCACGGAGATCCAGCACCTGGGTAATCACCTCATCAGGCTGGAGCGCGAGGAGATTCGCCACATGCTGTCCACGAGCATCACGACCTGCCTCCGGCAACTCGTAGGCCTTAATGCGGTAAACCCGTCCCCGGTTCGTGAAAAACAACAACCAGTGATGGGTAGTCGTCACAAAGAAATGACTCACCACATCATCAGTCTTGAGCGCCGCACCCTTAATTCCCTTACCGCCACGACGCTGCTCACGGTAAAGATCCGTATGCGTACGTTTGGCGTAACCACCCGCAGTAATCGTGACAACCACATCACGCTCAGCAATCAGATCCTCCTCCCGCATCTCACCCTCATCAGCAACAAAGCGAGAACGACGATCATCACCATGCTTCTGCACAATCGTGTCAAGCTCCTCACGAATGATCAGCCGCTGACGATCCTCACTCGCTAAGATCGAGAGGTACTCCTCAATCATGAGCATGAGACCGTCGTACTCGTCCTGCAACTCCTGGCGTTCAAGTGCGGCAAGTTTGCGCAACTGCATATCAAGGATGGCACGGGCCTGTAGTTCATCAATTTCGAGTAGTGACTGCAGTCCCACCATTGCTTCAGCTGCCGACTTGCTGCGACGAATGAAGGCGATGACTTCGTCGATGCGATCGATTGCTTTGAGGAGGCCGCGCAAAATATGCGCGCGTTCCTCCGCCTTACGCAGGCGATACTTTGTGCGCCGCACGATGACGTCATGCTGATGCTTGATCCAATTGCTGACAAACAAGTCCAGTGTCAGGGTGCGTGGCACACCGTCAACCAGCGCCAACATGTTGGCACCGAAGTTGTCCTGAAGTTGCGTGTGCTTGTAAAGGTTGTTCAATACGACCTTCGCCACCGCATCACGCTTCAACACAATGCACAAACGCATACCGGTGCGACCGGAAGACTCATCGCGAAGTTCAGCGATGCCCCCGACCTTGCCGTCGTTGACAAGATCAGCAATCCGCAGGGCGAGGTTGTCCGGGTTAACCTGGTAGGGCAATTCCGTGACCACAAGTTGCGTTCGCCCGCGGCTGTCTTCCTCCACTTCAACAACCGCACGCATGGTGATCGAACCACGTCCGGTGCGATATGTATCTTCGATGCCCCGACGGCCAACGATCAGCGCACCTGTTGGGAAGTCGGGGCCCTTTACTCGCTCTAGCAGAGCCTCGAGAAGTTCCTCTCGGCTCGCGGTCGGATTGTCCAGCGCCCACATGACACCACTGGTGACTTCACGCAGGTTATGCGGTGGGATGTTGGTCGCCATTCCGACGGCAATGCCCACTGAGCCATTGACGAGAAGGTTAGGGAAGCGCGCCGGCAGCACTAATGGTTCTTCGGTGCGACCGTCATAGTTGGGCGTGAAGTCGACGGTGTCTTCGTCGATGTCGCGCACCATCTCCATAGCAAGGAGTGCCATGCGGCTCTCCGTGTAACGCATCGCAGCGGCGGGATCGTTGCCGGGCGAGCCGAAGTTGCCTTGGCCCTGGACGAGCGGATAACGCAACGACCATGGCTGCGCCAAGCGCACCAGGGTGTCGTAGATCGCGCTGTCACCATGCGGGTGATAGGTACCCATGACCTCGCCCACAACGCGAGCGCACTTGGAGAACCCGCGATCAGGTCGGAAACCACCGTCATACATGGCATACACAACACGGCGGTGTACGGGCTTGAAGCCATCGCGAACGTCGGGTAGCGCACGAGAGACGATGACGCTCATCGCATAGTCCATGTAGGACCGCTTCATCTCCGAATTCAGCTCAACGTCTTGGATACGGCCGTGTTGGATATCTGCAGATTCAGTCATTATTCAGTCCTCAGAAATCCAGGAAGCGCACGTCGCGCGCGTTCTGTTGGATGAAGTTTCGGCGGCTCTCGACGTTTTCGCCCATGAGCACTGAGAAGAGTTCGTCAGCTGCAGCGGCGTCTTCCATAGTGACACGCAGCAGTACCCGATGCTCGTGATCCATGGTGGTGACGCGAAGTTCTTCGTGGTTCATTTCACCAAGACCTTTGTAACGCTGTACACCTTCGTCCTTTGCTACTCGTTTGCCGGCGGCAACGCCTGCGGCCATAACGGCATCGCGCTCCGCCTCGGAGTACACGTACTCCGCGTCTTCCCGCACCCACTTGATCTTGTACAACGGTGGCTGCGCCAAAAACACGTGACCAGCCTCAATCAACGGCTTCATAAAGCGGAAAAGCAAAGTAAGCAACAAGGTACGGATGTGCTGTCCGTCGACGTCGGCGTCCGCCATCAACACAACCTTGTGGTAGCGCAACTTGTTCATATCGAAGTCGTCGTGCACCCCGGTGCCGAGCGCACTGATCAACGCTTGCACTTCAGTGTTCTGCAACACCTTGTCGATGCGCGACTTCTCAACGTTCAAGATCTTTCCACGAATCGGGAGGATGGCTTGAGTACGCGGATCGCGACCCTGCTTCGATGAGCCGCCCGCCGAGTCGCCCTCTACGATGAAGAGTTCACACTCTTCTGGACGGTTACTTGAGCAATCGGCGAGTTTGCCAGGCAAACCACCGCCGCCCAATAGACCTTTGCGGTTGCGCGCCAAATCACGGGCCTTGCGGGCGGCAATGCGTGCAGTGGCAGCGGAAACGGTCTTGCGAGCAACTTCTTTACCCTCAGTTGGATGCTCTTCAAACCATTGGCCGAGAAACTCATTGACCATCTTCTGAGTGAAGGTTTTCGCCTCAGTGTTCCCAAGTTTGGTTTTGGTCTGCCCCTCGAACTGTGGCTCACGCAGTTTCACAGAGACAACGGCAGCCAAACCTTCGCGAACATCGTCACCGGTGAGGTTGTTGTCCTTTTCTTTCAGGATGTTCCACTCACGCGCAAATTTGTTGATGAGCGTTGTCAGCGCCGACCGGAAACCTTCTTCGTGAGTTCCGCCTTCGACAGTGTTGATGGTGTTGGCGAAGGTGTAGACGCTCTCCGCATAGGAGTCATTCCACTGCATGGCCACTTCGATGCTGATGCCGCGCTCTTCGTCCTCGCCACTGATGGCAATCACTGACTGGTGCGCTGCGCCTTTGGCGTGGTTGATGTGGCGAACGAAGTCGGAAATGCCACCTTCGTAGTAGTAGGTGTCGTGCTTCGGATTTCCCTCTTCATCCTGTGCTGCGATGCGCTCATCAGTGACATTGATGGTGAGCGCACGATTCAGGAAGCACATCTCCTGGAAGCGGCGCGTGAGCGTCGAGTAGTCGTAGTCGAGCGTCTCAAAGATTTCGCCATCGGCCCAGAAGGTGACAGTGGTTCCGGTGTGGTCAGTCGTCTCGCCCTTGGCGAGCGGTGCAGTTGGCACGCCGTGACGATAGTCCTGACGCCACACGTGGCCTTCGGTATGCACTTCGACCTCAACGCGCGTGGAGAGTGCGTTCACTACGGACACACCGACACCGTGCAGTCCGCCGGAGACCGAGTAGCCACCACCGCCGAATTTGCCGCCAGCGTGCAATACCGTGAGGACGACCTCAACCGCCGACTTGCCCTCACCCTCGACAATACCGACGGGGATACCGCGGCCGTTGTCGGAAACGCGAACACCGCCATCTTCCAGAATCGAAACATTGATGGTGTCGCAATAACCGGCGAGAGCTTCATCGACCGAGTTGTCCACCACCTCGTACACAAGGTGGTGTAGACCGCGTTCACCCGTCGAGCCGATGTACATGCCGGGGCGCTTGCGAACGGCGTCCAAACCTTCGAGGACTTGGATCTGACTTGCGTCGTAGGACACGGGAACTCCTCCGAACCAGCATGGACTAGGCATGCCTGGTTATGGTTGAGATTCTACGCCATTCCACTGACATATAGGGCTGAAATGGCTGGAAATGTGCCTCTAGCGGAATTGACCCCCATCTCACGCCAATCAGTCCACTTAACACCCCTGAGCCGCAGGATTGCGCTGAGCCAATTAGCCGTATGTATCTCGAGGACCTCTTCCAGGCACTCGACGGTTGCCGAAACGCCAAGACGGTGCATCTGGACCCAACACCGTGATGGCCTGAACGGCTTCCGGACCCAGTTCTTCGGTGAGTCGCCGTTGCAGCGTCGCTTCTAGCAGGCGCATCTGATTCGCCCATGTCGTGGAATCGGCACGAAGCAGCAGAATTCCCTCGTCAAAACCTTCGACTGAGACGTGTGCCGCAACCTCAGGGCCAACCAGTTCAGCCCACCCCACCAGCACGCGAGCCACCTGTTGGCGCTGATCGAGCCCGTTGGCTACCAAGAATTCTTGGACGGCAGCTCCTACTGTCTGTGGATCTCGACCTACACCTGGGGGTCGGTTCAGTTTGCGTTTTACTGCCTTCGGACTGATCCCAGAGCGCACGGCGGCCCTGACGCGTCGCAGCGCGCTCACAGCCGGGTCTTCATCGGACACGATGTGCCTCGCCTTCGCCGACCATGAATGCTGCGCCATGCAGTTGTTCCGGCACATCTGCAGCAACCGCGGCGGTGATGATCGTTTGTTCAGCCTGTTGAGCGAACTCTGCCAACCGGGTGCGACGAAGAGCATCAAGCTCAGCAAATACGTCGTCAAGGATGAGCACTGGGTCGCCGCCGGCACGATCACGGCGCAACAATTCGAAGCTCGCCAATCGCAACGTCAACGCGGCAGACCACGATTCGCCGTGTGATGCATAGCCCTTCACCGGCAGATCCCGCACCGAGATGGCAAGTTCGTCGCGCTGCGGACCCACTAGCGTGATTCCGCGATCGATCTCGTCACTGCGGCGTGCAGCCAATGCCTCGAGATACGCCGCTTCCCAGATTGCTTCGTCATGCTCGGCGGGTTGCTCTGGCAGAGAACACTCGTAATGCATCGCAAATGGTCCGCGATCATCACTCACCATTCGATAGTGATTGTCTGCATGTGGCGAGAGCGCATCGATCAAAGCGAGGCGCTGCAACACCAATTGCGCGCTCAAGCGTGCAAATTGCGCATCCCACGCATCGAGTGTGTGCATGACCTCTGCAGTGCTGCGGCGGGCAGCATGTTGCGCAGTCTTCAATAACGCATTGCGCTGTTTGAGCACGCGATCAAGGTCGCTGCGAGTGGAAGCGAATCGCGGACTCAGCGCGATCAGGGTTTGATCCATGAAGTGACGACGATCGCTGGGGTCGCCTTTGACGAGTGCGAGGTCTTCGGGAGCGAAGACCACAACATTGAGATAGCCCAAGAGATCCCGAGGTCTTTTCAGTGGACTGCGATTGAACGTCGCTCTATTCGGTCGCAGTGAATCGATGTCGATCTGTAGTTCGATTTCTCGATCTGCGTGTGCGACTACAACTCGGATTGCCGCGCCAGCGGCACCACGTCGGACGAGTGGTGCATCGGAAGCGACCCGGTGGCTTCCTAGGGTGGCCACATAGGCGATCGCTTCGACCAAGTTGGTCTTGCCCTGCCCATTGCTGCCAATGAGCGCGGAAACTCCAGCCGGAAATGCGACCGTTAACTGTTCGTATGAACGGAAGTCGCGTAGCGAGAGTTCCTTGACGTACATCAGCCAGCGAGTCGCACTGGCATCAACAAGTATTGGTACTCAGTGTTGGCTGGAGCGCCACGCTCGGCTACGCCAGTGAAGATGGCGGGCTTGCCAGGCGTTGTACATGAAATGCGCGTGATTGGTGCGCGCAGTGCCGTGATGCCCTCGGCGAGGAATTGCGGGTTGAAACTGATCTCGATCGGCTCACCCTCGAGCGCTCCGTCGAGTAGTTCCGTAGCGTGTGCCTCGTCACCACCTGCTGACAACTCGATTTCATGAGCGGTCACGCTGATTTTGACAGGCTGGTTCTTCTCTGCCACAAGGGCAACTCGGTTCACTGCACCAAGCAGCTCTTCAGTCTCTACGTAGACGATGGATGTGGGCTCCTGTGGAAGCAGTTTGCGGAAACCAGGGAACTCGCCATCGAGGAGTCGAGTGGTGGTACGACGGCCTGAGCACTCAAAGCCCATAAGGCCTTCACCAGCTCCACCGTTTGAGATTGCAAGGCTTACAGCCTCGCCGTTACCCATGCCCTTTGCCACGTCTGAAAGTGTGCGAGCAGGAACCAAAGCCGTCGCTTCGAAACCAGGCGTCTCAGGCCTCCATACGAACTCTCGAACAGCTAAGCGATACCGATCCGTGGCAGCCATTGTGACCGTATCCCCAGAGATCTCCACGCGGATACCTGTGAAAGCGGGCAAACTGTCATCGCGTCCCGCAGCTACCTGGACTTGCTGGACCGCCTGTGCGAAAACCGAGGTGGGCAGGCTTCCCGTAATCGTGGGCATTTGCGGCAATACGGGGTACTCATTGATGGACATCGTGGGAACCGTGAACGATGCCCTCCCACAGGTGACATCGACGCGGGTTCCATTGAGATGCAACGTCACTAATGCAGCAGGCAAATTTCGTGTGATGTCCGAGAGGAGCCGACCCGAAACGACGACGGTGCCTTCAGTTTCAACGGCAGCGCCAACTTCAGCACGGGCACTGACATCGTGGTCATACGCAGACAGCACCAACGTGTCCCCGGTGGCGGTCAGAACCAGACCCGCAAGCACCGGTTGTGATGGTCGCGATGGCAAAGATCGCGCTGTCCATGCGACAGCCTCGGCTAAGACATCACGCTCGATACGCAGTTTCACGGAAGTTCCCCTTCGATACGAGCGCCAATGGTGGCACGCCAAAGTGTGTCGCGCCTACCTATGGGCGAACCTGTCCTCACGAGTAAAGCAGACGTCTCCACACAACTGTGGATAACTTGTGCAAAGAATCGCCTGAATCTCAACTTGAGAGTGTGGTTCCGCACAAGCTGTGGATAACTTGTGTTTAGTGAGTGCGAAAAATCTGTTGTTTTCTGCTGGGTACACAGGCCATGCACCGCCGAAGCGAAAAGATCCAAAGGCTTTCCACAAGCGGTTCGTTGAAATACGCGTCGTTTTGTGCGGAAACAGCGGACATTTCCGATAGTTATCCACATATCCACCGGACCTAAGACGAAGACGAACCTTGATATTCCTGAAGCAAACCACACACCGAACTGCTTCCGAACGTTGTGCACCATCGAGTCAAAGACGGCTTGATGACCGAATACGTTGGGTTAGATCGGCAACCTGGTTGTAGAGACTTCGGCGCTCAGCCATCAATTGGCGGACTTTCCGATCCGCATGCATAACGGTCGTATGGTCGCGGCCTCCGAACTGTTGCCCGATTTTCGGCAATGAGAGATCGGTGAGCTCGCGGCATAGGTACATCGCAATCTGCCGAGCGGTCACCAGCACGCGTGAACGAGAACTGCCACACAAGTCCTCAATGGTGACGCCGTAGTAGACCGCAGCCTGCTCCATGATCTGCTTTGCGGTGATCTCCGGACCGACTGGATCAGGGATGAGATCCTTGAGCACGATTTCAGCAAGACCGAGATCAACAGGTTGACGATTGAGATTGGCAAATGCCGTCACTCGAATGAGGGCACCCTCAAGTTCTCGGATATTCGAAGAGATCTTTGAAGCGATGAACTCCAGAACCTCTGGAGGAGCTGTGAGTCGTTCCTGCTGCGTCTTCTTACGCAGAATTGCAATTCTGGTCTCGAGGTCCGGCGGCTGAATGTCGGTGATCAAGCCCCACTCGAAGCGAGAACGCATGCGGTCTTCGAAGTTTTGTAGTTGTTTTGGCGGCAGATCCGAAGTGACAACGATCTGCTTGTTTGCGTTATGCAATGTGTTGAAGGTGTGAAAAAACTCTTCCTGCGTTTGGAGTTTCCCACCGATGAATTGGATGTCGTCAACGAGGAGGACGTCAATATCTCGGTACTTACGCTGGAATGACGCAGCCTTGTCGTCACGAATGGAGTTAATGAACTCGTTGGTGAATTCCTCCGAGCTGACATACCGGACCTTGGCGCCCTTCCAAAGGTTCCTCGCGTAGTGACCGATGGCATGCAGCAAGTGCGTCTTGCCTAATCCAGACTCACCGTAGATGAACAACGGGTTGTAGGCCTTGGCGATCTGCTCGGCTACTGCGACCGCTGCAGCGTGTGCAAAACGATTGCTGGATCCGATGACGAAGGTGTCAAAGGTGTACTTCGGATTCAACCGGGTACCGTCGTCAGTCTTCGGAATCGGTTGACCAGATCCCGGGCGCGAAGATTCATTCAGTTCCACCGGCTCAGTGACGGCGTATGTGGCATCGGCTTGGACATCCGGATCATCGACTTGTTGTGCGTGTTCGGGATCGACGGTGACGAGGATCGCGTATTCCGAGCCGAGAACCTGGGAAAGGGCTTGTTCGATATTCGGGCGCAAACGCGTCTCGATGATGTCTTTCGTGAAGTCATTCGGGACGGCGATGATCACTTTGTTTTCAACGACAGCGAGTGGGCGGGCCAAACTCACGAAAGCGCGGTCCTGTACAGAGAGTTCGGCTAGCCCAGGGGTCGCAACGACCGCAGCCCAAGTTTCGGTATCCATACACCCTCCTCAATTTGCGATGCACATGTTGTCCACAAGTGTGGACCGCTCGGCGCATGGACAGTAACCCGCAGCGTGTGTGTGAGACAAGACTTATCCACAGGCAGTGTCCTTAGTCACGGTTGGATTTCCCCAGGCACCCGCGGACGCGAGAACAACGCCGGTTTGACCCGAACACGTGCAATTCCGTACCGTTTGCCCCTTGACGGCCACCGTCGTCCAGAACTTCCCCCAGAACCACCGGAGCTCGTCGTGAAGCGCACATTCCAGCCGAACAATCGCAAGCGTCATAAGAAGCATGGCTTCCGCCTACGCATGCGTACCCGCGCTGGCCGCGCAATCCTCTCGGCCCGCCGTAGCAAGGGCCGCCACGAGATCGCTGTCTGAGTGCTCACGCAACCGCATCGGTTGCGCTCTGCAACTGACTTACGGCTCGTGATGCGTCGCGGTCGTCGCGTGTCATCGCAGCATCTCGTTCTACATTTTCTTACCCGCCCGGGGTGCCCCGCACCTCGGGCGGGTTTTGTTGTGGGAAAGATCGTCGGTAATTCCGTGACGCGACACCGAGTCATTCGCCAGCTTCGGCATCTTGTGCGAGATCGGTTGGCTACGTTCCCACCGGGTACCGAAATCGTTGTTCGAGGGCTCGCAGGAGCCTCGACAGCTGATCTGGCCGGCGAATTGTCAGCGCTGTTCGAAAAAGCCGGCTTTGATGGTTAAGTCATGTTTCGTGTGGGATCACATCTGGACTCGTGGACTCGCGAGACTTCTCACACTTTTCCTGATAGCTCCGATCAAGGTGTACCAGTGGACCATTTCCCCCATGTTGGGCGATGTCTGTCGCTACCACCCGTCCTGTTCACGGTACGCAGTTGCGGCACTTCGGACGCATGGACCCTTCAAGGGGCTTACGCTTACCGCCTACCGACTTGTTCGCTGCACTCCATTCACTCTCGGCGGCCTTGATCCGGTACCACCACGCGGCATGTGGCGGCCCACCATTCATCCGGATGGCCGCCCCAGATTCACTCCCGGAGATTGATCGTGTTCATCCTCGACTGGCTGCGTGTTGCAGTTTCCTGGGTTCTTGTGCAGTTCCATGCTGCGCTGGCACCAGTGTTCGGTACCGATAGTGGGATTACCTGGGCGCTGTCGATCGTTGGGCTAGTGCTGGTTATCCGCGTGGCACTGATACCGCTCTTCGTGAAGCAGATTCGCGCACAACGAAATCTTCAAATCATCCAACCGCGGATGAAGGAGATACAGGAGAAGTACGCAGGCGATCGTGAGCGCCAGTCTCAAGAAATGATGAAGATATACCGCGAGACCGGTACCAATCCCCTCGCTTCTTGTCTACCGATTTTGTTGCAGTCACCTGTGTTCTTTGCCTTGTTCTCCGTGCTGCAGGGCATCTCAACCGGCTCCCGTGAGGGCGTCTTCGGCTGGTCGCAGTACTCGGATCTTTTCGATAGTGCTCGTTCTGCCGTGCTGTTCTCTGTGCCGTTGCACTCTTCATTCAAGGACGCGGGCACAACGCCGTCTCCGGTAGCGACCCAGATCGTTGCGGCCACCATGGTGGTCTTGATGACGCTCACCACGTTCCTTACGCAGCGTCAGTTGATGGTGAAGAACGTTGCTGCTGACAATCCGATGGTCCAGCAGCAGAAGCTGATGATGTACCTCTTCCCCTTCATGTTCGCGATCGGTGGCTTTGGCTTCCCGATCGGTGTCCTGATCTACTGGCTTGTCTCGAACGTTTGGACGATGGGTCAGCAGTTCTGGGTCATCCGCAACAGTCCCGCGCCTGGTACACCCGCTCATGAGGCTTGGGAAGCTCGGCAACGAGCTAAAGGCAAACTCGAAACCCCGCAGGCACCGCCGCCCACAGAAGCAACCCCGCGTGTGCAACCAAAGCGGACTCCGCGCAATAAACGCAAAGGCGACAACAAGAAGTAGCGGCACCGCCGCCACACCACAGCCGTCATCGTGTCGGCACTCAGTGGAAGGACCCACATGTCAGAGAAGACCGTGAAGACGCTCGAGCAAGAAGGCGATATCGCCGCGGATTACCTCGAGGCGTTGCTGGATATCGCAGATCTCGATGGCGACATCGACATGGATGTCGAAGGGGAGCGCGCCATGGTGAGCATCACCGGCGGCAACCTGGAGCACCTCATCGGCAATAAGGGCACCACCTTGGATGCACTGCAGGAGTTAACGCGACTCGCGGTCACTCGAGAGACGGGCGAACGCTCCCGCTTGATGCTCGATGTGGGTGGCCATCGTGCGGAACGGCGTAAGGAATTGAGCATTATCGGGACAAATGCGTCAAATGATGCTAAAAGCACTGGCGCACCTGTCAAGTTGAAGCCCATGAATCCGTTCGAACGCAAGATTGTTCACGATGCGGTAGCCGCTGCCGGTTGTGTCTCCACATCCGAGGGCGAAGAGCCGAATCGACGGATCGTCGTGACGGCGGAGTGACATCCAACGTTTCACGTGAAACCCCGGCGCTCGATGAACGCTGGGGTTTCGCCGTTCCTGTGTTGAAGCAGTACGAAGGAATTCTGGGCACGATCGGACTTGAGCGCGGGCTCATCGGACCTCGTGAAGTGGACCGTCTCTGGGACCGGCACATTGTGAACTCAGCCGTACTCGAGGTGTGCGTACCGATTGGTGTTCGTGTTATCGATGTGGGATCTGGTGCTGGACTGCCAGGCATTCCACTCGCATTGATTCGACCGGATCTGCACATAACCCTGCTGGAGCCCCTCCTTCGTCGTTCCGTCTTTCTAGAAGAAACCGTGCGGGAACTTGGCCTGACCGAACGTGTGACAGTTGTTCGTGGGCGCGCTGAGGACAACCTGGTGTTACCTGCGGAAATTGTGACGGCACGTGCCGTCGCTTCCTTGGACAAGCTCATTAGTTGGTGCTGGCCGCTGGTGAAACCCGGCGGCGCGCTCGTGGCTCTCAAGGGGGAGCGCGCTCAGGACGAGGTCACCGAAGCCGATGCCCAATTGAAGAAGTTGCGGCTCACGACCACGATACGCACCGTAGGCAACACGACCGCTGTGATCGTGACCGCGATGGGGAAGGGGCCACGGTGAGCGTTTCACGTGAAACACGGGTGCTTGCAGTTGCCAATCAAAAGGGTGGCGTTGGTAAAACCACCACTACCGTCAATGTGGCCGCAGCCCTGGTGCAGCAAGGCCATTCAGTGCTCGTCATTGACCTAGATCCGCAAGGAAATGCATCTACCGCGCTCAACGTCGACCATCATCATGGCGTTCCTGACATCTATCTCGCCTTGGTATCTGGCCGGCCGATGACGGAAGTTGTGACCAAAGCGCCTGGTTTTGATGCGCTCTACTGCGCTCCGGCAACGATTGGCCTCGCAGGCGCTGAGATCGACCTCGTGAGTTTGATTGCCCGTGAATACCGACTGAAACGCGCACTTGAAGAATATCTGACCGCATTCAAGGCAGAGCATGGACGATCACTCGATTTCGTCTTTATTGACTGCCCTCCCAGCCTCGGTCTATTAACGATCAACGCGCTGGTGGCTGCCACCGAAGTGCTGATTCCTATTCAGTGTGAGTACTACGCCCTCGAGGGTTTGAGCCAACTGCTCAACATCGTGGAGCTGGTCCGAAGTCAACTCAACCCCGAAATTGAGGTTTCTGCATTTCTCCTCACCATGTTTGATGCACGCACGCGGCTCGCACAAGACGTCGCGAACGACGTGCGGACGCACTTTGGAGATCGAGTGCTCAAAACACTCGTGCCACGGTCAGTACGGGTTTCTGAGGCGCCTTCGCACCGCCAGACCGTGCTGGAGTACGACCCGAGCTCGCCAGGAGCGCTGTCGTACCAAGAGGCAGCACGTGAACTTGCAGAAGGACGGAAGTCATGAGTGCAGATAAGCGTCGGGGTCTTGGACTCGGCTTGGGGTCCCTAATCCCGACAGCCGATGCTCCCAAATCCCCCACCGGTAGCGATGCCCCGTCTGCAGGGGCGGTCTACGCCGAACTGCCAATTCTGGACATTTCGCCCAATCCGAAGCAACCACGCACCGTCTTTGAAGAAGAAGCACTTGCGGAGTTGGTGTATTCGATCAAGGAAATCGGGCTCTTACAGCCGATCGTGGTGCGCCGCCGCGACGGCGGAAAGTTCGAAATCGTTGCTGGTGAACGACGTTGGCGTGCCTCACAACAGGCCGGGCTCACGCATATTCCAGCCATCATTCGTGAAACTGCTGACGAGGTACTCCTTCGTGATGCGCTGCTTGAAAATCTGCACCGAGCCAACCTGAACGCGTTAGAAGAGGCTGCGGCCTACCAGCAACTCCTCGACGACTTTGGTTGCACGCAGGAGGAGCTTTCTACCCGGATTGGGCGCTCTCGACCGCAGGTTTCCAACACGCTTCGCCTCCTCAAACTGCCGCCGGCCGTGCAGCGACGGGTGGCCGCGGGGGTTTTGAGTGCCGGACATGCTCGTGCGCTGCTTGGTTTGAGCACTCCAGCCGCTATGGATGCGCTCGCTACCCGCATTGTGGCTGAGGGGCTGTCGGTTCGTACCACTGAGGAGCTCGTGTCCCTAGGCGGTCAAGAACAGCCTGCTAAGCCCATCAAGCCCCGCAAGGGTCGCATGTCTGCGCCCGGTCTCCAAGACCTCGCAGATCGCCTTATGGACCGCTTAGACACCCGCGTGAAGGTCGAGATGGGCCGTCAAAAAGGTACTGTCACCATCGAATTCGCCACCACTGGCGACCTCAAACGCATCGTCGACATGATCGACCGGGACTAGCCGGTGCCGATCCGCCTACTCGCCACAGATCTCGACGGCACATTCCTCGGTCACGACGGTCTGGTGTCGCCCGGCAACCTCCGCGCCTTGGAGATTGCGCGTTCCGCCGGTCTTGAGGTCATGTTTGTGACTGGCAGACCCCCGCGCTGGTTACCGAGTGTGATTGCCCAGACGTCCTTCATTGGCCAAATCGTTTCAGCCAACGGTGGAATCGTCGTAGACGCCGGCACCCGAGAGATCATTCGTACTTTTCCCATTGTTACAGATGTGGCGCTGGACGCGATTGACCGCATGCTGGCCGCGGTTCCCGGGCTCGAATTCGGTGTTGAGCGTTCTCAGGTGGGTATGCGGCTCGCCAACGCCGGCGATATCCATATTCCCAGCTTGGCCGATGAGTCCTCACCCAACCAGGAGTTCGTGATGACCCCCGGCTATCGGCCCAGTGGCGCTGTTGCGGGCACTATTCCAATTGGCCCGATTCATGACCTGGTCGCAGACAACCGTGCCGTCAAGATCGTTGCCCGCCCGCCATTGGGTGATACCCGCACTGCAGATGAACTTCTCGCCGTCATCAATAAGGCGATTGGCGGCCTGATGCAGGCGACGCATTCGAGCATCTTCGATGTACTCATTGAGTTCTCTGCTCCAGGTGTCACCAAGGGATCCACACTGGCGCTCCTAGCAACGGAGCAGGGTTACACCGCTGAAGAAGTAGCGGCGGTCGGAGATATGCCGAATGACTTGCCAATGCTCGCCTGGGCTGGTGAACCTTACGTCGTGGCTAACGCTCATGCATCATTGCTTGCACAGTTCGGACGCGTTCTACCACGCAACGATGAAGACGCTGTTGGGCAACTTCTCATCGAGCTTGCTGGAGCGCTCTAGGACGCACAGCTACTCAAGAACCCTTTATTTGCAACAGGTTTTCGCTATGTCTCGGGTTTGAGACTTACGGAACGAGGTACTCGCGACCGCCAAGATGTGGTCGCAGCGCAAGTGGCACGTATACCGAACCGTCGGCTTGCTGATGGTTCTCGAGGATTGCGATGATGGTTCGCGTAATCGCAACGAGAGTGCCGTTCAGAGTGGCTAGCGGACGCGTGCCGTTGCTGTCCTTCATACGAACACGAAGGCGACGTGATTGGAACGTGGTGCAGTTCGATGTCGAGGTGAGTTCGCGGTAGCGCTCTTGTGACGGGATCCATGCCTCGCAGTCGAACTTACGGATAGCCGAGGATCCAAGATCGCCAGCGGCAACGTCGATGACGCGGTACGGCAACTCGAGTGAGTTCAGGTATTCCTGCTCGAAACGCAGGATGGCCCTGTGCTGCGCCTCTGCTACTTCCGGATCACAGAAGACAAACATCTCAACCTTGTCGAACCAATGGACGCGGAAGATGCCCTTGGTGTCCTTGCCGTGCGCACCTGCCTCACGGCGGAAACACGGCGAATACCCGACGTAACGGCGCGGCAAGTAGTCAGCGTCAAGAATTTCGTCCATGTGGTACGCCGCCAGCGGTACTTCACTGGTGCCCACGAGGTACATGTCGTCCGCCTCGAGTCGGTAGACGTTCTCCGCGGCTTGCCCAAGGAAGCCGGTGCCCTCCATGGCAGCGGGCTTCACCAGGGCCGGCGGGATTACTGGAATAAAACCATTGCGCTGTGCTTGCTCCATCGCCAACTGAATCAAGGCAAATTCCAAGAGAGCGCCGACGCCGGTGAGGTAGTAGAAGCGAGATCCCGAAACCTTGGCTCCACGTTCGATATCAATGGCCTGCAATGCCGTGCCAATATCGATGTGGTCTTTGACGACAATGCCTTCCGCTGCGAAATCACGAGGCGAACCAACGTGTTCTAGCACGACGAAGTTCTCTTCACCACCGCTCGGAGTATCGGGGTGGACAACATTGGAAAGCCCCTTGAGCACTGCATCAAGCGCTGCATCGGCTTCACGCAACGCCTGCTCAGCGGCTTCCACCTTGCCGGCGAGTTCCGTGGCATGTGACATCAAGGCGTCGAGCTCGGACTGCTTGGACGTGTCGCCCTTCTTGACTGCACCCTGAAGTGGCCCGATCTGCTTGCCCAACGTCTTCTGCTCATTACGCAAGGTGTCGTATGCCGAAACAGCAGCGCGTCGCGACGTATCGCTGGCAAGTGCTTCATCGACGAGTTCGACGCGCTCACCACGCGCTTCCTGGGAGGCGCGGACGAGTTCGGGCTGTTCACGAAGTAGGGCAATGTCAATCACGCGCCAAGCGTAACGAAGCGTCGGGTGCGAAAGGATCCATTGCCCCACGACATTCAACAATTGAGAGGACTGATAAGTCCGTGTGAAGTAACTGTGTATTCACATCGACGGCTTGCAGCCAAGTGATACAGAAGGCGAGTATGGAGTTATGAGGAAGTCACTTATCGCCCTTGCAATTGCAGGGCTCATCGGCGTTGGTGTTGTTTCAGGTCCCGCTGAGGCTGGGCCAGCATCGGTCGGCGCGATTACGGTCACTGGTAATGGCTCTATGACACTGAAGCGCGACCAGGCCACAACTAGTCTTTCTGTCACCGCACTAGCCGACAAGGCCGTTGATGCAATGGCGAAGGCAACTGCGAGTTACAACGCGGTCCGGAAGGCCATTTTGGATCTTGGTCTGAAAGCCGACAACCTGACCACAACCGGCATCTCGCTGTATCCCGAATGGGATTACTCAGGTACCTACAACGGTGGCAAACCGGTGCTCAACGGCTATCGCGCATACCTCTCGGTGCAGGTGACGAGTTCCGTGCCGAATTCGGCCAAGGTGCTCGATGTCGCGATGACGACGGGTGGAGACGCAGTCTCGATTGGCGGAATCAGTTTTGACGTCGCCGATCCGGAGGCCGTGAGTGACACTTCACGAGTCCGCGCTGTGGCAAATGCAAAGGCCAAGGCGAAGGATTACGCCGAGGCACTGGGCCAGCATGTTGGCCGCGCGGTCAAGATCGTGGAAACCGGTGCCGCAATCCCTTCGCCGATCTATGCGTCCATGACCAAGGCGGATGGAGCTGGCGTGGTTGAGGTGGATCCGGGCACGCAGAAGGTGACTTCGAGCGTCAGTATCACCTTCGAGCTTCTCGACTAATTACGCCGAAATCCCTCAAACGATGCTTCTAGAGGCGGTCGTTTGAGGGATTTCGTGCGCAAAGCTCACTGTCAGAGGGTGTTTCTAGCCTTCTATCCGAGTGGCAATGACCACCGGATTCCTCCGGTAACCTTGTGCCCCTGCGCTCAACCGGCTTTCGGGCCGGGCGGATCCGATATCTGCGCGAGAACAGACGCAATGCCCTCCTGCCACGGATGGACCGTGGCCGATTAGCCCGTAGGAGGTGTTGAACGCATGCGTACATATGAAGTCATGGTGATCCTTGATCCGGATCTCGAAGAACGCACCGTCGCCCCCAGCCTTGAGACATTCCTCAATGTTGTGCGCAATGACGGTGGCACTGTCGAGAAGCTGGATATCTGGGGTCGCCGCCGGATGTCTTACGACATCAACAAGAAGTCGGATGGCATTTACGCCATTGCAACCATGAACTGCACTCCCGCTGCAGTGGCAGAACTTGATCGTCAGCTCAACCTCAATGAGGCAGTGCTGCGGACCAAGGTCATGCGCACGGACGTTAAGTAGTCATCATGGCTGGCGAAACCATCATCACCGTTGTCGGCAACCTGGTCGACGATCCGGAGCTGCGCTTTACGCCCAGCGGCCAGGCCGTCGCCAAGTTCCGTATTGCGAGCACTCCTCGCACGCGTGATGCACAGTCAGGTGAATGGAAGGACGGCGAGTCCCTCTTTCTGACGTGCAGTGTCTGGCGTGCCTACGCAGAAAATGTTGCAGAGTCTCTGCAGCGCGGCATGCGTGTCATCGTCAGCGGTCGCCTTAAGCAGCGTTCGTATGAAACCAAGGAAGGCGAGAAGCGCACTGTGTTCGAACTCGACGTTGAAGACGTTGGTCCGGCACTGCGTAACGCAACTGCCAAGGTCACTAAGGTCAATCGCGGCCCCGGTGCTCCTGGTGGAGCAGGCGGCGGCACAGCCTCCGCAGCATCCGACGACCCGTGGGCAGCAGCGCCAAGCGCTGGCGGTTCATGGGGCGGCGCCAGTTTCGACGAACCCCCCTTCTAGGTCTTACCCGCATCAGCGGAACGACCACCACCAATACCCATTGGACCATCCCAGCACCGCTGGGCATCCGAAGAACGGAGCACCACGATGGCCCCGAATCCGAAGCGCGAACTTCGCAAGCCGATGAAGAAGAAGGTTTGCATTTTCTGCAAGGACAAGGAAATTACCGTTGACTACAAGGACGCAGCGTCGCTGCGTAAGTACATCTCCGATCGCGGCAAGATCCGCGCGCGTCGCGTCACTGGCGCCTGCGTGCGTCATCAGCGCGACATCGCGATCGCTGTGAAGAACAGCCGTGAGATGGCACTCCTTCCTTACACCTCGTCAGCTCGCTGACCTCTACTGAATACGGAGATATGAGATGAAGCTCATCCTCACGCAGGCAGTTGACGGCCTCGGCAAGCCCGGCGATGTCGTCGAGGTTAGTGACGGATACGGTCGCAACTTCCTCCAGCCGCGCGGCTTTGCCGTGTCCTGGACGAAGGGCGGCGAAAAGCAGGTCACCCAGATCAAGCGCGCACAAAAGGCCAAGGAAGTTCGTGGCGTAGATCATGCGAAAGAGATCAAGGCAGCCCTCGAGGCAACGAGCGTCAAGCTCGTCGCCCACGCGGGTGCAACCGGCAAACTGTTTGGCTCGGTGACTACGTCCGACGTCGCAGTTGCTGTTCGCAACGCCGGTGGCCCTGCCCTGGACAAGCGTGCCCTTGTTATTGCCAAGCCGATTAAGTCGGTTGGCGAGCACAAGGTGCAGGTCAAGCTTCACGATGCGGTGACGGCAAACGTCGTCATCAGCGTGATCGCTGGCTGACC
>CAWATP010000026.1:0-91170 GCA_963784905.1 uncultured Actinomycetota bacterium | reverse complement strand
TGTCGAGAAGTCCACCGGCGCGGCGGAGCTCGTCGTCCACCGCGTCGGTTGGCATCGGTACGGGCGAGAACAGTCTCCATGTCGCCATGCACCCGGCGCAGAGTGTCGCTCAGCTCGTCGGTGGCGTGCCGCAGCTGGGTGACCAACAACACCACCAGTCCGACAACGGCCAGCCCGGCGACTGCGATGACCACGGCCGCGAGGTCGGTGGCGCTCATCGGTCCTGCCCATCGGGGCTTTCTCGGCGGAGGCGGTCGAGTCGTTCGGCTATACGAGCTTCGTATCCATGCGTGGAAGGTTCGTAGTACACCGTTCGATTGGAAATGGGCAGGGCGGTACTGCTGGACCACCCAGCCCTCCGGGTGGTCGTGAGGATAGTCGTAGCCATCGCCGTGGCCGAGCCCGGCGCCCTTATAGTGGGCATCGCGCAGATGAGCGGCACGTCACCCAGTGGCCCGCGTAGCCTCCTGGCCCTGAGCAGCGCCTGGTACGCCCGATTCGACTTCGGTGCCGTGGCCAGGTGGACGACGGCCTGCGCCAGGTTGAGTTGGCCTCGGGAAGCCCGACGAACTCGACGGCGGCGGCGGCCGCTCGGCGATGAGCAGGCTCGTGGGATCGGCCATCCCGATGTCCTCCGACGCCGCGATCACCAGGCGGCGGGCGACGAAGCGGGCGTCCTCGCCGGCCTCGAGCATGCGCGCCATCCAGTAGAGCGCGGCGTCGGGGTCGCTGCCCCGGATGCTCTTGATGAAGGCGCTGATCACGTCGTAGTGCTCGTCGCGCCCGTAGCGATGCGCCTTCGCGCCCAGCGGCGTTCTCGGCATCGGCGAGCGTGATCGGGGCGGCCTCGAGCGCCGGCCGCTGCGGCCAGCGCGACCGCCACCTCGAGGCTGGTCAGCGCGTGCCGGCCGTCGCCGCCGGCCCGCGAGACGAGATGGTCGACGGCGTCCGGTCGGCGGTCGCCCCCTCGGCCTCCAGCCCGCGCCGATCAGCTGGCGCGCCGCGTCGTCGTCCAGCGGTACGAGCCGGAACAGCGTCGAGCGCGACAGCAGCGGCGGATTGACCTCGAAGTACGGGTTCTCGGTGGTCGCACCGATCAGCACGAGCAAGCCCCGACTCGACCGCCGGGAGCAGCGCGTCCTGCTGGGCCTTGTTGAAGCGGTGGACCTCGTCGAGGAACAGGATCGTCCCCTGCCCGCGCTCGCCCAGGCGCTGCTGGGCCGTGGCGAGCTCGACCTCGCGGACGTCCTTGACCGAGGCCGATGACCGCCGACAGCTGCTCGAAGGCCTTCGCCGTGCGGCTGGCGATGAGGCGGGCCAGCGTGGTCTTGCCGGTGCCCGGGTGGGCCCCACAGGACGACCGAGGAGAGCCGATCGGCGTCGATCAGCGCCCGCAGCGGTTTGCCCTGGCCCAGCAGGTGATCCTGGCCGACCACGTCGTCGAGATCGCGGGGCCGGAGCCGGTCGGCCAGGGGCGCCGTGCGCCGCAGGCGCTCCTCGGCCGCGCGGCGAACAGGTCCTCCGGCATGCGGGGTCAGGGTAGTGCCGAGACCGACGACGCCGCACCAGGACGACGAACCACAACAAGGGTCACCCCTCTGCGTGGCCACACGACTAGATTTTCAGGCGTGACAACTCCTGAGCCCGCCCGACACGAGGTCGCCATCTTCGTGGACGTGGTGGCGCCAGCCGATGATTACCGCAGCGGGCATCCCATCGTGTTGCACGTGGCCGCCGATACCCAGACCGGCCGGCGCATCATCGACTTCATGTCCGGCCTGGCCTACGGCACCGATGGCACGCTCGAGAAGGCCGCCGAGCACCTCTACGTGCTCACCCCGCCCCTGCTGAACTGAGCGAGCGCCGATCCGCTGCTGCGCTGGGTCGGCAGCCCGGCCGATGATGAGATCGAAACCGGAGTAATCAACCTGGGCCGGTCGGCTTCCGATGAGAACGGGAGATGTTCCTCAACCGGGACCGGCGTTGACGTGAAGCTCATCATCCAGATTCCCTGCCTGAACGAGGAGGCGCAGCTGCCCACAGCGCTGGCCGCCTTATCCGCGCCAGGTACCGGGCTTCGACCTCGTGGAGTGGCTCATCATCGACGACGGCTCCAGTGATGACACGTCGCCCACGGCTCGCCGTTGCGGTGTGGACCACGTGATCCGGTTTCCCCAGACCCGTGGACTCGCCGCGGCGTTCCAGGCCGGACTCGATGCCGGTCTCAAGCTCGGCGAACGAGACGTCATCGTGAACACCGATGCCGACAACCAATACGACGCGGGCGCCATTCCGGCGCTCGTGGCTCCCATCGTTGCCGGCGACGCCGACATGGTGATCGGCGATCGCGATGTTCGCTCGGTCGACGAGTTCTCGCTCATCAAGACGCGCCTCGAACTGGCCGGGAGCTGGGTCGTCCGAAAGGCATCCGGCACCGGGGTCACCGACACCACATCGGGGTTCAGGGCCTACAGCCGTGAAGCCGCCCTCAAGTGACCGTTGTGAGCCCGTATACGTACACGATCGAGTCCATCATCCAGGCCGGGCGTCACCCGCACTGCAGTTGCCAACGTCGGGTCTCGACCAACCCGAAGATGCGCGAACGTTTCTATTCAGGCACAGGTGGTGAATCTGCTTGATGACCTGCAGAAGGAATTTGGATTGGCCTACGTGTTCGTGGCGCACGATCTGTCCGTTGTGCAGCACATCTCGGATCGCGTAGTCGTGATGTACCTAGGAAAGGTCATGGAGGTCGCCTCTACAGCCGTCCTCTACGACCGTCCGCTGCATCCGTACACGAAGGCCCTGCTCTCCGCTGTGCCGATTCCCGATCCGGAGCTCGAGCGCAAGCGAGAGCGCATTTTGCTGACGGGTGATCTGCCGAGCCCCATCAATCCCCCGAGTGGCTGCGTATTCAATACGCGTTGCTGGCTGGCCACGGATAAGTGTCGCGCTGAGGCGCCGGTGCCAACCGAGATTGAGCCGGGTCGAACAGTGGCGTGCCACTACCCGCTGACGTAGTCGGCAAACGGAACACACAGAAGGCCCGCGGACACTGTCCGCGGGCCTTCTTGTAGGTCGAAGTCAGACGAGTGTGCCGGCGAGCGTCAAGTTCGTGGCTGAGTAGGTGATGCCGAGAGCCAGCGGATCGCCGACCTTTGCATCGCAGGCGATGGCGTATTTGAACGACGCTGTCGCGCCGGCTGCAACCGGATCTGTAGGTGCACCGTTGATGCCGTTGTCGCCGTCGAGCACGTCGCTGCAGAAGGCGGTTCCTGAGGTCGGAGCGAAGGAGATGGACGAGAGGTCCAGCGGAGCAGTGCCCTTATTGGCAACTTCGATGGTGAAAAGATCCGCTACCTGCCCAGGCAGGTAGTTGGAAGCGAACGATCCCGGCGTGAATGTCCCAGGAGCCGAAACGGTCACGGAAACGCCGTCGCCCAAGTCGATTGCTGTGCCAAAGTCTGCGGCCGTCGCAGCAGCAGTCGTCTCCGTGGCCGATGCACTTTCGGCCGGTGTGTCTGAACTGCCGCCACCACAGGCGGTGAGAATAAGAGCGATGGCAACGAGGCCGAGCCGAATGCGCATATGGGAACCTCCAACAAGTTATGTGCCAAGGGTACTCGCCAATGTAACGAGAGCGTTGCGCGAACCCTAGGGCTTGGATGGGAAGATACAGCCATGAAGGTCGATGACACATTTCCGCAGGATGATCACCACAAGGCCGGCAGAGGTGGATGGCTGCGTGCCGCCGTCCTCGGTGCGAACGATGGTCTCGTGTCGACCTCGAGCCTGATGGTCGGTGTTGCCGCCGCTGGTGCCACAGCCAGTGGAGTCGTGACCGCTGGCGTCGCGGCTATCGCTGCCGGTGCTCTGTCGATGGCGGTTGGCGAGTACGTGAGCGTGAGTTCGCAAGCGGACATCGAGGCAGCAGACACAGCGTTGGAGCAGGCCAATCTTTTGGAGAACCCCGAAGGGGAACTCGCCGAACTTGCCGCTCTACTGCGGCATCGAGGTCTTTCGCGTGAGACGGCGGTCCAAGCTGCGGCCGAGATGACGGCGCACGATGCACTGGACAATCACCTTCGCGAAGAACTCGGACGTCACGAAGCGAATGAAGCTCGGCCGCTGCAAGCCGCGCTGGCATCGGCGGGGAGCTTCTTAGTGGGTGGAGTTGTTCCGTTCTTCGCGTTGTTGGCGCCTGAGAGCATCCGCATCCAGATGATTTTTGTGGTGACCTTCATCGGACTTGGCGCAGCTGGCACATTCAGCGGCATCGCTTCGGGTATGAATCCGGTGAAGCCGACCATTCGCGTCATCGTAGGTGGGCTACTGGCGATGGCTGCGACCTACGGCGTTGGCTTCCTCTTCCACACCAACATCGCCTAGCCAGAGCCCATTTCCTACGCTTCACTGTCGAATCTGTTAGCCCTCCTGCGGAGGAGCTAACAGATTCGACAGTGAAGCGGGAGTTGGCTAGACGATCTGCGACATCCAGCGTTCGATGGCGTCGGGGTGGCGGGGGAGTGCTTCGGTGAGTAGGCGGCAGCCGTCTTCGGTGACGACAACGTCGTCCTCGATCCGGATACCGATGCCGCGGAACTCTTCGGGCAGCAGCAGATCGTCTGCTTGGAAGTAGAGGCCGGGCTCGATCGTCAGTACGTTGCCCACTTCGAGCACGCCGTCGAGGTATTCCTCAGCGCGAGCCTTGGCACAGTCGTGCACATCCATGCCGAGCATGTGTCCGGTGGAGCACAGCGTCCAACGTCGATGCAGACCGACATCGTCTTGCAAAGATTCTTCGCCGGAGATGGGGAGCACACCCCACTCGGCAAGACCATGCGCAATGACGGTCATAGCGGCGCGGTGGAAGTCGCGAAACTTCGCCCCGGGCTTCACAGCTGCAATGGCTGCCTGCTGCGCCTCGTACACGAGTAGGTACATCTTGCGCTGTGCTTCGCTGAACTGCCCATTCACTGGCAGCGTGCGCGTGACGTCGGAGGTGTAGTGCGAATCAACTTCGACGCCGGCATCAAGCAGCAGCAGGTCGCCGTCCTTCACCGCACCGTCGTTGCGAATCCAGTGCAGCACGCAGGCATGTGCACCAGACGCCGCGATGGTGTCGTAGCCGGGCTCGTTGCCTTCGAGTCGCGCGCGGGCATAGAACGCGGCTTCGACGACGCGCTCACCGTTGGGCTCCTTCATGGCAGCGGGGAAAGAGCGCACCACATCTTCAAAGCCGCGGATAGTGGCATCGACTGCAAACTGCAGTTCCTTGATCTCGTAGTCATCTTTGATGAGTCGAGCTTCAGAGAGCCATTGCACGAGTTCGATGTCGCCATCGACTCGCGCTGGCAGTAGGGCGTCCACCGCGGGGTCCTCGCCACGCACTGCGGTTGTTGCGGTGCCGTCACGGAGTACTGACGCTAGGTCGTCGATATGGCGTACCGCAATGTCGTAACGAGCAAGGGCTTCTTTGGCAGTCACGCGCCGACCGACCCAGAATTCACCGTGGCGACGATCGCGGAAGAACTCAGCGGTGTCGCGTGGGCTGCGTGGGTGGAGATAGAGGTGAGCGTCATGGCCGATGTCAGTGGGCTCAAGCACCAGGACGGTGTCCGGAACGGCTTCAGCGGCACCGATTCCGGTGAGCCAAGAGAACGGCGAGCTTGCACGGAATCTGTAGTCGCAGTCGTTGACGCGAACCTTGAAACTGCCGGCCGGAACCACGATGCGCTTACCTGCGAATGCGGCCGAGAGCCGTGCGCGCCGAGCCGCCGCGAAGGGCGCGCTCTCATTACGCGGTACGTCGGTGTATTCGGTGTCGGCCCAGCCTGTCTTCATGAATTCGGTAAGTCGGTCGGACACCGGTAAGTCGTGTGAGCCGATGTTGAGCTTCTTCTCGGTCATGGTGTGATTCCCTAGAACTCGTCCTGAATATGACGTCAGCCTAAGCGGTGGCCAAGGTGAACTTCAGGTGAACAGCGGCTTACCAATTCATGCTTCCGTGAATATGCGGTGAACGACGTTTCTAGCATTGGAACGCACACCTCAGACTCTGGAGCAATCATGGGGCTTACGCCCAAGGACGCTGTCCTGTTCGATCTTTACACCTCGCTGGCGGAGCGTTTGGCCGCGGCGTCACGCGCACTGGAAGCGCTGATCAAGGCACCTCAGGCGGAACGTTTGGCGATATCCGGGCAGGTGGCCGCGCTGGAAAGTGAAGCAGATGAACTGCTGGTGTTGCTCGTCACCCGTATTGACGACATGTTCGTGACTCCGTACGACCGCGGCGATCTGCAGCAGTTGGCCAACGCTCTCGACGATTCGATCGACGCTATGGAAGCGGCTTCAGATCTGACCGTGCTGCACAACGTGGACTCGTTCCCCGCCGGCACTGACGAGATTGCCGACGCTGTACGACGACTTGCCGAACTGACGGCATCGAATATGCCTCGTTTGAAGAACTTGAAAGACCTCGACTTCTACTACACCGAGGCCAATCGCATTGAAGATGATGGTGATCGAATGCACCGTCGCATGACGGCGAAGTTGTTCGATGGCAGTTACAAGGCGATGGAGGTGCTGCGCATTCAGGGAGTCTTCGAGAAGATGGAGGAGTCACTCGATCGCATGGCGGCCGTTGCCCGCATCGTGCGCACCATCTCGCTTAAGGAGTCCTGATCCGTGGAAGCGACATTTGTTCTTGTCGCACTGATCACGATTATTGCGTTGGCCTTCGATTACACCAACGGCTTTCACGACGCGGCGAACGCCATTGCTACGTCGGTCGCAACGAAGGCGCTAAGACCGAGACAGGCACTCGCGATTGCTGCCGTAGGCAATCTCGCCGGAGCGTTCATCAGCGAAGGCGTGGCGAAGACGGTGGGCAAGGGCATCATCGATGTCTCAAAGGACCACCACGGTCTCATCGTTGTGATGGCCGCTTTGTTGGGCGCTATCGCATGGAACATGCTCACTTGGTGGTTTGGCTTGCCGTCGTCGTCGAGTCATGCGCTCATAGGCGGCTTGGTTGGTTCAGCCATGGCTGCGTCCGAAGTGGTGCACTGGGACGGCGTTGTCCAAAAAGTCGCCATCCCGATGGTGCTCTCGCCGGTCATCGGTTTCAGTTTGTCATTCCTCCTCGTGCTGCTGCTGCAATGGATCTTTCGTAATGCCCGACGATCCAAGGTGAGCAAGCCGTTTAGGGGGGTGCAGATTGCTGCCGCGAGTGCCATGTCGCTTGGGCACGGCCTGCAGGATGCCCAGAAGACGATGGGTGTTATCACGCTGGCTCTGGTTGTTGGCGGCTATCAGGTGGACAACGGAACCATTCCGGTCTGGGTCAAAGTGGCTGCAGCGACAGCGATTGCACTCGGCACCTACTCCGGTGGTGCTCGCATCATGAAGACGCTGGGCAGCAAGATGATTGAGATGGATGCGATCCGCAGCACAGCCGCTCAGACAGTGGCCTCGGGTGTTCTCTATGTCATGGCTATCGGTTTTGCCGCACCCATATCTACGACGCATACGGTGACGTCATCCATTCTTGGAGCCGGTGCCACTCGTGGACGCAAGTGGGTCAAGTGGGGAACCGTGAGCAACATTCTCGCAGCCTGGGTGCTGACGCTGCCAGCGGCCGCGTTGGTTGGCGCGATCATGTACTACCTGCTGCGCTTTCTCGGCCTCGGCAACTAACTTCGATTACTCGAAGGCGCCTTCCCGACATGTTGGTTGTCGGGAGAGCGCCCTCGATGCGCCAGAGCGGCCCGACGGCCGAGATTCTGGTGTGAACTCGCGGACGTACACTCGAGCTAGCGATGCTCGGTTCTTCGGCATCCGTATCCCTTTGAAAGAGGTTCGAATTGGCAGGAAACTTCGAAGGTCGAGTGCTCGTCCTCGGCGGCGGTTCCGTTTCGCAATGCTCTGTACCACTGCTGCTGGATCACGTGGTTGCCACGCCTGGTCAGCTCACCGTCTTGGATTACCAAGACGTGCGCCCGCGCTTCGCTGATGCAATAGCACGCGGCGCGCACTTCGTCCTCGATCAAGTCACACAGGCGAACCTCGAGTCCCTGCTTGCCGAATATGTTTCCGCAGGAGATGTGCTGGTCGACCTGGCATGGAATATCGATGCGAACACGATCATTGGCTGGTGTCATGACAACGGAGTGCTCTACCTGAACACTTCGGTGGAAGAGTGGGATCCATACGACGCGGCGGATTCGCGGGACCCCCGCGAACGTACGTTGATCGTGCGTCATCAGCGCATGCAGGAAATGAAGGCCACATGGGATACGCCTGGCCCGACAGCGGTCGTCGAGCACGGCGCCAACCCTGGGCTTGTCTCACACTTCGTGAAGAAGGCGCTGCTCGATATTGCGGAGCGCTGCCTTGCCCAAGACCTGTTAGGCGATAAGGCAGAACTGGTGCGCGCCGCGGCAGCGGCGGAGGACTTCCCGCACTTAGCGATGCACCTTGATGTCAAGGTCATTCACATTTCCGAGCGTGACACGCAGCTCACCGATCAGCCCAAGCAGGTCGGCGAGTTCGTCAACACGTGGAGTGTTGCCGGGTTCCATGAAGAAGGCATCGCACCAGCTGAGTTGGGTTGGGGGACGCACGAAAAGCGCCTACCACGTAAGGGCATTCGCCACGAAACGTCTGCGACGCAGATCTGCATCGCCCAACCGGGCGCCACAGTGCAGGTGCGTTCCTGGGTGCCGGATTACGAGATCACGGGAATGGTCGTTCGCCACGGTGAGGCGTACACGATTCCGGCACACCTCACGGTGCGCGACGCAGAGGGCAACGAGATCTATCGCCCTACTTGCCACTACGCGTATTGCCCTTCCGATGCCGGCATCCTGTCCATGCGCGAGTGCCAGATGAACAACTGGAAGTTCCCCGAGCGCGAACGCATCATGAATGACGAGATCATCTCAGGTGAAGATCGTCTTGGCGTGCTGCTGATGGGTCATCCGCTGCAGTCGTGGTGGACCGGTTCGCTGCTGTCGATTGATGAGGCCCGGGTTCTGGTTCCGCACCAGAGCGCGACTACATTGCAGGTTGCCGCGTCGGTGCTCGCCTCGGTCACCTACATGGTGAACAACCCAGACCGCGGGCTCTGCGTTCCCGATGATCTCCCGTGGCGCGAAGTGCTTGATGTGGCCATGCCGTTCCTCGGCGAGTTCCACTCGGATGCTGCTGACTGGACGCCACTCAAGAATCGCTACGACCTGTTTGCGCAGTGGGATGGTCTCGAACTCGACCACGACGACCCGTGGCAGTTCCAGAACTTCTTGCTTGAGCAGTAGACCCAGAACCATGTATCAACACTGAAGGCGCTTTCCCGAGAACAAACTTGTCGGGAAAGCGCCTTCGGTATGACCTAGTTGGTGGTGGTCAGACGGTGCCGTAGAGGCGGTCTCCTGCGTCACCCAGGCCGGGCACGATGTAGCCCTTTTCGTTGAGCTTCTCGTCGAGTCCAGCGGTCACTATGGTGACGTTGACGGCGCCCTCGAATTCTGCGTCGACGCGGGCCAGGCCCTCGGGAGCGGCAAGTAGGCAGATAGCGGTGACGTCGGTGGCGCCGCGGTCCAGCATCATGCGGATTGCGGCAACGAGCGTGCCGCCTGTGGCGAGCATCGGATCAAGCAGGTAGACCTGACGGCCCGCGATGTCCTTGGGGATGCGCTCTGCGTACGTCGATGCCACGAGGGACTCTTCGTCTCGCACCATGCCTAGGAAGCCGACTTCGGCGTTCGGCAGCAGGCGCATCATGCCTTCCAGCATGCCGAGGCCGGCGCGCAGAATCGGCACTACGAGCGGCTTGGGGTTGGCAATTGCCACGCCCTCGGCGAGCGCAACTGGGGTGCGCACGGTGACAGGTTCGACGCGGATGTGACGCGTTGCCTCATACGCGAGCAACGTGACGAGTTCATCGGCGAGGCGTCGAAATTCGGGTGATCCCGTGGCTTCATCCCGCAAGGCGGTGAGCTTGTGGGCGATGAGCGGATGGTCGGCAACGTGGGTGCGCATGCGGCAAGGCTAGTGCCCACACGGGCGTGGTGAGAATGCCGCGATCTTCATGCGCGGTGGTGCTATGGGACGCTCGTGTACGCGTCACAATGAGCCCGTGAAAGCCAGTATGTCTGACGAAGTGTCCATGCGTTTGGCGTTGGCCGAGGCTCTGCTGGCGGGCGAAGACGTGCCTATCGGCGCAGTGGTGCTTGACGCCGAGGGACGCGTTATCGGCCGCGGCCGCAATGAACGGGAGCGCCATGGCGACCCCACTGCACACGCCGAGATTGTCGCCATGCGCGAAGCAGCGAAAGCGCTCGGAGAGTGGCGCCTCGAGGGATGCACTCTCGTTGTGACTTTGGAGCCCTGCACTATGTGCGCCGGCGCCATAGTGAACGCGCGCATCGCGCGACTGGTTTTCGGCGCCAGCGATGAGAAGGCAGGTGCGGTCGGATCACTATGGGACGTGGTGCGCGATCGTCGGCTCAACCATCGGCCAGAGGTCGTGCATGGTGTGCTGGCCGACGACTGCGCCTTGCTGTTGCAGGATTTCTTCGCGAAGCAGCGATGATTCGGCTATGGGGCTTTGGCGGCTGACAGCTCGGGATCTAGGCGGAGGATGATCTTGGCCGATGCGAACGTCCCAGCAAGGCTGATGGGGACTGCCGCAAGCAACAGCCGTAGTGGTAGCGCCTGCAGGTTGTAGAGCGCGGACCACATCATGGGGAAACTCACAAACCATGCTCCGACCACGGCTCGCGGGAACGTGCGTACGACAAGGAACTCCCGCACGATATAGGCGTGCAGCACACTCCACACCGTCCAGAGGAAGCCATTCACGGGCGCGGTTGCGAACGTTTGGCCGTGATCTTCGAAGAGCGACTGCCACAGCCCGAGGAAGAGCAGCTGGTTCTGGACGAACTGAACGACCGTCATCCAGAGTCCTGCGGCGAGCACTGCTTTGGGGCCGTCATTCATGCCCGCAAGATAGTGACTAGTCTGCAATGTCGGAATGTGGCTAGCCGCAGGTGATCGTGAGGCGCCTGTTGGCTGCCACGGATCGGCATTGAGCACGGAGGAGGTGCGGCATGGCGAAGCAGCCACAGGACGCGCTGGTCGAGGAGCAAGCGCACTTGGACTTGGTGTACGGGCGCCTAGATGTCGCCCGCGAACTCGCTACACGTCGTCTGGCCGAGGCCGAGATGAGCGAGTCGGGTGGCACCCACCAAGCGCGCGGACTCCGCGAGGCCATGGTGAACCTGCAATCGCAGCGTCGAGCAGCTCTGGACTCCGTCGAAGAGGGCCTGTGTTTCGCACGACTGGACTCGGAGTTCCCGTCGCTTTGGATCGGACGCTTGGGGCTGTCGAACGCGGACGGCGATCCCGTGCTGACCGATTGGCGTGCCCCCGCCGCTGAGCGTTTCTATGGCGCAACGCTGGCAACACCGGAAGGGGTGATTGCCAAGCGGCACATCCGGACTCGCGGTAGGACTGTCACGGGAGTCGTCGACGAGGTGCTCGATCCGTCACGACTTGACGACTATCCGGCCGGCTCGACCAGCGCAGAGAGCATCTTGGTGGAAGCGCTGGGTGCCGAGCGCACTGGTCGTATGGGACAGATCGTCGCCACCATCGCGGCCGAGCAAGACCGGATCATCCGCAATTCCGGCAAGGGTGCGCTGGTGGTCTCCGGCGGCCCGGGAACCGGGAAGACCGTGGTGGCACTGCACCGCGCCGCATGGTTGCTCTACAAGCACCGCGCTCGTCTCGAGCGATCGGGCGTGCTCGTGGTTGGCCCCAGCGCGACCTTCCTCTCCTACATCTCCGAGGTCCTGCCCGCATTGGGAGAGACGGCCGTGGTGCTGAGTGCGCCGGGCGAGCTTTTCCCGCGCGTGAGCACCAGCCGTCGTGATTCGGGTGTGACTGCGCGTGTGAAGGGCGACCCACGTATGGCTGCACTGCTTGCTGCAGCAGTGGCGTCGCGGCATGAGATTCCGGCCAGGGGGGTGCACCTTGATCTGGTCGACGGTCCTGTGCATGTGCCGCACAACTCGTTAGCGCGGGCGCGAGGACGAGCACTGAGTGAGAGCCCGCAACACAACACCGCCCGCGAACTCTTCCTCATCGACGCACTTGAAGTGGTGGCCCGAGCTGTCGCGCGCAAGCGGCAGTTGGATAGCCGAGACGAGTACATCCGTATCGATATCATCGAGGAATTGCGGGAGCGCAAGCAGGTTCGGCGTGAGCTAAACCTGCTGTGGATGCCGCTATCTCCAGAGCGACTCTTGGAGCGGCTGTACACCGATGCCGGTTGGCGTGAAGCTGTTGGAGGATCTGAGTTTTCTTCGAAGGAACTCGACGCGCTGGCTCGCGCTGATGGATTCGCGTGGACGGTTGACGACGTGCCGCTGCTTGATGAACTCGCCGAGCTCTGCGGTGAAGATGAAACCGGCGCTGCGGCTCGGTCGCTCGCGAGTGCGCAGGCCGAACGCATGCGTTCCACAGCGGCGGAGAACGTGCTGGCGGCCAATTTGATGTCGGAACTCACTGGCGATCAGGTGTTTGATGAAGCACTCGATGAAGCGACTGACCTCACGGGGTATCTCGGCATCATCGACAGTGCAGCGTTGGCTGAGCGCTGGGCAGAGTCGCACGCTCGTGGCACGTTGGCTGAGCGCGCGCTTACAGATCGCGAATGGGTCTATGGGCACGTCGTCGTCGATGAGGCGCAGGAACTTTCGGCGATGGGCTGGCGCATGATCGGGCGCCGCGCGTCCGGTGGCTCGCTCACGGTCGTCGGAGACCTTGCCCAGACGGAAAGCGCTGCCGGTGTTGGCGATTGGACGAACGCGCTCACGAAGATCGCCCACGGCATGGTGCAGGTGGAGACGCTCACCGTGAACTACCGCACTCCTGCCAAACTGATGGCGCCGAGTGCCGGAGTGCTGGCTGCAATGGGTCGTCACGGCACGAGTCCCGTCAGCGTGTTGGAAGGCGATGAAGAACCGACCGACCAACTCGTGACTGCCGAAACCTTGCCCTCCCGGGTTTCCGAGCTTGCGGCCGCTTGGGTCGGGCGAGGCTGGCGCGTTGGCGTGGTTGCACCTCTTCAGTTGCATTCGACGCTGCTTGGCGCTTGCCGCACCTCCGGCCTCGATGCGGGAGTCGGTGCTGATGCAGTGAGTCATCAGGTGGCGCTGCTGAGCGCCTGGGCAGCCAAGGGCTGCGAGTTCGACGCGGTCGTCGTCGTTGAGCCGGCAACCTTGGTGGAAGGCTCTGGCGGGCTCGGTGGCCTCTATGTGGCACTGACGCGCGCAGGGCGCGCAATGGCGCTGGTACGCACTCGTCCGCTGCCGGATGCCATCGATGCTGGGACGTTGCGCTCGGTGTAGCTGCGCGTCGCCACGACTATGTTGTCGTAACTGCGTATCAACTCAACATATGTTGAGTTGATACGCAGTTACGGTGCAGTAGTTGCGTGATGGCGGTGACGGTGGGAGCCGTCGCGTCGGGCTGGCGCCCTCCGCTCCTCCCAAATCCAGGGGTCACCGGAGCGACAAAAGCCCGCCGCTGTCGCGACGGGCTTTTGTATGGCGGTGACGGTGGGATTTGAACCCACGGTGAGCTTTCACCCACACACGCTTTCGAGGCGTGCTCCTTAGGCCACTCGGACACATCACCGCCGCGAACAATAGCGGAGGACCGAGGAGCCCGACGAATCCGAAGCCCTCAGCGTGATGGCGCTCATTGGGCGCAATGCCAGAGATACCGACGCTCATTGCCTGACGCCAGATCCGCTTGAGCAATGGGCATATGCCTGCGGCTACAACAGTGGGCAGCCCTTGCCAGATGGGCTGGCCGAGGGGATTGCGAGCATGGCGGCGGCCTGCTCGTTGGGCGCGATATTGCCGAAGGCCGGCCCAAGCACGAGATCGACCGACACGTCTTTGGCGTCAGCTCGCGTGATCTGTTTCATTAACCCGCCTGGAACGTAGGCTGATAAGCGCTGGGCTGCGGCTCGAGCCTTTGCACCAAAGCGAATCTCGCCGATGCCTTTGAGGTCCTCGCTGGACGAATCCACAATCCCTGCCTTGAACCCACGAAGCTTCAAATCAATGCTCGTGATCGAGGCCAGGCCCACGCGTTTCGTGGAGTTGTAGACGTTGACCGTCACTTGCTTCGGCAGCGGAAGCACCTTGGCCGGTATGACAGAGACGTACGTGCAGCCGAGCGAATGGTCGACAGCGACGGGTCCTGGCTTCACGATCCAAGCAGCAAGGAAGCCGATCATGAACACAGCAGTCCACGGGGCAATCCGCTTGAACTGGTCGCCGCGCGAAATTCGACGGTGGCGAGATTCGAGGTGGGGGCGGCCAGCGTTCGGCACCAGACCTCCTCGCGGGGACGCGGTAGAGCTACGTCCAGTTGGTGGCCGCTTTGCGCCTGGGGCGGACCCCGAGGCGACAAGGCGGTACTGGCGGAGGATGCGGGATTCGAACCCGCGAGGAGTTGCCCCCTACACGCTTTCCAAGCGTGCGCACTCGGCCACTATGCGAATCCTCCGCCGCGAACTGTAATCGCACGAGGTGAGCCCTATGAAATCCTGCCCGTACACTTTGTCTTAGCCCCTCATGCGGTGGCATCACGCCCAATCCCCCAGGGCCGGAAGGCAGCAAGGGTAAGTGTGCTCTGTCAGGTGCATGAGGGGCCCTTTCCTGCCTTGGCATAGTCGGGCGCGCGGGCGTGCCGGTGTCGGTGATGACGACTAACGTCTACCCCATGTCGCTGGCCCTGTATCGCACCTATCGTCCGGGCCGTTTTGCGGACCTCATCGGTCAAGACCATGTCACGGTGCCGCTCATGCGTGCGCTGGCCTCGAACCGAGCGCATCACGCCTACCTGTTCTCTGGCCCCCGTGGATGTGGCAAAACCTCCAGCGCTCGCATCCTCGCTCGTTCGCTCAATTGCGAGCAAGGCCCAACATCAGATCCCTGTGGTGTCTGCAACTCCTGCGTTGAGCTTGCACCCAACGGGCCGGGATCTATCGATGTCATTGAGCTCGACGCCGCCAGCAATCGAGGCATCGATCAGGCGCGAGAACTCCGCGAGAAGGCCGTGTACGCACCGGCCGCATCGCGCTACAAGATTTACATCATCGATGAGGCCCACCAGCTGACTACCGAAGCTGCAAACGCATTGCTCAAATTAGTGGAGGAGCCGCCGGAGCACTTGCGTTTCGTCTTTGCCACCACGGAGCCCGACAAGTTGCTCGGCACCATTCGCTCGCGCACACATCACTACCCCTTCCGACTGGTACCGGCGAAATTGTTGGTCGAGAACTTGGCGATGATCTGCGCGAAGGAGCAGGTGCCGGCCGAGTTGCCGGCGCTGGCGCTGGTCGCGCGCGCAAGTGGCGGCAGCGTCCGCGATGCGCAATCGATTCTCGGTCAACTGGTCGGTGGTGCTAGCGCAGCGGGCGTCACGTACGTTGATGCACTCGCGCAGTTGGGCTTCACCAATGACACCCTGCTTGACGCCGTCATCAATGCGCTCGGCACCGGCACCGGCGCAGAGCTTTTCAGTGTGATCGACGATGTTGTGAGCGGAGGGCACGACCCGCGTCGTTTCGTCACCGACCTACTTGAGCGTCTACGCGATCTCATCATTCTTTCTGCTGCACCCGAAGCTGCCGAGCATGGTTTGATCGATGCCCCGAGTGATCGTTTTGCTGTGCTGAAGGCGCAGGCAGAAGGGCTTGGGCTTCCGACGCTCTCGCGGGCAGCGGACACCGTCAGTGACGGGCTCTCCAGTCTGCGAGGGGCGACTGCGCCGAGGCTTCAGCTTGAACTCTTGGCGGCGCGGCTGTTGCTCCCCGTCGGGGATGGCAGCATCGGTGTGCTTGCTGCGCGAATCGACGCCATGGAGCGCAAGGTTTCGGCACTCCCGGCGCACACGATGACGCTTCCGACCGGTACAACTCCGCTGTCCGCTACAGAGACCGGCGCTCAGACCACGACAACCCCCCGCGCACCTCGGCGACTTTCCGATGTCGCGCCTACAACGGTCTCTCCACGCGTGGCGGTTGATGCGGATCCGGTTGTCGCAGAGTTGGCCACGCATGAACCCATTGCTGCAGAAGTTCCGAAACTGCCCGTGCCACCAAGTCATGTGACAACGGCAACAGTGACGTCTGAGAAACCGTCGATTGCCGGTCCGGCCGTCGATATCGAGTCCATTCGTACCCTGTGGCCGGCCGTACTCGAGGCCGTGAAGACCATTCCATCAGGAGGACGAACGGCCTGGACGGTGTTCTCCGAGTCGGCACCGACCGGCATCAACGGAGACGCGCTTGTCGTTGCGTTATCCCAGCAAGGCCCCTTCACCGTGGCGCGTTCACGCAACCTCGATCAAGTGCTGGCCGCCGCAGCTGCACAGGTGCTGCAGCGACCGTTGCGCATTGACCTTGTGCTCGATCAGGGCGCCAAGCCTCCGCAGGGCGGCGTGCCTGCAGTCGCGCCGGCCGCAGCAGCTGAACCAGAACCAGAGCAGAGCCCGCTTGCCCGCGCTGAGGCCGTTGTTGCTGCCGAGCCCGTGGTGGATCTCGCCGCTGATATGCCGTCCGAAGACGATGAGAACGCTGATGACGAACTCCGCGGAGTCGAGCTAGCGAAGCAATCCCTGGGCGGCGTCATCATCGGTGAAAGCGAACGGGCTTAGGCATGTACGAAGGCATCGTTCAGGACCTCATTGACGAACTCGGTCGCCTGCCTGGCATCGGTCCTAAGAGCGCACAGCGCTTGGCTTTTCACATCTTGCAGGCGGAGTCCACAGATGTGCGTCGGTTGGCCCAAATCCTGCATGAGATTAAAGACAAAGTGCGCTTCTGCGAAGAGTGCGGCAACGTCAGCGAATCCAACATGTGCCGGGTATGCCGCGACCCTCGCCGCGATCCCGCGCTTATCTGCGTGGTGGAAGAACCCAAGGACGTCATCGCGATCGAACGCACGCGTGAGTTCCGTGGCAAGTACCACATCCTTGGCGGCGCGATTAATCCCATGGATGGCGTTGGTCCCGACGATCTGCGCATTCGCCAGCTACTCCCACGTTTGGCTGACGGCACGGTGAAGGAAGTCATCATCGCCACCGACCCGAACCTCGAAGGCGAAGCCACTGCCACCTACTTGTCCCGGCTACTGAGCCCGATGGGGTTGATCGTGAGCCGGCTCGCCAGTGGTCTCCCGGTCGGCGGCGACCTCGAATACGCCGACGAGGTCACCTTGGGTCGTGCCTTTGCTGGTCGCCGCACGGTCTAGCTCGGAGACTGTCTCCGCAGTCCAACTATCGTGAGACAGCGCGGCGGCGGAGAGAAATTCGGAGCGATTCCGCAGCCGCGCGCGTGGCGCGAAGCGACACGGGCCGTGCGAGGACCAGCGACGGATTTACTCGCAGGCGTCGTGATGTCGTCCCGAATATCTGCCCGAATTCTGGAAAATCTCATATAGCGAGACGTTTGTGTGTCTCATTATGTGGACTTTGTGGAAATGACCGTTTTCGACGTGTCAGCATGGGTCTGCACACGTAAGGGGATCCCCTATGGGAATGGTCGTTCAGAAGTACGGCGGCTCGTCCGTCGCCGACGCCGAGTCCATCAAGCGCGTCGCCAAGCGCATTGTTGAAACCAAGCGCGCGGGCAATGATGTGGTTGTCGTCGTTTCCGCGATGGGCGACACCACCGATGAGCTTGTCGACCTCGCGAATGCCGTCACCCCACTTCCGCAACCGCGGGAACTCGACATGTTGCTCACTGCTGGTGAACGCATCTCGATGGCGCTGCTGGCAATGGCCGTCAACAATCTCGGCATGGAGGCGCGATCCTTCACCGGATCACAAGCCGGCGTCATCACCGACGCACAGCATGGTCGCGCCCGCATCATCGATGTGACACCAGGACGCATCCGCGAGGCAATCGGTGATGGTGCCATCGCCATCGTTGCTGGTTTCCAGGGCGTCTCGCAGAAGACCAAAGACATCACCACGCTTGGTCGAGGCGGTTCCGATACGACGGCTGTCGCTTTAGCCGCAGCCCTCGACGCCGACGTATGCGAGATCTACACCGACGTCGATGGCATCTTCTCGGCAGACCCACGCGTGGTGCCACTCGCACGTCAACTCAAGAGTGTGACGTATGAAGAGATGCTTGAGCTTGCCGCCAGTGGCGCGAAAGTGCTGCACCTGCGTTGCGTCGAATATGCGCGTCGCTTTGATCTGCCTATCCACGTGCGCTCATCGTTCTCGCACGTCGAAGGCACCTGGATTCACAAGGAACGTCCGGTAGGAGACAACATGGAACAGCCCATCATCGCCGGTATTGCACATGACCGGAGCGAGGCGAAGATCACCGTCGTCGGTGTACCCGACCGTCCGGGCAATGCGGCCGCGATCTTCCAGGCCATTGCTGATGCGCAGATCAACATCGACATGATCGTGCAGAACGTCTCGGCCGCAACCACGGGCGTCACCGATATTTCCTTCACGCTGCCCAAGGCTGAGGGCCACAACGCAACCGCCGCGTTGACGCGCATCCAGAAGGAGGTCGGCTTCGATTCGCTGCAGTTCGATGACAGCATCGGCAAGATCTCGCTCATCGGCGCGGGCATGCGTTCGCACCCCGGCGTTTCGGCCACGTTTTTTGCCGCCCTTGCCGATGCGCAGGTCAACGTCGAGATGATTTCAACTTCGGAGATTCGTCTGTCAGTGATTGTGCGCAGCGAAGACCTTGATCGCGCGGTGCGCACGCTGCACACCGCATTCGAACTCGATGCAGACCAGATCGAAGCCGTGGTCTACGGCGGAACGGGACGTTGATCATGAGCAAGCCCACCGTCGCTGTTGTTGGGGCGACTGGCCAAGTCGGTGCTGTCATGCTGCGCATCCTTGAAGAGCGCAACTTTCCGCTCGGTGATCTGCGGCTATTCGCGTCCGCCCGTTCCGCGGGAATGGTGCTGCATTTCCGCGGTGACTCGATCATCGTTGAAGACGCATCCACTGCCGATCTCGCCGGCATCGACATCGCGCTTTTTTCGGCCGGCGCTACCACCTCGAAGGCTCTGGCCCCGCGGTTTGCCGCCGCGGGCGCTGTCGTCATCGATAACTCCTCGGGCTGGCGTATGGATCCCGAGGTTCCACTCATTGTGAGTGAAGTGAACCCGCAGGACATCAAGAACCGACCCAAAGGCATCATCGCCAACCCAAACTGCACCACTATGGCGGCCATGCCGGTGCTGCGGCCCTTGCATGATGAAGCGGGCCTCGTAAAGCTTGTTGTCTCGTCGTACCAGGCCGTTTCGGGTTCCGGTCTCGCCGGCGTGAATGAGCTTGCAGGACAGGTGCGCGCAGGCGTTACACAGGACATCGAAGCTCTGACGCACGACGGCACAGCGGTGTCATTGCCGGCGCCAAAGAAATACATCGCCCCGATCGCCTTCAACGTGATTGCCTTCGCCGGCGGTCTTGCCGATGACGGCTCGCTCGAGACCGACGAAGAGCAGAAGTTGCGCAATGAGTCGCGCAAGATTCTCGGCATTCCTGAGTTGCGCGTGAGTGGCACTTGCGTGCGTGTGCCGGTCTTCACTGGCCACTCACTGTCGATCAACGCGAAGTTTGAAAAGCCTATTTCTGCCGAACGCGCTACGGAGTTGCTCCAGAATGCGTCGGGTGTCGTTGTCGTCGACGTTCCCACCCCGCTGATGGCCGCCGGCAAAGATGCGTCCTTTGTTGGACGCATTCGCCAGGACCAGTCGATCAAGGGTGGTCGCGGACTCGCGCTCTTCATCAGCAATGACAACCTGCGCAAGGGTGCGGCACTCAACGCCGTGCAGATCGCAGAACTTGTCGCCGAGGAACTCGCAGGCTGGGCGACTCGTTCATGAAGCCCCGCCGCATCGACATGTGCGGCGGGGCTTCATGTATTGCTTTGCCGGTACTTCACGAGATCGCCAATGGCTGGTTGTTTGGTGAAGTACCGCGGGTTGGTTGTTCTGGTTCTTCACGAGATCGCCGGCTGTTGGTTGTTTGGTGAAGTACCGCGGGTTGGTTGTTCTGGTTCTTCACGAGATCGCCGGCTGTTGGTTGTTTGGTGAAGTACCGCGGGTTGGTTGTTCTGGTTCTTCACGAGATCGCCAATGGCTGGTTGTTTGGTGAAGTACCGCGGGTTGGTTGTTCTGGTTCTTCACGAGATCGCCATTGGCTGGTTGTTTGGTGAAGTACCGCGGGTTGGTTGTTCTGGTTCTTCACGAGATCGCCGGCTGTTGGTTGTTTGGTGAAGTACCGCGGGTTGGTTGTTCTGGTTCTTCACGAGATCGCCATTGGCTGGTTGTTTGGTGAAGTACCGCGGAGAGTGGTGGGGGATTGTGTGATGGGCGCTCGTGCGGTTCGATCTCGTCATGCTCACTATTCAGTGCGTCACGATTGACTGTCACAACCCTGCGTTGCTCGCCGAGTTCTGGTGCGAGATGCTTGATTGGCAAATCGGCGGACGCGAGGAAGACGCGGTGTGGATCGAGCCGCGGGTCAAAGAACTCGTGGTCTCTCCCGACATCCTGTTCTACAAGAATCCCGACGAGAAGTTGGTGAAGAACCGCTTGCACTTCGATCTACGCCCTGACAATCAAGCGGTCGAAGTCGAGCGCGCGCTCGCACTCGGAGCCTGCAAGATGCAGATCGGTCAGACCGGCGCGGAATCGTGGGTGGTGCTGGCCGACCCCGAGGGCAATGAGTTCTGCATCCTCAAGGCCGTCGGCGGAGACGTCACCTACTGAAGTTGCGTGATCTCGACCACGACGCCGAAGCCTGCGCTCGCGCCGCCTGCGTAGATGCCCTTGCGGGCTGGGACGTTACGTGCCTCGCGAATTGTTGAGTCTTTCGCGAAGAACTTCGAGCCTGTCTTTGCTCCATTAGCAGCGACGTCGATGATTCGGCCGACGTGAAAGCTAGATTTCAGGCCCTCTCCAGCGCGTGCAACGCGAGCCCACGCGAAGCGACGTGCTCTGATACCGAGGCCGAGCCGTACCGTCACAACGTTGGTATCCAACGCAACAGCCGCATGCGAAGTGACCGAGGCGGCTGCCAACCCAATGAGCAAGACCGGCACTGAGCCAAGTCATGTATCGCCAGCGTACTTTTCGCCCAGGTCAGACGCGTGGGCGTTGGCCATGATGATTGAGAAGGAGGAACTTCGAAGGAAGCAGTCAGCACCCAAAAGAGCACGAGGGAACTGGTGGTGCTGCGTCACAGCACCGCCGACATGTCAGGCGCCGAGGGCAGACCGCACTGCAGCCGCAACGGCTGCGCCGTCAGCGCGTCCGTTGACCTGCGGCTGGAGCACCTTCATGACGGCACCCATGGCCTTCATGCCTTCTGCCCCTGCCGCCTTGGCTTCGGCGAGTGCGGCTTCGATCAGGTCATGCAATTCAGTCGCCGTCAACTGCGCCGGCAGGTAGTGCTCAAGCACTCCGAGCTCAGCAGCCTCTTTGTCGGCTAGATCCGGGCGGTTGGCGGCGGTGTAGGCCTCGATGGACTCGCGACGCTTCTTGCCCTCACGTGTGAGCACGGTAATGACCTCAGCGTCTGTCAGGACGCGCGCGGTCTTCCCTGACACTTCCTCGTTCGTGATGGCGGAGAGCGCCATTCGAATGGTGCCGCTCGTGAGCGCGTCACGTGCCCGCATGGAGTCGGTCAGGTCGGCCTGCAGTTGCTGCTTGAGTGTGGTCACCCCGCAATCCTGCCACTATGTGCGTATGAACATTCTCGCCAGCGTTGGTGCTGTTGCGGCCGCTGGCTTTGCCTACAGCGCGGGCTACGAGGTTCGGGCGTTCACGACGAGGTTTGCCAATGTGCCGGTGTTGCCACCCGGCTCTGAGCCCATTCGCGTCTTGCATATGTCAGACCTGCACCTCACGCCGGCCCAGGGCCGTAAGCAGACCTGGCTCCGATCGCTTGGCGATCTGGATGCAGACATCGTCATTGCCACTGGTGATTTCTGGGCCAGCCCGCATGCCCTGAAACCATTACTGCACGCGCTTGAGCCACATTTAGAGAAACCCGGCGCCTTCGTGTTTGGCAGTAATGACTACTACGCGCCGCTGTTCAAGAACCCCGCTCGCTATCTTGGATCCGACGACGGCTTGCGGATCCACGGTGCGCCTATGCCGTTTGAGGAACTACGAACGAACCTCACTGCAGCGGGCTGGCTCGATCTCAACGATGACACGGCGTCCATCGATGTCCGCGGCCAACGCCTTGCCCTCCGCGGCACCGACGACCCGCACCTTGATCTCGATCGCTACGAAGAGCTCGCAGGGCCTTGGGAAGCGGGCATTCCGATCGGGGTCACACATGCGCCGTATCTGCGCGTACTGGACTCTATGGCAGCTGACGGCGCGCGGCTCATCCTCGCCGGACACACGCATGGTGGGCAGTTGCGCCTACCCGGGTTTGGTGCGTTAGTGACCAACTGCGATCTCGACCGCAAGCGGGCTCGGGGTTTGAGCTGTCATCGTGAGGCCTGGTTGCACGTCAGCGCAGGTTGTGGCACCAACCCCTACACACCGGTGCGCTTCGCCTGCCGCCCCGAAGCGACGCTCTTGACGCTGGTTGCAGGGGTCTGAGCACTGTCCCCGTCGGGTGTCTACTTGGAATTTCAGCGTTGCGCCTAGCCTCGGCTAGGCTACGCGGGCTGGTAACAGCGGGGTGTGGCGCAGCTTGGTAGCGCGCGTCGTTCGGGACGACGAGGCCGCAAGTTCAAATCTTGTCACCCCGACCAGATGACTCAGGGTCTCCTTCGGGAGGCCCTGAGTCGTTTCCGAGCGAGTAGCGTGGGGACATGGATTTTCAGACTGCCGTACGCACATGCCTGCAACAGAAGTATGCGGATTTCAACGGACGCGCCTCACGCTCCGAGTTCTGGTGGTTCTTCCTCTTCACCGTGCTCGTGGGTCAGGTTGCCTCCATCCTCGATGGTGCGGTGGGCGGTAGCTCACCGTCAGCTAACTGGTATGACCCCAAGTTCACGTTGTTCGCCTCGATTGTGAATCTGGCATTCCTGTTGCCAAGCTTGTCCGTAGGCGTACGACGTCTCCGAGACGCCGGGAAGTCGCCGTGGAATCTAGCGTGGGTGTTTTTGCCCTTCATCGGCTGGATCATCCTCATCGTGCAGTTGGCTGCAGAGCCGAAAGACGCATCGACGGCCTTCTAGTCGATTTCTGGCTTCCAGTTTCGGTAGTGGCGTGTTTGTTGCGCCTGATGAACGAGGGTGATCAGCAATGCCTGCTGAGATAACGCGGCGGCCGCGGCGTTTAGTACTGGGAGCTACTGGTGAGGCACGTCGCACCTGTGCCGCCCTTGCGGCACTCGGCGATGAAGTCGTCCATCTTGAAGGGCCGACCGACCGCGAACTGGCCGCTGTGCTTGCCGGCGGAATCGACAGCATGGCAGTGCTGTTGCACGACGACACAGCTGCGCTGCGCTATTGCCTTGCAGCAGAGCATCTTTCGCCGGGTATCAAGATGTTTGTGGCCGTCTTCGATCGCACGACATCGAAGCAACTCGTTGAGGTGGCGCCCAACTGCCAGGTGATGTCGCCCGGCGTCATTGCCTTGCCATCGCTCATCGCTGCGTGCGCGTCTGACGACAAGGCTGCGGTGCTGAAGACAGGAAAGGGCACCTGGGCCGCGTACACCGGCGCGGAGGGCATGCCCACGTCGTTTGAACTCGGTGCGTCGATGCGCTTCCAGTCGTTGCTCGGTCGAGCCATGGGGCAGTTGCGCCCGCATGACGCCGGCTCCCGCATCTTCATGGGCGGCTTGATCGGGCTCATGGCGCTGCTAGCCGCAGACACCATCGCGGGCATGGTGGTGCTGCATGAATCGTTCGTGCTGGCCTTCCATGCTGCCGTCCGTACCGTGGCAACGGCGGGCCCAGTGCCTGTTTACGAGGAACATCCGCGCTACTTGCTGTTCGCTTCGTTGGCGATGCTGCTCACCATTGCCTTGTCGGCCATGTTCACGGCCGGCATCGTCGAGCATCTGCTGTCTGGTCGGCTCGTCGGTTTGGCAGGACGTCGCGTGTTGCCACAGCGCGGTCATGTGATTGTCGTCGGCATGGGGCAGGTTGGCATGCGCCTCGCTGAGGAGCTTCGCTCACTGGGTCTCGCAGTAGTTGGTGTTGAACGCGATCCCCGTGCGAAGAACTTGCCTATGGCCAGAGCGATGGGCATCCCGGTGCATGTTGGTGATGCCAGTCGTAAGCGTGTGCTGCAACGCGTTCGCGTGGATACGGCAGTCGCGTTGTGCGCCGTTGGCTCTGACGAACTCGACAACCTCGCGGTTTCAGTGGCGGCGCGCGCAGTTTCACCAACCCTGCGCGTCGTTATTCGCGCGGGCAATCACGACGCAATCGCTGAAACGCAATCACTGTTCCGCATCGGGCGCGCGTGTGATGTCTCTGGGCTCACGGCCGCATTCGTTGTGCAATCACTTCGCGCATCGAAGCCCAAGGCGGTACTAGCCGACGGCGATGCCACCTTCGCAGTGCTGCCTGAGTCCGCCGAGCGCATCCTGATCGACGTCGCAGAAGAGTGCTCGCACTAACTAATCGACGGAGTGCTAGGCCGTTGGAATTGGCGTGGCGGTACTGGTGTCGACGATGCAGTCGGTAGACGTGTCGACGCAGGGGAGCGGCTCCACGGGAACGACCGGCTGAGTAGCGATAACCGGCTTCAAGTCGAAGCCTTGAGCGGCAATGCCCCTGAGCGCACCCTGCATGGTCGCTTTCCAGACGGGTCCTGGAATCGACGAGCCGTACACCGGTGTGTAGCGCTTTCCGTTGATGACGATATTGGACATCTTGAACTTGAACCCGCCGCGGGGGTCACCCACCCAGGCGCAACCCGCCAGATTCGGCGTGTAGCCGCAGAACCAAACTGCTGCGGAATCGTTGGTGGTGCCCGTCTTTCCGGCAGCGGGTCGGCCGAGTGCCATGCGGCCGCCGGTGCGTGACGGATCCGGCCCATCGATGACGCCGCGAAGCATGACCGTCACGCCATCAGCAACGCCGCGAGCGACCGCCTGCGAACACACGGTCGGTGGTGCCGAAATGGTGGTGCCGTCTGCACGCGATACGGCGAGGACTGCGTGCGCTGGGCAGTACTTGCCATGGGCCGCAAACGTGGCATACGCGGTGGCTAGCGAAACAGGGGCAACTTCATTCGCACCAAGAACGAACGAAGGCACTGCCTCCATCGGCGAACCATCGGCCTTGGTAACGCCCATCTGTGCAGCGATCTCAGCGGGCCGGCACACACCCGTCTGCTCTTCAAGCCACATGAAGTAGGTGTTCACCGACTGCGAGGTGCCTGTGTACATGTTGAAGCGGCCTGAGTGGGTCGAGTTGGAGACGGTGTACGGCGGAAAGAGCGAAGCACCGTTCTGACCGCATCCGTAGAACTGGGAGAACGTCTTCGTCTTCGGCGAGTCCACGATCTGATCCGCGGGGACGCCCTTTTCCATAGCTGCGGCCAACACGAATGGCTTGAAGGTCGAACCAGCTTGCATGCCACGTGTGCCGCTGTAGGCCATGGTTGCGTTGTAGTTGTAGGTCGTCATGCCAATGCCACTCGTGCCCCACAAGCGGTTCTGGGCCATCGCCGTGATCTCGCCCGTGCCAGGTTCCACAAGTGTGATGGCTGCGGCTTTGCCTGACGGATCAGTGCGGGGGATGGCCTTATCAACTGCCTTCTGCGCTGCGTTCTGTGCACGCAATGAGAGCGTGGTGCGAATGACGAGTCCACCCTGCCTCAGCAGCGCATCTCGCGCGGCCAAGGTGGCCCCGAAGGAGACATCAGTGCGAATCGTTTGCATGACGTAGTCGCAGAAGAACGGCGCGATTGATCCAGTGCAGCCATTCGGCACGGACGACGGATGGATGAGGTCGACGACTCGCTTTGTCTCGACCACGTCTGCTTGCTCCTTCGTGATGAGGTGGAGACGCAACATGCGCGCGAGCACGGTGTGCCGACGTGCGGTAGCGGCCTGCGGGTGGCGAGTTGGGTCGTAGCCGACCGGTTGCTGCACGAGCCCGGCGAGTAACGATGCTTCGGCGAGATTCAGTTCGCTGGCGTGCTTGGAGAAGTACCGGCGACTGGCCGCTTCGATTCCATAGGCGCCCGCAGCGAAGTACGAAATATTCAAATAGGACTCGAGAATCTTCGCCTTCGTGAACTTGCGTTCCAATGCCAGCGCGTACCGCATTTCGCGCAGTTTACGAGCGGGCGTACGTGCCACTGCAGCGCGGGCTTCGGCAGCGTCCTTGGCGGAGGCAAGCAGAATGTTTTTGACGAGTTGCTGCGTGATTGTCGAACCGCCTTGTACCTGGCGGCCGGTCAAGGTTGAGATGACTCCGCGGAGTGTCCCGCGAATATCAATGCCGGGATGCGTGAAGAAGCGCTCGTCCTCCACTGCGACGATTGCCTTGCGCATGATGGGCGCGACTTCGGTCAGCCGAACATTGATGCGATTCTGGTAGTAGAGGGTTGCAAAGGGCGTGCCGTCCGCTGCCTGTATCACGGTCTGCTGCGCCAACTCCGGCGTTCGGAGCGTGACTGGTAGAGATTCGAAGCCTTCGAGTGACCTCGAAGTCAGACCGCCAGCGACCCCCACCAATGGAACCAGTGCGCCTGCCACCAGAAATCCCGCGAGCGCGCCAAAGCTCAAGAGCAGGGCGACCTGCGAGAACCAGCCACGACGACGTTCCATCGCTTAAGCCTAGGTGTCCACATGGGCGAGTTCCCGTCTATGGCGTCAGGGGAATGCCGGATGCGCCGACCGCGCAGAGGTCGGCGCTCTGCTCATGCTGCTGTGACGCTCGGCGGAGCGGTGCGCGGGCAGGGCTGGGCTGGCTAGAGTCCTGCCATGACCAAGTGGGAATACGCAACTGCGCCGTTGTTGGTGCACGCGACAAAGCAGATCCTGGACGCATGGGGTGCCGATGGCTGGGAATTGGTGCAGGTAGTGCCAGGTCCGAATCCGGAAAGCCTGGTCGCTTACTTCAAGCGACTGATCGGGGCCTGACGATGTCTGCGGTGGAAGACAAGCTTGCGGAGCTCGGATACACCTTGCCAGCTGTCGCCGCGCCGATCGCGGCGTACGTGCCAGCTGTGCGCACCGGCAATCTGGTCTTTACTTCAGGCCAATTGCCCACTGTCGCAGGCGTACTCATTGCCACTGGCAAGGTCGGTGCTGATGTCGATGTGGAGACTGCAAAGGCCGCAGCACAGCAGTGTGCACTGAACGGTCTTGCCGCTATCAAGCAAGTTATCGGCGACCTCGACAACATCGTGCGCATCATCAAGGTCGTTGGCTTCGTCGCTGTTGATCCTTCTTTCACGAACCACTCGGCTGTGGTCAATGGTGCCAGCGAATTTCTAGGCGCCTGCTTTGGCGACGCTGCATTACATGCTCGTTCTTCGGTGGGCATGGCTTCGCTGCCGCTCGATGCGCCCGTCGAAATCGAACTGGTCGTCGAGGTCAGCGTCTAGCCCAGTCGCGCCGATAGGATTACTTCGTCAAGGAGTGCAGTGAACAGAATGCTCATGTCGACGCCATTGTTTTCGTCGCTCGATCCCGATGCCGCAGCGGCGCTGCGCGCATCCATGGTCGAACTTCGTGCTCGCAAAGGTGATGTCATCTTTGTCGAAGGCGAGCCCGGCGATCGCCTATACATCGTCATTGAAGGCAAGGTGCTGCTCGGCCAGACGGCGGCCGATGGGCGCGAGACGCTGTTGGCTGTTCAAGGCCCAGGCGAGATGTTCGGCGAACTGTCGCTCTTCGATCCCGGTATCCGCACTTCCACTGCGACTGCGTTGACGGATTCGTTGGTGCTCGGCCTAGGGCGCGAAGCGCTCCGGCCATGGTTAGCAGGACGGCCTGAGGTTGCTGAAGCGCTGCTGCAGGCTCTGGCGCAGCGCCTTCGTCGCACCAACGAAGCCATGTCCGATCTTGTGTTCTCTGACGTACCCGGTCGCGTCTCCAAGGCAATCTTGGACCTCAACGAGAAGTTCGGCATTGAACGCAATGGAGAATGGTTCGTAGAGCACGACATGACACAAGAAGAGCTCGCACAACTCGTTGGTGCATCTCGTGAAACCGTCAACAAGGCGCTTGCCGATTTCGTGCACCGCGGTTGGCTTCGAGTAGAGCAACGCTCGGTCACCATCACCGACTTGGAGCGACTGCAGCGCCGTGCTCGCTGAGCGTTCCAACCATCGGGTCATCTTCAATTCGCTGAAGAAGACCTACCCCGATGCGCATTGTGAACTCGATTTCGAGACTCCGCTGCAGCTCGTGGTTGCCACCATCCTGTCGGCTCAATGCACAGACCGTCGCGTCAACCTGGTGACACCCGCCCTTTTTGCCAAGTATCCAAGCGCGGAAGCCTTGGCTGCTGCTCAGCGCGAGGAACTCGAAGCGCTCATTGCGTCAACCGGCTTCTTTCGCAATAAGGCGACCTCCATCGTGGGAATGGCGCAACGTCTCTGTGCCGAACACGCGGGCCAAGTGCCCAATAACTTGGATGAACTCGTGCAATTGCCTGGCGTCGGGCGCAAGACGGCAAATGTGATTCTCGGTAACGTCTTCAATGTTCCCGGCATCACCGTGGATACCCACTTCGGGCGCTTAGCGCGTCGCTTCGGCTGGACCACACAGACCGATCCGGTAAAGGTGGAGCGAGAGATCCAAGCACTCTTCCCGCCGAAGGACTGGACGATGCTCTCGCATGTCTTGGTGTGGCATGGTCGCCGCTGCTGCCATGCGCGTAAACCAGCGTGCGGTGCATGTCCTTTGGCCAAGCACTGTCCAGCATTTGGCGAGGGGCCCACCGATAGAGCAGAAGCCACAGTGCTGCTGAAGACCGAAGGCCGGCTATGAGTGGCTGGCTCGAGCAATTGCGCGCGCTCGCGGAGGGGGTTGACCCTTTGCAGTTAGCGCGTCACACGCCACCCGCAGATTTTGAGGGTCGCGAAAGCGCCGTTCTCATCGCCTTTGCACAGACAGATGAAGGACTGGATCTGTTGCTCATCGAGCGGGCAAGCGATCTCTCGACGCACTCGGGGCAGCCTGCCTTTCCTGGCGGTGCCTGTGAACCCGAGGACATTGACATCATCGCTACCGCGTTGCGTGAAGCAAACGAAGAAACGGGTTTGCTACCGGAAGATGTCACAGTCCTTGCAGTGTTACCACGAGTATTGGTGCCAGTTTCGCAATTTGCTGTCACGCCAGTGATCGCACACTGGCATCGGCCAACCGATGTGTGGCCCGCAGATCCACGCGAGGTCGCCAATGTAGTGCGCGTACCGGTGAGCGAACTCGTAGACCCTGCCAATCGCATCATGATCGCCCATCCAAGCGGCAGCCGCGGTCCCGCATTCCGTGTGTCTGGCCTGGTCGTATGGGGTTTTACTGCGGGCGTCATCTCGGGACTACTCAGTGCTCTCGGCTGGGACGAGCCATGGGATACATCGAACGTCGTCCCGCTGGCGGGTACATGAATTTCATCGACGTACTCTTGCTGATTTCCTTGCTTTTCGCGTTTTCACGCGGCTGGCATGTGGGCATTATCCGAGGAGTTTGCGGATTTGCGGGTTTGCTGCTTGGCGGTTGGATTGCACTGCAGACAATCCCGATCGCTCTCGACGCGTTTTCCCTGTCCACGGGGTGGCGGCTCATCGGTGGCCTCGGTGTCGTCATCGGCCTGGCGTTGATTGGCCAGACCGCCGGCTTTGCAATTGGGGGTGCGATCCGAAAGGTGCTGAGTTGGTCTCCGATCCGACTCGTGGACTCCGTGCTCGGAAGCGTTTTCCGCCTGTGTTCATGGGCTCTCATCGTGTGGCTGATTTCATTCGTGATGGCGTACTTGCCGGACCGTGGCATTGTGCATGAGGTTCGCACCTCTGAAATCGTGACCACACTGGATTCGTATGCGCCGGAAGCCACGGACCGCGCGACTTCAGCACTGCGAAAGGCTTTCCGTGATTCGCGGTTCCCGCAGGTGTTTGCACGGATCTCGCCTCAGCCCGCTAGATCGGTTCCTCCTGCGGACGCTTCGATCGTCGATGATCCACAGGTCCGCGCATCCTATGCATCGGTTTTCAAGGTGCGGGCGCAGGCCGACGCCTGCGAAGAAGTCATGACGAGCACAGGATTCGTGTATGCGCGCGATCACATCATGACCAACGCGCATGCTGTGGCCGGCGCGAATATCGTGAAGGTCCAGGCGTGGAACGGCGGTCGTAATTATCGGGCGGAGGTTGTCTACTTCGACGCGTCTATGGACATCGCGATTCTGGCTATTCCCGATTTAGATGCGCCTGTGCTGGCCTTCGCAGAGGAAGCGGAACTCGGCACGCAGGCCGTGATTCCCGGCTTCACCGGCGGCGGGGCACTTACGCCTGACGCGGCTCGCATTAGCGACGTCATGATCGCTCGCGGTCACGATATTTACGGGGAGGCCCGGGTCGATCGTGAGATCTACGTGCTGCGTGCTGCCATCGCCGCAGGCGATTCCGGCGCACCGCTAGTGAACCTTGATGGACTGGCACTGGGAGTTGTGTTCGCTGCAGCTAACGATCGAGACAACACTGGGTATGCGCTCACTGCCCAAGCAGTACGAGCTGCCGCGCGAGCGGGGCGGTTGGCCCGGACGGCGGTGCTAACCGGTTCCTGTGTCGCCTAGTACTTGGCGCGTGCGAGCGCTTCAGCAACCTGATTGATGGTCGTCTGCGTTGCGTCTGCTGCCCGCGTAGGCCCAGCGATCTTGGATGCGTTGCGACCGGCAAACAGGAGCAGCACACCCGCGATCAGAATGAACACTCCTGCGAGAATCAGGAAGGCCAGCCAGTTGGGGAAACCGAGCGCCGCGAGTCCAAAGCCGAACGAGATGATGAGCAGTAGAACAGCAATTGACAGCAAGAAAAGCGCAGCCAGAAACGACACAGACGAGCGCAAGGCACGCACGGCACTTCGCTTGATCTCGAGGGCAGCGAGTTCCATCTGATCGCGGATGATCTGCTGCAATTGTGCGATCGCAGTGGAAATCAGCACGCCGAGGCGCTTCTCATTGTCCTTCATAGCACGTCCTATCTTCACGGCAAGGCTACTCCGTGGTGGCGCTCTGACGCAGCCCTCTGAGGGCAAGCGCTCCCAAGGGCGCGCTGACCATCAGGGCAAACAGGATGGCGACGCTCGATTTGGCGAAGAGGTGCTCGTCCAGACCGAGTTCGGCGAAGAGCATAGAAACCGAGAAGCCCAGCGCTGCGGTGCTACCCGCGGCCGCATACGCCCGCGGCCGCATCCGGGTGGATGGTCGGAAGACGGCAATTGCGATCATGGCTCCGATCAGGATTCCAAAGGGTTTGCCGACGATGCGCGCGATGGTGACAGCTGAGATTATGCCGCCATCGACATCGGAAGCCGAGAGCGGCACGGCCAGCGACATCATGACAAAGAGCGGCACAGCGATGAGTGCCGCGAAGGGTTGCCAGCGGTTACGCACAGAATCGGTACGGCGACTCGTGACGAGCCCGAGAACGACGCCGAGTACTGTCGCATGAATGCCTGTATGCAGCGTGGCGAACCAGGCTATGAGCGCTATCACGGCCGCCAGGGTGTCTGACCGTCGCTGCACTCGCGAGTACAGCAGCACCAGCAGTGTGGTCACGCCGCACCAGAGGAGGGAGAGGTTCGCGCCGAATACGACCGCGATCACCGCGATCGAGAGTGCGTCGTCGACAATGGCAAGGCTGAGAATGAAGGCGCGGAACATGAGCGGCAGCCCGCGGCCGACCACTGCAACGAGAGCAAGCGCTAAGGGCAGGTCGGTGGCCATCGGCACGCCCCAAGCACCTCGTGCTGCCACAGGTGATAGCGCCAGATACAGCATCGCGGGCACGAGCATGCCGAAGGCGGCTGCAATGACCGGAACCGCGGCGTCTCGAACCGAAGCCAGCGCGCCTCGCGTCAATTCATGTCGCAACTCGAGCCCGGCCACGAAGAAGAAGACCACGAGCAGCCCATCCGAGGCGAACCAAGGCAAATCGAGTGTTTGCCCGAACAGCCGCGGATGCAGCAGCGAGTTGATCTGCGTGGCGCCAAACAGGTTCGCTGAAATGAGGCCACAGAGTCCGGCGAGCAGGAGTAATGCAGCTGCAGACTTCTCTTCAGCAATGAGCCGCTGCACCCAGCTGCGATCACTGCTGTTCATCTTCATGCTGTGCCTTCCGGGAGCGCGCAAATAGCAACGCCGACCAGACTTCCCGGCACTCCGCCTCAGACAGTAGCGTGTTGCCCCATCTTCGGGAGTACGCGTCTACTCCTCGGGGGCGCCAGAAGCGAGACCTTGGGCGATCATGTTCATGATGGTCGGATCAGCCAGCGTCGTGACATCGCCGATAACACGGTTCTCTGCGATGTCGCGTAAGAGGCGGCGCATGATCTTGCCGGATCGTGTCTTGGGCAATTCGGGGACCACCATGATCTGGCGCGGTTTGGCGATGGGACCGATCTCATGCGCCACGTGGGCGCGCAGATCGGCGGCCATGTCAGCCCCATCTTCGAATCCTCCGCGCAGAATCACGAACGCGACAATGGCCTGACCTGTCAACGGGTCCGAGGCACCAACAACGGCTGCTTCGGCGACGGCAGGATGGGACACGAGCGCATGCTCGATCTCTGTCGTTGAAATGCGATGCCCCGAGATGTTCATGACGTCGTCGACTCGACCGAGCAGCCAAATGGCACCTTCGTCGTCCCACTTGGCGCCATCACCGGCGAAGTAGCGACCAGGAAAACGCTGCCAGTAACCCGTACGGAAGCGCTCGTCATCACCCCAGATCCCGCGCAGCATGGCCGGCCAAGGCTCCGTAAGGATCAGGTACCCGCCGTGGCCCCGTCCAACTCGCTGCCCCTGCTCATCAACAATGGCTGCTCCGATGCCGGGCAGTGGACGCATGGCCGAGCCAGGCTTGCAGGTAGTCACGCCGGGCAACGGTGAAATCATGATGGCGCCGGTCTCCGTCTGCCACCAAGTATCAACGATGGGGCAGCGGTCATGACCGATAACCTCGCGGTACCACATCCAGGCTTCTGGGTTGATTGGTTCGCCCACCGAGCCGAGGATGCGCAGCGAACTCAGATCGAACTTTTCCGGATGCTCGTCGCCCCACTTCATGCAGGCGCGGATCGCCGTTGGTGCGGTGTAGAAGATGGAGACCTTGTACTTCTCCACAATCTCCCACCAGCGACCTTTGTGCGGGGTGTCCGGTGTGCCTTCGTAGAGCACCGACGTTGCGCCATTCGCAAGCGGTCCGTAGACGACGTAGGAATGACCAGTGATCCAACCAATGTCAGCAGTGCACCAATACACGTCGGTTTCTGGCTTGAGGTCGAACACGGCGTGGTGCGTGTAGGCCGATTGCGTCAGATAACCGCCGGTGGTGTGCAGGATGCCCTTCGGCGTGCCCGTAGTACCGGACGTGTACAGAATGAAGAGCGGGTGCTCGGAATCGAAGGCCTTCGCCTGATGCGTTTCAGACTGCCCGTCCACGAGGTCGTGCCACCAGATATCGCGGCCTTCGGTCCACACGACGTCTCCACGGGTGCGCTCAACCACGAGCACATGTTCGATAGTCGGCGTGTGCTCAACAGCCTCATCGACAATGCTCTTCAAGGGCAATGCGCTTCCGCGGCGGAACTGACCATCCGAAGTGATGACAAGTCGCGCACTCGCATCATCAATACGCGAACGCAGCGCTTCCGAGGCGAAGCCGCCGAACACCACGGAGGTGACGGCGCCCACGCGAGCGCAGGCCAGTAGCGCGAACATGGCTTCGGGGATCATGGGCATGTAGATCGCGACTCGGTCACCAGCCCCGATGCCGAGTTCGGTGAGTGCATTGGCAGTCTTCGAGACCTCCCGGAGGAGATCGGCGTACGTGATTGTGCGGTGCTCGCCCCGCTCGCCTTCCCAGTGGTAGGCGACGCGGTCGCCCTTGCCCGCGGCCACATGACGATCCACACAGTTCACGGCGACGTTGAGCTTGCCGTCGACAAACCATTTGGCGAAGGGGGCATCGCTCCAGTCGAGGACCTGTGACCACGGCGAATCCCACTGCAGGCGGCGCGCCTGCTTAGCCCAGAAGGCGAGCCGATCTTCAGCCGCGTCCGTGTACGACTCGATTTTCGCATTCGCATTGATGGCGAGCTCGACGGGCGGGAAGAAGTGCCGGCTTTCGCTCAGCAGGTTGGAGAGCGTTTCACTGATGTCGGTCATGAAGGTCCCTTCGGCGTGAGGGCAACCTAGCGTCAGGAACCCGCGCAAGGTAGACCGCTAGCCGACGAACTTGTCCGGAGTGTGCAAACGTCCGAGTGTTGTTGCAGCGTTTGGCGGGATCAGCTTCGGCGTGAGGCGCGATACCACGATCATGGTGAGGAATGCCATGGGGACGGTCCATGCAGCGGGCTGGACGAGCAGTGTGTGGAGCAGGCCCGTCGTCGGAAGGAATAGCGTGACGAGTACCGCGCCCAGTGAGGTCAGGCCACCGACAACGAGTCCCGCCACGGCACCTGCTGTTGACAGGTCTCGCCACCAGATTCCGAGTACGAGCAGCGGGCAGAAGGTTGACGCTGCGACCGCGAAGGCCATAGCCACCATTTCAGCGAGGCTGCGCGTGTGCAATCCGAGCGTGAGCACGAGTGGAACAACGACCGCGATCGCTGTGCCTACCCGGAAGCCGGTGACGCCACCCAGACGTTTGGCAAGCAAGTCCTGTGACATCACTCCTGCAATAGAAAGGACGAGCCCTGATGCGGTCGAGAGAAATGCGGCGAATGCTCCTGCACTGACGAGCGCTCCGAGCAGTTCGCCGCCGAGGCCGCCGAACACACGTTGCGGCAACACCAGCACCACGCTGTCCGCTTCGCCGTTGCTCAGGAGATCAGGCGCGTAGTGGCGTCCGAGTGCGCCTAAAACCGGAGGGAACACATAGAACGCGCTCAACAGCACGAGCACGTTGAGGGTGGTGCGTCGGGCCGCTCGTCCATTGCGAATCGTGTAAAAGCGCACCAACACATGCGGCAGGCCCATCGTGCCTAGGAATGTCGCCATGACGAGTGAGATATTGCTGTAGAAGGGATTGTCACGTCCCCCGAAACCCGAGAGCGGCTCGCCCCAGGAGCCAGTGCCGAGGCGAGGATTTCCTGCTCTCGTCCACGCCCACGCAATCAACACGGTCGGCACAGCGATAGCGATGAGTTTCAACCAGTACTGAAACGATTGCACAAGGGTGATCGATCGCATGCCACCGGCCATCACAGTCATGCCCACCACGATGGCGACCACGATGCCTCCGGAAGCGACTGGAGCTCCCGTCATGAGATGGAGCGTGAGCCCGGCTGCCTGCATTTGTGGAAGCAGGTAGAGCCAACCGATGGAGACGACGAGCAAGCTCGAAAGCCTGCGCACAACACGCGACTCGAGCCGTGCTTCAGCGAAGTCGGGCAATGTGTAGGCACCGGAGCGACGCAGTGGCGCGGCAATCAACACCAAGAGCACGAGGTAGCCCACGGTATAGCCGACGGGATACCAGAGCATGTCGATGCCGTAGACCATGACGAGACCAGCGATGCCCATGAAGGAGGCTGCCGACAGGTATTCACCGCTGATTGCGGTCGCGTTGGCGAACGGGCGAACCGACCGCGAAGCGACGAAGAAGTCCGAGGTTGTCCGTGAAAAGCGGAGCCCGTAGAGACCCATGCCGATCGTGGCCGTGATCAAGGCGACCACTGCGAGTACGGAGAAGGGGTTCGTCACACGTCCTCGATCAGGTCGATGAACTGCTGCTCGTAACGCTCGGTTGCGCGGATGTGTAACCAACCGAGCCAGATAATGAGCGGAAAGACGCCAATCCCAAGCGTTAGCCAAATCAGTGGCACAGGACCGACATGCGCATTCCGCAGCAACTCTAGATTTTGAAATACCAGAGGGATACCGCCGACGGCCATGACAAACACTGAAGCAATAGCCATGGCAAGCCGCAATTGGGAGCGGCGCAGAGCCGCAAGCAGCACTTCACCGCGGAAGGTGTGCTCACGTAGGTCGCGCGGAGCTGAGGTGCGTGAGGGGCGCCGCCGTGTACTCGTCCGCGGATGCGTAATGACGACGCGGCGGGACTTGTCCATGAGTCCTAGGGCTTGCGAACAGGCGTCGCCGGGATGGCGTCGGCGCGGCGCGGACGGGCGCTGCGCACAAGGCGATCACGCAATTCTCGGGTGTGCCGACGCGAGACCTCGAGCAGCGCGTCTCCAACCCGCACAGACATGCGACCGGCATCAACACGAACCTCATCGATGGTCGCGAGAGAGACCAACCAGCGGCGGTGGATGCGGACGAATCCAGCTTCGGCCCATCGCTCTTCGAGGACGGCCAAAGGAATGCGAACTAAGTGCCGACCGTCTCGGGTGACGAGTCGGGCGTAATCACCATGAGCCTCGACATAGCGAATGTCGCTGCGCTTGATGAAACGTGTGACGCCTGCGAGTTCCACGGGAATGGTTTCATCCTCGTTGCCCGTGGCATCTGCGGCCGCCGCGGGTTGACGCTGGGACTTGGCCTCGATGACTCGTGAAACGGCTTCGTGAAGGCGCTCGGGGCGGTACGGCTTGAGCACGTAATCAACAGCACGCAGGTCGAAGGCACTGACGGCGTGATCCTCGAATGCGGTGACGAAGACGATGGCTGGGGCCTCGGTGAAGCGCTTGAGCACCTTGGCCAAATCCATGCCGTCGATGCCAGGCATACGAATATCCAAGAACACCGCGTCAATCGGCTCGGTCTGCAGCACCTTCAGTGCCTCGGTACCGTTCTGCGCAGTGCGCACTTCGCCGATGCGATCATCCTGCTTCAACACATACGCCAATTCAGCGCGTGCTGGAGCCTCATCGTCTACGGCGAGAACTCTCAAGCCAGCCACGAACATTCCCTCTCGAAAACCCACGCAAGTCTGCAGGATTCGGTGCCGGTGCGGAAGCCCCGGACGTCCTTACATCCCTTGTCCCTGCGCAGAGAGTACGCCTGCCGCTCGCTCGGTTGTGCAGCCATGTCGCCGAGCCACCATGGTCTGGGGTGAACCGGCTGGCTCAGCCGATGGCTTGCGGCTGGAATTTGGGAACCCGGACCGTCACCTTTGTGCCTGCTCCGGGGGCCGTCTCGATGACGAGTCCGTAACCATCGCCGTAGACAGAGCGCAGGCGTTCGTCCACATTGGCCACTCCGATAGAGTCGATCGTGGTGTCGCCCGCAAGAATCCGGCGGATCCGATCGGGATCGGCACCGACACCGTCGTCTTCGATGGTGACCCAACAGTCGGTGCCCATGTCGAGAGCATCGATGGCGATATGCCCAGTTCCCGTCTTGTTCTCCAGACCATGGCGAACCGCGTTCTCCACGATTGGCTGCAGGCACAAGAAAGGAACCGTGACGTTCAGGACTTCGGGAGCGATGCGCAATTCCACCTGCAGCCGGTCGCCGAAGCGTGCGCGCTCAAGCGTGAGGTAGCGGTCGATCGAAGACAACTCCTCGGAGAGCGTTGTGAACTGGCCGTGGGCGCGGAATGAGTAGCGCGTAAAGTCGGCGAAATCAAGCAACAGTTCGCGGGCGTGCTCAGGATCTGTGCGCACATACGAGGCGATTGCGTTGAGTGCGTTGTAGATGAAGTGCGGCGAAATCTGCGCACGTAACGCTTTTACCTGCGCCTCAGCGAGTCGAGTCCGCGAATCGTCAAGTTCGGCCAGCTCGAGTTGCCCGTTCACCCAGCGTGAGATCTCGGTGACTGTGCGAACCAGCGCAGCGGGCGCGCCTCGGTCGAATGCTGCGATCGCGCCGAGCACAACGTCATCGATCACCAGTGGAGCAATGACCGCGTAGTGCAACGGGCAGTCTGCGTTTTGGCAAGCAACGCGCTCTGGGCCAAGAACCTCGGCCCGTCCACTTTGAATAACGCGCATAACCATGGTCTGTGCGGTGTCAGCATGATGTCCGAACTCGCCGTCCCAAGCGAGTAGGCCGTGAATGTCGTGAATAGACAGCGCGGGTGTGCCGGCCAGTTGGCGTAGATATTTGGATGACTTCGTGGCCGCCTCAGCATTCAACCCTAAACGGAGCGCAGGAGCGGCCAGGCCGGCGGTGTGGAGGGTGCTGTAGGTCGCACGCTCAGCAGAACTGCCGAGAGCCGAGGTACCGAATCGCCATTGACGATAGGTCCAGATTGGCACTGCCAGAGCGGCAACCAAGATGATGATGAGCGCCGCGTTTTCTGTCACGTCCCGAGGATACCCACCTGCAATGCGAGCTAGCCGCACCATTGGCGGTGCGGAGTGTGGTGGGATTCCGGCATGTCGAACCCCGATCCCTTCCTCGATGTGTCGATGTTGCCGGGCGTGAGCGAGGCGGCAACGGCTGCTCGAGCGTCGCTCGATCCACTGCTGCTCGATCGCCGATTACGCACGCATGGCAGCGCACTTGCAGCCGAGGCCGCGGTCCTGAACGCGCACGCATCGGCGACATTGGAAGGTGCGGAGGTTCCGCTGGAGGAGCTGCGAGTTCGAGTGTCGAGTTCGCCAGTCCTGCGCGTCGCGTCAGGCGTGCTGGACGTGCAGACGTCGATGCGCACCATGCGCGGTTTGCCCGCACGTCAGGTGTGGGCGGCCATCGCGGTCATTGCAGGCGCGGAGTACTTGACCGACGATCAACGTGGCCGTCCTCGAAGGCAAGGGGATGCATTACACGATCCACTGCATCTCGGAATCGATGGAGACCCCGACAATGCAACCATCCGTCTGGCCTTGCTGGCGGAGGCGCTGGTGAAGCCGACGAAGGCTCCTGCACTCGTGGTCGCCGCCTTGGCGCACGCGGAGTTGCTGGCGTTGCAGCCCTTTGGTGCGGGTAATGGTGTGGTGGCCCGCGCCTTCTCGCACCACCTGCTCGCTGAGCGCGGACTTGATCCGGACTTTTTCGCCATGACCGACGTGGGCCTGGTGTCGCTGGGTCGCTCTGCCTATGTGCGTGCGGTACGTGGCTATGACGCGGGAACAGCCGAAGGGATTGCGACGTGGTGCGTCCATATTGCCTCGGCATTCGAGCGGGGCGCGCTCCTGACGCGACAGACGCTGGATCTGCTCGTGGCCAGCTGACCTTCGCCTTCAGCGAAAGCGTCGCTGCGCGGCAGACTCGCCCTGTATCCACAGGGTGGTGCGGGTACTCATGGTGCACATGGGCACCTTGGTCACTGTTTCGGGAGCTGTCGGCGGTATCGGCACAAGCACCTTCGCCTATGCGATTGCGCTGCAGTGCAATTCCGGAGCCGTATTGATTGATGCGCAGCCAGATGGAGTGGCGCTGGATGTGCTCGTCGGGGCAGAGGAGTGCGCCGGTACACGTTGGAGTCAAGTACGTATTCGCACGGCTGAAATCAACGCTCAGGCCATTCTTGCGGCGTTGCCGCAATATGGTCGATTGCACATTCTTTCCTCCGATAGCGAAGCCGCCGCCGACTCCTCAGCCATTCCCTTTCTTGTTCGTGCCTTGCAGCGGGACGGCGTCGACATCATTCTTGATATCTCGGCGCGCGATGCCCTGCGGAAGTCCTTGGCCCCCGAGGTCGACGTGCTGCTCATGCCTCCGACACTGCCCGGAATCGTCGCTGCTCGCACAGCGCTGCTCGCGAAAACCCAGGTCGTGCTGGTCGAGGCAGGTTCCTTCGAGGTGCTGCCGAGCCGTGCTGCGGAGTATCTGGACCGTGAATTCGCCGGCGTAGTGCGTTGGCAACGCGGTGTTGCACTGTCGGCCACCGCTGGCGCACCACCGCCAGCCGGAACCGATGTGATGCAGGTAGCGGCCTCGATACTGAACGGGCCGGATTATGTCGTTTGAAATGCTGGATTCCTTGCGTGCGGCAGTCGTCAGCAAGGCGGAACAAGTGCCGAGTATCGACGAGGTCGTACGCGGTCACGTGTTGGCGGATGAACCGACCTTGGAAGCCCTCGTGCACGACGTTGCACGGGAAGTGCATGGTCTCGGACCACTCGCGATTTGGGCCGGCGATGCAGGTGTTACGGACATCATGGTGAACGGCACCCGCGAGGTTTGGATTGATGATGCGGGAGGCCTGCGGCGTACCGACTTCATCTTCCCCGACGAAGCATCAGTGCGACGTTTGGCGGTGCGGCTGGCATCAGCGGCCGGGCGGCGGCTTGATGATGCCTGCCCGTGGGTCGACGCGCGACTGCCTAATGGGATGCGGCTGCACGCAATGCTGTCGCCGCTCGCCCGTGGGGGAACCGCTATCTCTCTCCGTCTTCCAGCGACAACGCCGTTCACGATCGCGGACCTGGAACAGCGCAAGATGTTCGATGCCACCACTCGTCGCCGGCTGCTCCGCCTCGTCTCTGAGGGGGTTCCGCTGCTTATTTCAGGGGGCACGGGCACCGGGAAGACCACTCTGCTTGCTGCGCTGCTGGCCGCTGTCTCTTCACAGGAGCGGATCGTCGTGGCGGAGGATTCCGCGGAATTGCAGATCGCGCACCCCCACGTGGTGTACCTGGAGGGGCGTCCTTCCAACGTCGAGGGTGCCGGCGCTGTCAGCCTCCGCGACCTCGTGCGGCAGTCGTTGCGCATGCGCCCTGACCGACTCATTGTGGGTGAGGTTCGCGGAGCCGAAGTGCTCGATCTGCTGAATGCGCTGAACACAGGACATAGCGGCGGCGCAGCCACGGTGCACGCGAATTCTGCCGCGGACGCGTTGGTGCGACTTGAGTTGCTGTCGTTGCAGGCCGGGCTCAGCCGAGAGGCAGCCGCGATGGCGATTCGAACCGCCTTCCGCACGGTGATTCATATTGAGCGACTAAGTGCCGGACGCCGACGCATCAGTGAGATTGCGAGTATTGATCGAGTTACGGGCGAGGTGTGTGTCGCGTGATTTCCGTGTTCGGTGTGGCCTGCATCTGGCTGGTGCAGCGGTGGATGCCCGTCACAGCCCATTCGAGATTGGCGCGAATCACGGGTCGGTGCGCAGCAACGCCGCTCGACGATCGTCTGCTCCAGTGGTGGGCGGCACGCCGATTGCTCAGTAGGGGGCAGCCCGCCACCACACGATTGCTGCAATTGCTCATCGGAGAACTCCGCGCTGGTGTGGTCACGACACAGGCGATTGCTCAAGTGTTGGGATCCGCTTACGTAACCCCAGCTGATCTGGTGGCTGCCCCGCCCACCGCTGATGTCCATATCTGGCATGACGTTGCGCAGGTTTGGCTCGCTTCTGACCGGGCAGGTCTGTCGATGGGTTTCGCGCTGCAGCGCATTCATGCGTATGCGCTGGTCGATCAGGAGGTTGCACGAGAGGTGCAGGCCAATGCGGCAGCACCGCGATTTGCCGTACTCACGTTGGTGATGCTGCCCATTGTTGCTTGGATGACTGCGGGTGCTACTGGTGCTCGTCCCATCGCCTTCCTGACGACCACTCCTGCCGGGTGGGCCTGTCTGGTGCTGGGATTGGGGCTCTTCGCTCTCGCGCTGTGGTGGATGCGAGCCCTCACGCGTCAGGCGCTGACATGAATCGCACACAGATGACGGCTGTGGCCGCCGGCGCGTGCTGTTGCGTGTTTCTGCCCATCAACGTCGGAGCACCCGCAGCCGCGCTAATTGCTGCGGCGACTCTGCGTTGGATGCCAATGCTGGGCACACGCGCGGCACGGGATTCGGCGCATGAGCAACGGTTGGCACTTCCCTTGGCGCTTGACTTGCTTTCGCTCGCGCTTGAAGTCGGCATTGCCTGGGATCAGGCCGTGGGCTACGCGGCCGATTGCTGTTCTGGGGCGCTGCAGCGCGATCTTCGAATCGCGGCCGGACGTCTCGCTATGGGGGCAGCGCCGGCAGAGGTCTGGCACGGTTCTGCGGCACTGCGAGACATTGGATCTGTCGTCGAACGCAGCTTTCGCAGTGGCGCCGCGGTGTCGGAGTTATTGCGGCAGTTCGCTGACAGCGAACGGGCCAGCGAGCGATTACGTCGGATCGAGAACAGCAGACGATTGGGAACCAAGATCCTCATGCCGGTGGCATTCCTGGGCTATCCCGCATTTGTGTTGCTGGCCTTGATCCCGACGCTGGTATCCACGGCGATGCAACTCGATCTGGGCTGGTCCTCCACAGGGTGAATCCGGGCCTGCTGCATCCACCGAATGCGGAACTGTGGCCGCCGCTGTCGGCATCAAGAACACCATTCACCCAATCGCCACACCACTCAGAGACAGGAACTGCAATGCGAATCATCACCTCCCTCAAGCGCCGCCTCGCCGATACGACCGGCGCCGTCACTGAAGAGTTCTCCTTCATCACTGTCGTTGCACTGGCGATTGTTGGCGTACTTCTCGCCTTCTTCTCCAAGACGCCCATCCTTGGTGGCCTTTTGGCCAAGTTGTTCACGAGTCTCTTTGACACGCTCATCTCGCAAATTGTTGGTCTCTTTTCGTGAGGCGGCACATGACGAAAGGCCGGGGCACACGCCCCGGCCTTTCTGCGTCTGAGCTTGGCTCGGTAACGGTCGAGGCGGCCGGAGCACTGATGGCCATGGTGCTGTTGTTTTGCATGTTGGTTTCCGGTCTCGCGGCCTTCGGTTCGGAACTCGCGCTCACCGCTTTGGCCCGGGATGCAGCGCGCGCCGCTGCGATTCAGTCGGATCGTGGCAGCGCGGAGTTGGCGGTGCAGCAAGTGCTGCGGCGAGCCGAAGGCGTCCGCTATCAACTGACCATGAATGGTGAGTTCGTCGACGTGCGGCTGGAGAAGTCATTGCAAATACTGCGATTTCCCGCCCCCATGACACTACTTGCCGGAGCGAGTTCATACGTTGAGTCACCATGGTGAAGTGGTTGCGTGCGGATATGGGTGCCCTCGAAGGATTCGTCCTCATTTCTCTCTGTGCGCTCACCTCATTCGCCGTCGTCGTGGCCTTCCTCGCCGCGATCTTCATCGGGCGTGAACAAGCGCGAACCGCGGCTGACATGTCGGCACTTGCTGCTGCCCAAACCCAGGACTGCGCAATCGCTGCGGAGTCCGCCCGCCGCAACGGGGCCGCCTTGCGGTGGTGTCGGCTAAATGGAGTAGAGGCCTACGTGTCGGTGGACATGCCTACTCGCCTAAGTGCGTTCTTGATAGACGCGGGTGCGCCCCGCAACTACATCGCAACGGCGCACGCAAGCACCTAACCGAACAGGCATCCTCGTAACCGAACAGGCATCCTCGCGTTGCGCCATGACCGTTCTACGCTGTACCTATGACGAGTGACGAGGAAGTGACGCCGAAAGCGGCGGCCTTCTTCGACGTGGACAACACACTGATCCGCGGTGCTTCGCTCTATCACGTAGCCCGCGGTCTGGCGCGGCGCGACCTCATCACTGGGCGACAGATCGTCCAATACGCCTGGAAGCAGTTGAAGTACCTGACTTCTGGCAAGGAACATGTCAAGGATCTGAAGTTTGTCACGGATGCCACGATGGAATTTGTGGCAGGCCGTGACGCGGCACTCGTGCTGGATGTGTGCCGTGACGTCGTCGACGACATCTTGATGCACAAGTTGTGGCCGAGCACGCTCAGATTGGCCGAGGCGCACCTGCGCGCTGGCCAAGAAGTGTGGCTGGTGACGGCAGCGCCAAATGAACTCGCCATCTTGCTCGCGGAGAGAATCGGACTCACTGGTGGCATGGGGACACGTGCCGAGATTGTCGATGGCAAGTACACAGGACACATCGAAGGCGCACCGCTACATGGGCAGGCCAAGGCAGATGCCGTGAAGCAGATCGCCAGCGAACGCGGCATCGACCTCAGCGCTTCCACTGCCTACTCCGACTCCTCCAATGATCTCCCTATGCTCAATGTCGTCGGTTATGCAGTGCCTGTGAATCCAGACGCATCGCTCCGGCGTATTGCACGGCGCAACGGGTGGATGTTCGTGGAGTGCCGCCGCACTCGGTTCTGGCGAGATAACTCGGTTCCGTCCAACCCCAATGCGGCGGTCGGTGCGGGAATCGCAGCCGGCTTGGCTGCAGCGGCACTTGATCGAACCCGCCGGAACTAGTCACTTTCGTCGCGTTTCGAGACTCAGTGGTGCCACCGCTCGACCAACTGTCCACATGATGGGCAGATCGGGCTCACCATTTGGGATGACGCGCCCAGGCACTTCTACCATTCCTCTATCACCGCAACGGCGCGGGGGTCCATGTGAGCGCCGTGAGGAGGTCGTCCATGCCGACAACACCACGCGTACCGGAGTCCACGGCTGCACGCTTGCCGCTCTATTTGCGAGTGCTGAGTGACCTCGGAACCGTCGATTCGATCTCTAGCGACTCGTTAGCCGCAGCATGTGGCGTATCCAGCGCCCAACTTCGCAAAGACCTCTCCTTGGTGGGCACCCACGGAACTCGAGGTGTCGGCTACGACGTACGCAACCTGCGTGACGCGCTTTCCTCCGAACTCGGGATGCAGCACGACTGGCCGGTGGTGATCGTCGGTGGAGGCAATCTCGGCATGGCACTTGCCGGTTATGCCGGGTTCGCCTCGAGGGGATTCCGCGTCGTAGGTCTTGTGGACGCCGACATGCTGCGCACTGGTGAGACTGTGGGTGACGGCCTCGTCGTGCAACCGATGGCCGACCTCGCCAGAATCTTGCGACGCACGCATTGCGTGATCGGCGTCATCGCTACCCCAGTGCAGAGCGCACAGGCGGTGGCTGATGAACTGGTTCGCGCGGGAGTTACCGGCATTCTCAACTTTGCGCCGACAGTGCTGTCAGTGCCTGCGGGCGTCCAGGTTCGAGACGTCGATCTTGGCGTTGAGTTGCAGCTTCTTGCCTTTCACGAACAGCAGCGAACGTTGGCCGGCGACGGCCTCGGTGAGGGGGAATAATGCGAAAGCGAATCACATTCGTTGGGAGCGGAACACCAGATCCGCAGCTGCTCACGATGCGTGCCGTTACCGCCATCCGCAGTGCCAGCGTGATTGTTGCCGATGCGGAGGCGGAACCGCTCGCGCTGGCTTGGATGAGTCCTGACGCCGAGTTGCAGTTACTCGACATTGAGCTGTCGTTTGCCCAGCGCATCCGTCGCATCAAGGAAGTGCTACTACGGACACCGGAATTGGTGCGTTTGATTGGCGGCGACCCGGTTGTTGACGGCGTGTTGGCCAACGAACTGGAAGCGCTCAATGGGTTAGCGCAACTTGCGGTAGTTCCTGGCATTACCAGTGCTGCAAATGCTGCTGCATTCGCCGGAGTCTCGCTGACGGGCCAGCGCGCGAGAGAGCTGCGGGTGGTCGAGGCTAGCGATCCGGACGTCGATTGGACTGGTCATGCCCGGGAGACACTCGTCGTCAAGAGCGCTGGTCGCAATATGGCGCACGTGCTCACCTCGCTCATTGCGGCAGGTCGCGACCTCACCACTCCGTTCCGCATTGTCTGTGCAGCCGGCTCGCCCGACCAAACGACGAGTATCGGCACGCTGGCCGACTATGTGGACGTGTTGCAGCGCACGCACTTGACTGCGGACTCTGTGTTGTTCGTAGGGGAGGTCGTGCGTCACGGTTCCGACTGGTTCGAGCAACTGCCCTTGCTGGGCTGGCGAGTTCTCGTGCCGCGAACCAAGGATCAGCTGCCGGCCGTAGTCATGGGCCTCGAGCGCGAAGGTGCCGTCGTCACGCAGGTGGCCACGCTCTCGGTCGAGCCACCCCGAACACAACAGCAGATGGAGCGGGCATTTGCAGGTCTGGCCGAGGGTCGTTTCGGTTGGGTGGTCTTCACCTGCGCCAACGCCTTCAGCGCAGTTTGGGCGAAGTGCCAGGAGTATGGGCTGGATGCGCGAGTGTTCGCGGGCACGCAGCTGGCAGCAGTGGGCGACGACACCCTGCTGGCCATGGCTGGCGCAGGTTTGCGTCCGGAGCTGCTGCCGCCGGGCATGCAGACCACGCAGGCGCTGCTCGAGGTCTTCCCCGATGCGGAACGGGGTGAAGATGCGATGCATCGAGTGCTCGTGCCTCGGGCTGACATCGCGACGGAAACGCTCGCGAGTGGCCTCACGGACCTCGGCTGGGAAGTCGAGGAAGTCATGGCGTTTCGCACGGTCCGCTCTGCCCCTCCGGCCGTTGAGGTTCGCGATGCAATCAAGTCAGGAGGCTTCGACGCCGTGGTCTTCACCTCATCAGCGACGGTGCGCAACCTGATCGGATTGGCGGGCAAACCGCACGCGCAGACGGTGGTGGCGTGCATTGGCCCTGGCACGGCGAAGGCGGCTGAAGAGCACGGGTTGCGAGTGGACGTCATTGCTGCGGAACCCACGCATGCGGCACTCATCGAAGCGCTGGTGAATTGTGGCGAGCGCTGGGCCGAGGCCGCGGTCGCATCTGAGTCGCCGTCGTCACGCCCATCGTTACAGCGTGGCTCGACACGCCGGAAAGCCAAATAGCATTGACTCCAAGGAGTCTTCTATGAGCGTGCGCACGACTGTCCACCTTGTCCGTCATGGCGAGGTGTTCAACCCGGAGAAGGTGCTGTACGGGCGTTTGCCCGGATACCACCTTTCCGAACTGGGCGAGCAGATGGCGCAACGAGTCGGAGCGTATTTGGCGCTGCGGGACGTTACACATCTGGTTGCATCTCCATTGCAGCGCGCACAGGAGACCGCAGCACCGCTCTCGGTGCTTTTGGGTCTTGTCATCCATGCCGATGAGAACTTGCTCGAAGCCACCAATGTGTTTGAGGGCAAGCGGGTGTCAGTCGGAGACGGAGTGCTCCGGCAACCGAGCGCCTGGCGCCATCTCTACAACCCCTTCAAGCCGTCGTGGGGGGAGCCCTACGTCGATCTGGCTGCCCGCATGCGCGTCGCCATCCACGATGCCCGGGACGCGGCCCGTGGTCATGAAGCGGCGCTGGTTTCGCACCAACTGCCGATCTGGATCGCCCGCCTTGACGCCGAACAGCGTCGCTTTGTCCACGATCCTCGTTCACGCCAATGCGCGTTAGCTTCGATCACGTCCATCACGTTTGTGGATGATGCGATCAGCGGGATTTCCTATGCCGAGCCGTGCTCCGATCTGGTCAAGCAGTCGAATAAGGGAGTGGGCGCATGACCTGGATTGCTGCGTCATCGGAAACGATTGCATCGGGATCGCTCCTCCTCGCCATGCCCTTGGCGTTCCTCGCAGGCTTGGTGTCTTTTCTGAGTCCCTGCGTTGCTCCGCTGGTTCCCGGTTACCTCTCGTTGATTACCGGGCTGTCGGCGGATGAACTCATTGAAGGCGGTAGGCACCGAAACCGGGCGCTTGCAGGCACCATCGGCTTCACCTTGGGGTTCAGTCTGCTGTTTGTCTCATACGGCGCAGCATTCGGTGGTATCGGCTCCGTCTTGGCGCGAAACCAGGATCTGATTTCCCGTGTGCTTGGTGTGCTCGTGATGGTGCTCGGCTTGGCGTATATGGGCAGATTTGCCTTCTTCGAACGCGAACTGGGCCCGCAGATGCGTGGACGCGGTGGCGTGCTTATGTCGCCTTTGCTGGGACTGGTTTTCGGATTGGGCTGGGTTCCCTGCGTTGGACCGACGCTGGCCGCAGTGCAAACGCTGGCCTTCAATGAGGGCAGCGCCTGGCGTGGGTCCCTGCTGTCGTTGATCTACAGCTTGGGTCTGGGATTGCCTTTCATCATCATTGGATTGTTCTTCGAACGTTCGCTTGGAGCGCTGCAGTGGATGCGCAAGCATCGCCGTCGTGTGCAGCAATTCGGCGGTGTCATGCTGTTCATCCTGGGTCTGATGCTCGTCACCGGACTTTGGGATCAGTTGTCCATCCAGATGCGAATCTGGATGAGCGGATTCCAGTTGGCGCTCTGATGTCTCGATTCCTGCCCGTCTTCGTTCTCCTGTGCATTTGGCTGTACTTCATTGTTGAAGCGGCGATGACCCGCAACCCGAGTGTGTTGCCCCGCTATGCATGGGTGCTGATAACACTCCTCCTACCTGGGGTGGGGACGCTGTTATGGCTCGTCTTCGGCCGCGTTCGCCGTAGCCGCTCACTAGCGCCGGACGACGACATACGATTCTTGCGAAGCATTGATGATGAGATGTGGCGTCGCAGACTTCGTGATTGGCGCAATCGCAATCGTCCGGAGGAGCACTGATGTTGGCCTTTGTCCGATATACAACGCTGCGATTGGCCATGCTGCTCGCAGTTGGCGTTGTGGCCTCGCTCCTCGGTCTACGGGGAGTCGCTCTCGCCGCGGTCGCATTTCTCGGCAGCGGTGTGTTGAGTTTTGCGCTGCTGGATCGGCAGCGGAATGCGCTAGGCGAGTCAGTGGGCAGTGTCTTCACGCGAATCAATTCGCGAATCGATGCCAGCGCACGCGCTGAGGATGACGACCTGACACCGCCGCCCGTCGCCCAGTAGTACCGAGCAAATCGCGTTCGGTTACTGCCCCAGATGGCCGATAACGAGTGCCGCGGCGATGGATAAGGCCCAAACCAACAAGGTGCGACCTGTGCCGGCGAGTACGGGCAACAGATCCCGACCGCTCGCTCCGCGGATAACTGCCCAGCCTGGTTTGTGCGCCGAAATTGCTGCGGCAAGCGAGAGCGCCAGCCACGGGGTTTCACCGGCGGCGATCGCAAGGATTGGCGTAACCAGCGCAGCCCAGATCAGCGCTATGTAGGTGATGCGGGAGTTTCGTTCTCCCAGCCTTACCGCCAATGTGCGTTTGCCCATGAGTGCGTCGGTTGGCACATCCCGTAAATTATTGGTCACGAGCAATGCACAGGAAAGTGCGCCCGCTCCAACTCCGAGGAGCCATCCCAAAGCGGTGGTGCGATCAAGCATCACATAGACCGTGCCCTGCACTGCGACCAAGCCGAACCAGACGAAGACGAAAACTTCGCCGAGACCCGCATATCCATAGGGATTCTTGCCGCCGGTGTAGAACCAAGCCGAAATGATGGCGAGCGTGCCAACCGCGATGAGGACCCATTGGCCGGTAATGAGTACGACGCCAAGACCAGTGATCGCCGCAAGGCCGAACGCGGCGAACGCGGCAAACTTCACTTGGCTGGCGGGCGCGAGACCCTGTCCAACAAGTCGAACGGGACCCATCCGCACGTCGTCGGTGCCACGGATACCGTCGCTGTAATCGTTGGAATAGTTCACGCCCACCTGTAGCGCCACTGCAACCACCATGGCGAGCAGCGCGACCCCCGTGTGCAACGTTTGGAATGGCCTGTACGTCGCGGTCGTCAGTGGTGCATAGGCGAACCAGCCGAAACTGCCGCCTGTGCCATGCGTCTCCGCGAAGGCCACGGCCCATCCGACCATGACGGGCGCGATCGCTGCTGGGAGCGTGCGGGGACGAGTGGCCGCGAGCCACTGTGCATTCGTTGCCATCAGTGCACCATTGCGAGGAGAGCGATCCGGTCTACTTTGCCATTCGCGAGCATGGGTATCGCGTCGACTCGAATGATGTCCATCGGCACCGATCCGCGCCCCAGCGCAGCAGCTGCAAACTGGCGAAGGGTTGCATCGGGTGCCTCGCAGCCGGCCACGAACACCACCGGAACATGGCCCCATTCCGCATCATCACGCGCCAGAACGGCAATATCGCGAATCCCGGCCAGAGCCTGCAGCTGACGCGCGATCAGTGGCAGTGCCACCATCGAGCCGCCGACTTTGATGAGGTCATCGACTCGACCGACGAGCTCAAGTCGACCCAAGCGCCAGCGGCCGAGGTCGTTGGACAGCCAGCGACGATCCATGAGCTCGGGGCTGCCGTCCCGGTAGCGCTTGGCCACGGTAGGTCCGGATATCGCAATGCGGCCAGGCTCTTCGCCCACAAATTCCACGACGGTTCCCGTGAACGGACGATCGTCGTAAATGCATCCGCCGCAAGTTTCAGTGGCGCCGTAGGTAGTGACAACATTGATTTCGTAGGCGTGCAGCGTCTGCCGGAGTTCATCGCTGAGGGCGTCCGCGCCGACGAGCACTGCATCGATCTCAGCGAGTTCGCGCAGCGCCTCAATAGCACCGAGGTCGCTGGCCGCGGCGAATGACACGAGCCGCGCCATCTGCGTTGGTACGAGCGAGGTATACGCGCGCAAGCCCTCTGCCTCAGCGCGGTTGCGCAGTGCTCGAAGTGAAGGAATGAGCGAGTCGCCGTCAAAATGTGCTGCGCCGGCGATGCCCGGCCAGATCAGCGGGTCGAATCCGTTGAGCACGGATCGCACAACGGTGTTGAGGCCCCCTGCGCTGGTTACTGGGATGGCGGTGAGCCACATCCCCGCACCGCCCAACCGCTCTTCAGCCAAGATGGCACCGGCACGAAGGGCATCTAGGTCGAGCTCGACGCCTCGGCCTTCGCCGGTCGAACCGGAAGTCGACAAGATGATTGCGGGGGACTCGGGGGTTGGCCCCTCGACCGCCGTTGGTGAGGCTTGCTCGGAGATCAGTGCGGAAGATTCACCCTGGTCAATGAGCGCGCGAACTCGAGCGATGGCGTCGTAGGCGCCCACCGCTCCCGGCTTGATCTTGACTACAAGGTCTGACATCGACGGTTAGCCTAAGCCCGTTGAAGGGATTCCTTGTGGATACGCGAACTCGCTATGTGCTGCCGCCTGTGGTTGAACCGACCTCACCAGCCGCCCAAGACCCGGCTTTCTCCTCCATTCGGCCCGCCTGTGCATGGGTCAGCGAGGGTGATTTCCAGGACATTCGTTATGAGGTTTCAGCAGGCGGCGATGCCGGTATCGCCAAAATCACCATTGATCGACCGCACAAGCGCAACGCCTTCCGGCCGCAGACCATCATCGAACTCCGACAGGCCTTCGACATGGCACGCGACGATCCGTCGGTCGGCGTCATCATTCTGACCGGTCAGGGCGACTTGGCGTTCTGCTCCGGTGGCGACCAGGTCATTCGTGGTGACGACGGCTACATCGGCGGCGATGACATTGCCAAGGCCGGTATAGGTCGATTGAACGTGCTTGACCTGCAGGTGCAAATCCGTCGCACGCCGAAGCCGGTCATCGCCATGATTGCCGGATATGCGATCGGTGGCGGCCACGTGTTGCACGTCGTCTGTGATCTCTCCATTGCCGCTGACAATGCGCGCTTCGGTCAGACTGGTCCCAAGGTTGGCTCGTTCGATGGTGGCTACGGCTCAGGTCTGCTGGCGGCGAGTATTGGACAGAAACGCGCACGAGAAGTGTGGTTCACCTGTCGTCAGTACGGCGCGGAACAGGCCTATGACTGGGGCTTGGTTAACGAGGTCGTGCCGCTCACCGAATTGGAAATTGCGACCGTCGACCTGGCGCGCGAGATGCTGCAGTTCTCGCCCCTATCGCTCCGACTACTCAAAGCTTCACACAACGCAGCGGACGACGGACTAGCGGGCGTGCAGCAACTGGCTGGCGATGCCACCTTGCTCTTCTACATGTCGGAGGAGGCGCAAGAGGGCCGCAACGCCTACAAGGAGAAGCGTCGACCTGATTTTTCGAAGTTCCCCAAACGGCCGTGACTCCCGAGCAGTTTCTCGCCTCGGTGCGGTACTTCGCGCTTCCCTTGAAGCGCGAGTTCCGCGGGGTCACTGTGCGCGAGGGATTGCTCTTCGAGGGCCCTTCGGGATGGGCCGAGTTCGCTCCTTTCCATGATCACACCGCTGAGCACGCCGCGCGGTGGTTGGAGGCTGCGCTCGAGCAGGCATACGGAGAATGGCCGGCACTGGTGCGCCAGGAGATCCCGGTGAATGCAATCATTCCGATGTGCGATGCGGAGACCGCAACAGCGTGGACCGAGGATGCCCTTGATCGTGGCTGCACGACGATTAAGGTCAAAGTGGGATCCACTGATTTCGATGAGGATGTGGCTCGAGTTGCGGCCATCCGTGAAGCGCTCGATGACGCGCTCGTTGCTGGGTGCATTCGCATCGACACCAACCAGTTGTGGACTGTGGAACAAGCCGTAGAGCGAATCGGAGTACTCGATGCGATTTGCGGTGGATTGCAATACGTCGAGCAGCCCGTGGCGTCACGCGCCGACCTGCTGGCAGTACGCAGGCAGGTTGACGTCCCTATAGCTGTGGACGAGGGCATCCGTTTGGACGCCGATCCTGATGCCGTCGTGACCGCATTGCGAGAAGTCGCCGATATTGCCGTATTGAAGAGCATCCCACTTGGGGGCGTGCAAAAAGCGCTCGAGTTGGCTGCGAAATGTGCGCTTCCGGTGGTGGTATCCGGCAGCTTGGATACGTCTGTCGGTATCGCCAGCGGATTATGGTTGTCCGGCGCATTGCCAGAATTGCCCTTCGCGTGCGGACTTGGCACCGGCACCTTGTTCTTGCATGACGTCGTTGAAGACGCGCAGCACATCGTTGATGGCCATTTGCTGGTCAAGCGCGTTGTGCCGCAACACTGCGATCCGACGGAATTCGTTGATGAGGCTCTACGCGATCGCTGGCGTGCGCGATTGCTTCAGGCGTGGCAGCATGCCCGCATCCCAGTGGCAGTGAAGGCATCATGACGAATCCCAGCACCCAGCAGGCCCGCGCCGTCGTGGACGGTCTGCTGCGCAGTGGGATCGGCGAGGTGGTGATCGCTCCCGGCTCGCGTAACGGCCCCTTGTCGATCGCCCTCGCGCAGGCGGCAGCGGGGGGCAAGCTCCGCCTGCATGTCCGTCTGGATGAACGCTCGGCTTCGTTCTTGGCTCTCGGTATGGCAAAACGGAACGCAGCGCCCGCTGCAGTGCTTTGCACCTCGGGCACTGCGGCAGCGCATTTTCACGCCGCGGCGTACGAGGCCACGGAAGCCGGGGTTCCGCTCCTCCTGCTCACTGCTGATCGGCCGATCGCCGCGCGAGGGACGGGCGCCAACCAGACTATCGATCAGCACGACATGTTTGGTGTCTCGGTTGTGCATGCGCTTGATGCACCGTTGGCGGAGGGCCAGCCTGACAGTTTCTGGCGTGGGCTTGTCGCCGACGCGGTGACTGCTGCATGCGGAAGTGCCGAGACGTCGCCCGGTGCCGTGCAGGTGAACCTCCCCTTTGCTGAGCCCTTGGTACCCGGAGATGCGGACAACGCATGGACCCACTCGCTTCCTGCGGCGCCGGCGCGCCGCGCGTCGGTCGAGGTTCCGCGCGGCGCTTGGTCCCGTATTTGGCCTGCCGGAGGCGCAACGCCGCTTGGCGTCATCATCACATCCGAGCCTGCGGCAGCAGCGGATGTAATCGCCTTCGCCCAGGCGCTGCAATGGCCGGTCTTGGCGGAACCTGGAAGTGCTGCACGCACTGGACCGACGTCGATCGAGCGCTACTTGGACGCGGTGGCGCTGCCGAGCTTGCGGGCTGAAGTGGTTGTCACCGTTGGCCGCTTTGCACTCTCCCGTCCGGTTGCGGAATTCGTGCGCGCCGCCGGTCGCCACGTGTCGGTGGGACGCGGCCTGCTTGATCCGTTGGCGACGACGGATGCACAGATCGCGCGCTTGCCCGACGTTAGCAAGTTGACCGCGGCGGACCCGAGTTGGTTAGCAAGTTGGCAGGCGGCGGATACGGCAGCCCGCGCGCTGCCGGTGGAGAGACCAGCCAGCTATCTGGTCGAGGCGCTGTCGGGCGTCGAGTCTGGCGACATGGTGTGGTACGGGCCTTCGAGCGTGATTCGATACGCAGAGCGCGTGGCTCCGAGTTTCGACGAGATTGTGGTGTCGCGCATGAATCGTGGCACTAACGGCATTGATGGCGTTGTCTCGTCGGCTGTTGGCGGTGCGCTTGCGCATCAGCGCAATGCCAGAGGCAGCTACGCCTACGCCTTCATGGGCGATCTCACGTTCCTGCATGACATCAACGGGTTACTGATCGAAGCTGAATCTGATGTACCTGACCTCGCCCTGGTAGTGCTCGATAGCAACGGCGGTCGCATCTTCCGAAGTTTGGAACAGGGCGCTGTCGAATACGCGGATATCTTCGATCAGGTATACGGCACGCCGCACAATCGTGACATCGCGGCGATCGCGCGCGCGTACGGGATCTTTGCGGAATGCGTTTCCGATACGAATGCACTGAGACGCGCGCTGTCTCTGGCGCGCGCGCGGCGCGGTCTCAGCGTCATCGTCATCAACGACTGGGAGTAACAACGTGAGGCGTTTGCGCAGGATTCTTATCGTCTTTGCCGTGTTGGTCGGATTACTCGCCGTCGGTGCCGGTGCCTACGGGTACACCACGGTGCGCTCGTCTTGGCCGCAGACGGCAGGCGAGTTAACGGTGGTTGGCCTACAGGCAAATGTGCGCGTACTCCGTGATGACCGCGGCATCCCGCAGATTTATGCGACGAGTGACCATGATCTGATGTTCGCCCAAGGTTTCACGCATGCGCAGGATCGCTTCTTTGAGATGGATTTCCGTCGACATGTGACCGCTGGCCGGCTGGCGGAGTTGTTCGGTGAATCCCAGATCGACACAGACAAGTTCTTGCGGACCATGGGTTGGCGCCGGATCGCTCAGCAGGAACTCGCACTATTGAAGCCGGAGACGGTGGCATTGCTGCAGGCGTACGCTGACGGCGTCAACGCATGGCTTGCGGATCACCATGGTGCGGAGATGTCGTTGGAATACGCGGTCCTGGGACTGCAACTCAAGGGTTACGAGCCAGAGCTGTGGACCCCGGTCGATTCGGTCGCCTGGCTCAAGGCCATGGCTTGGGACCTTCGCGGCAACATGGACGATGAGATGGATCGCACCATCGCCGCTGCCGCAGTAGGCGTCGATCGTGCCGAGGAGCTGTACCCGCCCTACCCGTTCGACCGACATGCTCCGATCGTGACGCAGGGTGGAGTGCGTGACCTGACCGTGTTTGATGCAGGCGCTCCCGCCACAATCAACGCAGCGCAAACCATGCGAAATATCGAAACGCTCATCTCCCTCATGCCCGCCTACTTCGGCGCCAAGAGTGAAGGCATCGGCTCCAACTCCTGGGTGGTGTCAGGTCGATACACCGAAAGCGGTAAGCCGCTGCTCGCCAATGATCCTCACCTGTCCGCCTCTATGCCTTCGATCTGGACGCAGGTGGGTCTGCACTGTCTGTCGCTGACTGCGGATTGCACCTTCGACCTAGCGGGCTGGTCATTCAGTGGGTTCCCCGGCGTGGTCATCGGACATAACTCGCGCGTTGGTTGGGGCTTTACCAATCTGGGTCCGGATGTTGCCGACCTCGTCTTGGAAGACGTTCGGGGCGAGATCTACATGGTTGATGGTGTCGCCAAGCCACTGACGACGGTGACAGAAACCATCAAAGTGGCCAATGGATCGGATGTGACTTGGAGCGCACGATCCACGGAACATGGACCGCTGATTTCCGATGCAAGCGAGGACTATGCGAAGGCAGCCGGCGATAAGCCGTACGCCGTTGCGCTGCGCTGGACTGCACTCACGCCCGGCCGCACTGCGGATGCGGTGTTCATGCTCGATCGCGCGGGCGATTGGGCGAGCTTCCGAGCCGCTGCCCGTGCATTCGAAGTGCCGTCGCAAAACCTGTTGTACGCAGACATAGAAGGCAACATCGGTTACCAGTCACCGGGTCGCATCCCGATCCGCAGTGGTTATGACGGTCGCTGGCCGGTTCCCGGCTGGGATTCCCAGTACAGGTGGGCCGGCTATATCCCGTTCGATGCCTTGCCGTCGGAACTGAATCCTCGCGAAGGATTCATCGTCACCGCCAACAATGCCGTCATCCATGACAAGACCTATCCGTACTTCTTGACCAAGGATTGGTCGTACGGTGCGCGCTCTCAGCGCATTCGAGACGTGATCGTGCGATGGATCGCTGATGGTCGCAAGATTGCAGCTGCTGACATGCAGGGCTTGCAGATGGATGCACAAAGCGAAATCGCGCAATTGCTGATTCCTGCGTTGCGCACCGCTCTGGGAACCAATGGCACTGGGCTCTTGGCGGAGTGGGCCACCGATGGATACCAGATGACGGCGGACTCAGCCGGTGCAGCACTTTTCGCCGCGACATGGCGTCACCTCGCATTGGATGTGTTCCGCGATGAACTGCCCAAGGAGTACATGATCGACGGTCATGACCGTTGGTTTGAGGTGATGCGGAATTTGATTGCCGATCCCAACAACGCATGGTGGGACGATGCCCGGACGCAATCTGTGGTGGAGACTCGCGATGGCGTGCTCAAGCAGGCGATTACGGAAGGCGTGCTGGAAATGCAGCAGCGTTTCGGTAAGGACACCGCAACGTGGCGTTGGGGTGCAATGCACACGCTTACCTTGACCAACCAGACCTTCGGCACGAGCGGCATCAAGCCAATTGAGATGCTGTTCAACCGTGGACCGATCGAGGTCAGTGGTTCCGGCTCGGTCGTCAATTCGACGGGCTGGCGTTTGGACAAGGGCTACGAGGTGGATTGGTTGCCCTCGATGCGCCAGGTACTGGACCTTTCCAACTGGGATGCCTCGACGTGGGTGCATCTCACTGGACAGTCTGGGCACGCTTACTCGGCGCACTACGTCGATCAAGTTGAGGCTTGGGTGGCCGGTACGACGTATCCGTGGCCATTCACAACTGCTGCGGTGGCAGCCCTCACGGTCGACACTTTGACGTTGAAAGCAGGTTGAGTTCGTTGATGCGTATTGCCCTTGGTGGTGCTACCGGCTGGACTGGCGCAGCAATTGCGCGTGCCGTTCGAGATGCTGATGACATGCAGCTGGTAGCCGCGGTTGCGCGGAGCCAAGCGGGGCGGGATCTCGGTGAAGTCTTGGATGGCACCGAATGGGGGACGCCGGTGTACGCGAGCGTGCGCGAAGCACTTGCGGGCGTCGACGTGTACATCGACTACACCAGTCACGGTGTTGTAAAGGCGCACGTGCTGACAGCGATTGCGGCAGGCGTGCACGTCATTGTCGGTACGTCTGGCATGACGGCATCTGACTATGACGACATCGCTGTTGCGGCCGAAGCGACGGGTGTTGGTGTCATCGCAGCGGGCAACTATGCGATCACCGCTGCGTTGGCCCAGATGGCGGCTCTGCAAGTGGCGGCGCACTTGCCGCAATGGGAAGTTATTGATTACGCGAGTTTCACTAAGCCCGACGTTCCCAGCGGAACAGCGCGGGAACTCGCCGAGAAGCTCAGTGCCGTTCATACTCCTGCGGTTGGTGTTCCGGTGTCGTCGATCGCCGGGCCGCAGGAAGCACGCGGCGCCGACATCGATGGCACGCGGGTGCATTCCGTGCGCTTGCCGAGTTTCATAGTGTCAACGGAAGTTGTCTTCGGGTTACCGGGCCAGCGGCTGAGCATTCGCTTCGATGCAGGAGAATCGCCGCAGCCCTATGTGGACGGAACCTTGTTCGCCGCCCGTCGTGTACCCGGATTGCGCGGCCTCACTCGCGGTCTCGAATCCCTGCTCTGATTCTGGGCTTCACTGTCGAATCTGTTTCGTTTGACGGCGTGTCCTGACCGTTTCGACAGTGAAGCGCAGGGGGGCAGGTTCAGTTGCTGAGAGCCCAGCGCATGGGTTCGAGTTTGGCGTTGGACTCAGCCAGTTCGTCGGCGGCATCGGAGCCAGCCACGATGCCGCAGCCGGCAAAGAGGCGGATGCGCCGTTGTTCGTCCTGATCGACTTTGCCACAGCGCAGCGCGATGCCGAGCTCACCGTCGCCACGACCGTCGATCCAGCCAACTGGGCCTGCATAGCGTGAACGATCCATTCCTTCGAGCGCACGAATCATGGCCGCGGCTCGCTCGGTTGGTGTGCCGCAAACCGCAGCGGTCGGATGCAGCGATGCTGCAAGTGCGAGTACTGGTACATCATCGGCGATTCGCCCCGTCACATCGGTTGCTAGGTGCTGCACGTTGGCGAGCCGCAACAGGCGAGGAGCATCGGGGACATCTAGATCGGTGCAATGCGCCGATAAGGCCTGCGCAACCGATGTCACTGCATACTCGTGCTCTTGCTGGTCCTTGTCCGAAGCAAGCAACGCGTCACCGAGATCCTGATCGGAAGCAGCAGATGCACCACGGTGGATGGTTCCGGCTAGCACTCTCGAAGTAACGATGTCGCCGCGGCGGCGAACGAGCAGTTCGGGGGTCGCCCCAACCAAGCCATCGACGAGGAAGGTCCAGCACTCGGGGTAGCGCTGAGCCAGTCGAGTCATCAGATAGCGCGGGTCGATGGGGTTAGTGCAAGTGGCGACAATGTCACGGGCCAGGACCACTTTGTCGAGTTCGCCGCGGTGAATACGCTCAACGGCTTCAACTACGGCACGCTGCCAAGACTTGTTGTCCCGCGTTCCTTCGCCCCAGACGACTCCGTTGGGTGCGACATGCGGTTCGCGGACGGTGGCGAGCGCCTCGAGCATGGAGGGCATGCGTTCGTCATCACGAACGATGGTGGTGAGCCACGCACGACCATCGGCGCGACCGACGATGAAGCGTGGCACGACGAGTACGGAGCGCCCTGGCTCGAATGCGAAGGAAGCAAATGCCACGGTACCGGAGCCGGGTACTTGGAGCGAGTCATCAATGCGCGCGGTCCGTACTACGTCCGACCACCAGCGTTGTGCCCGTGAAAAACGTTCTCGACCATTGGCAATGAAGCGCGTCGCCTCGCCCCAACCCACAAGCCCTTGCTCGCCGCGAACCCACGCGAATGAACTCGGTGATGGCAGTAGAGCCAGCAGCGGTTCAGACATGTTGAAGAGTTCGACCGTACGTACGGTGAGGGAGGGAATTGCCGGTGCATTGGCCTCAGCGCTGAAATGCACGGAGGGCTCCGAGGCTTCGGAGTCGTGAATCGTCGACATGATGCGACGAGATTAGCGTCAGCACGTCATGCTGCGAAGTTCACGGCAAGCCGGCGCCCAAGACAACGCTTTGAGCGCACGCCATGATTGTCCCAGGGCAAGGAGACTCCACCGCCCTCCGCGTGAGTGGTTCCCCGAACTTGGGGACTTCCCGCCGCCACCGGCGCTCGGCAGGATCTGAAAATGGCTAAGAAGAAGCGTCGACAAGCTGCTGCGGAGACGTCCGCCGCGGTGTCGGCTACGGATCGACTAGCTTCTTACCTCAACCCGCAGAAGTCCAAGTCGGATGGCGTCGACACCGCTAAATTTGCAGCGTCGATCGCAGAAGAGGCATTTGCTCTTGCTGACCAAGTCTCGAGCGACCTTGACGTGCCGAGGCCAGTATCTGAAGAAGCCACTGCCGGCGGACAGCCATTGGCCGAGCTCAGCGCATCGGCACCGCCAGCGCCAGTCGTGGTTCGCGAGCAACCTTCCGTACGATTCGCCAAGGCACAACGTGCCTCAGCCATGATCGACCTGAAGGAAACAGCTATGACGCCGCAAGCCGATGATGCAGCACCAGGTCTCCGTGCTGACTTGGATAAGGCACCCGTAGATGTTGCTGCCATGTTCGACCGTGTTGCAGCCCGCTATGACTTGGTGAACGACGTCCTCGCGCTCGGCCAGACCCGCATCTGGCGCAACATGGTGGTACGCGCGATTAATCCGCAGCCCGGCGATCGGATTCTTGACCTTGCCGCGGGAACCGGCACGAGTAGCGCGCCATTTGCAGCCCGTGGCGCTGATGTGGTGCCATGCGACTTCAGCCTCGGCATGCTCGAGGTGGGCAAGCGCCGCCAACCGTCATTGCCTTTCGTCGCTGGCGACGCTCTCAACCTGCCGTTCCGTGACGATGCCTTCGATGCCGTCACCATTTCCTTCGGCCTGCGAAATGTCCAAAACACCGAACGAGCCCTGCAGGAGATGCTGCGGGTTACCAAACCGGGCGGCAAGCTCGTCGTGTGCGAGTTTTCAACTCCGGTGTTCGAGCCTTTCCGAACGGTGTACATGGAGTACCTGATGAAGGCATTGCCGGCTATTGCGCGAGGTGCCTCATCCAATCCCGCCGCCTATGTGTACTTGGCCGAATCGATTCGTGAATGGCCGAACCAGTCGGAACTCGCAACGCAGTTGCAGCATGCGGGCTGGGAACGCGTGCAATTTAGAAATGCGACCGGCGGAGTGGTCGCCATTCATCGCGGGTTCAAGCCGGCAAACTGACGACGGCGCGATGTGCGGCACCGTTGATTGGGACGTTGTCAGCAGTCGCGGAAGTGGCTTTCGTCACCGTTATGCCGGTTCAAGGCGTAGGGGATTCCCGACTAGACTTCGAGCGATCTATTGACGTGAGCCGAAAAGGCAGTCTGGAGAGGCGAGAGCGTGAATAACGTCGCCGTTCCGATCCTTGCAATGGGCATACTCGCGGCCGTTTTCGCCGTCGGCATGGTCGGAGTTGCGAGTATCACGGGCCCCAAGCGATACAACCGGGCAAAAGTTGATGCCTATGAGTGCGGTATCGAACCCACCCCCCAACCTGTTGGTGGCGGACGCTTCCCGATTAAGTATTACTTGACCGCGATGCTGTACATCGTTTTCGACATTGAAATCGTGTTCCTCTACCCGTGGGCCGTGTCGTTCGATCAGATGGCGCTCTTCGGTTTGGTGGAGATGTTGCTGTTCATGGCAACCGTCCTGGTTGTGTACGCCTACATCTGGCGTCGCGGCGGACTCGAGTGGGACTAGGAGCCAAACGTGGGCATCGAAGAACAACTTCCTGAAGGCGTACTCCTGACCTCGGTGGAAAAACTCGCGGGATTCGCATCGAAGAGTTCCATGTGGCCCGTCACCTTCGGCCTGGCGTGCTGTGCCATTGAGATGATGGCCACTGCGGGCGGTCGTTACGACCTCGCCCGCTTCGGCATGGAGGTCTTCCGCGCCTCTCCCCGACAGGCAGATCTCATGATCGTGGCCGGACGTTTGAGTAACAAGATGGCCCCCATCCTGCGCCAGGTCTATGACCAGATGCCAGAACCCAAGTTCGTGCTCTCGATGGGCGCTTGCGCTTCCTCGGGCGGCATGTTTAATAACTATGCGATCGTTCAGGGCGTTGACCACATCGTGCCCGTGGATGTGTACGTGCCGGGATGTCCTCCTCGCCCCGAGCAGTTGATCGACGGCATTCTGCAGATCCATGCGAAAGCGCAGGCCCGCAAGATGGGCAAGCAGCGCGAGCGCGAGGTTCTTGAGCTCGAATCGATCGCCATCCAAGCGACCCCCATCGCCGACATGAAGGGCCTGTTGCGATGACAGAACCGGTTGTCCCCGAACAGCGCCGTGAGCTGCACGTCATTGACGTCCGCACCGGCTCTTTCAATGTCAAGGGCTCAGGCGACACGTCGGGCTTCGCTGGTCTGACCCGTCAAGTCAGCATGCCAGGTGCGACGAGCCGGCCCTTTGGCAGCTATTTCGATGCGCTGGCCGATGTGCTGTTCGCCCGCCTCAATGAGCGTGGCATCGACGGGGTTGAGCATGTGGTCATCGATTGCGGCGAGATGACGATGTTCGTTCGTCGCGAGTACGCCCTCGATGTGGCGCGCATTTTGCGTGACGATGCCGAGTTGCGCTTCGAGATGTGTCTCGGCGTATCTGGCGTTCACTTCCCGCATGACGAGGGTCGCGAACTCCACAGCATCGTCAACCTGCTCTCTATGACGCACAATCGTCGCCTGCGCTTGGAAATCACCGCGCCCGATGCCGACCCGCATGTGCCGTCGATGGTGCCGCTGTGGCCGAGTGCTGATTGGCATGAACGTGAGACGTGGGACTTCTTCGGTCTCATCTTCGACGGTCACCCCGGGCTCACTCGCATCATGATGCCGGACGACTGGCCGGGGCATCCGCAGCGTAAGGACTATCCGCTGGGTGGCATTGACGTCGAGTTCAAGGGCGCCACGAACGCGGCACCGCAGACACGGAGGTCGTACGCATGAGCACCGGTTACGACACCACGGAAGGTCGGGTTCACACCGTCATTGGTGGCGACTGGGACAGTATTCGTGGCGCGGCCGATGGTTCGCAGGAGCACGTTGTCGTCAACATGGGACCGCAGCATCCGTCGACCCACGGTGTGCTACGTCTCATCCTCGAACTCGATGGCGAAACGGTCACCGAGGCGCGTGGTGCGATCGGTTACCTGCACACCGGCATCGAGAAGACCATGGAGTACCGCTCCTGGACGCAGGGCGTCACCTTCGTAACGCGCATGGACTACCTCACGCAGTTCTTCAACGAGACCGCCTACTGCATGTCGGTCGAGAAGTTGCTTGGAATCTCTGAAGACATTCCCGAGCGCGCCACTGTCATCCGCGTGATGATGATGGAACTCAACCGCATCAACAGCCACCTGATTGCGCTCGGCACGGGTGGCCTTGAATTGGGCGCGCTTACGGCCATGACCAATGGCTTCCGCGACCGTGAACTCATCCTTGATCTGTTCGAGGGCATCACCGGTTTGCGTATGAACAATGCCTATATTCGCCCGGGCGGCGTGGCCAACGATCTGCCGGCCGGCATGGAATTGAAGATTGCCGAAGCGGTGAAGCAGTTGCGCATCAACCTTCGTGACAACGGAGGCATGCTGATCGACAACCCCATTTGGACCGCGCGCAACGTCGACACCGGCTACCTCGACTTGACTGCATGCATCGCCCTCGGCATTACGGGGCCGCTGCTGCGCGCGACCGGACTGCCGTGGGACCTGCGCAAGACGCAGCCATACCTTGGCTATGAGACCTACGAATTCGATGTCCCCACCGAGACGACGTGTGATAACTACGCACGCTTCCTCATCCGCGTGCGCGAGATGGAAGAGTCGCTCAAGATCGTCGAGCAGTGCCTCGACCGACTGCGTCCAGGTGCAGTGATGGTTGCCGATAAGCGCATCGCGTGGCCAGCGCAACTGCAGGTCGGTAGCGATGGCCAGGGCAACAGCCTTGAACACATCAAAAAGATCATGGGCACGTCGATGGAATCCTTGATCCATCACTTCAAGCTGGTCACTGAGGGCTTCTCGGTACCGGCAGGTCAGGCTTACGTCGGTATCGAATCACCGAAGGGTGAGATCGGCGCCCACGTGGTTTCCGATGGTGGCACTCGGCCTTACCGCGTGCACTTCCGCGAACCTTCGTTCAATAACCTGCAAGCGATTCCGGCGCTCTGCGAAGGCAGCATGGTCGCCGATGTCATCGCTTCTGTTGCCAGCATTGATCCAGTGATGGGTGGGGTGGACCGCTGATGTCGCTCGATACCAACGTCCGCAACGATGCGCTTGAGTTGGTGGGCCGGTACCCGGTTCCTCGCTCAGCGCTACTCCCGATGCTGCACTTGTTGCAGAGCGTCGAGGGCAAGGTGAGCCCTGAAGGGATCGCCTTCTGCGCCGAAATCCTTGACCTCACAACGGCAGAAGTTGCCGCTGTGTCTTCGTTCTACACGATGTACACGCGTCACAACACGGGCAAACACCACATCGGTGTCTGCACCAACACGATGTGTGGACTGCTCGGAGGCGACGCGATTTGGGAAGCGCTCTCAAGCGATCTTGGTGCTGGTCATGATGAGACCACCGAAGATGGCATGTTCACCCTTGAGAAGATTGAGTGTCAGGCTGCCTGCACGCATGCACCAGTGGTCACGATCGACTGGGAGTTCATCGACGATGCAACAGTCGCCATGGTGCGCGAGTTCGTCGTCAAACTGAAGAACGGTGAACCAGTGCAATCGACGCGCGGTCCGCAGATTCGTAGCCTCAAGGATTCTGAGCGCACAATTGCTGGCTTTGTTGATGGTCTTGAGCACGCGCCAGCAGTGGACGCCAAGATGCTGGCCGGTTTAGACGCAGCCAAGGCAGCCGGCATGTTGCTTCCTGAAAGCCAGGTGTGAATATGGCACTGACTCCGATTCTCACGGCCCATTGGGACGAGGCCGATGCGCACACGCTCGCCGGCTACACCCGACATCATGGCTATGAAGCACTGACTTCGGCGCTCAACACCGATCCAGATGCACTTATCCAGTTGGTCAAAGACACCGGACTTCGCGGTCGCGGTGGCGCAGGCTTCCCCACTGGTATGAAGTGGGGCTTCGTTCCGCAAGACGGCAAACCGCATTACCTCGTCGTCAACGCCGACGAGTCTGAGCCCGGCGCCTGCAAGGATATTCCGCTGCTCCTCGCCAATCCGCATGCCCTTATCGAAGGCATTGCGATTACGTGCTACGCCATCCGGGCCAACCATGCATATGTGTACATCCGCGGCGAAGTTCCGCACGCACACCGTCGTTTGCGCGCCGCGGTTGCCGAGGCATACGCCGCGGGTCACCTTGGAAAGAACGTGCACGGCAAGGGCATCGATATCGATCTGGTTGTCCATTGCGGCGCAGGCGCTTACATCTGCGGTGAAGAAACCGCCCTGCTTGAGTCGCTCGAGGGGCATCGCGGTCAGCCTCGCCTGAAGCCGCCGTTCCCGGCCGTGGCCGGTCTGTATGCCGCACCGACCGTGATTAACAACGTCGAGACCATTGCCAATGTGCCATACATCGTGCGAAACGGTGTCGAGTGGTTCCGTCAGTTCGGCACAGAAAAGTCCCCGGGCTTCAAGTTGTTCGCCGTGTCCGGCCACGTGAATCGCCCTGGCATTTATGAGGCACCGCTCGGCATCACTATGCGAGAGTTGCTCGGCTATGCCGGTGGCATGCGTGATGGTCGCAAGCTGAAGTTTTGGCTGCCTGGCGGTTCATCGGTGCCGATGCTCACGGAAGAGCACCTCGATCTCCCGATGACCTATGAAGATATGGCCGCCGCGGGCACGATGCTTGGTACGGGTACACCAATGCTGTTTGACGACACGACGAGTGTTGTGAAAGCAGTCGCCCGCTGGCTGCACTTCTACAAGCACGAATCGTGCGGAAAGTGCACTCCCTGCCGTGAAGGCACGTTCTGGGTTACCGCAATCCTTAAGCGGCTCGAAAAGGGCCAGGGCAACGAAGGCGATCTGCAATTGCTCGCCGATCTCTGCAAGCAAATGGCGGGACGCACGTTCTGCGCTCTTGGCGATGCGGCAGCGACGCCGTTCCCGGCTGCATTCAAGCGTTTCCCCGAGGAGTTCGAAGCGGGCATGCACACGCCTGCCGATGATGTGTTCGCACCGCGTGCGGCATTCGTAGGAGCGTCAGCATGACGATCATGTCCATTCCCGCAGCGCCTGAAACGCTTCCTGTCGAGCTCATCACCGTCACCATCGACGGTGTCGACATCGAGGTGCCGAAGGGCACACTCATCATTCGCGCAGCGGAGATGCTCGGCATTCAGATTCCGCGCTTCTGCGATCACCCGGACCTTGAGCCGGTGGCCATGTGCCGCGCTTGCTTGGTCGAGATCGAGGGCCAGGGCAAGCCGCAGCCGTCCTGCGCGATTCCCTGCGGCAACGGCATGAAGGTCCGCACACAGCAGACGTCGGCGATGGCCGCTGAGGCCCAGGCCGGCGTTATGGAATTCGTGCTTGCGAATCACCCACTCGACTGCCCGGTCTGCGATAAGGGCGGCGAATGCCCGCTGCAGAACCAGGCCATGCAGGTAGGTCGCGCCGAGTCACGCTTCGATCTGCCGAAGAACAACTTCGAGAAGCCAATCAGTGTTTCGGCCCAGATCCTGCTCGATCGCGAGCGCTGCGTGAATTGCTCGCGCTGCACGCGCTTTGCCGACGAGGTTGCAGGAGATCCCTTCATCGCACTGATGGAGCGCGGCGCAAGTCAGCAGGTGGCGATCTCTGAGGAACAACCCTTCGATTCCTACTTCTCGGGCAATGTCATTCAGATCTGTCCGGTGGGTGCACTCACGAGCGAGAAGTACCGCTTCAAGGCTCGCCCTTTCGATCTGGTTTCTGTGCCGACGACTTGCGAACACTGCTCGGCCGGCTGTGCGTTGCGCACCGATGTGCGCCGCGGTGAAGTGCAGCGGCGTCTGGCGTGGAACGACCCGCAGGTCAATAAGGAGTGGAACTGCGACAAGGGTCGCTTTGCTTTCGCCTATGCCGAGTCGGCTCGACTTACGACACCGCTGGTTCGCGACGAGCAGGGCGTCCTGCGTCCGGCTTCGTGGCCGGCAGCCATTGCGGCGGCTGCCCAAGGACTAAAGGCGGCTGCGCGTACCGCTGTCATCACTGGCGGTCGGCATACTGTGGAAGACGCTTGGGCGTACTCCAAGTTTGCTCGCGGCGTGCTTGGTACCGACGACATCGACTTCCGCGTTCGTCCGCACTCGGAAGAGGAAGCTGCCTTCCTGTCAGCGAATGTTGCCGGTACCGGAATAGGCGTGACCTATGCCGATCTCGATCGCGCGAAGTTCGTGCTGCTGGTCGGTTTGGAGCCTGAGGACGAGAACCCGATCGTGCACCTGCGCCTTCGCAAGGCCGTTCGCAAGGCCGGCCTTTCAGTGGCAGCGATTGCACCGTATGCCTCTCTCGGTCTCACCAAACTCAATGCGCACCTGATCGCAACCGCGGCCGGTGACGAAGCTCGCGTGCTCAATGCACTTGGTGCAGAACTGGTCGGCAAGCTGTCGGCCGATGCTGTGATCCTGGTTGGCGAACGTTTGGCGTCTGTACCTGGTGCATTCACCGCAGCCAAGGCGATGGCAGATCGCACTGGTGCTCGCCTCGCATGGGTTCCTCGCCGAGCTGGTGATCGTGCAGCACTCGAAGCGGGTCTGCTGCCGGGTCTGCTGCCCGGGGGGCGCTCGATCCTGGATGCCACCGCTCGCGAAGAGGTTGCTGCAGCATGGGGCCTGCCCGTCGCAGCAATCCCGACTTCCGTCGGCCGCGATCTCAATGCCATCGTGGCGCACGCCGGCGAATACTTGGCACTCGTGGTCGGTGCAGTCGATCCGGCGGATACTGAGAATCCTGCTGCCACGCTCGCCGCGCTTGAGGTAGTGCCGTTCGTGGTGTCACTCGAGCAGCGCGTCAGTGCCGTGACGGACTTGGCGAATGTGGTGCTCCCGGTTGCACCGGTTGCCGAAAAGTCAGGAACCTTCATCACATGGGAAGGTCGCGCACGCAGCTTCCCGCAGGCGCTCAAGGCCTCACACGCACTCACCGACGCTCGGGTGCTCGCCATGATCGCTGACGCCATGGACGTGCTCGTCGGGCAGCAGCAGGTTGCTGCACTCCGCGGTGAGATCAATTCGCTTGCCGCCTGGTCGGGTGCGCGCGTCGCGACTCCGTCCAGTGCCCCGGCGGAAACTCATGGCATCACATTGGCCACGTGGAATCAGTTGGTGGATGCAGGCTCATTGCAAGACGGTGAGCCGTTCCTAGCCGCTACTGGCCGCCCAGCCGTTGCCTACATGAGCCAGCACACGGCGGATGCTGTCGGCGTAAGTACCGGAGAAGCGGTGCGTATCGCCACTGACGCGGGTGTCGTTGAAGTTCCGGCCGTTGTCACGCTCATGGCCGACTCCACCGTATGGCTGCCGACGAATAGCGAGGGATCGCACGTTCGCGCCGATCTCCACGCCGCGCACGGCACGCAGGTCACCATCACTCGAGGAGGTGCTGCGTGAGTTCATTGCTCGCCGCGGCCAGCGATCTTGGCATGTTCGGCTCGGATCCGATCGGCATTGTGATCGTCAAAGTGATTGCCATCTTGGTTCTGCTGCTGACGTTTACGCTCTTCAACATCTGGTTCGAGCGACGCATTGTGTCGTTCATGCAGATGCGCCTGGGTCCCAACCGAGTAGGCCCTCAGGGCGCACTGCAATCGCTGATGGATGCACTGAAACTCCTCTTCAAGGAAGAGATCATCCCCAAGGCTGCTGATCGACCGGTGTATGTGCTCGCCCCGATCATTTCTGCCTTCACGGCGATCTTCGCCATGGCGGTTATCCCGATGGGTCCCGTGGTCTCGATGTTCGGGGTTGAGACTCCTCTGCAGGTCGTTGACTTCCCGTCATCCGTGCTGTTTGTCGTCGCCATTTCATCAATCGGCATCTACGGCATTGTGTTGGCTGGGTGGTCCTCCGGCTCCACCTATGCACTGCTCGGCGGAATCCGCTCATCGGCCCAGATGATCTCGTACGAGATTCCGATGGGGCTCTCCTTCGTGGCCGTCTTCCTCTATGCAGGCACGGCTTCGACCTCGGAGATCATCACCGCGCAAGAGCGGGTTTGGTACGTGGTGCTTCTGCTGCCATCGTTCCTGATCTACGTCACCGCCATGATCGGTGAAACTAACCGCGCCCCCTTCGACCTCCCTGAGGCGGAAAGCGAGTTGGTTGGCGGCTTCCACACGGAGTACTCCTCCATGAAGTTTGCGGCCTTCTTCTTGGCCGAGTACATCAATATGTTCACGGTTTCCGCTGTAGCGACGACCTTGTTCTTGGGTGGATGGCGCGCACCGTGGCCGTTGTCCATGTGGGACGGAGCGAATCAGGGTTGGTTCCCGTTGCTTTGGTTCATGGGCAAGATCGTGGCTTTCCAGTTCATGTTTATCTGGCTGCGTGGCACCCTGCCGCGCTACCGCTACGACCAATTCATGCGCTTCGGCTGGAAGTTCCTGCTCCCGGCATCGCTGGGTTGGATCATGGTGGTCGCTACGGCTCGCGGCCTTCGGAACAACCTCAATTGGGATACCTCCAGCATGCTCACGAAGGTCGGCATTCCAGTAGCTATCGGTCTGCTTGTGTGGACGATTGTCGACGAGATCCGTTCACGTAGAGTCAAGCCGATACCCTCGGCCCCCGCGCCATTTGATGCCTTTGCGGGTGGTCATCCGGTGCCGCCCATGCCGGGCCAGGCGTTCGGTTCGCGCCCCATTGATTACATACTGCGAGAGACAGAGCTCCGAGAGCAAGCCAAGAAGTCGGAGGTCACTGGTGCCTAAATTCCTGCCCCCGTTCCTTCGGGCGTTCGCTGTCACCTTCAGCGAGATGTTCCGCAAGGTCAACACACAGCAGTACCCGGAGGAGAAGGATCTCTATCCTCCGCAACCACGTTTCCATGGTCGCCATCAGCTCAATCGGCACCCAGATGGGCTTGAGAAGTGTGTCGGCTGCGAACTCTGTGCGTGGGCCTGTCCGGCGGATGCCATATTCGTGGAAGGTGCGGATAACAGCGATTCCGAGCGATTCTCGCCAGGTGAGCGCTATGGCCGCGTCTACCAGATCAACTATTTGCGCTGCATCTTCTGCGGTCTCTGCATCGAGGCCTGCCCTACTCGCGCGCTCACGATGACGAACGAGTACGAGTTGGCTGAAGACAATCGATTGCTCAACATTTACGAGAAGCAGGACCTGCTTGGACCGCTGCTTCCCGGAATGGTGCCTGCGCCGCACTCCATGGTTGAAGGCATGACGGAGAAGGACTACTACCTCGGCAACGTCACTGGAGCGACAGATGCGCAAAAGGCCGAAGTTGCAGCAGCAGCCGCGGACGTGAAGGAGGCGAGTGCGTGATGGGTGAACAAATCGCATTCTGGATCTGCGCCGCGCTTGCAGTTGCCGGAGCGCTAGGGATGGTGCTGGCGAAGAAGGCCGTGCACTCGGCCCTATTCGTGGCCAACACCATGATCAACTTGGCAGTGCTATACGCGCTGCTCGATGCCTCATTCCTTTCGTTGGTACAGATCATCGTCTACACCGGTGCAGTCATGATGCTGTTCCTCTTTGTGCTGATGATCGTCGGCGTTGACGCCAGCGATTCGCTCGTGGAAACCATCAAGGGACAGCGGATCGTCGCGATCATCGCGGCGATTGGGCTCGGTGGACTCATGACCTCCGCAATCGGGGCCGCGAATCTCAGTCCCTCCGGTCTGGTCGAGGCGAATTCCGCGTACGGCGGCAACATGCAGGGGCTTGCACAGTTGATCTTCGGCGAGTACTTGCTGGCTTTCGAAGTTACCTCCGCACTGCTTATTACCGCTGCGCTCGGCGCAATGGTGCTGGCCCACCGCGAGCGATTCACTGCTCGTCCGACGCAACGCGAACTGTCGATTGCTCGTTTCAAGTCGACAACCGGCTACAAGAGTTCGTTGCCTGCCGCCGGTACGTATGCGCGTCACAACGCAGTGGATACCCCGGCGCTGCTGCCCGATGGCACGATGTCGGAGATCTCGGTGCCCAAGCCTCTCGCCGCGCGCGGTTCACTGCGCGCGGTCGACTTGGCCGATCAGGCCGAAGTTGTGGCGCTCGCCGCGGGTGAGGCCGTCGTCGTGGAAGGCGGTGACCAGTCATGAGCATGAACAACTACATCGCGCTCTCTGCGGTGCTCTTCTCGATTGGAGCGGTCGGCGTCCTCACGCGCCGCAACGCCATCGTGGCCTTCATGTCGGTCGAGATGATGCTGAATGCAGCCAACCTTGCGTTCGTGACGTTCGCCAAGGTCAATGGTGATCTGACGGGGCAGGTCGTCGCATTCTTCGTCATGGTCGTGGCGGCCGCTGAGGTAGTTGTCGGACTGGCCATCATCATGATGATCTTCCGCACTCGTCACTCGGCATCGATCGACGACGCCAGTCTGCTGAAGTACTAGGAGCGATGTAATGCAGATCCAAATGCAGGAAGTCGCCACCCTGGCAACCGCGACGGGCGTGCCGTCAATGGCCTGGTTGCTCATTGCGCTGCCCGCGCTCGGCGCCACCGTGCTGCTCCTCGGCGGCAAGCGCACCAATGCCTGGGGACACTACTTCGCGGTCTTGATGGCAGTCGGCACCTTCGTTGTCGCGGCTGTGATGCTTACTGACATGCTGGGGCGCAGTCCCGAGGAACGCGGCGTCATCATCCCTCTCTGGGATTGGATGGTCGTCGGTGGATTCAAGGTGCCCGTGGCACTCCAACTTGATCAGCTCTCGCTCTCCTTTGCGTTGCTCATCACGAGCGTCGGTTCACTCATCCACATCTACTCGCTGGGGTACATGGAGCACGATGCAAACCGTCGTAAGTTCTTCGCCTATCTCAATCTGTTCTTTGCGGCGATGCTCACGCTGGTCCTGGCCAACAACTACGCCTTGCTCTACGTCGGCTGGGAAGGTGTGGGACTCGCGTCCTACTTGTTGATCGGGTTCTGGCAGCACAAGCCTTCGGCAGCTACGGCGGCGAAGAAGGCGTTCGTCGTCAATCGCGTTGGTGACCTTGGGCTCTCCATCGCCATCATGCTGATGTTCACTGCGATCGGTTCAATCACGTTCGCGGGGGTCGCGGAGGCTGCGCCAAAGCTTGAAGGCGACAACGTCCTCACTTGGATTGGGTTGGCACTGCTGCTTGCGGCTTGTGGCAAGTCGGCGCAGTTCCCACTGCAGTCCTGGCTGCTCGATGCCATGGAGGGTCCGACGCCCGTTTCGGCACTCATCCACGCTGCCACAATGGTGACGGCGGGCGTGTACCTGATCGCTCGATCGCATGCGATCTTCGACATTGCCCCCACGGCTCAGCTCGCGGTGATCATCGTCGGCGGCATCACGTTGATCATGGGTGCGATCATCGGTACTGCGAAGGACGACATCAAGAAGGGCCTTGCCGGCTCAACCATGTCGCAGATCGGATACATGATCCTCGGCGTCGGTCTCGGCCCAGTTGGATATGTGTTTGCCTTGTTCCACCTCATCACACACGGATTCTTCAAGGCCGGCATGTTCCTCGGTGCAGGATCGGTCATGCACGGCATGCACGATGACGTGAACATGCGCCACTACGGAGCACTGCGCAAGAGCATGCAAATCACGTATGTCACCTTTGGTATGGGCTATCTGGCAATTCTTGGTATCCCGCCTTTTGCAGGATTCTGGTCGAAGGACGAGATCATCAAGGCCGCATTCGATCGCAGTTTCTTCGTTGGTTTGATCACCTTGGTCGGCGCGGGTATCACCGCTTTCTACATGACGCGCATGATGGCGATGACCTTCTTCGGCACCGCGCGCTGGGAGGACGACGTGCACCCGCACGAGTCTCCTCTGACGATGACCGTGCCGATGATGATCCTTGCGGTCGGTTCGGCGGCTGGCGGCATGCTGTTGCTGTTCTGGGGTGACATTGAGTCATGGCTGGAGCCGGTTGTCGGATTCAAGGAGGCAGTCAATGCCCCCAGCGCCGCGATCCTCATGCCGGTGACCATCGCAGTGGTGCTTGCTGGTGCGTGGATCGGCTTCCGCAAATACGCGCTACAGGTCGTTCCAGCCGTCGCACCCGCCAAGGTCTCCATCCTTACGACGGCGGCTCGCCATGACTTGTACGGCGATGCCTTCAACGAAACCGTGTTCATGCGCCCCGGACAGTGGCTCACTCGAACGCTCGTTTACGTCGACCGCAAGGTCATTGATGGCGCCGTCAATGGAACGGCCGGACTTATCGGTCTTTTCGCGGCTGCACTTCGTCGCATACAGAACGGCTTTGTCCGCTCGTATGCACTCACCATGTTGATCGGCGTCACGCTTGTGCTCGTCGTCGCGATGCTCGTAAGGATGTCGTAGTCATGCCTTGGTTGACTCTCCTCATCGTGCTGCCGCTTGTCGGCGCGGTCATTGCTTGGTTCGTGGGCGATCGGCTTGCGCGCCAGATAGGTCTGGCCACGGCTCTCGCCACCTTCGGCGTCTCCTTAGCAATGGCAATGACGTATGAGGCATCCTCTGCGGCCTTCATGCAGTTCACTGAGCAGCACGACTGGATTCCGTCCTTCGGTGTGTCGTACTCACTGGGTGTCGATGGCATTGCGCTGTGCCTGATCCTCATGTCCACCATGCTCGTCCCGGTGACCATGCTCGCCGGTTGGCATGAGATGGAGGACAGCTCGGCGTCGATCCGCGGGTACGTGGTGCTGACGCTCGTGCTAGAGACGATGATGATCGGTGTCTTTGCGGCCACCGATGTCTTCCTCTTCTATGTCTTCTTCGAAGCAATCTTGATTCCGATGTACTTCCTGATTGGACGTTACGGCGGGCCCAAGCGCTCCTATGCGTCGATCAAGTTCTTGATCTACAGCCTGCTCGGCGGCCTGCTGATGCTCGCATCCCTGATTGGTTTGTGGGTGCAGGCAAAGCAGCAACTAGGCGCAGGCACGTTTGATTGGGCCACGCTTTCCTCGCTGAAGTTTGATGAAGGCACTGAGCGTTGGCTCTTCCTTGGCTTCTTCGTGGCTTTTGCTGTGAAGGCGCCTCTGGTGCCTGTCCATACTTGGTTGCCGGATGCCGCAGGGGAAGCGACGCCTGGCTCTGCAACGCTGATGGTGGGTGTGCTCGACAAGATCGGCACCTTCGGCATGCTTCGCTACCTCTTGGTGTTGTTTCCCGCAGCATCGCTGTGGTTCACGCCGGTCGTCATCGTGCTCAGCCTTGTCAGCATCATTTACGGCGCGCTTCTTGCCATCGGGCAATCTGATATCAAGCGGCTTATCGCATACACGTCGATCTCCCACTTCGGATTTATCACCCTGGGCATCTTCGCGTTCACATCGCAAAGTCAGTCTGGCGCGGCCCTCTACATGGTGAACCACGGGTTCTCCACGGCTGCGCTGTTCCTCGTCGCGGGCTATTTAATCAGCCGACGCGGTTCACGATTCATTGAGGATTTCGGTGGCGTGAACAAGGTGGCACCGCTCATGGCGGGAACCTTCCTGCTCGCCGGACTTTCTTCACTGGCACTGCCCGGCATGTCATCGTTCGTCAGCGAGTTTCTGGTACTCGTGGGCACTTATACGCGTTACCCGGCTGAAGCGATTATCGCAACGACGGGCATTGTGCTCGCCGCGCTCTACATCTTGCTCATGTACCAGCGCACGATGACCGGCGAGCCGAGCGAAGCAGTGACTTCCACAATGACAGAGATTAATCGACGGGAACTGGCCGCCATCGCGCCGGTGCTCGCGGTGATCATCGCGCTCGGCTTCGTGCCGCAGGTGCTGCTCAACGTCATCAACCCGACAGTTGAAAAGACCATGCAGGTAGTGGCCGTCGCGGACCCCAAGCCCGCGATTGAAGGGACCAACTCATGATGCCCGTAGCGCTGGCCAATTTCGCACCGCCGAATTTTGACTACGTCAAATTGGCGCCGCTGCTCATCGTCTTCACTGGCGCGATTGTTGGCGTGCTCATTGAGGCGTTTGTAGCGCGAGAGAACCGTCGTATGGCGCAGGTTCCCGTCGCGCTGCTCACCCTCGCCGTGGCATTCGGTGCAGTGGTCAACAACTACACCGCGGGCCGAAGTGGCATCGAAGCTGCGAACTCGTACACCCTCGATGGAGCGACCACGATGCTGCAGGGCATCATCTTGGTCGTCGCTTTCCTAGGTGCGCTCTTGTTCGCCGAAAATAGGGTTGATCCTGCGGGCGACGCTTTCGCTCCGCGCGCATCTGCTCTTCCCGGCAGCGAAGACGAACAGAGTTTCACCGAAAACGGATGGCTGCAGACCGAGGTGTGGCCGCTCTTCTTGTTCTCCGTTGGCGGCATGCTGCTGTTTCCTGCAGCCAACGACCTCCTCACCATGTTCGTCGCGCTTGAAGTGCTTTCGCTCCCGCTCTATCTGATGGCCGGAATGGCGCGTCGCCGTCGGTTGCTCTCCCAGGAAGCGGCCCTCAAGTACTTCATCCTGGGGTCCTTTGCCTCCGCGTTCTTCCTCTACGGATCGGCGCTGATTTACGGATTCTCGGGCTCGACTCACTTTGGCGCCATCGCTACCGCGCTTTCCAAGATGTCGAACAACGAGGGCATGCTCACTATCGGTGTCCTGTTCATCGCCGTTGGGTTGATGTTCAAGATTGGTGTCGCCCCCTTCCACCAGTGGAGCCCCGACGTCTACCAGGGCGCACCCACACCGCTCACCGGATTCATGGCCGCGGCTACCAAGATCGCGGCCTTCGGTGCGCTGATGCGCGTGATGTATGTCGCCTTCGGCGGCGCACGATGGGACTGGCAGCCAGTTATCTGGGTTATCGCGATTGTTTCGATGCTCGTCGGCACGATTGTTGGTGTTGCACAGAGTGACATCAAGCGGATGCTCGCGTTCTCTTCTGTCGCCCATGCTGGGTTTCTCATGATGGCGGTTGCCGCCGCAAGCAAGGAAGCGCTCAGTGGCTCGCTGTTCTACATGGCGACCTACGGCGTAACGACGCTGGGCGCATTTGCAGTTGTATCACTCGTTCGCGACGCCACGGGCGAAGCCTCACACTTGGGTGCGTGGGCGGGCTTGGGCAAGAAGTCCCCGCTAACGGCAGGTGTCTTCTCGCTCTTCCTACTGGCACTTGCTGGCATTCCGCTCACCAGCGGTTTCACGAGCAAGTTCGCGGTGTTCTCTGCGGCGGCTGCATCTGACGGCACTCCGTTGGTGCTCGTCGCCGTTCTTGCATCCGCGATTGCTGGTTTCTTCTACATGCGTGTGATCGTGCTCATGTTCTTCACGGAGTCGAATGAGGCGACCGCAAGCGTGGTGATCCCCAGCGGCTACACCAAGATTGTGGTTGCTGTCGCTGCTGTGGTCACGGTGCTGCTCGGTGTTGTGCCGCAGCCGCTGCTGGATATTGCGGATAACGCCGCGATGTTCCTGCGATAAGGAACGATGACCGTGAGTACGTTTGGTTTGCAGTCGGTCGAGCCCGCGCTCGCGGAGAGGATGATCGGCCGGCTCAACGATGTGGAACGTGCTCTCGTCATGGCAGCGAAGGCTGATGATCCGTTCATCGATGAGGCGGCGTCCTATCTGTTGAATGCGGGCGGCAAGCGCTTCCGGCCCATGCTCACGCTCCTGGCAGCGCAGTTGGGGCAGACCGATTCTGACGACGTCGTCAAGGCAGCGGTGGCGGTCGAACTCGTTCACTTGGCGAGCCTGTACCACGATGATGTCATGGACGAAGCTCCCCGGCGTCGCGGTGCTGAGTCGGCCAACACTCGTTGGACCAACACCATCGCCATTCTGACCGGGGACTTCCTATTTGCACGCTCATCGGGTGTGCTCGCGGATCTCGGGCCTGAAGCAGTGCGGATTCAGGCGGAAACCTTTGAACGGCTGGTGTCTGGACAGATCCGCGAAACCGTTGGACCGCTTGACGGCGAAGACCCGGTGGCGCACCACTTGCGCGTACTCAGTGACAAGACGGGTGTGCTCATCGCAACAGCTGCACGCTACGGTGCGATGTTCTCCGGTTGTAGCGAAGACGTTATCGAGGCCCTGCGTCTATACGGCGAGGCGGTTGGCGTGGCTTTTCAAATCGCGGATGACATTCTTGATATTGCGTCATCGGGAGAGATTTCGGGCAAGACGCCGGGCACCGATTTGCGTGAGGGTGTTATGACCTTGCCCATGCTGCTCGTGCAAGCGGCCAATATGGAGACGGACGCGCACCTGTTATCGCTGCTTGGGCGACCCCTCGCTGATGACGCCGAACACGCAGAAGCTTTGGCTCTGCTGCGCGAAAACCACGCCATGGATCAAGCCAAAGACACGGCTCGACAGTGGGCCTCAGCTGCTGCCGAAGCACTCGCACCAATTCGGGCTGCCCTAGCGGCAGACATGGTGTCTGCCAGCGAGGATTCGCCGGAATTGATACGCAAGCAGGGCGCGTTGAGTGCTTTGCTCCTGCTCTGCGACGACGTGGTCAACCGCGTCTCGTAATTTACGGGTTGGGCATGCGGGCAAGAATGATGGCCATGGCGAGTACGACGAACATCAGCGATCCTTCGATGATGATGGTTTGACGCACAAAGATCACCACGTCTTTTCCGTTCGGGTGCGCTGCACGCGCGGCGGCGACTTTGGCGCGAGTCTTGGCAGCGAACCAGACCACGGCGCCGGTTACAGCGATCTTCAGCATGAGCACCACGGTGTAACGATCGTGCAGTAGTGAGCCCCAATCGTTGACCCGAGCGATGACGCTGGCAAGGCCGCTGACCAACACGGCAGGCAGTGCAATCGAGGCGATGCGTCCGAAGCCGAGTAGTGGAGCCGACTCGGGAACCATGACCAGCAGGGCTACGCCACCGACCCACGCGTTCATGGCGAGCAGGTGCAACACCATCGCGCTCGAGGCGATCCAGTGTGGGAGTGCGGAGGCGCTGTGACCAGTGAACCCAGGCAGCACGACGGCCACACCGAGTGCAACACTGGCAAATACTGCATCCAAGGGTTGGCGTGCCCTGCTGAGCATCCAAGCCGCGATGGCCCCGATGAGCACTTGCAGGGCGAGGTAGCGGCCCTCATCGATTTGGGTCACGAAGGAACGCAGCATCTGCGGTTCAAGACCGAGCCACCAGTCCGTGGCGAGTGCGTCCGCCAGGGTCAGGCAGATGACCGCTAGTGAGGCGATGGAGAAGACCGCAGACGAAAGGCTGGCATAGCGCAACATCTTGCGACTGCCGCCAAAGGCGCTGCTGAGGAGCGCACCGCTAAAGGCCAAAGCACCGCTGGCAAACATGAGCAGGCGAAGGATAGGGACGAGCGTGAGTGTCAGTTGCGGTGTCACGGGGAGGCCCTCGGGCACCTGTCGCGTCAGTACTCCGCTCACCAGTAAGCCAACCGCAAAGACCAAAAGTCCGGGCACGAAGAGTCGAGTGGTTCGCATAGGTCGATTATGGCGCGCGGCAGTCGACTGGGATCATTCCTGCATGCGGATAGTCGCGACTCTTCTCGCCTCGATGCTGCTTGCGGGCTGTGCTGCTGATGTGGCCCGACCCACGAGGATTGGAGCTGCATCGGCGGATGCAGCTGCGCGTGCGGAGTTCACGGTCGTGGCCGATGCCGAGCGTTCGGAATTCCCGCTGTGGAGCACCACCGACCTTGATGGGTATGCGTGGAATACGACGAATCTTGGAGACAGTTTTGCGGTCGTGAACTTCTGGGCCTCGTGGTGCGAACCTTGCCGAGCGGAGTGGCCCGAGTTACGGGCCGCGGCACTTGGCCATCCAAGCGTGCGCTTCGTCGGCATTAATACGATGGACGAGCTGTCGGCCGCCCGAGGCTTCGTCAGCAATCACCCAACCGACTACCGGCAACTGCAGGACCCAAAAGCCTTTGTGCTGAAACTGCTGCCGGGCCTACCGAATACGATGCTGCCCACCACCATCATCCTGGATCGCGAGCATCGCATTGCCGCCTGGAAGTCTGGTCCAGTCGTGCGAGGTCAAATCCGACGGGCGCTTGCTGAACTGTTGTGAGCCAATAGCTCAGACGCGTTTGACGCGCCAGATCGCGAAGCCGACCAGTAGCCCACAGGCAACCAAGAACGCGGCGATCCAGAAGCCGATGGTTGCCGAGTTGGTGGTGACGGCGCTCGTCTCGGGGCTGGGCGTGACAGCAGAGTTCTCGGGATATTGCGATTGTGTCGCGATAACGAGCGGTTCGGCGGACCCGTTGGAGGGCGCGAACTCGAACGTTTCAAAGTCGTTGACGATGTGTCCGTCTTTCGACATCACGCGGAAGTTCACATGGTACGTGCCAGCGGTAGTCAGGGGTTGCAGTTCAACGGCGATGGTTGCCCCTGCAACAGTGGGTTCGCCCATTTGCATAGCGTTGCCGTTGGGATCGAGGACGACAATGGTGGAGCCTATTGACGTCACATCTTCGCCGAAGGTCAGCGAAACCGCCGCTGGTGACGATGTGACGACGCTTCCCGGCGCTGGCGTCATAGACACCAGTTCCGCGTGTGCTTGGACAGCAGAAATTCCAAAGCCCGTCAGCCACAGGCTGGCGATGACCACTGCCACTCGTCTCATGAGGACTCCCCGGTTCAATGTCTCGTGTCTGCCGAGGATACGCTGCCAACCATGCGTGAGAGGTCCGAAGAGACGAAGGGCTTTATCTACGGACTCGCCGCCTATATTGGTTGGGGATTCGCACCCATCTACTGGCCGCTACTCCAGCCATCGACGCCGTACGAAGTGCTGGCCCATCGTGTTGTGTGGTCGGTCATCTTCCTCCTGATACTGAACACCCTCATGCGCACATGGACTCCGGTTCGAACTGCTTGGGCGAATCCCCGCTCGCGTCGGCTTCTGTCCGGTGCGGCGGTGCTCATCAGCATCAACTGGGGTCTGTACATCTGGTCCGTGAATCATCAGCATGTGGTGGATGCGTCACTCGGTTACTTCATCACTCCGCTACTGAGTGTCGCCATGGGCGTCATAATTCTCGGTGAGCGAATGCGGCTCGCGCAGTGGGTTGCGGTTGGAATCGCCTTTGCCTCCATCGTCATTCTCACCGTCGATGCGGATCAGGTGCCATGGATCGGCCTCATCCTCGCCTCCACGTTTGGCAGCTACGGGCTGGTCAAGAAGTTGGCGCAGGTCGAGGCCATCGCATCGCTCACGATTGAGACGATGGTTGCGTTCCCGTTCGGGCTTATCTACCTGCTCTGGCTCAACGCACACGGCGATTTGGCTTTCGGTCACATCTCAGTCGGACACACGCTCACGGTGCTGAGCGCCGGCATTGTCACTGCGGTGCCGCTATTGGGCTTTGGCGCGGCAGCAGTGCGCGTCCCGCTGGTCACGCTTGGCTTGATGCAGTACTTCTCGCCGGTGGTGCAGTTCCTCGTCGGCATCATCATTATTGGTGAGTCGATGACTGCAGGCCGCTGGGTGGGCTTCCTGCTGCTGTGGGTCGGACTCCTGGTGTACAGCATTGACATGGTGCGTCACTCACGCGCGCAACGCGCGTAGCTTCACACGCACGAAGCGGCTTCGTGATATTTGCCTGCGTGGATTGTGGAGATTGTTCAAGGACAAACCACTGGCCCGGAACCGTGGTGATTCCGGGCCAGTAGTCAGTGCGTTGCCTAGTCGAGCGAGCGCCAAGCCCACGCTGTAGCAGAGCAGGTTCCGGAGTGCGCTGTAACGACGACAGACACTGTCCTCCAAGTATTGGGGGTATAGGAAATGCCGGTGGCACCTTCGATGGGGGTCCCACCCTCGTTGTAATAGCCCAAGTACCACTGGTAAGTGAAGGTTGGGTTCTGCGTCCATTCGCCGGTGTCTGCGGTGTATGTCCCGTAGTAGCCACCGGAGGACCAGTTAATCCTCACGCTACTTTCGCCCGTGAGTTGCGGATCGGTGCAACGGGTCACGCCTGCGGGTGTGGGGACTTCCCAAGCAGGGCCAGGTCCGACGGCGTTGACCGCGCGGATCTTGAAACTCTTGGTGGTTCCGGGGACCGGTTCCGGCATCGCGAATGGTGCATTCGGGGGAACGCTGATCCAGGTGCCGTCGCGGTTGTATTCCACAGAGGTGATGGGTGATCCACCGTCGCAGCCGAGGTTGAAGGCAACATTGATGACGCTGCCGACGGGGCTGACGGAGGTGGAGGGGATACGGCAAGGAACGGTCGGTCCTACCACGACGGGTGCCGGCGGAACGGGCGGGGTGTAGGTGATGGAGATGGACGCGGTGCGCGCCTGGACCGTGCGGTTCTTAATTCCGCGGCCTTGGGTGCTGATGTCTCCACTAAAGCCTTGGGCTTCGAGGTAGCTAGCCACGTTGCGGGCACGCGCGGTGGAAAGGCGCATGTCATTTGCTTTGCTGCGAGTTTCCTGAACCCAGCCGATGACCTTCGCGCTCACGCTGGTAGACCCGCTTGGCACCTCGAGGAGGAACACGTCCAGGCTGGCCCGAGCGGTATCGGTCAATACTGCTTTCGCGGCGTCGAAGTAGACCGACGTGCTTACGGTTTGTGCGGTGTCATCGGCAGCCTGTGCGGGTGCGGACACGATTGCGGTGGTGGCGAGGGCGAGGACCGCAAGTGCGGCACCCAGCGGTCGCGGATGTCGGAAGGCGGTACGGAGGTGCGCGCGCGGCGCTGCGAAGGTGGTCATGCCGGAAGTCAAACAGCAGGCGCGGGACTTTCAGCCGAATTACCGATGTTGAGAGCAACCCGAGAGGAACTATCGAGGGAAAACCGGACACATAAGACGCGGAACCCTGCATCGACGAGCGATGCAGGGTCCGGTATCGAACGCGGTGTTACTTCTTGATCTCCCAAGTGTCGGCGCTTCGGAGCAATCTGTTCAGATCGCCTGGCCCAAGTTTCGCGGTGACTTGCTCGAGTTGTTCTGACATCTGACGGTCGTAGACATCGCGCTTGACGTCGCGGAAGACGCCGATCGGGGTATTCGACAGCTTGATGGGATCGCTCATGCGTGAGAGCGCAAATGCGAGCGACGGATCGTCAGCATGCGCATCGTGCACCACCAGGTCTTGCTCGTTCTCTGGTGTTACTTCGGCCATGACGAAGGAACCCTTGCCATCGTGGAATACGCCATGGTTGGCACCCACCCGGATGGGTTGGCCGTGCTGCAGTCGGATAAGCAGGTCGTCGCGGGTGTCGGATTCCTTCAACGGATCCCAGGCGCCGTCGTTGAAGATGTTGCAGTTTTGATAAATCTCAACGATGGCGATGCCCTCGTGTGCAGCTGCTGCGCCAAGAACTTCGATGAGGTGCTTGCGATCGGAGTCGATAGTCCGGGCGATGAAGGTTGCCTCGGCTCCGATGGCCAGTGAGATGGGATTGAAGGGGTGATCGAGCGATCCGTATGGCGAGGACTTGGTGAGTTTGCCCTCTTCCGAGGTCGGCGAGTACTGACCCTTCGTGAGGCCATAGATACGGTTGTTGAACAAGAGAATCTTGAGATTCACATTGCGGCGCATGGCGTGAATCAGATGGTTGCCACCGATGCTCAACGCATCGCCATCGCCGGTGACCACCCACACCGATAGGTCCTGTCGGGTGGTGGCTAAGCCAGTGGCAATTGCGGGAGCGCGTCCGTGGATCGAATGCATCCCGTAGGTGTCGACGTAGTAGGGGAAACGCGACGAGCAACCGATGCCCGAGATGAACGCGATGTTCTCGCGCTTCACTCCGAGCTCTGGCAGGAATGATTGCACTGCGGCCAAGATGGCGTAGTCGCCGCAACCGGGGCACCAGCGCACCTCTTGATCGGTCTTGAACTGCTTGGCCGTCAGCGGCACTTCTGACTTCGGTACGAGAGCCAGCGAGGCGAGGGTCTCAGACATTGGCGATCACATCCTTGACTGCATCGGCGATTTCGGTTGACTTAAAGGGTTGCCCTGCGACCTTGGTCAGGCTCCGAGCGTCGACGAGGAACTGTGCGCGAATGAGCATGGCCAATTGTCCGAGGTTCATTTCGGGGATCAGTACTCGCTTATAGCGCTTCAGCACTGCACCGGTGTCTGCAGGGAAGGGGTTCAACAGGCGGATATGCGCCTGTGCGACTTTTAGGCCATCTGCGCGCACGAGCTCGCAGGCAGCGCCGATCGGACCGTACGTGGAACCCCAGCCCAGGACGAGGACTTCAGCATCACCCGTCGGGTCATCGAGGAAGAGGTGGGGGACTTCGCGAGCAATGCCGGCGATCTTGGCAGCTCGGAGATGGACCATCTTTTCGTGATTGTCGGGGTCGTAGGAGATGTTGCCCGTACCGTCGGCTTTCTCGATGCCACCAATGCGATGTTCAAGGCCTGCCGTGCCGGGTGTAATCCACGGCCGCGCCAACGTTTCGGGATCTCGCTTGAAGGGCCACAGCACTTGCACGCCGTCTACTTCGTGGTTCAGTTCGGTGAGGAAGTTGGGGTCAATTTCGGGTATGGCCGTGAGGTTGGGCAACAGCCACGGCTCGGCACCGTTGGCGAGTGCTCCGTCAGTGAGAAGAAATACCGGCGTGCGGTACTTCACGGCGATGCGAGCCGCCTCGATGGCTGCCATGAAGCAATCGGCGGGGGACTGTGCGGCGACAATAGGCACAGGCGCCTCGCCGTTCCGTCCGAACATGACCTGCAGGAGATCGGCCTGCTCAGTCTTTGTCGGCAGCCCGGTGGACGGTCCGCCTCGCTGTACGTCGATGATGATGAGCGGGAGTTCGAGCGACACAGCAAGGCCGATGGCCTCGGACTTCAGTGCGATACCCGGTCCGGAGGTGGTTGTCACTGCGAGGCTGCCGCCGTAGGCCGCGCCGATCGCTGCACCGACTCCGGCAATCTCGTCCTCGGCCTGGAATGTGCGCACACCGAAGTTCTTGTGCTTGGCCAACTCATGCAGGATGTCGGTCGCTGGCGTGATGGGATACGAGCCGAGGAACAGCGGAAGGCCCGACTTCTGCGACGCGGCGATTAAACCGTAGGCAGTAGCAATGTTGCCGGTGATATAGCGGTAGGTGCCGGCCTTCGGAGACGACGGCTTCACCTCGTAGTGCACGCTGAAGATCTCTGTGGTTTCACCGAAAGACCATCCCGCCTCGAGGGCGGCCAGATTTGCAGCAAGCACCGTCGGCTTCTTCGCAAACTTCGTATTCAGGAAGTTTCGTGCGGAGTCTGTGGGGCGCGAGTAGAGCCAGGACAGCAACCCCAGCGCGTACATATTCTTGGAACGCTCAGCTTCTTTGCGGGTGAGGTCGAACTCTTTGAGTGCTTCCACCGTTTGTGACGTCATGGCGATTGCATGGAGATCGAATCTGCCAAGTGAGCCGTCTTCGACCGGATTCGAGGTGTAGCCGACTTTCTCGAGATTTCGCTTTGTGAATTCGTCAGTGTTCACAATGAGCAGCGCACCGGGGGCAAGCAGCGGGATGTTGGCCTTGAGTGCCGCCGGGTTCATGGCGACGAGAACATTCGGAGCATCGCCCGGCGTGAGGATGTCGTGATCGGCGAAGTGCAATTGGAACGACGACACACCGTGCAGTGTCCCCTGTGGTGCGCGGATCTCCGCGGGGTAATCGGGCATGGTTGACAGGTCATTGCCGTAAGCAGCGGTACCTGCGGTGAACTGGTCACCTGTGAGTTGCATACCGTCGCCAGAGTCCCCGGCAAATCGAATAATGACTCTGTCCAACGTCACGAGTTGCTTTGACACGACACCCTCACTGAATCCGGCAGTTTGCCGTCGTTAATTCTTGCGCGGCGCGTATCGCAGCGCGAATTCGCCATGCCGGAAATCACCTGCACTCAACCGTTGGCAGTGCACAATCGGTTCTTGGGCGCTGGCTGTGACGAATCTCTACAAGCCCAACTTGTACAGCCCTTACATCTGTGACTGACATGGTCGACATCGGTTGCCTTCGCAGATCGGGCATACTTGGCCCATCAGCTTGTGACCGTAGCCTTTCTCGGCGAGGCCGCCTTTTCGCAACATCGCGAGAAGCGAACAATCCCGCCGTGATGGATATGGGCAATGTCGTGGAGGTACTCGAGATGGCGCAGACCGCGTGACTGCTGTTGTTCTCTTAAGCCACGGAAGCCGTGATCCTCGATCTTCCGACGCGATTCGCTCTTTCGCCGAAACCTTGCCGGAACGCGGCGTCCACTACACCGTCCACGCAGCGTTCCTCGATCACAATCGACCGACACTGCAGGAGGTTGTAGACGGACTGCCACACCATGAACGGGACGTGGTCATCGTTCCCATGCTGCTGTCCTCGGCCTTCCATACAAAAGAAGACGTGCCGGCCGCGATAAGCGGACTCACGAGCACTCGCCGCATCATCACGACCAAGCCCGTGGGTTCCGTTTCCGCGCTCGCAGTAACTGCCGCCGCAGAACTCGAAGGTCCGATCGTGCTGGGCCACAGCGGAACTTCCGATCCGGTTGCCCAAGCCGACCTAGAGACGCTGGCCGCGGACTTGGCGACCATCCGCGGATGCGCCGTCACCATTGGGTATGTGACGCAGGCGCAGCCCGATGTGACTGCTGCGATCAAGAGCAGTAGTGCCACCGGAGTCCTGTGTTACACACTCTGGCCGGGCATGTTCACTGATCGCGTGCATGCCGCCGCTGCCGAAGCTGGATTGCCGTGTAGCAAAGCGCTGTGGATGTATGAAGAATTGCGAGACGCTGTCATCGAAGTTGTCGCTGCGGCACATCACTAAGCCGCGCATTACCCTTCACTCATGCGTGTGGCTATCGAACCGATCCTCTTAGCCTGTTGCGCCGCAGAGGTCGCCACCGCATTGCGTTGCCCCGAGCCCGTCAACGGCATTACCTGGATTGCCGATGACGGTCCGCGTGACGTCACTGTCGTAGTTATCGCAGGCACGATCACCTCCGTCACTGTTGCATCCGTAACTGCACGTATTGAGCAGGTAGTTGGTCCGCGAGCCGTGATTGCGTATGGAGTTTGTGCATCAAGTGGTGGTCCCTATTGGGATTCCTACGCGTTGGTGCAGGGCTGGCAGGATGCGGATCTCTTCGTTCCTGGGTGCCCTCCGCCCGCTCGCGTGCTATGGGCATCGGTCGCACAGGCGGCTCTAGGGGCAGTGGCGCATGCGACGCATTGAGGCGGCGGTGTGGCCGGATGCTGTTGCTGCTTGCATCGCAGAGGGCTTCTCACATTTCGTGACGTTGATGGCAATCGATGATGACGGACTCGCTCTGTGGCTTCGCCTTCGCAACGTCGATGGGGTTGATGCGGTCCTTGCCGTTGACGCCTCGACTGCGGTTGCCTCAATAGTTGGGCTGTTTGCTGAAGCGTCGTGGTCGGAGCGTGAAGCGGCCGAGATGTATGGAATCCGATTTGTTGGCCATGCGGTGGACCCGTTGCTGTTGCCCGCGAATACGGATCCGCCGATGTTGAAGGCTGCGCTACTGCCGGCTCGTCAATCCACCGATTGGCCAGGGGAGAAGGATCCCGGTGGCGTGACAGCACGACGACGGACTTTGCCGCCTGGCGTTGCAGAGGCAGCGCGATGACGACCCGTGGCATCCTCAAACTTGAGCCCACGGCCTGCACGTCCTGCATGCTGTGTGTACGTGAATGTCCGACCTGGTGCATATCGCTGGACAGTCATCAAGAAGTGGACCCGGAAACCGCTTCACTGGCTCGCCCGCGCACGATCAATGTGTTGGATGACTTCCGCATCGATTTCGCACGTTGTATGAACTGCAGCATCTGCGTTGAAGTGTGCCCGTTCGATGCGCTCGCTTGGCTACCGCAATCCGACTACCCAGAAGCCGACCGCCGACGCCTCACCCACCACTGGAACTAAGCCCATCGTCTGCGCTTCACTGTCGAAACTGTTTGAAAACGGCGCGATTTCGAACGTTTTCGACAGTGAAGCGCAGGGGGGTTAACGGTAGTTCACAAACTGGGTGGCGAAGTCGAGGTCGGCACCTTTGACGAGGGCGATGATTTCTTGCAAGTCGTCGCGGGATTTTGACGTGACGCGAATTTCCTCGCCCATGATCTGCGTCTTCACGCCCTTGGGTCCTTCGTCTTTGATCAACTTGTTGATCTTCTTGGCCTGTTCCTGCGAAATGCCTTGCTTGGTCTTGCACGTGATCTTGTAGTCCTTGCCGGAGGCCCGCGCCTCACCCGGTTCGATGCACTTGAGGCTGAGTTGACGCTTGACGAGCTTCTCTTTGAATACGTCCAAAGCGGCCTTCACGCGGTCTTCGGACCCTGCGACGAGTTCGATGACATCGTCGCCCTTCCACTCGATGTCCGCGCCGGTGTTCTTGAAGTCGAAGCGTTGCGCCAACTCCTTCTTTGCCTGGTTCAGCGCGTTGTCGACCTCCATGCGATCGACTTTGCTGACGATGTCAAAACTGGCGTCGGCCATGATTGCTCCCTAGATGCGCGGAACGTGCTCCAGAAAAGGATAACCGTTGCTCGGTAGGCTTTCCTCGTGCGACGAACGTCGGTCTTGGACTGACGCACACTGTTACTGCGAGGCTGCCATGACACCTGCAATGTTTACTCCTCTCACCCTGCGTGGGGTGACGTTCAAGAACCGCATCTGGATTGCTCCGATGTGCCAGTACAGCGCTGTGGAGGGCAAGGTCGGGACATGGCACCTCGTCCATCTCGGTGCCTTTGCCTCCGGAGGCGCCGGGCTCGTTATTGCTGAGGCCAGCGCGGTACTCCCTGAGGGGCGCATCTCGGTCGGCTGCCCAGGACTGTGGAGTGACGAACTCGCTGAGGCGTGGCGTCCGAGCGTCGAGTTTGCTCATTCCATGAACTCGGCCATTGGGATCCAATTGGCACATGCTGGCCGGAAAGGTTCGCGTCGTGTCGATTGGGAGGGCGGCGGCGCCGATGCTGATGACGGCGGTTGGGAAAACGTCGCGCCGAGCGCCATCGCGTATCACGGTTACCCGACACCGCGGGCACTAGAGGGTGCACGAAATCCAAGTCACCGTGCAGGCTTTCGCGGATGCGGCTCGCCGCGCAGTTTCCGTCGGATTTGATGTGCTGGAAATCCATGCCGCCCATGGCTACCTGCTCCATCAATTCCTGAGTCCACTGTCGAATCAACGAACGGATGAGTACGGCGGGTCTTTCGAGAATCGCACCAGGCTGCTGCTTGAGGTTATCGCCGCAGTTCGTGCCGCGGTTCCGGATACCTTGCCGCTGTTCGTGCGAATTTCGGCCACTGACTGGGCAGAGGGCGGATGGGATCTGGAGCAATCCATCAAGCTGGCGAAGCTGATGAAGTCCGCTGGCGTTGACCTTGTCCACGTGTCGAGCGCAGGCCTGGTGCATGATCAGAAAATCGTTGCGGGACCGCATTTCCAGGTGCCTTTTGCGACCGCCATTCGTCGCGATGCAGGCATCGCCACGGCGACTGTCGGCATGATTACCGATCCCGTGGCAGCGAATGCGATCGTCGCGGATGGTGAAGCAGATGCCGTATGCATCGCGCGTGCTGCGCTCCGAAATCCACGTTGGCCCTATTTCGCGGCGGAAGCATTGGGTTGCCATATCGACCTGCCAAATCAGCTGTTTCGCAGTCGGACTGTCTAGCTCGTGAATAGCCGCTTCGAATCGGTGTTCGTGCCGTTGTCGGTTGCCATCGGCGGTGCCATCGGAGCGGTCTTGCGCTGGGAGTTGGCAGGAGCCATCGTGGGCGATGGTTTTCCTTGGGCGACGTTTCTCGCCAACGTTTCCGGTTCGCTCGCGCTGGGCGCGGTGTTGGTTGTCGGCGAGGTGATTGGGCGTGCTTCGCACGCGAAGCAGTGGCATCGCTTGTGGCGCCCCTTTATGGCAACGGGCGTACTGGGCGGCTTCACCACCTTTTCGACATTCGTACTCGAACTCAATCGCATCGACGCCGGCGTCGCCCTGCTCTATCTCCTAGGCAGCGTCGGATTCGGCTTGTTCGCGTTTGCAGCTGGCAATGCGCTTGCTCGTCGAGTGTTTGGCGTCCGCTCATGACCATGCTGCTAGTGATCCTGGGTGGAGCTGCTGGGGCAGTTACGCGTTACTACACCGAACGTTCCGCTGTACGGAGATTCCATGAGCGCATGCCGTGGGGCACGGCCCTGGTGAACTTGGTGGGCGCAGCGGTGTTGGGTGCGGTCGCAGGGATGGCGCATCGCGGCGTCGCTTCGCAAGACCTATTACTCCTCGTCGGCACAGGGTTCTGCGGATCACTCACCACCTTCAGCGGCTTTATGGGTCAGGTGGAAACACGCCTACGCCACAAGGCAACACGTCTGCTGGCGTTGCAGTACCTCATCGGCAGCATCGCCGCCGGCATTGCCCTTGCGGGCTTCACCTACTACCTCGCGACGTTGTGACAACGGCAAACTGCTGTCACGAAGTGCGAAAACGGTCAGGCCTCTATGACGTCGTCGACGAGTTGGTCGTGGGGGAGCAGGTCAATGGTGCCGTCGGGGAGTACCCCGCCAACGTGCGTCACCCCAAGTCGGAACGGCCCGCCTTCACTGTAGGGCGGCAGTTGCGCGAAGAGCCGGTCGTAGAAGCCGCCGCCCTGTCCGATGCGTGCGCCTGCGCGCTCCATGCCGAGGCCAGGAGTGATGATGACGCGGACGCCAAGCGCCAGTAACTCATGTGCGCTGGTTGCTACTTCTGGCGTCGTGGGAAGTGGAATGCCGTAGGAATCACGCGTCCAAGCCTTCGGATCATCGACTTCACCAGTCACGTCATGCCAGTGCAGGTTCGTGCCGTGCACTGCGGGTACCAGCACCTCGAAACCTGCATCGCAGAGCTGCTGTAATAGCAATCGCGTAGGCGGCTCGTCCCGGTAACTCGAATAGCACGTGACGAACGCGCCTTGTGACAGGGCAGCGATCGCTGGGTGCGCCAAAGCTGCTTTCGCCAGCGCAGCAGCACGTTCGGCTTGCGGTGCATCGATGGCGGCACGCGTTGCGCGAAGGATGGGGCGGAGTTCGCTTGCTGCGGTCACGACCGCATCGTCGCACGTTCGGCGTCGGCGCGGCAGGCTCCACGGCGAATCGGCTCGATTCCGACATGGCACGTTGCCGAGGCACAGGCGCAGCGGTGCGTAGGGTTGAGCCATGGTGCGTAAAGCGGTAATTCCCGCAGCCGGGTTGGGGACCCGGTTCCTTCCGGCGACGAAGGCCACCCCCAAAGAAATGTTGCCTGTCGTCGATCGTCCAGCGATCCAATACGTGGTGGAAGAGGCTGTCGCTGCCGGCTTCCATGACATTTTGCTGGTCACGGGTCGGAATAAGCGCGCGCTTGAGGATCACTTCGATCGCGCCTACGAACTTGAGGCGGCCTTAGCGGCGAAGGGTGACGAGGAACGGCTCGAAGTGGTGCGCAGGTCGTCCGACCTCGCGCACATCCACTACGTGCGACAGGGCGACCCGCGGGGATTGGGCCACGCTGTGTTGCAGGCCGCTGATCATGTGGGCGATGAACCGTTTGCGGTGCTGCTCGGTGACGACCTGATCGATGAGCGCGATTCGTTGCTGACCCGCATGAGCGAGGTGCGCGATCAGCATGGAGGCAGCGTCATTGCCCTGATGCGCATGCCCCAGGAGGTGCTGCCGCTGTACGGCGTCGCCGAGGTAGCGCCTACTGAAGTTGCAGACGTCATGCTCGTGCGTGAGTTGGTAGAGAAGCCGAGCCTGTCGGAAGCGCCGAGTGACTACGCCGTCATCGGCCGCTACCTGCTTGATCCCGCAGTATTCGCAGTTCTTGAGCAGACACAACCGGGCCGCGGCGGCGAGATACAACTGACGGATGCATTGCGCGTCCTCGCCACCATGCCGGCAGCAGAGGGCGGCGGAGTCCGTGGCGTCGTGTTCACTGGTCGGCGTTACGACACGGGCGACAAGCTCGGCTGGTTGCAGGCCACCATTCGCCTCGCAGTGCGTCGGGACGATCTCGGTGTCGATCTTCGTGATTGGTTGACCGATTTTGTCGAGCAGGACTTCCCAGACGGGCCCGCCTAGTGCAGCGCACTGTCGAACAGCATCTTGCAGAGGTGTTGGCGCTCGTCGAAGCGCTACCCGCATTCGAGCTTTCATTGCTGGATGCACGCGGATGCCGCTTGTCCCAGGAAGTGTTTGCGCCGAACGCGTACCGGCATTCTCGAGTGCAACTCGGGAAGGTTTCGCGGTGCGGGCCGCGGATATTGCGGCTGCCTCAATTGAGCAGCCAGTGCGGTTGCTGGTTGTAGATGCGGTATTGCCTGGCCACCGTCCGAGACTCGCCGTCGTCCCCGGTGCAGCAGTGAGAGTGCATTTGGGCTCCGCGCTGCCCGAAGGTGCTGAGGCTGTGGTGGTCGCTGAATCTGTTGCAGTTGCCGAAGATGTCATCACCATCAGTGCTGCGGTGCCCGCTGGTGCGCACATCCGACGTGTTGCCGTGGACTCGCCGCTGGGGCGAGTGTGCTGCCAGCTGGATCGCAGATTGATGCCCGACGAATATCGCTGCTTGCAGCAATGGGGCTCGGACGTGTGAAGGCGCATCCCCGCCCCGCGTAGTTGTCATCACGATCGGGGATGAGCTGGTCGAACCAGGCGCTTCGCTCCTGCCCGGAATGGTGCCCGACAGCAATGGTGTGATGCTGGCGGCGCTGGTTCAGCAACTGGGGGCTGTGGCGTACCGGGTCGGTCCGGTTGCCGATGATGTCGCGACGCTTCGGCAAGTGCTGGAGGACCAAATGGTCCGGGCCGATCTCATGCTCGTGGTTGGCGGTATCTCAGCATCCTCGTACGAGGCGATTGTCGAAGTTGTGAACGGGTTGGGCTCGATGGAGATTCATCGCGTCGACATGCTGCCCGGCATCGCCCAGGGCATCGGGTATCTCGGTGACGATCGCGTACCCGTGTTGACCTTGCCTGGCTATCCGGCGGCTGCGTTCGTCTCGTTTGAAGTGTTCGCCAAACCGGTGATTCGAC
>CAWATP010000025.1:0-20064 GCA_963784905.1 uncultured Actinomycetota bacterium | reverse complement strand
CCGGCGCGGCACTGAATCTCGTGCGGGCTTTCACCCAAGGCGGCTATGCCGATCTTCGGCAGGTGCACGCCTGGAATCAGGATTTTGTGCGCGACTCCTTGGCCGGTCAGCAGTATGAACGAATCGCTGGGGAGATCGATCGGGCCTTGGCTTTCATGACGGCGTGCGGGGCCGATCCTGAGGAGTTCCGCCGTGTCGAGTTCTTCGCGGCGCATGAGGCCTTAGTGCTCGACTATGAACGTGCCCTCACACGCATCGACTCGCGTACCGGTTTGCCATACGACGTGGCCGGTCACTTCCTGTGGATAGGCGAGCGCACTCGCCAACTGGGCGGCGCACACCTCGATTTCGTATCGCGCATTCAGAACCCCATCGGCGTGAAGCTGGGTCCATCAACCACCCCCGAACAAGCCATCGAGATGTGTGAGGTACTCAATCCAGATCGCATTCCTGGCCGACTCACCTTCATCACTCGCATGGGTCACGCGAAGATTCGCGAGTCCCTGCCGGACATCGTGCGCACTGTGACCGACGCTGGACACCCAGTCGTGTGGTGTTGCGACCCCATGCACGGCAATACCATCGAAACGGCCGAAGGATTTAAGACGCGGCAATACGACGATGTGCTCGACGAGGTCATTGGCTTCTTCGAGGTGCACCGCTCACTTGGCACGCATCCGGGTGGCATGCATATTGAACTCACTGGCGATGACGTCACCGAGTGCGTGGGTGGTACTGAAGGCATCACCGCCGAACAGGTTGGTAATCGGTACGAGACTGCGTGCGACCCACGGCTCAACCGCGAACAGTCGCTGGAACTTGCCTTCCAAGTGGCAGACATGCTGGTGCAGCGATGACGCGTCATCTCACAGAGGTCACCACCTTGGTGGGGCCTTTGCGCTTCATCTGGGATGACGAAGCGTTGGGTCTGGATGCTGCGGGTCGCGTTTGCATAGGTGCCGTCGTGCGGTCCGAGTTCGGTCGAGCGCTGCGTGAGCGAGGAGCCATCTTCGTAGATGCGAACGCAGCCGAGGGCGATCTCTCGCTCGTGGTAGACGCCGTGCGCGCATGGAGCGAAGGCCGTGAATTGAATGCCTTGGATGCCGTGCCGGTACTGCAGGCAGGTGGCGAGTTCCGCCAACACTGCTGGCATGCACTGCGCTCGGTCAAGGCTGGGACCGTGCTCACGTACGCCGAGTTGGCCGAGCGAGCGGGCAACGCTAAGGCCAGTCGCGCAGCAGGCTCTGCGATGTCGACCAACACGTTGGCACCCTTCGTGCCATGCCATCGAATCGTTCGCGCAGACGGAACGATTGGCAACTATTCGGCTCGTGGCGGCAGTGCCACCAAGGTGACGATGCTGGAACACGAAGGTGTCCAGATCGCCTGAACTGACAACGTCAGACGATGGTGATGGTGACAAGCGTTCCTCGCGGCACCGTTGTACCCACGCCGGGACTCTGTGTCTTCACCAGGTTCAGCAGCCTGCCCGAAGACTTGATGACCTTGACGTTGAGCCCAGCTGCTTTCAGCGTCGCCTCAGCCTTGCTCTGGGACATCTTGAAGACATCAGGAACTCGTACGGGGGCTGGTCCCTTGCTGACAACGATCTTGACGTGGCTGCCGCGGGGGAGCGCAGTGCCACTTCGTGGCTCCGTGCGAATCACCGCACCGGTGATCACTTGGTCGTCAAAGGCGGTTGCCGAGGATGTCGAGAAGCCCGCCGTTCGCAGGGTGGCATCGGCGGCATCCAGCGTGAGTCCGTTGACGGATGGAACCGGGATAGGCGCCGGCCCCTTGCTTGTCACGATATCCACACTGTCACCGGGCTGTGCGATCGCGCCGACCTCCGGGTACGTCGAAAGGATGACACCCGTTGCGACTTGTTCGTCGTACTTTGCAGTCAATCGGCCCATCTTGAGCTTCACTGCGGCCAGTGCCGCTTTGGCCTCACCGACGGTGAGTCCTTGGAGTACGGGGACCTGGTAGCGCTCGGGTCCCTTCGACACGATCAGCAGAATCTTTGTGCCATGTACTACCGATGTGCCAGGCAGTGGCTGTGCATCGATAACTGAACCTTCTGGTACGGCGTTGTCCCATGCCGGTTCGACCGTGGAATCAAGGGAAACTGAGTGCAGAGCCTGCTGGGCGTCGGCAACGGGGATGCCGAGAAGATCGGGCACCGTGCTGTGCGTGCCCACGGTCAGCCACCAGGTGCCGAGAGCCAGCGCAGTCGCAGCGCCGAGCATTGCAATCAGGCGCCAACGTCGTCGTTGGCGGCGTGGCTCAGCAGCGAGCATCGTTGTGGGGATAGGCGACCCAGGCGTGCCGTTGCCAACGCTGCTCGCTTCAGCAGTGACTGCGCTAGTCGGCGTCGGCATGGCGGCGGCAACGTATTGCGGATCGATGGCACTGCGGGCCGAGCGCACGGCGGCAAGGAACTCACGCGCATCTTGGTACCGCTGCTGCGCATCGCGACGCGTTGCCCGAACTACGACTGCATCGACTTGGGCGGCAATACCGGGACGGCTGACCGATGGCGGGGCGACGTCTGCATGCACATGCTGATACGCCACCGCGAGCGGGTCTCGCCAGAGTGCGGAACCTCGCCCGTCAGCATCTCGTAGAGCAGGACGCCGGCGCCGTACACATCGCTGCGAGCATCTGCGTAGCCACGCTCGACCTGCTCGGGAGACAGGTAGGCGACGGTGCCAATGAGCACACCCTGTGTAGCAGCGCTCAGAGACGAAGCGACAATGGCTCTGGCAAGACCGAAATCCGTCACTTTGATGCGGCCGTCGTCACCCACCAAGACGTTTTCCGGTTTGACGTCGCGGTGAACAAAGCCGGCATCGTGCGCTGCGGCCAATGCTTGCAAGACAGGGTCGAGCACGGCGAGCGCTTGAATCTCCGTTAAGGCGCCACGTGCAGCCATGATTTCCCGCACGGTGCGCCCAACCACGTACTCCATAACCAGATAGATGGCACCGGTTTCTGCATCTCTCCCCTGGTCATGTACGGCCACAACATGGGGATTGGCCAACTGTGCCGCGGCATGCGCTTCACGCTCGAAGCGATGCACAAAGTCAGCGTCTTCAGCCAAGGAGGCGTGCATGACTTTCAGCGCAACGCTTCTGCGCAGTCGGAGGTCATTCGCCACGTATACGGTGGCCATACCGCCGCGCGCTATGAGTGCCTCGATGCGGTAACGACCGTCGAGCGTGCGCCCGATGAGTTGGTCGATCGCCATAGTTCGAAGTGTAGAAGCGGAGCGACAACTATTGATCAGGACTCGCGCAGCGCGCGACCCTCGAGCGGACTGCTTGCAACAGCGAATTCTCGCCGCGCGATACGGCCGGCAAGATGAGCCTCGCGGCCGCCTATGACCGCATGCCTCATCGCCGAGGCCATAAGTGCCGGGTCCTCTGCGCGTGTGACGGCAGAAGCTAGGAGCACAGCCGCGCAACCCAATTCCATGGCGAGTGCGGCCTCGCTGGCAGTGCCGATACCGGCGTCAAGAATCACTGGGACATGTACGTCTTGCACGATCATCGAAATGGCGTGCGGATTGCGAATACCCAAACCTGATCCGATGGGTGCTCCAAGTGGCATCACAGCGGCGCATCCAAGCGCGGCCAGACGGCGCGCCAGAATCGGGTCGTCTGTGGTGTACGGCAGGACAACGAATCCGTCGTTCACCAAAGTCTCTGCCGCATCGAGCAACTCAACTGCATCGGGCAAAAGCGTGTGATCGTCTGCGATGACTTCAAGCTTGACCCAGTTCGTTTCAAGCGCTTCACGGGCGAGTTGCGCGGTGAGCACTGCCTCTCGCGATGTGTGACAGCCCGCAGTATTCGGAAGCAGCTTGATGTTGTGGCGACGCAGCACATCGAGTACGGAACCTTGCGCTGCTGCGTCGATCCGACGCATGGCTACCGTGGTGATCTCGGTTCCTGACGCCAGCAGTGCCCGCTCCAGAACATGAAGATTAGGCGCGCCACCGGTGCCGAGGAGCAGTCGCGAATGGAATGACTCTCCCGCAATGACCAGGTCGGTGTTTGGTTGCATTCAGCCTCCTTGAACCGCAGTGAGCACTTCGATGCGTTGCATTGGCTCGAGGCTCGTTTCTGCCCAGCGTCCCTTGGGAATGACGTGGTCATTGACGGCTACCGCGACGCCGGTATCCGGAAGCCCGAGCAGTTGCACGAGTTCGCTCATGCGAAGCTGGTCCGGCACAGACTGCGTCTTTCCGTTCACGACGAGTTCCATGTTCATGCCTCCAGAAATCGCAGGGGTGAGGCGGCGTCCATCGGACTCGGCATGAGTCCGGTCGTGAGGTACATCGCCATGGAGACGCCTGTAAGCGGACCGAGCAGAATTCCGTTTCGGCCGTGGCCTGTGGCGTAGTGGACGTCCGGACGCGGTCCCGGTCCAACGATGGGCAGGTGATCGTTCGTTGTGGGTCGCATACCAGCCCATGATTCGGTGAAGGCCCATTCATCTACACTCGGCATGATCGATCGCGCGTCGCGCAACAACTCGAAGACGCCTGCCGCAGTGGCTCCCAGATCAAATTGCCGCTCCTCCACGGTTGCGCCGATAACAACTTCTCCAGAAGGTCGGGGCACGATGTAGACGGACTTGCCACGGACAAGAGCGCGCACGGTCAATGCAGGAACAGCACTTGTCCGTCGATCCGCCTGCAGCCGCAGGATTTGTCCCTTGACCGGGCGAATGGCCGAGCGGATGTGCTTCGGCAAGATCTGTTGTTCGAGCGTATCGATCCCCGCAGCGATGACGATGTGTTCCGCCGTGATCTCCTGGCTCTCCAGTTCCACCGTGTGGGCCCGCGAAGAGACTTGGGCGAGTTCGTGCACGAACTGCACGCCGGCCAATGCATTCGCTCGCATTAGCGCGGCGAGAAACTCGCGATTGTGCACCGCATGATCGGCAGGAGCGGCGATTCCTACGGAGATGGTTGGTCCAAGTGCGGGCTCGCGTTCTCGCACTGCTCGAACCGTGAGAATCTCGGGCTCGAAACCGAGCGCGCGCTGCGCAGGTAGGTGCCGAAGCAATTCAGCTTTGTCGTCGGCATCATGGCCGACAACAACCGTTCCGTGATTGACATAGCCAGAGGGCAAGCCCGATTCACTCGCGATCATGGCTGCGTAGTCGGGCCACAAGCTGGCAGCCGAGCACGAGGAGGGGCGTGAGCCGTTCGTCTCCAATGTGATACTCGGTGAGTGGCGCAATCATGCCTGCAGCGGCGAACGATGCGCCGTGCGTCGGAGTGGGGTCAATCACGGTGACGGTCATGCCGGCGCGCGCAGCTTCGCGAGCTGTCGTCAGTCCGACGATGCCACCACCGATGATCACCAAGTCCACGGGGGCATTCTCGCAGTCACCAGCCCGATTCGGTTACCGGGTCCAGGGCGGCGCAGAATGCACCCATGCACAAGCGTGAACAGCGACTGACTCATTGGCGCGATCGCGCTTGTACTGCTGCACTGACGCACACGGTTCGCTGACGGATTTTCAGGCCTTCGTCGAGGCGCTGTTCAGCGCAGGCGTCGACATCATTCAGTTCCGCGACAAGACCATGGAAGCACGTACGGCGTGGCCATACATTCTGGCGCTCGTTGAAGCAGCCGAACGGCATGACGCCTTGAGTTGTGTGAATGACCGTGCAGATCTCGCCGTGCTGGCCAACGCTGATGTAGTGCATGTCGGCCAAGACGATCTCACGCCTGCACAGGTTCGTCAGGTGGTTGGTGGAGCCATGCTGATCGGTCGCTCAACGCACGCCATCGCGGAATCCCTCGAGGCGGATGCAGACGCAGATGTTGACTACTTCGCTGTTGGTCCGGTGTGCCCGAACACCGACGAAACCTGGGCGACTCGCGCCGGGACTCGAGTTAGTGCACGCGGTGGACGCAGCAAATCCGCGAAAGCCGTGGTTCGCCATCGGCGGCATCGATGGTGCTCGTGTGTCGGAAGTGTGCGCAGCTGGTGCTCGTCGAATCGTCGTCGTAAGGGCGCTCACAGAAACTTCGTCGCCGAGGGAAGCGACGATTGGGCTGTTGTCTGCGTTACGAAAGTCCATCGACTAGTCGATGCGGACAGCACCATGCGCAGTCTGGAACGTGACAGCGATAACGCCATTGCCATCTTCTGAGTCCACCCAGACAACATCGATGTTGTCGAGCGGGTGACTGCGGGGTTCGCCCAGCCACTCCGCCAGCCTGTCGACATCTCCTGCGATTTCGATCTTGGAAATGCGCACATCCTGGCAACCGCGTGACGGATGCTCAGCTGCCGGTGACTCCCACTGAATGAAGAACGGCAACTGTGGGTCTTCCATAAGATCCTTGACGCCGACCTGGTGCCACTGCAGATCATGCCCATCCGGTCGACGGCGGTGTCCAGCGACTGCATCGCGCCCAATGCGGGCGGCAAAAGGAGCGATGTCTTCGACAGCGACGACCCAGCCCAGCCATCCGCCGCCGGTGTTTGCGCGGTTTCGCACGGCGTGACCAAAGGCGGCTTGCTCTGCGGCAGGGTGATCCAGTGCTGCGACAACTTCGATATACATGTTGCCCTGCAACGGCAAAATGAAATTTTGCGTACCAAAGCGTGGGTGACGCCCTCCGTCGACGAAAGACGCTCCGAGGTCTGCCCCGAGGCGCTGAATCGTGTCGACGAGTTCGTCGTGGCTAACGGCGTAGGACACATGGTCGAGGCGCATGGGGTGAGCCTTGCACACCCGAACGATGCGAGTGAAATCGGGGTTGTTTTCGCAGCCGTGCTGCACTGCGTTTGGCGTGTCGCACCGAGTGCGTACGGGGCCATCGGTAGATTCATCCGCGGTGACGGTGGTCGCGAGAGGGGAAGCTCGCAGCCACCGTCACTGTGTTGTCGGGGCTACGCCGCAAGAAGTTCGAGTGGACTGAAGTGTGCGAAGGAGCGGGCCAAGAGTGATGCAGGTGCGCGCATCTCCAGACCATTGTGCAACAGTCGTGCCAATGAGTACTCCTCGATGGCGAGCAGGCGATCTACGAGGTGGGCGGCAGCGCTGAGATCATTGCCGAGGTAGTGCATTGCGGCAAGGCACGTCTGCGCGGGAATGGCGATTCCCAGTGTGCTTCGTCGCGCTATCGATACGAGCACAGAACGGACTCCTGTCAGGACTCGCGCATCTGGATCCGCGGAGTAGGCCAAGAGCGCGTCGCGGATAGGTATGTCGTGCAACGTTGCCGCAAGGCGTTCGAGCTGTTGCGGATCAATCGAGAGTCCGTCTGCTGCGTTAGCTATGGTCTGCTGCCATTCGTTCCATCGCGCCCGTCGCCAAGTCCCGACTGGCTCCGTCAGACGTGCAGACGAATCTTCGCGTGGGTGCGCCGCCACATCCGCGCTGTACGAATGCCCAATCCCGGAGCAGCAGTCTTCGTTTTCGCACAGATACGAGCGCCATGATGCGTCACTCGCCCACGCCACAGCTAGGGGGGATCGACCTCGGTAGCCCCATGCCGCAGCGAGTGGGCGTAGATCCAAGCTTGGCAGTGCAGAGTAGGCGACGGCGGCTGCGCCAACGATGTCTTCGAGCCACAGCGAGCTTTCAAGCAATGGCTCATCAAGTGGCCGTTTGCCGTCAATGCGGAAACTGGCACGGTGCCGCAGTTCGCCTTCTTCATCGAAGCCGGCGACCAGAAGGATGTTCTTGGGTTCTACATCAAGCAGGTACGGCATATGTGCGATAGCGGCGCGTGGGTCATTGGGAAACACTTCATGCTCCTTGGGATTTGTGTAGGAACCGGCGTGCCTCGCGCACGCGCAGGTCAAACCACGCCGACTGCGAAATGTCGCCTTCGACGGGGAGGTCGGGGATGCCGGGCACGGTGTATACGGCCCTCCAGGTCGTCGTGACGCGAACGCGGTAAATACCGCGCCGTGCGTATGTGTGACGCACACGACCGGTGGGCCATGCGCCACCGGCATCCCTCGTTATGAGTTGTGGACCTTGGCCGAAATCCCACGTCCAGGTGGGCGCAGCACGGACAGTTACGGTGAGTCCGGAGACCAATGCTGGAGTTGAGACGAAAAGCATCGGTTGAGACGAGCGAAAGATCGTGGGCAAGCCTGTGAGCGTCGTGCTGGCGGGTTGACTCGCAGGGCGCAGAGCGGGAAGCGCCCGGAGAGTGAAGTCTCGGACTTGTGTTGACACGACCGAAACGGCAATTGGCGGTGTGGTGAGACAAACCAGGCCTCGATAGAGCCACAGTGGATCTCCGATTGGCGGTGCAGCGGGGGCATCGGCGCGCCAGACCTCAGCGATGTTTGCGGCAGCAACGCACGGGATGCCAAGGCAGTTGCGACGACCCTCAAGCGGACCCGTTGCACAAGTTCGCAGGATGCGCCAATGACAAGAGGCGCAATCGGCTGATTCCCGAGCCTCGGCGAATGAGGCGTCCAAGATGATGGAGCCCGAAATTTCGTAAACGTCGGTGATGTCATTCGCCACGACGTCGACAGCGGCAGCTGGTAGAGCACCGACAGAGCTAGTGAAAAGGAACAAAGCGGTGAGCGCGGAGAGGAATGACTTCACAGCTCGGGACGTTATGTCGGTCGTCCCTCCACGTGGAGTAGTCCCTTTGGGGGCTGTGTGTGGGTGTGCCCGATTTGTGGCACAATGGACTCCGATCGCCCGGTCTCGTTCGCTTTGAACGCTTGACACGGGCCTTCCTCATGCGAAGGGAACGCTGTGGCAAGCGCCAAGAAGTCGACACCCGCGAAGAAGGCTGCACCTGCGAAGGCCGCCGCCCCTGCTAAGAAGACCGCCGCGCCGGTGAAGAAGGCTGCGCCGGTGAAGGCTGTGGCTCCGGCCAAGAAGGCTGCGCCGGTGAAGGCTGTGGCTCCGGCCAAGAAGGCTGCGCCGGCGAAGGCTGTGGCTCCGGCCAAGAAGGCTGCGCCGGTGAAGGCTGTGGCTCCGGCCAAGAAGGCTGCGCCGGTGAAAGCTGCCGAGCCGATCAAGGGCAAGAAGCTGGCCATCATCGCTGACGAGATTCTCGAAGATGTCGGTGCAGGCGAAGAGGAACTGGTCGAGATCGACGTTCTTGAAGATGACGTCGAGGTTGTCGATTTAGTCCAGGCCGCGGCTGATGAAAAGGAAGCAGAAGCCGACCTGGTCCCGCTGCTCGAAGCTGTCAGGGAAGAAGAGGCGGCGCCGGCTGCTGAGGCAGCTGAAGATGAGAGCTTCACCATTTCTGATGTGGACGACACCGATGAGCCAGTGCAGACCGTCCATCAGGCAGGTGCGACTGCGGATCCGGTCAAGGACTACTTAAAGCAGATTGGCAAGGTTGCCCTGCTCAATGCGGAGTCCGAAGTTGAGTTGGCGACCAAGGTCGAAGCGGGACTGTTCGCCGAAGAGCTCGCTGACACCGCCATGATTCCGATGGGCACCGGAAAGAAGAAGCACATCCTGTGCGCCATCTGCGAACTCGAACCGATGAAGTCCTACGTGATTGTCACCAGCGAGAAGTTCCCAGACCTCCTCGTTTGCAATCGCTGCTTGGACAAGGTCATCAAGACCGGCCAGCACGCGAAGGACCACCTGCTGACCGCGAACCTGCGCCTCGTGGTCTCCCTGGCCAAGCGCTACACCGGCCGCGGCATGCTCTTCCTCGATCTCATCCAGGAAGGCAACTTGGGCCTTATCCGTGCTGTCGAAAAGTTCGACTACACAAAGGGTTACAAGTTCTCGACCTACGCAACATGGTGGATCCGTCAGGCGATCACTCGCGCCATGGCGGACCAGGCCCGCACTATCCGTATCCCGGTGCACATGGTCGAAGTCATCAACAAATTGGCGCGTGTGCAGCGCCAGATGCTGCAGGATCTCGGTCGCGAGCCCACGCCGGAAGAGCTTGCCCGTGAACTCGACATGACGCCTGAGAAGGTGGTCGAGGTTCAGAAGTACGGACGCGAGCCAATCTCACTGCATACGCCATTGGGTGAAGAAGGCGACAGCGAATTCGGTGACTTGATCGAGGATTCTGAAGCGATCGTGCCGTCGGAAGCCGTGACCTTCAAACTCATGCAGGAAGACCTCGAACGAGTCCTCGACACGCTCAGCGAGCGCGAGGCAGGCGTGGTGCGCATGCGCTTCGGCCTGGCCGATGGCCAGCAGCGCACGCTTGACGAAATCGGCAAGGTGTACGGGGTGACCCGTGAACGCATCCGTCAGATCGAGAGTAAGACGATGGCAAAGCTTCGCCACCCCGCGCGTTCGCAGCCGTTGCGCGACTACCTCGACTCAGAGCACTAGGACGATGAAGGCCCGCCGATTGGCGGGCCTTCACGTCTGTCTGTGGGACTAGGCGTCCTGAGGGTTGAGTTTGTGCGTCTCGTCTTGGATCTCACGCGCGCTGGCGGCCAAGGTCACGGAGAACTTCGAATAGTGATGTGCGCAGAACAGCAATTCGCTGCCGGCATTGAGCACTACACGCACGTACGCCTGTGCGTTGCAACGGTCACAGCGATCGGACGCGGTGAGCGGTGTCGCGGTGATTGTGTTCGTCATAGGCACCTCTCAGTTCGTATTCTCTGCAACATTCTTCCGCGTCTGCCTATTCCCGACCAATTCGGCGTGTCGCTCAGGCGGTCGGCGCGCCCCGCTCCGGCAGGTCGGTGGCCCTGTCTATCCTCAAGGCACTAGCGAAAAGGACTCCCGTGGCGCGCGCGAAGGTGACCGATCCGGCCGATTACTCGGCGAAGCACCTGTCGGTGCTGGAGGGCCTTGACGCTGTACGCAAACGTCCAGGTATGTACATCGGATCCACCGATAGCCGTGGGCTCATGCATTGTTTGTGGGAGATTGTCGACAACGCTGTCGACGAGGCGCTTGGTGGTTTTGCCAAACGGATCGATGTGGTGTTGCACCCAGATGGATCAGTTGAAGTGCGTGATGACGGACGCGGTATTCCGGTAGATATTGAAAAGAAGTCAAAGCTCACTGGTGTCGAACTCGTCATGACAAAACTGCATGCTGGCGGAAAGTTTGGCGGCGGCTCGTACGCTGCCTCCGGCGGTCTACACGGCGTTGGCGCATCGGTGGTGAACGCGCTCTCTCAGCGACTCGACGTCGAAGTTGATCGCGACGGGAAGATCCATCTGATGTCGTTCAACCGAGGTGTGGCAGGGGTGTTCGCTGATGAGACGCCCTCCAGCGAATTCACACGACAGTCCGGTTTGCGCATCGGCGGTAAAGCGAAGAAGGGCCTTACCGGTACTCGCATTCGCTACTGGGCCGATCCACAGGTGTTCGATCCCAGCGCCACGTTCGATTTGGAGGCGCTGCGTGATCGGGCGCGCCAGACTGCATTTCTCGTCCCCGGGCTTGCGATTGTGCTGCACGATATCCGTGTAGCCGCAGATACACCGGTCGAGGAGTTCCGCTTCGATGGGGGGATCGGCTCGTTCTGCGAGTTTTTGGCGCCCGATGCGCCAGCAACAAATCTGGTGCGGTTGACCGGCGAGGGTCGTTTCAAGGAGACCGTGCCCATGCTGGACGCACAAGGGCACATGACACCCCAGGAGCTCGAGCGCGACTTGCACGTCGACATCGCGCTGAGATGGGGCATTGGCTACGAATCCAATATTCGTTCGTTCGTCAACATCATTGCGACGCCCAAGGGCGGAACACACCTGACAGGTTTTGAGCGTGCGATCACGAAGGTGCTCAACGACCAACTGCGTGCACAACGCACGCTGCGCAACGCTGAAGACAATGTCACGAAAGACGATGTGCTGGAAGGCATGACCGCCGTCGTCACTGTGCGACTGCCCGAGCCGCAGTTCGAAGGCCAGACGAAAGAGGTGCTGGGCACTCCGGCGGCGACGCGCATCGTCGGCAACGTGGTACAGACGACGCTCACTGACTGGTTCACCAACCCGCCTCGCGGCGATAAGCAATCCACAAAATCCGCCTTGGAGAAAGTAGCCAATGCGATGCGAACGCGTGTCGCGGCTCGTGCACATCGGGACGTGCAGCGACGCAAGACGGCGCTTGAGTCATCGGCCCTACCGGCCAAACTGCGCGATTGCCGCTCGGACAATGTCGAGAAGACCGAGTTGTTCATCGTCGAGGGCGACAGCGCACTCGGTACGGCGAAAGACGCCCGCAACTCGGAGTTTCAAGCCATCCTCCCGATCCGAGGGAAGATCCTCAACGTTCAAAAGTCGTCCCTCGCAGACATGTTGAAGAACGCAGAATGCGCGTCGATCATTCAGGTTATCGGCGCTGGTTCTGGGCGCACATTCGAGCTGGAGCAGGCGCGGTACCAAAAGATCATCCTGATGTCCGATGCTGACGTCGACGGGGCGCACATCAGATGCCTCTTGCTGACACTCATCCATCGATATATGCGACCATTACTCGACAACGGGCGTGTGTTTGCCGCCGTACCCCCGCTGCATCGCATCGAAATTGTTGCCTCTGGCCGGATGCCCAGTGAGGTCCGCTATACCTACTCTGACGCCGAGATGCATGAGACCATCAAGCAGTTAAAGTCGTTGGGACGCCGCGTCAAAGATCCCGTCCAGCGCTATAAGGGTTTGGGCGAGATGGATGCCAAGCAACTGCGTGAGACAACCATGGATCCCCGCTCACGAACGCTCCGAAGAATCACCATGGCGGACGCTGCCTCTGCGGAGGCGATGTTTGATTTACTCATGGGTTCCGAGGTTGCGCCGCGTAAGGAATTCATCGTTCAAGGGGCGAACACGCTCGACCGCTCGCGCATTGATGCTTGAGTGACGAAATGGCGCGCTAGAAGCCTGCGCGCGATGCTTTCCGCAATAGGTCTTCGCGGCCCACTGCGCCGAACAGCGACGACATCGCGGTGATGTCGGCCTTAATCGTCCCCACCGCAAATCCGAGTTCGGCGGCGATTGCTCCGTTGGTGAGACCGCGGCGGAGTCGTTCAAGGACGCGCTGCTGGCGATCGGTGACACGCAGCAAGGAGGGTCCGGTTGGTGCCGCCGCCGTGTGTGTGTCGCTGAGCAGCCAGAGCGTGAGCGAGGAGCAGACACCTGCCAACAGATCGTGCGAGTCCCAATTGTCTGGAATGCCCTTCTGAGAATGCAATGTGAGCACGCCGATGGGCCTTGCCTCATGCATGAGCGGTAGCGCCAAGAAATCGCCGTCTGAATCGGTGTCGTGGTGGGCAATCACGTGCGGGACAGCTTCGAGTGCATCGCCGAGAAGAAATCGTGGCTGCGCAGTGCGAGCGACTTCTGCCTCGAGCGCAGGTAGTGCTAATGGGATGGTGCGCGTGAGACGGAGTTGTGCTGGCGCTAGGCCATCGTGACTTCGCAGTTCGAGAGCTTCGCCGACAACCGCGTGAATGGTGATGCACCGAATGTTGAGCGCATGCAAAGTTCCCAAGCGCAGCGTGCGAGCGACGGCCTCGGGTCTCGGTGAATTCACGAGGACTTGCAGCAGCGCGCGCAAGCGCGCATCCGTGTGCGGCACAGAGCCCCCTTCGTCGCAGCAAACGGTGTCACCGCGACGTGCAGCAGGGCGGAAATGAAATGGGGAGTGAGTGGATATAGATGGTCTATAGACCGTGTGGACGGGGCTGCCTACCCGGAGAAGGGGACCAGTTGCCCCGTTTGTACGTCATAAATGGCCCCGGCGGCGATGAGGTTCGGCGGCAGAAGCGGAAAGGAACGAATACGTTGAAGATCCGTCGACAAGCCAGCAATTTGATCTCGTGTCGTGCGAATTTCAATGGATCGCGTGTCAATGCCAGAGGCGGCAAAAATCGTCTCATGGATTTCTGACTCGGTTCCGCTGGCCATGCGACAGTCTGTGTGCGGCATGACGAGAACTCGATGCACGTTGAGCAAATGCGCGGCAAGGACCAAAGTGCGCAGTACGTCGTCAGTGACCCTCGCCCCCGCATTACGTACGATCTTCACGTCACCGGGCTGCATGCCGAGGATGGACAGGGGTTCGATGCGCGAGTCCATGCATGTAATGACGGCCAAACCCTGCAGCGCCTTGCCGGTCAGTTCCTGGTGGCGAAAGGTGGCAGCAAAACGCTGGTTGGCTTGAAGGACATCCCCAAACGCGTCGTCGGGAAATTCCGTCGCTTCGTCGCGGTGTGACATAGGGCGATGCTAATGGGACTTCTGTGCATGGGGCTGCACGGGTAGCGTTCCCGTCATGTCTGAAATCACTGCTGACCTCGCGATTGTTGGTGCGGGCCCGGCCGGCCTGTTCGCTGCCTACTACGCGGGCTTCCGAGGATTCTCCGTCGTTGTCATTGACGCGTTACCGGAGGTCGGTGGTCAAGTCAGCGCGATGTACCCCGAGAAGGAGATCTTTGACATCGCCGGTATCCCTGCCATCCGAGGCCGAGAGCTCGTAGATCGACTTACCGAGCAAGCAGCTCGCTACAACCCCACCTATGTGCTCAGCACCAAGGTGATTGCTATGCGGCAGGATGAAGGTTCCGTGACGCTCAGCACAGATCAGGATGGTCGTATTACTGCGAAAGCGGTCATCATTTCCGGCGGCATCGGCTCGTTCACACCTCGCGCGTTGCCCACCGGCGACGAATGGCTCGGCAAAGGCATGGTCTATTTCGTGCCTTCGTTACAGGAACACGCGGGCAAAGACGTCGTCATCGTGGGTGGCGGAGATTCCGCCTTTGACTGGGCATGGTCGCTTCGTGATATCGCGAAGTCGCTCACCATCGTGCATCGTCGCGATGCCTTTAGGGCGCATGCCACAACCGTCGATGCTGTTCGCGATGCCGGGGTGCGGCTGATTGTGAATGCTGAGATTGCAGCCGTCGATGGCGGGGATGTGGTGCAGGCTGTCACGGTGCGGAGCAAGAGCGATGGCGTCGAAGAGGTGCTCGCATGCGACACGCTGGTAGCGGCGCTGGGCTTTGTGGCCAATATCGGTCCCATCACCGAATGGGGGTTAGAGCTTGAGAAGCGGCATATCAAGGTTGCTTCGACTATGTTCACAAATCTGCCGCGCGTGCTTGCCTGCGGCGACATCTGCACATACGAAGGCCGCGTGCCGCTGATTGCTGTTGGCTTTGGTGAGGCGGCAACCGCGGTCAATAATGCTGCGCACCTGATCGATCCCTCTTTCGGCCTGTTTCCGGGCCACTCGTCCGGGGGATCCGCAGAATAATTCCGCGTCAACCAGCGGCGACCACGACGTCCTGAAGCGGCGTGCCGGTCCCATCTCGGCGTTCGCTCAATTCCGGCGCTTCGACCGGAGCACCCTGCGAGCCGGCGAGCCTCGCGTTCGCAGGCACAACCGCGGCGAACGAGAGGTGGTCTTCACCCTTGCGGAACCCGTGGCAGCGCACTCCGCCCGTGGCTCGACCCTTGCCGGGGTACAGCGCGAGGGGGGTCCGTTTGATGGTGCCCGGATCTGCGCCGGGCAACGCGTTGCGGGTGCCCGCAACTGTAATGACCTCGGCATCGCTGGCTACCACGGAGAAATGCAGAACGTCCACTCCATCGTCGCAGTTGATGCCCGCCATGCCGGAGGCAGCCCGACCCTGCGGACGCACAGCCGAGGCTGCAAAATGCAGCAATTGCGCTTCCTCGGTGACAAACACCAGCGCATCGTTGTCTCCGGCATTTCCAGCGCCGATAACTGCGTCACCGTCTGCCAGCGTGATGATTTCGTAGAGTGGCTTGTTGACGTTCTCCGGAACGACTCGCTTGACCACGCCGCGTCGGGTTCCCAGGGCTATTGGTGCGGCACCTTCTGCGATATCGACGATCCCGGTAACCGTTTCACCGCGATCGAAGGTGGCGCAATCGGAGATGGGAACGCCGCCCCGAAGCACTGGCGCACTGGCCGTGTCCGCAAGGACGGGCAGAGCAATTGCCGACACGCGAGCAAGTCGCCCGCGGCTGGTAATGATGCCGAATTCTCCGCGGGCGGTGGTCCGCACACGCCCGATAACGACGTCGTGCCGTGCGCGCCCACCACCGGTACCCAGAGGCTCATCTGAGCGTGTGCGAGCCACCAAGCCGGTGCTTGAGAGCAAAACGAAGCAGGGATCGTCGCTCATTTCGAGTTCCGTGCTCACCGGCTCGGGTACATGTTCGAGCAGCACGGTTCGACGAGGAGTGCCGTGAGTTGAAGCAACCTCTGCCAATTCGTCGGAGACAGCTTTACGGATCAAGCGATCGTCTGCGAGCAGGGCGTCCAGCGCGGCGATCGCCGATTGCAGTTCGCTGCGTTCCTTTTCGAGCTCGATGGCGGACAAGCGCGTCAGTCGCCGTAGGGGCATTTCCAAGATGAAGTTGGCTTGGATCTCGGTGAGATCGAAGACTGACATCAAGCGTTCGCGGGCGGCCCCCGCGTCATCGCTCGTGCGGATGACCTGAATAACTTCGTCAATGTTCAGGATCGCGATGTGAATGCCATCGACGAGATGCAAGCGATCAGCCGCCTTGCCGCGCCGGAACTTGGTACGGCGCGTCACTACTGCAATACGGTGTGCGATATAGACCTCGAGCAATTCCTTGAGTCCGAGTGTCTCAGGGCGGCCGTTCACCAAGGCAACGTTGTTGATAGTGAAGGACTCCTCAAGAGGGGTCCAGCGATACATTGTTCCAACACAGCATCCGCATTAAAGCCAGCCTTCAACTCGATGATGAGTTGCAGACCATGGTTTCCGTCGGACAGGTCGGTGACATCGGCGATGCCCTGCAGTTTCTTGGACTGCACGAGGTCTTTGATACGTTCGATCACACGCTCCGGACCGACGTTGAAGGGCAGCTCGGTGACGACGAGCGCTTGGCGGCGAGCAGTCACGTGCTCGGTCTTGACCGTGGCGCGCATCTTGAAGGCACCTCGACCATCACGGTAGGCATCTCGGATGCCCTCTATGCCGACAATTCGGCCGCCGGTCGGCAAGTCTGGACCGGGAACAAATCGCATGAGATCTGCCAAGGTCGCCCGAGGATTTGTGAGCAGATGGCGCGCTGCTGCAATGACTTCTCCGAGATTATGCGGCGGCATATTGGTAGCCATACCAACGGCAATTCCGGCGGCGCCGTTCACGAGCAATTGGGGGATCGCCGCGGGCAGGACGGAAGGTTCGCGCTCGCGGCCGTCATAGTTGGCGGTGAAATCGACGACATCCTCGTCGAGCCCAGCAGTCATCAACACCGCAGATGTGGCCGGTCGTGCTTCTGTGTAGCGATAGGCGGCGGGACCGTCGTCGAGCGATCCGAAATTGCCGTGCCCGTCGACCAGCGGCAAACGCAGTGAGAATGACTGTGCCATGCGCACCATGGCGTCATAGATCGCCGAATCGCCGTGCGGGTGCAGTCGGCCCATAACCTCGCCGACGACACGGGCAGACTTGACGTGACCACGGTCTGGTCGGAGCCCCATATCGTCCATGATGAAGAGAATGCGACGCTGCACCGGCTTCAGGCCATCACGGGCATCGGGCAGGGCGCGAGAGTAGATAACCGAATACGCATACTCGAGAAAGGAACCCTGCATTTCGTCAGCGACATCGATATCGATGATGCGTTCGACGAATGGAGTGGTGTCTTCGGTCGTGCGGCGAGCCATGTCTTCCTCCGTGCGCAACGTAGCGACAATGGGCTAGGCGGGACGCGCACCACGCTGTTGCACGACCAGATGCCCGTTGCGATTCCCCGCTGCGAGCACTTCTGCGATCGACTTGCCTTGCTTCCACGCGATGATCGCGGCGGCATCGAACGCATCGCCTGCACCCACGGTGGAGACAACGTTGGACGGCAGCGCTGGAGCGGTCTCGAGCCGGCCATCGACCCAACTGCAGGCCCCATCGGCACCCAGCTTCACGATGGCTGTGGGGAAGGAGTCGGCGAGGATGCGAGCCGCCGCTTCATGCGTCGACGCTCCACTGAGTGCCATGGACTCCAACTCATTGCAGATCATGAGGTCGACGCCGGTCATCGCATCCAGCACGGCCGCAGGACCCATGACTTCAATGAGCCGGGCCGAAGCCGGATCCAGCGAGACGGAGGCGCCGTGCTGCTTCGCGGTGGAGATGTAGTGCAGCGCGGCGGCGCGCGAGTAGTCGCGGAGGATGAAGTAGCCGGACACATGGACGTGGTCGTCGGGTTCCACCTCCAGATCGATGACGTCCATCGGGAGTACGGCGTTGGCTCCGGCTGAGGGAAACATGGTGCGTTCGCCACCGGGGTGGACGAGCGCCACGACAGCTCCAGTTGGTCGGTCTGTGCGCACTGCCCGAACCTCTACGCCCTGACGCTCCAAGTCGTTCACGAGCACTTGGCCCAAGACGTCATCGCCAATCGCACAGTGCAAGACAGGTCGTTGGCCCGCAACCGTCATCCAGGCCGCGACATTGGCCGAAACGCCACCGCCCGCAAATTCGATGCTGGCCCGATTGTCATCGCCGTATCGAATGTCGTCCTCAAGGAACGTCAGAACGTCGACCATGAGATCGCCGGCAATGCGGAACCTCATCGACGAGCGAATTCGTAGCAATCGCGGCAGCCAATGTGGCGTTGCGCAACACGATGTCGATATTGACTTCAAGGCTCGCACCCTGCGTCTCGTGATGGAAGTACGCGAGCAGGAAGGGCGTCACGTCTTTGCCAATCACACCGGCCGCATGAGCTGCCTCGAGGCCCGCCACGAGAACACGGTCGTGCAGTTTGGGATCGAGTTGTGCCGCGACGGGGAGTGGCTGGGCGACCACGATGCCGGCTGCCAGGTTCCAGCCATCACGAATGCGCATGATGGCCGCGATTTCGGCGGCACTTTCCACCCGAGTGTCGACGGTGTATCCGGTGTCTGTGAGGTAGAAGCCAGGGAAAGCATTCGTTCTGTACGGCAGCACAGGCACGTTGAGGGTCTCCAGACGTTCGAGTGTGGCGGCAACGTCCAGAATGGATTTAACGCCTGCACACACCACCGTGATCGGGGTGTGGCCGAGTGTCGTGAGATCGGCCGATTCATCCCATGTTTCACGGGCGCCGCGATGGACGCCTCCGAGGCCGCCCGTGGCAAATACGCGGATACCGGCGAGTGCAGCCAGATGTGAGGTTGCTGCGACGGTCGTGGCGCCATGGCCGTGGCGTGCAGCAACCGGTGCTAAGTCTCGGACCGACACCTTCGTGACAGCCGGGTCGTCAGCGATGATTTGCAGCGCATCGTCGTCCAGGCCGATCTTGGCACGCCCAGCTACCACTGCGATCGTTGCAGGAATGGCACCGTTATCACGAACCGTCTGCTCGATGAGCCGAGCCACGTCAAGGTTGCGCGGGCGGGGGAGCCCGTGGCTGATGATGGTCGACTCGAGCGCTACCACGGGTCGCCCGTGGGCTATCGCGTCGATGACTTCAGGATGCACGTCAAACAGTTGGTGATTCACATTGCAACGGTATCCGAGTTTCCTCGGTTGTTGTCCGCCTGTGATGCTGGCAGAGTGCCACAATGCGCTCTCCACTCTCCGTACTCGACGGCACTTCGCCAGAGATCCGGCGCATTCTCCTGGGCATCGCGCTCAACGCTGCTGGCAGTGGCCTCACGCTCTCGTTGTTCATGGTGTATCTCACTGACATCCGAGGAATCAGTGCGACGACGGTGGGCATGATCTTGGCGTGGGAAGCGGTCGTTGGGCTGTCTGTCGCCGGTCCTGTGGGCGCCTTGATTGATCGATTCGGACCTATCCGACTCATGATTCCTGGAATCGTGCTGCAGGCCTTCGGCGTAGCGGCCTTGTCTTGGGTGCACACGCCAGCGCAGGCATTTGGCGTCGCCACCTACATTTCGATCACGGGATCGTCGATTTGGCCCGCGCAGAGTACGTTGCTCGCGCAGCTCACGGAGCCCGAAGAACGGGATCGATCGTTCGGGCTCAGTTTCATGTTCCTCAATCTCGGCTTCGGGGTCGGCGGGGTCTTTGGCACACTCATCGTGCGTGATCACGTGGCATCGACATACGAGTTGCTGTATCGCATCGACGGACTCACGTACCTGACCTTGGCTGT
>CAWATP010000024.1:0-5339 GCA_963784905.1 uncultured Actinomycetota bacterium | reverse complement strand
GCCACGTATTGCTACATTCGTCCATGACGACATTGCGTTTCACCTTCATCGAGGGGGTCATCTGACCGCCCAACTCCGTCCAATCGGTGCCCAATACCCGGAATTTGCGAATCGACTCTGCTTGGGACACTTTGCTGTTGGCGGCGTCGACGGCGTGCTGGATATCGGCGAGGAGATCAGCGTTTTCACGCAAGTCCATGGGCGTCGAATCCTCGGGGAGTCCATGCGACTTGGCCCACGGTCCGAGTGCGTCTGGATCGAGTGTGATGAGTGCCGCAACGAACGGACGGTTGTCTCCGATGACCAGGCACTGGCTGACGAGTGCGTGTGACCGGATGCGATCTTCGAGTGGCGCCGGCGCCACATTCTTGCCATTGGCTGTGACGAGTAGTTCCTTTTTGCGCCCGGTGATGAACAGGAATCCATCATCATCGATGCGTCCGATGTCACCGGTGTGGAACCAGCCCTCATCGTCAATTGCGGCATGCGTAGCGGAGACATTGTTCCAATATCCGCGGAACACCACATCACCTTTGCCCAGCACTTCACCGTCGTCGGCAATCCGTATCGTGACTCCGGGCAGAGCCGGACCAACGCTGCCGATGCGGTAGCGCTGAGCCCTGTTGAGGGTGAGGGGCGCACTGGTTTCGGTCAGACCGTAGCCTTCCAATACGCGCAATCCGATGCCGCGGTAGAAATGCCCAAGGCGCTCGCCCAACGCAGCGCCGCCGGAGATAGCCCACACCATGTGGCCGCCCAGGCGGGCACGAATCTTTCCGTAGACGAGGTGGTCGAAGATGCTGTGTTGAAGGGTGAGCAAGAACGGCGCCGGACCCGTTTCGGTAGCACGGCTATAGGCAATGCAAACGCGAGCAGCGCGGTCAAAGATCTTCCCTTTGCCCTCGGCGACCGCCTTTTGCTGTGCAGCGTTGAAGATCTTCTCGAACACCCGTGGAACGCCCAAGATGAACGTGGGCTTGGAAACAGCAAGGTCAGCGACCAAATCCTTGGCATCGGGAGCGTGTGAGAATTTGAGGCCTTGATCGATGAGCGCGCACTGAATAGCGCGTCCAAAGATATGGGCCAATGGCAGGAAAAGGAGGGTGGTGTTGTCTTTGTTTCCCAGCACCTCAGGTACTGCCGAGGATGCCGAGGTTGCGACGAATTGGAGATTACCGTGCGTGATCTCACAACCCTTGGGCATACCGGTGGTTCCGGACGTATACACAATGGTGGCGAGGTCGGCCCAGTCCACGGCAGCGCGGCGAGCTTCGAGTTCGTCGTCGGTGATGGCGTCTCCACTGGCAGCCAATTGATCGAGAGCTCCGGCATCGATCACCCAGCGATGCGCCACCACGGTCTCGGTCACTTTGTGTGACGAATCGAGGTGCGCCTGCGTCTCGACAATGAGGGCGACCGCGCCCGAGTCACGCAAGATCCACTGGACTTGTTCGACGCTGCTTGTTTCATAGATAGGCACTGTGACGCCGCCGGCATACCAGATCGCGTAATCGAGAATCGTCCACTCGTGACGGGTGCGCGACATGAGTGCGACGCGGTCACCTGCACGAACACCTGCAGCGATCAGACCTTTGGCGGTGGCACGCACAATCTCCAGCAAGGTTGCGGCAGTGGTGTCGATCCACTCCCCGCCGATGCGTCGAACCATCGTGACACGCTCGGGTTCAGCAGTTGCGTGCAGTAGGAGTGCGTCTGCAAGGCTCCCGTGATTCGGCATATTCACCAGTATCGGCTCGTGTGTCTCGCGCATATGGCCTCCAGCCCTTGCCCGAACCGTACTGAGAACTGCGCACGGAACGTGGCGAAACGGGCTGTGTGGTCGGAACTCAGCGGTGGTCGTATCAGCGGTGTCAGCTACCGCCGAGTTCGTGCAGAGAGGCATTCATTACGCTTGGTCACCGACATATGTGGAGGATGGCTATGACGCTCGCTATCGGTGTGGACCTTGGCGGTACCAAGATTGCCGCAGGTGTAGTGGATGAGGCGGGTGCGATTGTCGCCGAATTACGACAACCGACGCCCACGGATGGCAGCGAAGCGGTCATTGCAGCCATGGCTGAGCTGGTGACGCAGTTGTGCACGGACCATGTGGTGGATGCTGTCGGCATAGGCGCGCCGGGGTTCGTGAACGCGAGCCGCGACGCATTGCTCTTTACCCCGAACCTGCCAATGGCAGACCTTCCGTTGGCGCAGCAACTGGCCCAGCTCACCGGTAAGCGCGTGATTATCGAAAATGACGCGAATGCGGCGGCATGGGCGGAGTTCCGTTTTGGCGGCGGCGCCGGCGCTACCGACATGGTCATGCTGACTGTGGGCACGGGACTTGGCGGAGGCATCATTAGTGGCGGCCAACTGGTGCGCGGTGCTTATGGTGTGGCTGCCGAAGTGGGGCACATGGAAATGGTGCCGGAGGGTTTGCGCTGCGGCTGCGGGCTGGATGGCTGCTGGGAGCAGTACACAAGTGGTACCGCCCTCGTTCGCATCACGCGTCGGCTGGCACGGAAGCGCCGCGATGAGGCCGGAATTCTGCTAGCGCTCGGCAACGGCACGCCGGAAGGTGTGAAGGGCAAACACATCACCAAAGCCGCCAATCTGGGAGATCCCATAGCGACGGCCGCCTTCGAAGAAGTCGGTGTCATGCTGGGTCGCGGCATGGCCAAACTGGCAGCGCTCCTTGATCCGTCGGTGTTCGTGGTAGGCGGCGGTGTTTGCGAAGCTGGCGAATTGCTGATGGCCCCGGCGCGCGAGTCTTTTTCGCTGCATCTCACAGCTCGGGCACACCGCCCACTTGCAGCCATTGAACTTGCCACCATGGGCAATGCAGCGGGCATCGTTGGCGCAGCCGATCTGGCGCGGCACTGAGATCGATTCAGGATGGCGGTTAGCCGCCCAGACGACGCACGAACTCCAAACTCTTGTCGAATATGAGTGGCGCATCGTTGTCGAGCGTCGCGACGTGGTAACTGTTCTGCAGCACGATTGACGACTTGTCCTCAGCAGGGATGTGCTCAGCAAGCCACAGGCCGTTGGAGGCTTCGACTACGTGATCCTCAGCGCTCACAAACATCAGCGTTGGCTGGGTTACGCGGTCAATATCCGTTCGCACTACAGTCCAGAGTTGTTGCAGCTGCAAGACTGATTTCACAGGCGTGCGCGAGTATGCATGCTCGTCGGCGTCAGCCTTCTTGATGTCATTGCCGATGGCCGGCAGCGTCGGCATCACATATTGCAAGAAGCGCGCAAAAGGTGCCCGCGGATCTTCGGTGTGCACCGAAGCGTTCACTAGGACAATGCCGCTGATGGCATTCCCGAGCTCTTCGGCAAGACGTAGTGTCAAGGTGCCGCCCATGCTGAGACCGAACACGAACACGCGATCGCATGTGCTCTGCATCTCGATGGCTGCCGCATATAGGGCTCCGAACCACTGTTGCCAAGTGGTCCCGCGCAGGTCTGCGGGACTTGTGCCATGGCCGGGCAGGAGTGGCAACCGTACGGTGAAGTCACGAACGGCCATGAACTCGGCCCAAGGTCGCATTGAGGCGGGCGATCCGGTGAATCCGTGGCACAACAAGATGCCGGTACTTGCGCCGTTGTTCGAGAAGGGCGCGGCGTCGGACAGTTGATTCATGCCGCTATATTCCCACCGCGGCATTTGCGCGCATAGCGCCACTCCGGGCTAACTGTCGTAGCCTTTGTGCATGCTGTACTGGTTCTTGAAGTTGTTCGTGCTCGGTCCGGTGCTGCGCACTCTGTTTCGCCCAAAGGTGCTGGGCAAACCCAACTTCCCGCGCTCTGGCGCTGCCATCCTCGCGTCGAATCATGTGTCCTTCAGCGATTCCATTTTCCTGCCGCTGGTTGCCCCGCGCCGCATCACCTTCTTGGCCAAGAGTGAGTACTTCACTGGCAAAGGCCTCAAAGGCATCTTGAGTAAGGCATTCTTCGCTGGTGTCGGGCAAGTACCAATTGATCGCAGTGGCGGTCGTGCATCGGAGGCAGCCATTACGACTGGCATGCGAATCCTTGGCGCTGGTGACTTGCTCGGCATCTACCCCGAAGGGACGCGCTCGCCCGATGGCCGTCTCTACCGCGGTCGCACCGGTGTCGCCCGTATGGCGCTAGAAGCAGGCGTGCCCATCATCCCAGTAGCAATGATCGGCACTTTTGAAATTCAGCCGACCGGTCAAGTTTGGCCCAAGATCAAGCGCGTCACGATCGCCTACGGAGAACCCATTGACGTCTCCGCGTATGCAGATCAGGCCAAGGATCCGGTCGTACTGCGCACGATCACAAATCAAGTGATGGAGGCGTTGCAGCAGTTGTCTGGGCAGGAATACGTCGACATCTACGCGAATAAGGCGCGGGAGATGCTCACGGAACAGGCTGCTCAGGATGCAGATCCGGGTCTCGCTGAGCGCATTGCAGATGCCGAAGACGACACCGATGGTGTCAGCGAGAACCAGAACTAACGATTCGAACAGATTGACGGTGCTGAGCCCTGTCGGTTCAGCACTTTCGACTCCTGTTGCGGTCAGTGCGCAGCGATCGTCCGGCCCTTGGGCTGGCCGATTTCAGTAAGGTCGGTTTCGAACCACGACTCGCTGGTGTTGAACGGCTTGGCGCCCTTGATTCGGGGGAACTCGATGGCACGCAATTCGTTGCCTCGTTCCTCGTCTTCACCAATGAGGCCAGCGATGCCGGCGAAAGCCGACTCCACGGCCTTGTCCACGCAGCGCGCGATGAGCGCAAGGTCGACTTCATTCGCAGCCGCTGCCCGCGCAAAGTAGCCGCTCTTTTGGACCAGCACTTTCTCGGCACCAATTCGCGGGCCGAACTGTTCTGCGAACCACTTGCCGGGGTTGATGAGGTCCAACTTGACGTGACCGAAGGGATCGCGCGGAACTACTTCTCCGCGCTCTTCCATCATCGCGATAATTGCATCGAGTCCTGCACCCTCGGAAAGAAAGATGTTGACGTTTCCGACTTCCTGCATGACCACGCTCAGACGGTCAGCTTCCGCATCAAGGTCGAGTTCGCACTCAGGCACATACACCGCGTGCACTTCGCGAGTAGCTCGAGGTGCGCCAAATCCATCTACCCACAACTTGTCGTCGAGTAGTTCGCGGTAGGCGTGTGCTGTGGCAGCCGTGAGCCAGCCGCAGTGCCGTCCCATGACCTCATGAATGATGAGCATGTGTGGATTGGAACTGTGCTCAGAAACCACATTGTCGAAGAAGCGGGCACCTTCATCAGCTGCGGTCCACGCGCCCAGGCTTTGCTTGATCGGGACGATGTCGTTGTCAATGGTCTTAGGAAGACCA
>CAWATP010000023.1:0-12484 GCA_963784905.1 uncultured Actinomycetota bacterium | reverse complement strand
ATGCCAGAGATGTGCCATGGGGCCGGTGACGAGATCAGGGCCATTGTTGATCTTGAGGTGATGCATGGCAAGGAAGAATATGCAGCTGCAGCAGCTGTTGCCTGGACGATCGCTGCCTGGCTGATCAGTTCCGGCCTGCTTTTTCTTGCCCTTGCCATCATATCCCGCCGACAGATCAGGAAGCCGCTTGAAAATATTATCAGAGAGATCGCGGCAATTGCAGCGGGGGATCCTGAAGCGCGCCGGAGCAGCAGCAGCAGGGAATCGACGAAATGACGCGATTCCGCGAGGCGCTTGCGCGTCCGCTGCCGACGCACGACCGCGAGGACTGATTCTCCAACAGCGGCGGTCGTCGTACCTGCCGCAGATTCATTAGCCTGTGGTCATGACCGATCAACGACCGCCCGCACGGCAGCGCATCTTCGTCACTTTGGCCATCGTCGTCGGCATCATTGCCGCTGTATTCCTGAGCATGGCGGGTATTTGGACCGACAAGTTGTGGTTCGACTCGGTGGATTTCTCAACGGTGTTCACCACCACCTTGGCGGCCAAGGCGGGACTGTTCGTCATGGCGGGTCTGTTCACGGGGCTGCTGCTTGCCGCCAACATCCAATGGGCGTATCGAGGTCGGCCGGCCTTTGTCGCAGCCACTCCGGAAATGGAGGCACTGCTCCAGTACCGCAATGCCTTCGAACCGGTGCGGCGCGTTGCCACGATTGCCGGCTCGGCAGTGTTTGGCTTCCTTGCGGCGTCCGCTGCCTCACAAGAGTGGGGGACGTTCCTGTTGTGGCGCAATGCCGTTCCGTTCGGGATTGTGGATCCGCAGTTCGGGCTTGACGTTTCCTTCTTCACGAACACCCTTCCGTGGTTGCGGGTGGTGTTATCGATCGCCAATACGGCCGTTGTTGTTTCAGCCATCGCGGCTGCTGCCATGCACTACGTCTACGGCGGTCTGCGCCCGCAGTCCGGAGAGCGCACTTCTGTGGCAGCGCGGATGCAACTCTCCATCTTGGGCGGCGCCTACCTTTTGGTGCACGCAGCTTCGTTGTGGCTGGATCGCTTTGACCTTGCCGTTAAGGACAATTCCCTTGTCACCGGCCTGCAGTACAGCGATGTGCACGCTGTGTTGCCTGGCACGACGACACTCGCGGGCATCGCGGTTGTCTGTGCTCTGCTCTTCATCGCGAACGCGTTTCGCAATAACTGGGCCCTGCCGTTCCTTGGAGCAGGCCTGATGGTGATTTCGAGCGTGCTGATTGGCGGCGTCTGGCCGAGTCTTGTGCAGCAGTTGCAAGTCAAGCCCAATGAGCAGGTCAAAGAAGCTCCGTATATCGCGCGCAACATTGACAACACCCGAAGTGCATATGGCGTAGCAGATGCAACGGTGGAGCAGTACTCGGCCGTGGAAAACGTCAACGCAGATGCGATTACTCGTGACGCCAGCACACTGGCCAATATTCGCTTGATGGATCCCAACCGCTTGGGTTCAACCTTTCAGCAGTTGCAGCAGATCAAGGGCTTTTACTCGTTTGCGCCATCCTTGGATATCGCGCGCCTGAACAAGGACGGCAAGTCACAGGAAGCCATCGCGGCAGTCCGCGAAGTCAACCTAGATGGAATCCCCGAGTCGCAACGCAACTGGGTTACGTCGACCTTGATCTATACGCACGGTATCGGCATGGTGGCCGCGGCAGACAACACTGCGACAGCCGATGGTCAACCGGCCTTTTTCGAGTCCAACATTCCGCCGACAGGGTCACTCAATATTGCCCAACCCCGCGTGTATTTCGGTGAGCAGTCCCCGATCTATTCCATTGTCGGCGCACCGACGGGCAGCACGCCCCGTGAACTGGACTACCCAGACGACACCAAGGCCAACGGTCAGCAGAACACGACCTATACCGGCAAGGGTGGCGTGCCACTGGATAGCGCGCTGAACCGCGTCCTGTTTGCAGCTCGATTCAGCGAGCAAAACATCTTGCTCTCGAACGCAATTAACAAGTCGTCACGCATTCTCTATGTCCGGGAACCGCGGGCCCGCGTGGAGAAGGTTGCACCGTGGCTCACCATTGACAGCGATTCGTACCCCGTGGTCGTAGGTGGTCATATTGTGTGGGTGCTTGACGGCTACACGACGTCTGCCAGTTACCCCTACGCGCAACACACCCTGCTGACAGATGCAATTGCGGATTCAGTCACGAATCCTGCCTTCGACCTCCGCGGCAAATCCGTGAACTACATGCGCAATTCGGTGAAGGCTACAGTCGATGCCTACGACGGCACCGTGCATCTCTACACATGGGATGCCACTGACCCGATCCTGCAGGCATGGTCCAAGGCCTTCCCCGGGACAGTGCTGCCGAAGTCGGCCATTCCGGCCGAGTTGATGCCCCAATTGCGCTATCCGGAAGACCTTTTCAAGGTGCAGCGTGAGATTCTGAAGAAGTATCACATCACCGATCCCGGCTCGTTCTTCTCTGGTGAGAATTTCTGGATTGTGCCCGAGGATCCGACTCGCGCCACAGGCACGCAGCCTCCTTACTACCTGACGCTGCAGGCGCCCGGCACGACGGCGCCGACGTTCTCGCTGACATCGACCTTTGCTCCCGCCAAGCGACCTTCGCTAGCCGCGTTGCTGCTGGTGAACTCGGAGCCCGGGCCTGATTACGGCAAGTTGCGAGTCCTGCAACTACCGAGTCAGACGACGATTCCAGGACCGGTGCAGGCGCAGAACAACTTCGAGTCGAATGCCAATGTCTCAACTACGCTTTCGCTACTGCGCCGAGGTGGCTCGGACGTGGTTTTGGGCAACTTGCTTTCACTGCCGGTTGGCGGCGGGGTGCTGTATGTCGAGCCGGTGTATGTGCAGGCAACTGGCGGCAACGGATATCCCTTGCTCCGCAAGGTGATTGTGGGATTCGGTCAGGCCGTCGTCATGGCAGATTCGCTGGATCAAGCACTGCGCGCTGTCATCGGTGTCGCATCGGGCACACCATCGACACCGGGGACACCGAGCACTCCATCAACGGGTACGCAGACGGCGAAGCAGCGCCTTAATGCTGCACTCGCCGATGCCGCAGCTGCCTATTCCGATGGCGAAGCAGCGCTCAAGCAAGGCGACTTCACTGCCTACGGTTCAGCGCAGAAGAAGCTGATCGCTGCAATCAATCGCGCGCAGGCAGCACAAGCCGAGCTGAGTTGATCTCCGTGACCCCGGCGTACTGCGCCGGGGTCAAGGCTGCAACGATGATGTCCTGAACCGTTGGAGGGATCGTGTCCATTCACGAACGCGCCGGAACGTTGGCACTTGCGAGCGATTTAGTTGATGTAGCCGCCCTGGTGACGGCGTACTACTCGCTGCATCCAGATGTTGATGACGTCACGCAGCGGGTTGCCTTCGGCACGTCGGGTCACCGAGGCTCTTCGCTAGACGCAGCCTTCAACGACGACCACATCGCAGCGGCGACGCAAGCCATCTGCGAATACCGCGCCGCCGCGGGGATTCGTGGCCCGCTTTTCATCGGGCGCGATACACATGCGCTCAGTACACCCGCTTGGACAACTGCGCTCGAGGTGCTCGCCGCTAACGGCGTGGCGGTGCTGATCGACAGTGCCGATCGAGTGACGCCGACGCCGGCTGTCTCGCACGCCATCCTCAGCTACAACCGAGGCCGCGCGCTCGATGATTCGGGCCGTGCGGACGGCATTGTCGTCACACCTTCGCACAACCCGCCCCGCGATGGTGGTTTCAAGTACAACCCGCCGGACGGCGGACCTGCTGGCACCGACATCACCGGAGTCGTGCAGGCGCGTGCTAACGCATTGTTAGCTAACGGGCTTCGCGGTGTTGTGCGCACTGACACCAAGCGCGCCATCGCAGCTGCCGGACGCTTCGACTACGTCTCCGCCTATGTGGATGATCTGCCGTCAGTGCTGAACCTCAACGCAATTCGTGACGCTGGTATTCGCATTGGAGCCGACCCGCTGGGCGGGGCCAGCATTGACTTCTGGGGCGCCATCGCTGAGGCGCACAACCTCGACCTCACGGTCATCAATCCACTGACCGATCCGACGTGGCGCTTTATGAGTCTGGACTGGGACGGCAAGATCCGTATGGATTGTTCGTCGCCCTATGCGATGGCGTCACTCATTGGCAACCGCGATGCCTTCCAGATCTCAACTGGCAACGATGCTGACTCCGATCGCCACGGCATTGTGACGCCTGATGGCGGACTCATGAATCCGAACCACTATCTCGCCGTCGCAATTGAGTATCTCGTGGCCAACCGAAACGCTTGGAAGGCCTCCAGTGCGATCGGCAAGACCGTGGTGTCCTCCTCGATGATCGATCGTGTCGTCGCGTCAGTGGACCGTCGTTTGCTGGAGGTTCCGGTGGGCTTCAAGTGGTTCGTGCCGGGATTGCTCGATGGCAGTGTTGTATTCGGCGGCGAAGAAAGTGCCGGGGCGTCGTTCCTGCGCTTTGACGGGTCAGCCTGGAGCACAGACAAGGACGGCATTATCTTGGCGCTGTTGGCGTCAGAAATGCTCGCAGTTACTGGTCATTCGCCGTCGCAGCGCTATGGCAAACTCACCGAACGGTTTGGTGCGCCGGCCTACGCTCGCATTGATGCCGTCGCAACGCGCGAGCAAAAAGCGGCGCTCGCCAAACTGTCGCCTTCACAAGTCACGGCCACCTCGCTGGCAGGCGAAACAATCACCGCTGCGCTGACGGAGGCGCCAGGCAACGGCGCTGCTATCGGTGGGCTCAAGGTGTGCACGAAGAACGCGTGGTTCGCAGCTCGGCCCTCTGGCACCGAGGATGTATACAAGATCTACGCCGAGTCATTCCTGGGTGCCGATCATCTTGCACAGGTTCAGGAAGAAGCCAGGGCAGTGGTGAGTGCTGCGATCGGCTAGTCCTGCTGCTTGAGCAGATCGCGGATCTCGCGCAAGAGTGCGATGTCTTCCGCGACGGGTGCCGGGCCAGCATCGGCGACGGGCTTCACAACGCGAGCTTTGATTTTGTTCATCGGCGTGATCACCAGGAAGTAGAGCACCGCAGCGACGATCACCAAGTTGATGGCGGCGTTGATGAAGCCGGCCCAGTCGAAGGCAACACCATTGACGATGAAGGCGCCTCCGGAGATGCCGCCGCCACCGACCAACTTCAGTAGTGGTTCGATGAAGGACTTGGTGAGTTGCGTCACCACACCGCCGAAGGCCGCGCCAATGACGACAGCGATGGCCAGGTCGATGACATTCCCGCGAAGAACGAAGTCTTTGAAGCCTTTAAGCATGGTGAGTTCTCCTTTGAACGCTTGACGGGAGCGTACGCGGGCAGGCAGCGTGCAGCCATGACTCGCCTGCAAGCTGCTGCTCACAATCTGCTCCTACCGATTGGCCAGCCATGACGCCGAGGGAGCGCCTGCTGGCCGCATGGAAGCACATGCCGCATCCAATTCGCTGGGTAATCGTGGCGACCGTCGGGGTCACGCTTATTGCGCTGGGCTTGCTCTTCATGGTGCTGCCAGGCCCCGGCATCCCGTTGGTGATCGCAGGCTTTGTGATCCTGGCGTCTGAGTTCGCGTGGGCCGAGGTTGTTGTCCAACGCATGCGCAAAGAGGGCGATCGCTTGTCGCAGTCATTCATGGAGCGTTTTCGGGCATTGCGCAAGCGCGACTAATCAGCAGAGGTTACGTACGCCTGCCCCGAGCAGTGCTGTGCGATTGCTGTCCTTGCGCTCGTCGTCTGCTTCAGGCCAATCGCGAGCAGGCGCTCGCGTTCCGTGTGCGTGGAAGTGGTTGAGTTTGATGCGAATTTCTGGATCAACCGCCATGAGCCATGCCCCAACGGTCTGGAGTTGCGCGTCACTGTCATTGAACCCTGGCGCAAGCATCAGTCGGACTTCATACAGCAGGTTGAGTGAGGCTAGGTACTGGATCGAGTCCAGCACGAGGGCATTTGATTGCCCAGTGAGCTCAATGTGCTGCATGTCGTCGAAGGCCTTGAGGTCGAGCATGACGCCATCGGTAACCGGTGCCAGGGTGTCCCACACGGTGCGGGTCACGAAGCCGTTGCTATCGATAAAGCAACTGAGCGAGGAGAACTCGGGGTCGCCCTTCACTCGCGTGAACAACTCGAAAAGGAACTCGTGCTGCACAGTCGCTTCACCGCCGGAAACGGTGATACCGGTGATGTACGGCATCGATTCGCGTACGCGCGCAAGCACATCTTCTACCGACCAACTGTGCGCATGCACGGATTCCAGTGGAATTGTCTGCGGATTGTGGCAGGCGGTGCAGTCGAAGTTGCAGCCTTGGAAGAAGAACACAATCCGGTTGCCCGGGCCATCGACCCAGGTGAAGGGAAGATAGTCAGTTATGCGCGACAGGCGAAGACTCATGGCTCATCACTCGTTTGAGCGCGCGATCGGTGACGTGCGAGTTCTCAACGGCGCCGGCGCCCAGGAAGGTGCTGCTGTGGCGCGCCATCGGCAACTTGGCGAGATCGCTCTTTCGCACCATGTAGCCGGTGATGCGTATGAAGTCATTGCTGTCGAGGTTGAACGTGAAGTCACGCATTCCCGCAGCGAATGCACCCCGGATCACATCAACGACTGCCTGCGGATTGCGTACCGCGGTCTCGTCGAAATGCAAAATGTCGCTGATACCCGACGTGAACAAGTGATGGTGTCGGCTGACCGTTTGTAGATGGCGGAAGAGCGGCGGTTCGGTGGTGATCGGTATGCGTGTGCCAGCAGTGACGCCGAGGTCGAGATCGATACCAGACTGCGAGTGTAGGAATGCGCGACCGCCATTGCCTTCGCAATAGAGGAGCGGCAGGTCCGCAACGAGTTGGGCGACTGAAGAAGTGATGCGGTACGAGAGGGCATCGGCCTCATCATCGTGTCCGTAAGTGCCGGACTTGCCCATGCGCTGCGTCAGAATATTGACGGCTTCTGCCAGACCGAAAATACCGAACATGGCGCTGAAACGATCGAGGGATATCAGGCCTTCGGCGACTAACCAGGAGGAATCGAAGAAGTGCGACTCTTCGACCAAGAAGTTGATGCGAGCGGCCATGAGCTCACCCATGAGACCGACGTGCAACGGCAGTGTCTCGGCAAACCATGCCTCTACATCTCCGGTGTGGGCGAGCACCGATTCTTTGAGATTGAGACGCGAAAGGGTGTGCGAACCGCCACCGATCTTTAGTGAGTTGTAACAACTCACGGCCGCGTAATGCGGTCCGAGGTCATGCTGCATCAAGACATCATTGATGAAGTGCGGCTTGCCATTTGCGAACACCGTGTCGATGGCATCTAGTAGGTACTCGTCACTGGTGAGTTCCGGATGCACCTTGAGCGACATATTGGGCACGACCTGCAGCAATTCGCGCTCGAGTCGCAAGATGGTTTGTGCGACTCGGTTGTAGACCGGGCTGAGGTTGGTGTGCGCGAAGGCATCGGGGAACATGCGATCGAGTGAAATCCAGAACAGACGCAGTTTGCGGTAGAGCGTCTCGTCATCTACATCTTCGACGTACGGCAGCAGCAAGGTGTCGAGGTCTCCGAAGTACACCGGGTAACCGGTGATGGACGGCGTAGCGGCGTACATGATGAGCAGGAAGGCCAGCGCCTCATCAAGGTTGGTGGCCGCAGGAAGTTCCAAAAAGTCCGAACCGTTGCGCAGCACAACTGCGTAATCGGGGAGGATGTAGCGCGCTCGGTAAGGGGCATGTCCCTCGTACATGTCGCAGATGATGCGAGCGTCCAGGGCAGCCTTGGCGGCTACTCCAATGACCGGCTCATCAAGCAGGTTTTCAGCGAGGCCGGCCAGAATGGCGACCTTCTGCTTGTACGTGTACTTGGATTCGGCAACGACGGCCAGTACGTCTTCGGGACGCGTATTCATGTTGCGAGTGTAGATCGCAATATGGCTGCACACTTCGTACATGACGATCGATATCGATGAACTGCTCTTCAGGACCGCCGAGGAAAACCAATTGCCATCCATCGTCCTCGGTGTATCGGTGCATGGGGTCTTGGTTTCGACCCACAGTGTTGGTACCCGGCGGCTGGGCGCGGAGGTGCTGCCCGACGCCGACACCGTGTTCCGGATTGCCTCGATGACCAAGAGCTTCACCGCAGCGGCAGTGCTGCTCCTGCGTGATCACGGTCAGTTGCGACTCGATGACGCTGTGGTCGGGTTCCTGCCGTGGTTCGACGACCCCACTGTGACGGTGCGGCACTTGCTTACGATGAACGCAGGATTTCCCACAGACGATCCATGGGGCGACCGGCACGAACCCACACCGCTCGCCGCTTTTGATGCACTCGCCGCGTCCGGTATCCGACGCACGCACCGCACGGGTACGGGCTTCGAGTACGCGAACTTGGGCTACGCACTACTCGGCCGCCTTATCAGCGCCGTGACGGGCCGTTCCTATACCGACTTTGTGGAGCAGGAGGTGGTCCAACCGTTAGGACTAGCCGCCACGCGTTTTGACTACCGTGCGATTCCGCAAGAGCAGGAAGCACAGGGGTACGCCGAGTCGGCAGCTGGATTGCGCATGGAGCAACAGGTACTGCCAGGCGCCTTTTCGCCCATGGGTGGCCTGCACAGTTCCGTCCGAGACCTCACTCGCTGGATGGGTGGCTATCTCACGGCATTCGGTGAGGCAACGGCACCCCATCCGCTGACTGCTGCAAGCCGCCTTGAGCAACAGCAGCCGCACACCTTTGCACGCTTGCTGTTGCGCACGCCGGCGGATCGGGCGCCCTCGGCATCCTCGCTGGCATACGGTTTTGGGCTCATTGCCGAAGAGCATTCCTCGCTTGGTCGCTTCGTCCAGCACAGTGGCGGCTATCCGGGCTTTGGCTCACATATGCGCTGGCATCCGGCGACCGGTATCGCCGTTGTTGCACTGTCGAATCGCACCTATGCGCCGATGACACCCCTGGCGGAAGCGGTGATGTATGACCTCGTGGCTGCCGCACCACGCGCGGTAGGCGAGTTGTGGCCCGAGACCTCGGCGGCCATGGATGCGGCCGAGGCGTTGCTTGGCACTTGGGACGACGAACTCTGCGACCGTGTATTCGCGCACAATCTGGATCTCGACCGGGATCGTTCCGAGCGACGAAATCATGCATCAGAGCTGGCGCAGAGCATGGGAGCGTTCTCTCGGGATGCGGAATCGCTGGAGTCACGCTCGCCGGCGCACGCGCGCTGGAGAGTGATCGGACGCTCGGGTTCTGCCCGCATTGAGGTGTTGATGAGCCCCGACCCGACGCCGCGAATCCAGATGCTCCGCTACGAATCTGAAGGGAATTAGTGGCAATCGAACCTTTGGTGGTACGCAATTTGCTGGCGGAGGAGGACAATTCTGCTATTCGCTTGCTGTCAACAGGAAGGCTCCATGATGCAGTTCCGTCTCAAGTCCGGTCTGGTGGTGCTCGGCGTCGCTGCGACCCTTGCACTCGCTGGCTGTGGTTCGTCCACCCCCGACACCACTCCGTCGGCCACCGCAACTGACACGGCGGCTAACTCGTTGGCTGCGCTGGTGCCTGCCGATATCGCAGCCGATGGCAAGATCACATTTGGTGTCGACACTACGTACCCTCCGAATGAGTACTTCGGCACGGACGGCAAGACCATCGAAGGCATGTCCATTGATTTGGGTAATGCGATCGCGGCCAAGCTCGGCCTCAGCGCGGATTACGTGTCCTCGCCGTTCGACGCGATTATCCCCGCCGTGAAGTCGGGCAAGTACGAAGCGGGCCTCTCGTCGTTCACCATCACGGCGGAGCGCATGAAGGTCGTCGATTTCGTGTCGTACTACGTGGCCGGAACCGCATGGGCAGGCCCGGCCGGATCGACGCTTGATCCGAATAATGCCTGCGGCCTCTCCATCGCGGTACAGAAGGGCACTGTGCAGGTTGACGACATTACGGCCAAGTCCAAGGCTTGCACCGACGCCGGCAAGGCTGCCATCACCATCAATCAGTACCAGTCGCAGCAGGATGCAGCGGCGACTGTTGTGAGTGGTAAGAATGTTGGCATGCTGGCCGACTCCGATCCGGTGCGTTATGCAGTGCTGCAGTCTTCGGGCAAGCTCATCACCATCGGTGCGCAGTACGACACCTACCCGTATGGCATCGCGCTGAAGCAGGCCAACGGCACGCTCGCCGAGGCTATCCAGAAGGCGATCCAGGCAATCATCGATGACGGCACGTACGCCACCATCCTTGAGAAGTGGGCTGCAACCGCGGGCGCAATCACCACGTCCGAAGTTAACCCGGCCGTCTGATTCCGTGACTGACGCAGTAACGACACAGGGACGGCCCGAAGCAATTCGGGCCGTCCCCGTTCGCAGGCCCGGCCGTTGGGCTGCAGTCGCAGGCATCGCGCTCATCGGCATGATGCTGCTGAACATGTTCCTCACCAATGAGAACTTCAATTGGTCGGAGCAGTCGAAGTACGCACTCAATATCAATGTGCTTGAGGGAATTCGCACAACCTTGTGGCTTACTGCGGCCTCGATGGCTATTGGCCTGTTGCTTGGCGTGGCTGTTGCGGTCATGCGCTTGTCGACCAATCCGCTCGTCGCTGGCGCGGCCTGGCTCTATGTCTGGGTCTTTCGCGGCACCCCCGTACTCGTGCAGTTGCTCTTCTGGGCCAATATCGGCGCTTTGCTTCCCACCATTGGTCTAGGCATCCCCTTCGGGCCCGAATTCGTCACCTGGCGCACTTTTGACTTGGTTCCCTCGGTTGCAGCCGCACTGCTCGGGCTGGGTCTCAACGAGGCTGCCTATATGTCTGAGATCGTTCGATCCGGGATCATCTCGGTGGATGAAGGACAGGCGGAAGCCGCCACGGCCCTCGGCCTCAGCCGCATGCAGACGCTGCGCCGCATTGTGCTGCCGCAGGCAATGCGCGTCATCGTTCCGCCTTTCGGCAACGAGACGATTTCCATGCTCAAGACCACTTCGCTCGTCGCTTACGTGCCGTTCTATGAACTGTTGTTCGCGGTGCAGAACATCTATGTACGCACCTATCAAGTCATGCCGATGCTGATCATGGTGAGCCTCTGGTATCTCTTCATGTCGAGCATCCTCACCGTGGGACAGTTCTATATCGAGCGCCATTACGCCAAGGGTGCTACACGCAATCTGCCACCGAGCCCATACGAGAAATTGCAGCGTGTATTCGCCAACTTCAGTGGTCGGAGGATCTGATGAGCGCCACGCCTATGGTTCGTGCGGAGCTCGTGCATAAGTCTTTCGGTCGACTGGAAGTGCTGCGCGGCATTGATCTGGAAGTGGCTCCAAAGGAAGTCTTCGTCCTAGTCGGACCATCGGGCTCGGGCAAGTCGACCTTCTTGCGCTGTATCAACCACCTCGAAAAGATCGATGCCGGCAGACTCTCCGTCGATGGGCAATTGGTGGGGTACCACGAACGTAGCGGCAAGTTGCATGAGATGCGTGAACGCGAAGTAGCAGAACAGCGTCGCCAGATCGGCATGGTGTTCCAGCGCTTCAACCTGTTCCCGCATATGACGGCTCTGGAGAATGTCATGGAGGCGCCGGTCACTGTCCGTGGCGAGGCCAAGGCGGTCGTGCGAGAGCGAGCCGAACGTCTGCTCGATCGGGTGGGTCTTCACGACAAACTCAATAACTACCCGGCGCAGCTCTCCGGTGGACAGCAGCAGCGAGTAGCCATTGCACGGGCGCTGGCCATGGAGCCGAAGCTCATGTTGTTCGACGAGCCGACGTCGGCACTCGATCCTGAACTGGTTGGTGAAGTCCTCGATGTCATGCGGCAACTCGCGCACGAGGGGATGACCATGATCGTCGTGACGCATGAGATGGGATTCGCCCGGGAAGTCGGTGATGCCATCGTGTTCATGGATGATGGTGTCGTCGTCGAGGCGGGCGATCCGAGACAAGTGCTGAGCAATCCACAACACCCGCGCACCAAGGCGTTCTTGTCCAAGGTGCTGTAGCCGTACGGTTACGAGTCGTGTTAAGTCGGTGGGCGGCTTGCGTGGCGTTGGGCGTGGCCCGGGCCTAACCGCTTAACTCACGGTGGCAACCAGCACGGGCACGGCCCACGACAGCGCGGCCCGTGAGCGTGTCCTGATTTCCCTTAGCGATACTCGAAGGTTTAGGTCGCTAGTGTGCGGCATCATGACCAAGGCCAAACCCCGGTACAGCCCTTCGGAGTCTACGGAGTGGTTGCACGAACGCATGGGCGAAGTGGGTTTGCGTTCGCTTGAGGATCTCAGTGAATTGACCGGAATCGACCGCGGCACGTTGTCTCGATATTTCCGACAAGAGCGTCGACCTTCAATTGACGTCGTCGCCCCGTTAGCGGCTGCATTACTGGTGTCCCCTGAAACCATGTTGATTGCACTCGGTGCACTTGATCGTCGCGCCTAGAGTTCGGTCAAACCAAACAACGTGCCTTCGGGAGTGTGTTGAAAC
>CAWATP010000022.1:0-87904 GCA_963784905.1 uncultured Actinomycetota bacterium | reverse complement strand
AAGTTGACATTGCAGCGGATAAGCAAGAGAAAGATAAAGAGCACGGTGAATCAGAGTTGCGTGGTTACCCGTATCTTGGAGGAATTGCGTCCCTATCCTTCTGTAATGTATCTGGAACGTGTTCGCGAAAGCGCAGTGTAACGGTTCGGTTAACAGGAAACCCTTTAAGGAATAACTATGAAAGATATTCGCGAAGACATCGCTTGGGCAAAGATTAACAAGGATGTGCTTGTTAGTCTTGAAAATCCCAGAAAAATGTATTGGGTCATCGTACTCGGCGCGCTGGCACTGTTCGGCGTAGGTTTGGGTTGCGAGATATACCAGTACCAGACAGGTATGGGCGTTGCAAATCTGAATAATCCGAACGTGTGGGGGCTGTATATCGCCACCTTCATTTTCTGGATCGGTATGAGCCACTCAGGTACGTTACTGTCGGCGATTCTGCACTTGATGCATGCTGACTGGCGTAAGCCTATCTATCGCTTCGCTGAAGCGATGACGACCTTCTCGCTGATGACCGCTGGTTTGTTTGTGATGGTGCATATCGGACGCTTGTGGCAGTTCTACTATGCCTTGCCCTATCCTAATGATCGTTGGGTCTGGCCTAACTTCCAGTCTCCGCTGCTGTGGGACGCGATGGCGATCTTCACCTACCTGAGTTCATCAGTATTGTTCCTGTATGTAGGTATGATCCCGGATCTGGCTATTTGCCGTGACCATTTGCACGACGGATGGCGTAAGAAGTTGTACACCTTCCTGTCACTGGGTTGGGAAGTGCCAGAACGGAGACGCCCACCGACCGGCAACAAAGCCGAAGTTGATGCGCTGCACTCCGCCGTCAAGGATGTTCATGATGAGCAAGTGACCGATCACGAGCACAACGAGCAGGACTCCGGATACGCGCATAAACAGCCACGAGAGCATTTCGAAATTCGTTCGCTGCGAGGTGCGACCGCGGGGTGTGGTGAAAGTGTCGAGGCTCATGGTCAGGCTCCAAACAGCTTCTGCACGGTGTGGCGGAGCATGAAGTAGGCACCGGGCACCATGACGACGAACCAGATGGCCACGACGACCCACAGCATGACGCGCTGGTAGCGAGGACCCTGGCTCCAGAAGTCGACCAAAATCACGCGGATGCCGTTTAGTGCATGGAATAGCACTGCGGCGACGAGTCCGACTTCGAGCAGATTCACAATCGGTGTCTTATAGGACGCGATGACGGCGTCGTAGATATTGGCATCTACTCGCACCAGTGCAGTGTCTAGAACATGCACGAGTAGGAATAGATAGACCGCGACACCGGTGATGCGATGGGCCACCCAGGACCACATGCCTTCACGTCCGCGGTAGAGCGTCCCTTGGGCCACGCCCGACCTCCTGTGATGGGGTGAACAGACGCTCAGTCTAGCGATGGGCGCGCGAAAGGCTCATCGGCAGGTGTTGCGGAATCGGCGTGACAAGAGGCACAGGCTTGATCCGCACGCAGTAGTTCCATGCTCCCTGAATCCTCAAGACATGCAGGAACTTCTGGCACACAGATGGGCTTTCGCTTCCAACCGCTGTGAGCCGCGGGTTACTCGATCCAGTGGTCAGTCGAGCCCGATGTTGAAGGCAGCATCAACGTCGCCATTGCGGTAGGTGCGGAATGCGATATGCGTCTCTGTCGAGCGCACACCGGGCACCTTGGCGATCCCGTCAGTGACCACCTTGGCGACCTCTTCGTGGCTGCGCACCTCGACGATGGCGACGAGATCAATGGCACCTGTCACTGAATACACGGACTGAACACCCTCGAGGTTGCTGATAGCAGTTCCAGCCTCGTTGATCTTGTCGACATCGATCGCGAGGAAGCAAATAGCGGTGACCATGCGTCCGAGGCTACACGCCGATGGGGTGCCAGACCGTCTTGGTCTCGATGAAGCGACTCAGTCGACGCAGGTTTGGCCGAGTCGCCCAATCCTCATCCGCGTCCGGCCGGGCGAAGCGCTTGAGGTTCCCAGCCGCCGCGGCTTCCAGTTCGGTCGCCAGATTGACATCAGAGACCCCGGTGAGGTCGATGCCGTCGACGTCTTTGTGCGACGCCAGCCACGGTGCGATTTCCGCATGATCGCCGGTGAGGATGTTGATCACACCTCCTGGTACGTCTGAGGTGGCCAGGCACTCGGCCCAGGTAATGGCGGGGAGTGGCCTTGTCGAGGAACTCACGACCACCGCCGTGTTGCCTGCCGCGATTACCGGGATCACCGTCGACACCAGGCCGAGCAGGGACGAGTCCTCGGGCGCGAGCACCACGATGACACCGCTCGGCTCGGGGATGGAGAAGTTGAAGAAAGGTCCAGACACGGCGTTGGCATTGCCGAGCACCGCTGGCAATTTGTCGGCCCAACCGGCGTACCAGACGATGCGGTCGATTGCTGCGTCGACGGCCCTGTTGGCGCGAGTCTCGGTGAGACCCTCAGCGGCCATGACATCGGCAACCAACTGCGCGCGACGACTCTCCATCACTTCGGCGATGCGATAGAGGATTTGGCCGCGCAAGTATGCGTTGGCATGCGACCAACCCTTGAAGGCGCTGCGAGCAGCGGTGACCGCATCGCGCCCATCCTTGCGCGATGCCTGCGATGCGTTGGCGAGGAAGCGGCCTTTGCTATCGCAGACCTCGTAACTCCGGCCGCTTTCGCTGCGCGGGAAGGCGCCATTGACATAGAGCTTGTAGGTCTTACGAATGTCGATGCGGCTCATACGTGATCGGCCTCCAGGTAGGCGGCGAGACCTTGTCGTCCGCCTTCACGGCCGTAGCCGGACTCCTTGTACCCGCCAAAGGGGCTGGCGGGATCGAACTTGTTGTAGGTATTGGCCCAAACGATGCCGGCGCGCAGTTCGTTGGCCATCTTCAAGATGAGCGAACCCTTTTCGGTCCACACGCCCGCGGCCAGTCCGTACTGCGTGTTGTTTGCCTTTTCGATGGCCTCCGCCGGCGTGCGGAAGGTGAGTACCGAAAGGACAGGTCCGAATATCTCTTCCCGCGCGATGCGGTTGGCCTGCGAAACGTTGGTGAACACTGTCGGCGCAAACCAAAAACCCTTGCTGGGCAAGGTGCAGTCGGGGCTCCAGCGTTCCGCTCCTTCCGCACTTCCGGACTCGGCGAGTTCGCTGATGCGGGCCAGCTGTGCAGCTGAGTTGATGGCCCCGACGTCGGTGTTCTTGTCGAGCGGATCACCCACTCGCAATGAAGACATGCGCCGTTGCAGCCTTGCCACCACTTCGTCGGCAACCGACTCCTGCACTAACAGCCGGGAACCGGCGCAGCACACGTGGCCCTGATTGAAGTAGATGCCATTGACAATGCCCTCTACCGCCTGATCCATGGCGGCGTCGTCGAACACGATGTTGGCGCCCTTGCCGCCGAGTTCCAGCGTGACGCGCTTGTGCGTACCCGCGACTGCCCGAGCGATCTGTTGACCCACCGCTGTTGAACCGGTGAAGGCAACCTTGTCGATGCCCTTGTGTGTGACGAGCGCAGACCCCGTGTCGCCGTGCCCCGTCACGATGTTGACGACGCCCGGTGGGAGGTCGGCCTGCTGGCAGACCTCGGCAAACAACAGCGCAGTGAGCGGCGTGGTCTGTGCGGGCTTCAGCACGATGGTGTTACCACAGGCGAGCGCAGGCGCGACCTTCCAAGCGAGCATCAGCAGCGGGAAGTTCCAAGGGATGATCTGGCCAGCCACCCCGACGGGTCGCGGGTTCGGCCCGAATCCTGCATATTCGAGTTTGTCTGCCCAACCCGCGTAATGGAAGAAGTGGGCCGCCACTAAGGGAATGTCGATGTCGCGCGATTCCTTGATGGGCTTGCCATTGTCGAGCGTCTCGAGCACCGCGAACTCGCGAGCGCGCTCCTGCATGATGCGGGCGATGCGGTACAGGTACTTGGCGCGTTCTGCGCCGCTCAGCTTGGCCCACTTGGTGAATGCACGTCGTGCGGCCTTCACTGCGGCATCGACGTCGGCTGAAGACCCCTCGGCGACTTCCGCCAGGGTCGTCTCGTCGGCAGGGTTCATCGTGATGAAGGTGCCTCCCTCAAGGGGATCGGCGAATTCACCATTGATGAAGTGACCGTATTGCTTGCGCAGTTTCACTACCGAGCGAGACTCCGGTGCCGGTGCGTATTCGATGCGAGCCATGGTTAGTCCACCGTCACGTAGGAGGGTCCGGAGTAGACGCCGTCGCGCATGCGCTGGCGTTGCATCAGGAGGTCGTTGAGCAGCGTCGAAGCGCCGATGCGGAAAAGCCTTGGATTCAGCCAGTCTTCGCCGGTGATCTCGTTGACGAGCACCAGCATCTTCATGGCGTCCTTGGTGTTGCGGATGCCGCCGGCGGGTTTCATGCCGATGTGCTTGCCGGTGATATCAAACCAATCGCGGACTGCTTCGAGCATGACGAGCACGACGGGGGCCGTGGCAGCTGGCTGGATCTTGCCGGTGGACGTCTTGATGAAATCGGCACCTGCGAGCATGGCCAGCCACGAAGCACGGCGGACATTGTCGTACGTCTGCAACTCGCCGGTTTCAAGAATCACCTTGAGGTGCGCGTCGTCGCAAGCCTGTTTGATGGCCTGGATTTCTTCGAACACCTGCATGTAGCGTCCCGAAAGAAAAGCACCGCGATCGATAACCATGTCAATCTCATGGGCACCGTTGGCGACGGCGTCTCGCGTGTCGAGAATCTTCACATCGAGCGAAGCGCGTCCACTGGGGAATGCCGTTGCGACCGCGGCGATGCTGATGGGTGCACCGCCGAGTGCCTTCACCGCATGCGGCACCATGTCGCCGTACACGCACACTGCGGCGGTGTGCGGCGCACTCGGATCCGTCGGATCTGGGTACTTCGCTTTCACGCATAGCGCGTTGACCTTGCCTGGAGTGTCTGCACCCTCAAGCGTTGTCAGGTCGATCATGGAGATGGCGAGATCGATCATTTGCCGCTTGGTGGCCGCCTTGATCGAGCGCGTCGCCAAAGCCGCGGCACGCGCGTCGGCGCCGACTTGATCGACGCCGGGCAGGCCAAAGAGGAAGCGGCGCAGCGCAGCATCCGAACCGGTCGCCGCAGCCAAATCACTGTCATTGAGTCCAAGTACCAGAGTCACCTGTACAGCCTATGGACAGGGATACATTGGCGCGAACGACTCCGGAGGACTAGGCCATGACTGACGACCCGTACCTTGCCTTGCAGGCGGTGTCCGAAACCCGACCCGCTGACCGAATGCACCGGTATGACCCGCACCTCGCCGGTCTCGTCATGGAGTACGTGCGGACACGCTTGTCGTTCACAGACACACCTTTGGATCACCCGCGCGAGCCCCTCGGCATCGAGCGTGCACTTGAGGGATTTATCGACCAATACGGACGCGATCCGCGCGAGGTGCTCGATGCCTACGTCCAGCACATTGCGGCGAATGTGCTCTCGACTGACAGCCCGCGCTTTTTCGGCTTCATCCCCGCTGCGCCCACGAAGGCTGCATTGCTCTTCGACACGGTGGTCTCTATTGCATCGCTGCAAGGCTGCTCCTGGCTGGAGGCGTCGGGCGCGATCGTGGCCGAGAACCAAGTGCTGGCATGGATGGCCGAGCTGGCCGGCATGCCCAAGACGTCGGGCGGCACCTTCGTCTCTGGTGGATCGGCTGGAAACCTCTCTGCACTTGCCGTCGCGCGAGAGATTGGGCGGCAGCGCTTTGGAGTTCGCGAAGTCCGCATTGCCTGCAGTGATGAAGCACACTCATCCATTGCAAATGCCTGCCGCATTCTCGATGTCGAGACGGTTGTCATTCCCACGGTGGACCACCGGCTCACCGGCGAAGATGTGCGCAGGACGCTGGCTGCCTATGAGGGTCCTCCTATCGTCGCCATCGTCGGAACCTCCGGCACGACCAACGCCGGCATCGTTGATGACCTGCGTGGAATCGGTGAGGCGGCACGGGAACACAACCTGTGGTTCCATGTGGACGGTGCATATGGCGGCGCTGCGCTGCTCTCGGATCAGAGCTGGCGCTTTGATGGATTAGCGCTTGCAGATTCCTTCATCACCGATCCCCACAAATGGTGGTTTGCGCCGTTCGATTGTGCCGCATTGATCTATCGCGATCCAGATCAGGCCGCATCCGTGCATACGCAGCACGCTAGTTACTTAGATCCGTTGCACCAATCCGATCATCCGCTGTATTGGAACCCGACGGATCTCGCGCACCACCTCACTCGACGCGCGCGCGGCCTGCCCCTTTGGTTCTCGCTCGCCGTTCATGGCACGGATGCCTATCGGGCTGCAGTTCAGGCGGCTATCGATCTTGCTCAGCAAACTGCTGCGCTGATCGATGAACTGCCCCACGTTGAGCTGCTCCGTGAGCCAGGGCTTGGGGTCGTGCTGTGGCGCCGGCCGGGTTGGAGTAAGGACGACTACCTGGCGTTACAGGACTCGCTGCTTGAGCAACAGATCGCGTTCGCCACGCCCACGGTTTGGGAGGGCGAGGTTGTTGGACGATTCGCGCTGCTGCATCCATCCACGACGCTCGATATGGTGAAGGCTGTCCTCGACGCCGCTGTGTGACACTGTCGCTGGCGCAGTGCTGCAGGCGATCCCGACGCTAGTCCTCGCCAAACATGCGTCGGAACGTTGCAGGGCCGCGGATCCTGCCGACGCATATTCGGCTGCGGAATCGCGTCTTCCGGTCGCCTTTCGAACTGCGCTGCGCTTGACGTCGTTGTCGCTGGCGCAGTGCTGCAGGCGATCCCGACGCTAGTCCTCGCCAAACATGCGTCGGAACGTTGCAGGGCCGCGGATCCTGCCGACGCATATTCGGCTGCGGAATCGCGTCTTCCGGTCGCCTTTCGAACTGCGCTGCGCTTGACGTCGTTGTCGCTGGCGCAGTGCTGCAGGCGATCCCGACGCTGAGCAGACGCTAGAACGGTGGCGGATCATCCGTTGGGAGTATCGAGACAGCCGAGTGGGCATAGCGCTCACCAACTGGAGTAACGATCGTGCAGGTGCCATCGTTGTTGCTTTCGGGGATCGAGTATCCGGCGTGGGTCTTGAGCAAGTGGTGACGTCGGCACAGAGCGCCAAGGTTGGCAACGGTCGATGGGCCGCCTCGGTCGAATGGCGTTGCGTGGTCTAGGTCGGCGTTTTCGGATCGTCTCCTGCATCCGGGCCATCGGCATCGTCGGTCACGTGTGGTGATGAACTCGCGAAGGCGATCCGAGGGCCTGTACCGGTGCGCCGACACGTCGAGCAAGTGGCCCGTAACCGGGTCAGTGACGAGGCGGCGCAGGCTCACCTCCACTCGGGGATCGCTGAACAGGTCGCGGATTTCCGCGGCTGGCACTATTTCATCGTCGCGGCCACGGGCTCGAAGCATCGCGGTGTCGCTACCTGCTCGATGGAATCCAAGGAGCGCGTCGAGGGCGATCACGACGTCAATGTCTGCGCGCAGCGGAGGCGACTCAGAATGCTCAACATAACGGCGAGTGCCGAGGACGATTTCCGTGAGGGCCTCGGCTCGCAGTTCGCCAATACCGCGGGGGTCACGGGTGCCTGCAGCAATGGCATCGGAGCTATTCATGGATGCTCGCTCTCGGATACGCGTGAGGCAGGCTTCGGCCTGCATGCTGCTCATGCGGGCGATCAGCAGGGCATTGCCCTCACCCTCAGGTTGCACCCACACCCCACGATCACGCGCGGCATCATCACGTCGCCGTTGCATGCCTGTCGGATCCAGCCGGTCGACAATTCGCATCACAGCGGATCGTGTTGCGGTTCGTGTCGAGTGTGCAGCGATGACGGAGGCTCGACCATCGAGTTCCGATGCGACAGCAGTCAGTGAGCGCCACGCAGCTGCGTTGTGCGTGGCATCTGGGTGCGTCGCATCAACTCCGAATCCTGCGGCCAGGCGGGCTGCGCCGTCGGCAATCACTGTCGCATGCTGTTGCGAAATCACTCCAAGAGACAATGCGGCAGATGTGTCTGGTAGCAACGCGTGCAACAGGCGTGCAGTCTCCAATCGAGTCTGGGCCTGAGACTCAGACCAACGAGCGGCTAGTGCGATCTCCGATCGGGCAGAGTCTTCGATCTCTACGCGTTGTGTGCGAGAGTCGGTGATGCCGACCTGCGCTGTCTGAATGCGACGCTGCACCCCTGCAATTGCGAGCACCGCTGTGTTGACGCGGGACTCTGCCCAGGCCACATGGGACACGGCCGACTTTAGGAAGTGCACACGCTGCAGCGCGGACAACGTGGAAGGCTCTGAGCCTGCGAGGTTCGCTGCGACTGCCAAGTGATTCAGGTGCTCAGCAATTGGCGTTCGGGCCGATTCTTCGAGTGCTACTTGGCTGGCGATCGCTTCGCAGGCATCGCGTGTGACGGACTCTCCGAAACTTCGCGCGCAGGCAAGGCCCAACGCAAGGATGCCTTCGACGGTGAGCGCCTTCATACCTGTATTCAAGCGAGGGGGTGTGACATTACTGAATTGACGTGTGCCCAAAACCTCAACAAATACAACGACTATTCGTGCTGTCGATCACGTTCGCTGCTATTCAGTGCTGTGTTCTGCGTCGTGCTCCAGGACCTCCATGAGGAGGCCAGAAATGTCGATGCTGCCGAACGTGTCGTGGCTCGCTTTGGCGTGCCAATCGGCTTCGTTCAATGCTGCAACATCCGTGATCAACCGCGTCCGAGCATTCCGCAGAATCGCGGCGGCATCCTCAACGCTTAGGCGGCCGTACTTCTCGATGGTGCCATCGGAGTCCGGCTCCCACCATGCAAACGTCGGCGGTTCTGCGCTGGCCTGCAACGCTTGCACCATAAGTGCAATGCGCGGTTGCCAAACCTGTTCGTCAACATCGGCGAGATGGCCCAGCACGACTGATGGTGACCATTCGGGTGCTGCTCGGACGGGAGAGATGGCAATGGCTGCAATGACGCGCTCCGCCGAAGCGGCAAGCACGTCGAGGATCTCCTTTGGTGTCATAGTCCCATCGCGACCTTGAGGTCGGCTTTGGTCGCTTCCATTACTTGAGCCGCCCACATACGGGCGTTTGGCGCCCAAGGTGTGATGAACTCGAGGTAGCACTTGAGCTTTGGTTCAGTACCGCTCGCGCGGACGATCACATGACCATCGGCAAGGCGGAGCCGAATGCCCTCGGTTGGTAGAAGGCCTTCTATGCCGAGCGACATGTCGTCGACACCAATAACCGTCCGTCCGGCAAGCGCCGTTGGAGGCTGCTCGCGCAGTCGTTGCACAGCGCCGCGGATCGCGGCTGGGTCTGACATGCGAACTGACAGCTGCGACGTTGCATGCAGACCGTGCTCTGCGTAGATCGCCTCGAGCGCATCCAGCAAGCTGCGTCCTTCGGCCTTCAATGTAGCCGCCATCTCAACGATGCGGAGACCTGCCGTGATGCCGTCTTTGTCGGCCGCGATGTCCGGCGCGACGCAGTAGCCGAGCGCTTCCTCGTAGCCGAACTCAAGGTCCGGCACACGGCCGATCCACTTGAAACCGGTGAGTGTCTGTTGGGCATGAAGTCCGGCCGCTTGTGCGATGCGCATGAGCAGTGTTGACGACACGATGGAGCATGCCATAACGCCAGTTGGTGCGGGCAGTTCGAACCGATGAGCGCGTTCGATGGTCCACCAGGCCAGCAAGGATCCGAGCTCATCGCCCGTCAGTAGTCGCCATGATCCGAGGGCAGGATCAACAATGCCCGCAGCGCAGCGGTCTGCATCGGGGTCATGCGCGATTGCGATATCGGCGGCCTCTGCCAATGCGTGCGCAAGCAGCATGTCGGCAGCGCCGGGCTCTTCGGGGTTGGGGAATGCGACGGTCGGGAAGTCGGGATCTGGCACGGCTTGTTCGAGCACAACGGAGGGCAGGCGGAAGCCAGCAGCCCGCATTGCAGCCATCCAGGTTTCATGACCCACGCCGTGCAGTGACGTCGAAACCACCCGGATCGAGCGGGGTGCCGCGGGATCGACGATCGAGGCTGCGGCATTCACGTACGCGTCGACGATGTCGTGCGTGAGCATGGTGAAGTCGTCGCTTCGAGGTAGCCCCATCACGGAATCAACGAGCTCGATACAACCTGAGATCTGCGCGTCTGCCGGCGGCACGATCTGACTGCCGTCGCCGAGGTACACCTTGTAGCCGTTGTCCTGCGGCGGGTTGTGCGAAGCCGTCACCATGATGCCAGCGTCGACTTCGAGGGCGCGGATCGCAAACGCGACCAGGGGAGTAGGCAGTGTGGTGGGCATGACGTACGAGTGGATGCCAGCGCCAGCGAGTACCTCCGCAGTATCCAGTGCGAAGTCCAGGCTGCGGTGGCGTGCGTCGTATCCAACGACTGCGGACGTCGCGTCGTTCGCAACGAGATATGTGCCCAAACCAGCAGCCGCTCGTGAAACGACGGCGCGATTCATGCGCGATGGCCCTGGCCCGATGGCTCCGCGAAGTCCGGCGGTTCCGAATTCGAGAAAAGGCCCGAAGGCGCTAACCAGTTCGGCTATCGCATTCGCATCGCCAGCATCAGCGGCGACTAGCAGCGCGTCGAGCTGTGTCACGGTGATGTCGTCCGGGTCGTCGTTGCTCCACTCGACCACTCGGGCGCGCAACTCGGCGTCGAGCATCACATGGCCTTCAGCACGTCGGCGAGCAGGCGGCCCATGCGCTGGGTCGCGGCGCGGCCGGCTTCCAGGACTTCTTCGTGGTTGAGCGGCTCCCCGCTCATGCCAGCGGCCAAGTTAGTAACCAGCGAGAGGCCGAGAACTTCGAGCCCGGCCTCGCGAGCGGCAATGGTCTCGAGCACCGTCGACATGCCGACGAGCGTGGCACCGATTGTGCGCAGGTAGTGGATTTCGGCAGGCGTCTCGTAGTGCGGACCGGGCAGACCCGCGTAGATCCCTTCGGCAAGCGTCGGATCGATTGCCTTGCAGAGTGCGCGCAGGCGGGGTGAGTAGGCGTCGGTGAGATCGACGAACTTAGCGCCCTCAATCGGAGACGTTGCCGTCAAATTGATGTGATCGGAGATGAGTACAGGAGTGCCTGGACGCCATGCAGCATCGAGACCACCGGCAGCGTTGGTGAGCACGATGCTGCGCACGCCACAGGCAGCAGCGGTTCGCACGTGGTGAGAGACGCGGGAGACGTCGTGGTTCTCGTAGTAGTGGTTGCGGCCCATGAACACGAGCGCGTTGCGGCCCTCGCCGAGGTCGACGCTGCGCAGTTTGCCGGCGTGCCCGACAACGCCGGTTGCCGAGAAGCCATCGATCTGACCGTACTCGGCTTCGCTGTTGGTGCTGCCGAAGGCGTCGACGGCCGGCCCCCATCCACTGCCAAGCACGACGGCGACATCGTGACTGCGAATGCCGGTGATGCGTGCGATGGATGCGGCCGAGGCGCGGGCAAGTTCATACGAGCTGATCATGTCGACGAGAGTAGTCGCCAGACTGCTCGGGAGTCTCGGGGTGGGAAGATGCTCGCATGACGGACGTGGTGATCATCGGCGGTGGACCCGGCGGCTACGAAGCGGCTCTGGTCGCGGCGCAACTTGGTGCCAACGTCTTCATGGCCGATCGAGACGGCCTTGGCGGCGCGGCCGTGCTCACCGATGTCGTCCCGAGCAAGACGGCTATTGAGGCAGCCAACATTCTCACCCGAGCAGTCGAGGGTTCCCGCTTCGGACTCCAGTTCAGTGGCGAGATGACCTCGTACACCCGGGTTGGTGTGGAGATCGTCACGCTGAATGCGCACATCCGCGATCTTGCGGAAGCACAGAGTGCGGATATCGCCGAGGGGGTGCGTAAGGCCGGCGTCACCGTCATTCAGGGCGAGGGCTTCCTGCGTTCCGCGACCGAAGTATGTGTGCGCGGAACCGATGTGGTGTTGCACGCCGACGTCGTTCTACTCAGCACCGGTGCCCGCCCACGCGAACTTGCGAGCGCGATGCCGGACGGTGAGCGCATCCTCACCTGGAAGCAGTTGTATGACCTGCAGGTGCTGCCCGAGCACCTCATCGTGGTCGGTTCCGGGGTGACGGGCGCCGAGTTCATGTCGGCGTACCACGGTCTGGGCAGCCAGGTGACGCTGGTGTCGTCGCGCGAGCACGTCTTGCCCGGTCAGGATCTGGATGCGGCGCGGGTGATTGAGGACGTCTCCGCTCGACGTGGCATCACGGTGATGGCTCGTTCGCGCGCGGATGCTGTTGTGCGCGATGGGGAACGGGTGCGTGTCACCTTGGCCGATGGCCGAACTGTCGAAGGAACGCATTGCCTTATGGCCGTTGGCTCGCTGCCGAATACGGAGGATCTTGGGCTCGATGCGGCCGGTGTGGCCACCTCAGCCAGCGGGCATGTCGTCGTCGATCGCGTTTCTCGCACGAACGTGAGGGGCATCTACGCAGCTGGCGATTGCACCGGCGTGCTGATGCTGGCATCAGTTGCGGCGATGCAAGGACGCATTGCTATGCGGCACGCTCTAGGCAGTGCGGTGGCGCCGCTCGACGCGCGAGTGGTCACCGCCAACATCTTCACCGATCCCGAGATCGCGACAGTCGGCGTCACGCAGCAGCAGATTGATGATGGTGAAGTTCTTGCCGACATCATCATGCTGCCACTGGCAACGAACGCCCGCGCCAAAATGCAAAACATCCGGGAAGGCTTCGTGAAACTGTTCTGCGATCGAAGCTCTCGAGTGGTGCTCGGCGGAGTTATCGTCGCTCCGCGTGCCAGCGAGCTGATCTACTCGGTTGCCTTGGCGGTCACGCAACGCCTCACTGTTGACGATCTGGCAGCGACCTTCACGGTGTACCCCTCGCTAACGGGTTCGATCGCGGAGGCAGCTCGGCAACTGCACCAGCCCGATTAGGCCTCGACGCACGCGTCACCCAGCGCCCACCCTCCGCATTCTTGCGGTACTTCGCGAGATCGCCAGTGGTTGGTTGTTTGGTGAAGGACCGGTGCGCGGGCCGTTTGGTACTTCGCGAGATCGCCAGTGGTTGGTTGTTTGGTGAAGGACCGGTGGGTGGGCTGTTTGGTACTTCGTGAGATCGCCAGTGGTTGGTTGTTTGGTGAAGGACCGGTGCGCGGGCCGTTTGGTACTTCGCGAGATCGCCAGTGGTTGGTTGTTTGGTGAAGGACCGGTGAAGTGCTTGTACTCAGGACCGGTGAAGTGCTTGCGCCGCGCGCCGGCAGGTGATATCAATGTGATATCACTTTGCTTTGGAGGCAACTATGAGCACCGAACGTCCGGTGACCGCAATCCGTGGCGCGACCATGCTGGGAGTCACCATCGTCGTGGGTATCGCCGGGGTCGCTGCATTCGTCGAGTCCATTCGCCGCGGGTCTGAGACCATGCCGGTGTGGTGGCTCATGGTGCTTGGCCTGCTTCTGGCCACGCTTTCCGGAGCCGCTTGCGCCGGATTCTTCACCTTGCAACCCAACGAGGCGCGCGCCTTGGTGCTGTTCGGCAACTACCGTGGCACTGTCCGCGAGGGTGGGTTCTGGTGGGCAAATCCGTTCTACAGCAACGCCAAGCGCCGTTATCGAATTTCACTGCGAGCCCGCACGCTGCTCGGTGAACGCATGAAGGTGAACGATCGCCGCGGAAATCCGATCGAGATCGCAGCCATGGTGGTGTGGCACGTGCAGGATACCGCCCAGGCCATGTTCGACGTCGACGATTTCGACTCTTATGTGACGACGCAATCTGAGACCGCGCTCCGTCATGTGGCGACGGCTTACGCCTACGACCACGGTGATGAGGAGAGCGCTGCTGAGATAACACTGCGCAGCAATCCGGATGAGGTTTCCAAGGCCTTGCGCGACGACCTCGGTGCACGGCTCGCTGTCGCCGGCGTGGTCGTTGACGATGCCCGCCTGACGCATTTGGCTTACGCGGCCGAAATCGCACAAGCCATGCTGCGTCGCCAGCAGGCAGAAGCCGTTATCGCAGCACGGCGAAAGATCGTCACTGGCGCGGTGACTATGGTCGATATGGCGCTCAAAGACCTGGCTTCGCTGAAAGTCGTCGAGCTCGATGATGAGCGAAAGGCCGCCATGGTCAGCAACTTGATGGTGGTGCTGTGCGGCGAGGGCCAGGTAACGCCGATCGTCAACACCGGAACGCTCTACCAGTAACAGGCGAGGGATTCCCGTGTCGCGTAAGCATTTCCCGCTGCGAATAGATCCGCAGTTGTGGGCCGAGATCGAACGGCTCGCAGCTGCGGATCTGCGCAGCGCCAACGCCGAAGTTGAGGTGTTGCTGCGCGAGGCGGTCAGCCGACGTAGTGGCAAATCGGCACGGGCGGAAGCTCCTCCAGCGAGCGCGAGGTGAGAAGATTTACATCGGGGTAACCGAATTCGCCAGTTGGAGCCGCGCTTGTGGCTGAGAAACATGGTCGACGGTGTCCGATTTCATTGCAGTTGTCGAAGCGTCGCGCGTACCCTCGCGTTAATAGCCGAAGTGTCATTCGCAGCGAGGTTCCAGCCGCCGCTGACAAGAGAAGTAGAGGAGCGCGTCAGACGATGTCTCAGTTCATGCGTCTCCTTCGCCGCGACGAGGGCGTCGAGGCGGTTGAGTTCGCACTGGTTGTCCCTGTGTTGCTGATGCTGATCGCAGGAATCGTCAACCTGGGGTTTGCCTTTAACGCGGCAACCGTAGTGACCACAGCTGCCCGAGATGCGGCTCGAGCGGCCTCCCTTGGCGCGCAGTCGGCTAGCGCGGTAATCGGTGCAGCGCGAACGGACTTGGTCTCCCTCCCCGGAGGCGCCACAACGCCTGTAACCGTTACCTGCCAGCGAACAGGAAGTACTTGTGACTTCACGGCAGTTGCGACCAGCACGAGTTTCCCGATAATGGGAGACACTGTCACGGTTACAGTCTCGTACGTGAATAGGTGGCCAATTCCAATCGTGCTTGTGGGGCAAACCACGATCACTCGAAGCAGCCAGATGAGGATTGAATGAAGCGTCGGTCGGTTACCAAAATTGTCCGCAATGACGAGGGCGCGACCATTGTGATTGTCGCGGCACTTTCGATTGTGCTTCTCGGGGCGGCCGCCATGGCCATCGATATTTCGCGCTTCACCTATCAACGTCAACTGACGCAGAATGCGCTTGAGTCAGGCGCCCAGGCAGGAGCCTTCTACCTGCCCGGCTCACCAAATGCGGCGATTGCCGCCGCCCGCTCGGCCGCCCGCTTCGTGGACGGTCAGTCCAATCCCACGATTACGCCATACTGCGTGGTTCCTTACACCGGTGTCGTACCCAATACGACGAATGCAAAGTCCTACGACTCCAGCACCGTTTCCAGCTACTGCACCCCCGGAGCGACAATGGCGCAGTTGTCCGCTGCCTATGCTGCGGTTCGCTGTAACAGCGTTATCTGCTCATTTCCTTGCGCAATCGTAAGCGGCGCGACACCGACGGGCGTTTCCTGCAACACCTTAGGTCTTGCCGAGTCACGGGTAGTGAACTACCTGTTCGGCCCTGTGATGAAGGTGTTTTCGGCCGGCTTTGGTGGCTCCACGAATATTGCCGCGGCTTGCCGCGGCTCGGGATGTGCTCGCTCCACGCCCAATCCCATGAATGTCGTTGTCGTCGCTGACCGTACGAAGAGCATGTTCAATAGTGGTGGAATCGACCCTCTCGTAACAGCGATCAAGGGCATGCTGAAGGTGATGACGCCTTCACAACAATTTGTGGCACTGTCCACAATGGGACCGAGCGTCCCGGAAAATTCATGCAAAGTTGCCAATGCACCATCGGTCACGGCGAGTAATGCCAAATGGGTTCCCGTCGATTTCTCAAAAGACTATCTAACGTCCCCAGGGGTGTTGAATGCAGCGAGCGATTTGACGCAAAAGGGCTTGGACTGCATTTATTCGTCGGGAGGATCCATTGGCACATTTCTCGCTTCTGCGCTCAAGTACGCCGCACGGTATTTGCTTGGACTCGATACAAACAACTTGAGTTCACTGCCCACCACTCGTTCCACTCCAGTAAAGCAGGCCATAATTTTCGAGACTGATGGCGCCCCATACGAATCAACGGAGAACCTTAAGCCGGATGCACCGGCGTCTAGCACGCTGAGTTCCTCCAGTACCAACGTCTTGGAGAATTCAGGACTCCTTTGGAACAAGAATTCGAGTATGGCTTGCGAAAACTTCAAGCAGGTCGCCACTCGGGCGAAAGCTCGAGGCATTCTCGTCATCACTGTGGGGTACAGCATCAGCGGAACGACGTGCGGCGGCGACGAGGAGCATTCCAGCGGTCAATCGATTGCTGCTGTGCTGGCCGCTGCCGCGTCGGACAAGTCCCCTGGTGTTCCCAGCGCTGCTGCTTCGAACGGTGCCTGCAGCGGGACTGATATTGCTCTGGAAAACTCTGACGGTGATTACTTCTACTGTGCCGCGAGTGGGAGTGATATGGCTGGCATTTTTGCAGCAGCCCTGAACCAACTGGTTTCTCGCAGTCGATTCATCCCGTTGCCGTAGGTCAAGGCTTCTGTTGGCTTCTGGATGCATGTGAGCAGATGCACATGCGGTTGACTAACTGCTGGTCTTGTTAGGACTTGGTTAGTCGAGTAAACAGGCACGGGGAACTGATTAGGGTGCGATGCAAGAGAAGGTCTATCAAACCATCGTCGACCAAATGGACGAAGGCGTGTACTTCGTTGATCGGCAGCGAACCATCACCTTTTGGAATCCGGGTGCCGAGCGCATCACCGGCTATTCCGCGCAAGAAGTTATTGGTCGTTCGTGCTCTGAGGGCATCTTGCGGCACGTTACCGATTCTGGGCACCAGTTATGCATTGCCGGCTGCCCTTTGGCAGCCGTCATGCAGGATGGCAACGCCCGAAGCGCCAGCGTCTATCTGCATCACAAAGCAGGGCACCGCATCCCAGTGACGGTCAAGGGTCAGGCGATCCGCAACGCGGATGGCGAAATCGTCGGATCAGTCGAACTCTTTCACCCACGCACTGCCACTCGGTTTGCCGACCCTGACGGGCGAAGTCGTGCAGATGACGCCTACGTTGACGTGCTCACGGGCATCGGAAATCGTCGTTTCGGCGAGTCGAATATTGAGCCGATCATTGCGGCCGTACGGGCCAATGTGACGAGTCTTGGCGTCCTCTTCATCGATGTGAATCATTTCAAAGCAGTCAATGACAACTTTGGTCACGCTATGGGCGATGCGGCTCTTCGCATGGTCGGTCAGAACTTGGCCAACGGGCTTCGGGCAGGAGATTTCCCTGTTCGTTGGGGCGGTGAGGAGTTCCTTGCACTCATGCCCGGAGCCGAGCAGTCGAGCCTAGAGCGCACTGCGGAACGGCTGCGAATGTTGGTTGAACACTCGTGGATCCAACACGGCGAAGGGCAACTGCGCGTCACCATTTCTGTTGGTGCAACCCTTGCCAAGGTGGACGACACTTCGACAGACGTGCTCGACCGCGCGGACAGATTGATGTATGCCAGCAAGAAGGCTGGGCGCAATTTAGTGACGACGGACTTCGGCCAACTGCCGCGACCTGCGGAGCGCCCACTGGAGGGCACGACCGCCCCATGGAAGGAAGCGTCAACGCCTACTCGCCGGCCGGGTGGTTCGACGTAAGAAGCGATGATTCGCCAAGTCGTTGCTAGTTCGTGCGTGGCTACTTCAGTTCGCAGATGACGTCGCCAGTGCTCAGCGTGGCGCCGACCTCCGCCTTTAGCCCGGTGACAACGCCGGCCTTGTGCGCGGTGAGTGGCTGCTCCATCTTCATGGCCTCGACGACCACGATGAGTTCGCCCGCCTCAACGGTCTGGCCCTCGCCTACGGCAACTTTGACAACGGTGCCCTGCATTGGAGCAGCAACCGCATCACCGCTCGCGCCGCCGCTTACTTTCTTCGTCTTCTTGATTGGTGCAGCACTTGCGCGGGAGACGGTGGCTGCCGCGGCGAAACCAACCGGCAGGGTCACCTCGATGCGCTTGCCACCGACTTCCACGACCACACTGTCGCGCGACGCGGCCGCAGTGTCGACTTCTGAAGTACCGGCATAGGCAGGAATCGTGTTATTGAATTCAGTTTCGATCCAGCGAGTGTGAACGCCGAATACGCCATCTGCTGCCACGAAATCCGGTTCAACGACGACCTTGCGGTGGAATGTAAGCGCCGTGGCGATGCCGTCGACGTTGAACTCGGCGAGCGCCCTAGCGGCGCGCTCAAGTGCCTGCTGGCGATCGCGTCCTGTGACGATGAGCTTCGCGAGCAACGAGTCAAAATTGCCCCCGATAACGTCGCCTTGCACAAAGCCCGTATCCACGCGCACGCCGGGTCCCATGGGGGGAGCCCAAGTGGTGAGCGCGCCCGGCGCTGGGAGGAAGGAACGGCCCGGATCCTCGCCGTTGATGCGAAACTCAATGGAGTGACCGCGAACGTCGGGGTCGTCGTAGCCGAGCGCCTCACCGGCGGCGATACGGAATTGCTCTCGTACCAAGTCGATGCCGGTGACTTCTTCAGATACTGGATGCTCAACCTGGAGCCTGGTGTTCACCTCGAGGAAGGAGATCGTGCCATCGGTTCCGATAAGGAACTCACACGTACCTGCGCCTACATAGTTCGCTTCGCGCAAGATCGCTTTGGAGGATGCGTACAGCTCGTCAATCTGCGTCTGCGTTAGGTGCGGCGCCGGAGCTTCCTCGACCAACTTCTGATGGCGGCGTTGCAGCGAGCAGTCCCGCGTTGACACGACCACGACGTTGCCATGGGTGTCGGCGAGACACTGCGTCTCGACGTGTCGCGGGCGGTCGAGGTAACGCTCAACGAAGCATTCGCCGCGACCGAAAGCAGCAACTGCTTCGCGCACAGCCGACTCGAACAACTCAGGGATCTCCTCGAGCGTGCGGGCCACCTTGAGTCCGCGTCCGCCGCCACCGAAGGCGGCCTTGATGGCCACTGGAAGACCGAATTCCTTTGCAAATGCAACAACTTCGGCAGCATTGGCAACCGGATCTTTAGTGCCGGGAACTTGCGGAGCGCCAGCGCGTGCAGCGATGTGACGGGCAGAAACCTTGTCGCCCAAACTGCGGATGGCGTCGGGGGATGGTCCTATCCAAGTCAGGCCCGCCTCGAGCACAGCCTGCGCAAAGTCGGCATTCTCGGAGAGGAATCCGTAGCCGGGGTGCACTGCGTCGGCACCGCTCAAACGCGCGGCGTTGATCAGCTTGTCGATGACGAGGTATGACTCCGCGGCCGTAGCGCCACCGAGGGCGTAGGCCTCGTCAGCAAGGGTGACGTGCATGGCGTCGCGATCGGGATCGGCGTAGACGGCGACGCTCTGCAAACCCGCATCTCGACAGGCACGCGCGACGCGAACGGCGATCTCACCGCGATTGGCGATGAGCACCTTGCGAAGTGCTTGCGTCATCAGGAACCTCCAAGGTCTCCGTGAGTCTAGGTAGTGGCCCTATGACCGATCAGTAAGTGTCCAGAGTGTCGGCCAACTGATGCCGATGTCCATGAGCATGAGGCGCAGGGTCGGAATCGACAGACCCATAATGTTCGAGTGATCGCCATCGATGCGCGAGATAAAGGGCGCACCAAGAGCGTCGATGGTGACTCCGCCGGCGACCCGCATCGGCTCGCCTGTTGCAATATAGGCGTCGAGTTCGTCGTCGGTGGGGTTGGCGAAGTAGACCGTAGAAGCGGCTACTCGGGTTATCTCAAGGCCCGTCGTGGTGTCGATCACGTGGTGCCCGGTGTAGAGGATTCCATCGCGACCGCGCATGCGCTCCCAGCGCTCGCGTGCTTGCCAAGCGTCAGCCGGCTTTCCGTGGATCTCCCCGCCAATGTCAAACACCGAGTCGCAGCCCAGGACGAGGAAACCTTTGCTGAGTTCTGCTGCGACGTCGCGCGCCTTCGCGATGGCCAACCCGCCGGCGACGGCGTGTGCGCCCACCCACCCAGACGCGTCAATGGCGGCCTCCTCGTCGACATTGCTCACGCGGATGATGTGCGCAACGCCAGCGTCGGTGAGGAGTCGTGTGCGTGCGGGTGACGCTGACGCCAGAACGAACTTCATCAGCGAACCCGCTGAGCGAGCACCCATGCGGCCGGACCGACTTGGTGCGTGAGAGGGCGATGCAGTCGCGATGGCGCGGCCCAGTTGCTCCGTCGAACAGGGTGCGCAGGCGCTGCCACATCGCTCGAAGCGACCGCTGCGTGCAGCACGCTGAGCGCGATGGCAATCTCTTCTGTTGTCGGGTTGCCTCGACGAATCGCAAACGAGTTCACAGCGGGATATTCCCGTGCTTCTTCGGCGGCAGCGTGGCCCGCTTGTTGCGCAGCGCGCGCAGTGCACGGGTCACATGTGCTCGCGTCTCGTGCGGGAAGATCACACGATCCACGTGACCAGCCTCGGCAGCCGGATACGGATTGCCCAGGCGCTCCTCGTAGTCATCGATCAGGCGTGCGCGCTCGGCGTTGGGGTCGGCGGCGGCCGCCAACTCCTTGCGGTACAAGATGTTCACTGCACCCTGCGCACCCATGACGGCAATCTGCGCACTCGGCCAGGCAAGGTTCACATCGGCGCCAAGGTGCTTGGAACCCATCACGATGTACGCGCCGCCGTAGGCCTTGCGAGTGATGACGGTGACGAGCGGCACGGTGGCTTCGGCATATGCGTAGATGAGCTTTGCGCCGCGACGGATAATGCCATCCCACTCCTGCTCGGTGCCCGGAAGGAAACCCGGGACGTCTACAAAACTCACCACCGGAATGTTGAAGGCGTCACAAGTGCGGATGAAGCGAGCGGCCTTTTCGGAGGAATCGATGTCGAGCGTGCCGGCTAGTTGCATGGGCTGATTCGCGACGATGCCGATGGAGTGTCCTTCGACGCGTCCGAAACCCGTGATGATGTTCGGCGCGAAGAGCGGCTGCACTTCGAGGAAGTACTCGTCATCAATAACGTGCTCGATGATGCGGTGCATGTCGTAGGGCTGGTTGGAAGAGTCCGGAATCAAAGTGTCGAGGTCGAGATCCTCGTCGTTGACGGCCAGGTCGGCGTCCCAGGGGAATGCGGGAGGTTCTTCCATGTTGTTGTCCGGCAGGAAGGACAGCAGCGCCTTCACGTAATCAATGGCGTCCTGCTCGTCATGTCCCATGTAGTGCGCAGCACCGGAAACCGTGTTGTGCGTGCGCGCTCCACCGAGCTGCTCGAAACCGACGTCTTCGCCGGTGACAGTCTTAATGACGTCCGGTCCTGTAATGAACATGTGCGAGGTCTTGTCCACCATGACGGTGAAGTCGTTGATCGCAGGGGAGTACACAGAGCCGCCGGCGCAAGGTCCCATGATGAGCGAGATCTGCGGGATGACGCCACTGGCATGCACATTGCGCTTGAAGATCTCGCCGTAGAGGGCCAGGGATTCGACGCCTTCTTGAATGCGCGCGCCGCCGGAATCGTTAAAGCCAATGAGCGGGCAACCGGTCTGCATCGCCAAATCCATGACCTTGACGATCTTCTCACCGAAGACCTGGCCCAAGGATCCACCGAAGACCGTGAAGTCCTGTGCGAACACGTACACCTGGCGGCCGTTCACTGTGCCATAGCCGGTGATGACGCCATCGCCCAAGGGTCGGGTCTTCTCCATCCCAAACCCATATGCACGATGACGTCGCAGTCCGTCGATCTGCTGGAATGATCCCTCATCTAGGAATGCGGTGAGCCGCTCCATCGCGGTCTGCTTGCCCTTGGCATGCTGACGCTCGATCGCAGCGCCTTGCCCAGACTCCTTCTCATGGCGGCGTCGACGCAGATCTGCGATCTTGCCCGCAGTCGTCTGAAGATCGATTTGATCCTCCGTCACGCGCACCTCCGAAGTCGTCTAGGTCGTACGGTAGTCACGTGACTGACGAGTACGCGACGGACCGGCGAGTAGCCCTCGATCTGAACAGCATGATGGTTCGTTGCGGCATGCATTACCTGCCCACCACGACGTCGACGCAATCGAACGTGAAGGACTTACTCGACCAGGGTCAGAGGGCGCCGTTGGTAGTTGTCACCGAGGAGCAGACCGAGGGCCGCGGACGTCTGGACCGAGTGTGGTCGGCTCCGAGGTACTCCTCGGTGCTCATGAGCGTCGGGCTGCCACCGTCTGGACATCACAGCACATTCACGCTCAAGGTGGGCGTGGTTGTCGTCGAGGCGCTGGCAGTGCGGGGTGTGCAGGTCCAACTGAAGTGGCCCAACGACATTGTCGTGGCTCGTGATGGGAGAGTGCGCAAAGTCGGTGGGGTTCTTACGGAATTGCATCGTGACCATGTCGTGGTGGGCATCGGCCTCAATATTGATATGGACGACGACGAGCTTCCTACGCCAGACGCCGTCTCATGTCGGCAGTTAGGCACTCCTCCGAAGCGTGAAGACGTTATTGGCGGCATCATTGATGGATTGTTGGCGCTGCCGAGCGGCATCTCGATGCTGCAGTACCGGGGGCTATGTTCGACAGTTGGTGTAGAGGTGGCCGTGTCGCGCATCGTGGGACCGCCGATACTGGGTAACGCCATTGCCGTCGATGATGATGGGGCGCTTGTGGTGCTGGACGAGGCCGGTGTCGAACATCGGATCACCGTGGGCGATGTGCAGCATGTGCGTCCGGGAGGAACGTAATGACGCATGTATTGATCGTCGAAGATGATCCTGCGGCTGCAGAACTGCTCGCTCTCGTGATGAAACGCGCTGGGTATGAGATTTCCGTAGTTGGCAGTGCTGCTGAAGCGTTGCAGTCAGTCACTCGTGGCGTGCAACTGGTGCTGCTCGACCTGGGGCTACCGGATATGGACGGCTTGGTGCTGTGTCGGGAAATCCGTGCTGCACGCCCTGCTTTGCCCATATTGGTCGTTACCGCGCGCTCCAGCGAGCCAGACCTTGTCCTCGCCTTTTCGGCAGGGGCTGATGACTTCTTGGTGAAGCCTTTCCGAAGCCAAGAACTGCTCGCTCGAGCAAGCGCGCTGCTGCGTCGCTCACATGCTTCTGATCTGCTGTTTGTCGGAGATCTCGCGGTCGACACCGCGAAGTTTCTATCGACGGTGAATGGCGTCCCACTCTGCCTGACACCGAAGGAGTTCGAAATCCTGGCGCTCCTGGTGCAGCGCGCTGGCCGGGTGCTTGAACGAGACTATGTATTACGCACACTGTGGCGAAATGCCTTGCCGACACATTCGAAATCTCTCGATATGCATTTGTCTTCGTTGCGTCGTAAGTTGCAGCAGGCGCAAAGTGCAGTCCGCATCATCACGGAACGCGGTATCGGCTTTCGGCTGGAGTTGTAGCGCATGGAGTCGCTCAGCCGGCGTTCGGCTTTGCAGCATCCTTGAAGATGAACCGTCGGTAAGCCCAGAAGCGAAAGAGTGTGCCCAACCCAGTCCCGACAATATTTGCAGACAGGTTGTCAGCCAAGGATGAGGTGAATCCCAGCGCGTAGTGGGTAAAGGCCAGACATAGCGACGCGATGGCCATTCCCACTGCATTGAAGCCGAAGAACAGGCTGAGCGATTGACGATGACTGCCTACATCGCGGTGCGCGAACGCCCAGTACCGATTTCCGGCGTAGGCGAAGAGGGTGGCCAGCACCGAGCTCACGATCTTTGCAGTAATGGGTTTGTGCGCGATTGGGCTGAAGTCTTCGATTTGCAGCAGGTTGAAGGTGCCCACGTCAATGACGTAAGCGATCGCACCGACGGCACCAAACCGCGCAATCTCGTGCCTGATCCTGCTGAATCGACCCACGGTCGGAGCGTAGACGGCACAGGCTTAGAGTCAGGCATATGGTGGACGTACCCGAACCTCATCCGGATGCTCCGAACGTACCGATCCCGATCGGCCAGCCGCTGCAGGAGTGGCTGCAATCAGCAGCGCGAACATTGGATGTCACCACGTCACTCCTCGCTCAGCAGGTGCACCAGATCAGACATGAGGGCTCTCAGCGTGCTGTGCATGCCGTGCGTTCACCGCATGGTCAGGTCGTGGCGTACGCCGTGGCGCACGAGACGTGGCTGGACGATCGTCTAGTTGAGGTGCTTGTTGATGCGCGCTCCCCTGATCCAGAGGCACAACGGATAGCGATCTCGTGCCTGGATACCGCGGGCGTCGTTGGAGCAGCCTGCGTACGTCTGGCTCCGCAGAGCGAGTCTCCGCAACTCGAAATTGGTCCAGCGATTTCGGCGGCCTGGACGCTGGATGCATGCGTCACATCGCTCTATGAGAATCATGTGCGAGCTGTACTCGATCTTCCGCTCGGCGCTCCCCGATTGCTGGGTCGCGCGGTGGCGACCTGTGTGGTGGGATCGGCCCCGCAGATGCACTCCGCGCTGCGGCACTGTTTTGCCCGTGACCCCGAATTGCGAGTCCATCTCTATGGCACGAGCGCATCCGCGGGAATCACAATTGGGCATGCCACCGTTGTGGCAGAGGATAAAGACGAGGCTTTGCGGCGTGCTCGGCATGCTGCGGATTATTTGACCGGATCGATAGAGGAGTAGAGCCATGACCGCACGCGTGGGAATCCTGATGGGCAGTGATTCGGACTGGCCCTTGATGCAGGGTGCCGCCGATATCCTCGATGACTTTGGAGTCGAGTATGAAGCGGATGTGCTATCCGCGCATCGCATGCCCGACGAGACGCTCGCCTACGCGAAGTCCGCAGCCGATCGCGGCATCCGCGTCATCATTGCGGGAGCCGGCGGTGCAGCGCATCTGCCAGGCGTCATCGCAGCAGTAACACCCCTGCCGGTGATCGGTGTGCCAGTGCCGCTAGCGCAATTGGACGGCATGGATTCGCTGCTCTCTATAGTGCAGATGCCCACCGGAATTCCCGTGGCCACAGTTGCCATCGGCAATGCCAAGAACGCAGGGCTATTGGCCGTGCGAATCTTGTCGATCGCCGACGACGTTGATGGCGTGGAACTCCGACGTGCCATGGTCGAGTACCAAGCCAAACTCGCGGAGCAAGCCCGCGCGAAGGGTGAAACAGTGCGGGCTCGCCGTCGCCCCATGGGTTTCCTCGGGTGACCGAATACGCAGATCATGAGGCGATCGCGCGGCTTAAGGCCACGCCCGCTGTGTGGGCAGTGGTTGGTCTCGGCGCCAACCCGGAGCGAGCAGCATTCGGCGTGGCTCGATTCCTGCAGACGCAGGGCATGCGCATTGTGCCCGTGTATCCGCGGGCTGAAGTTGTGCATGGGGAGCAGGGCTACACATCACTCACCGAAGCCGCGGCCTCGGTTGGTCACATTGATGTCGTCGATTGTTTCGTGAATTCCGGTCGCGTGGGTGCCATTGTTGACGAGGCGATTGCAATCGGTACGGATGCCGTCTGGCTGCAACTCGAGGTGATCGACGAAGCTGCGGCTCAGCGAGCCCAAGCTGCTGGGCTCACCGTGATCATGAATCGCTGTCCCGCCATCGAGTTCCCCAAAATCCACTAGCTCCGCTAGCTAGCCACACCCCGCGTTGTTCAAACCTTTGGGGTGCGATCAGCTGTCGGCGCGATAGATGTCGCGCGTGTACAACTTCTCAGCAACATCGTCGAGTTCTTCGCTACGTCGGTTGGCGACGATGACATCGGAAACCTGCTTGAACGCAGCGAGATCGGATTCAACACGTAAGCCGTGGAACTCGGCATCGTGAATTGTCGGTTCATAGATGATGACTTCCTGGCCGCGCTGCTGGAGGCGCTCGATGACCCCGAGGATGCTCGATGCCCGAAAGTTATCCGAGCCGGACTTCATCGCCAGCCGATGGATGCCCACAACGCGCGGGCTGCGGGCCAGGACTTCGTCAGCGATGAAGTCCATGCGCGTCGTGTTCGAGTCGACGATCGCTTGCATCAGGCGCTGCGGCACTTCCTGGAAGTTCGACAACAGTTGCTTGGTGTCCTTGGGCAGGCAGTAGCCGCCGTATCCGAACGATGGATTGTTGTAGCCGGCGCCGATGCGGGGGTCGAGACAGACGCCGTCGATCAGGGGCTGCGAAGCCAGCCCATGCCGTGCGGCGAAGGTGTCGAGTTCATTGAAGTAGGCCACGCGCATGGCGAGGTACGTGTTGGCGAAGAGTTTCACCGCTTCAGCCTCTGTCGAGGTCATGGCCAGCACGGGAACTTCGGGTATTGCAGAGCCTTGCGCCAGGAGTGCACCGAAGGTGCGAGCCGCTGCCGTGTCATCGCCAACGATGATGCGGTTGGGGTACATGACATCCTGCAAGGCCATTCCTTCACGCAGGAATTCAGGACTGAACACGACCTGGCGGCCGTACTTGGCAGTCAGCTCCGCGCAGAAGCCGACTGGCACTGTCGACTTCACAACAGGAACCGCCCTCGGCGAGACGCGCATCACTTCTTCGATGACGGATTCGACGGTAGCAGTGTCGAACGCCGCGGTCACCGGGTCGTAATCCGTTGGCGTGGCGACGACGACGTAGTCAGCATCGGCATAGGCAGCCTCTGCCTCGATGGTGGCGCGCAGATTGAGGTCACGTGTACTCAAGAACTCGGCAAGACCGTCGTCATGGAACGGCATGCGGCGCGCATTGATGAGCTCGACCCGAGCCGAGACGACGTCCACGGCAACGACTTCGCAGTGCTGCGCGAGGAGCGCTGCATTCGACAATCCCACATAGCCGAGACCGACAACTGCAATCTTCATGAGGCCCCTACTCGCAGATGTTGTCGGCCGCAGTACGCGGATCGGTGATGGTTTTGACCACCGCGCTGGTCTTGGTGGACGTAGTGGTGCTTCCGACTTTGACCGTGCCTGCGGGCTTCCAGTCCGAGGCCACCAAGATGGTGATGCCTGTAGCGCTGGTCGTCTCCTGCAAGCTGGCGAAAGGAATGGAAGCGGCCAGCGTTTGCACCGCTTTCGCCTGCGACTTGGGGTACTGGATGATCGTCTTCGTCGCACCCGTCGTGACCGCATTGCCCGGATCGCCATTGAAGCCGAAGCCGATTTGCGCCAAGCTCTCGGCGGCCTTGCGGGCGAGTCCCGAGGTGGCGGTGGCGTTCAACACCGTCACCTTGACGTCTCCCGGAGCAACGGTCAGCGTGGTCGTAGTGGTCGTTGTTGTGGCTTCCTTCACAATCGGCCAATCCTTGGCCATGCGGATGAAGAGCTTGCGTGCTTCGTGGTCATTCCACAGCACCACCGACTGACCATCGATGCGTGCATTGCCGTCACTAATCGGCACGGTCAGGAAGCGAATCTTGGACAACTTCAAACTGCGAAAGCGTGTCGCCAGATTCATTATTGCATCGCGGTCCAGTGTCTCATCGGTCTTGACCGACGACATGGCCGCATCCAGAAAGCTGTTGAGTTTCAAGGGATTCAGTAGCGTGCCCGCGGAAGTGACTCGTTGCACCATCGAAGCGACAAAACGCTGCTGGCGTTCCATGCGACCAAAATCGGAATCAATATGGCGGGCACGGACGTAGGCAAGCGCCTGCTTGCCCGAAAGCACATGCGTGCCGGCCTTGAGATCAAGACCAGCATCCTTATCTGTGACAGCTTTGGGAATGCACATGGGAACTCCGTCAACGGCATCGACCATGTTGAGGAAGCCGGCGAAGTTCAACTCGACGTAATGATCGATGCGCAGGTTCGAGATTCCTTCGAGTGTGCGAATCATCAGTTCCGGTCCACCGCGCTGGTACAACGTGTTGATGCGATCATGCGTCGCCGAGTGCTGTTTGCCGTCGACACCCTTGTAGGCGGGAATCGCGATCCACGAATCTCGGGGGAGGCTGACCGCTGTCGCGCCTCCACCGCCGGGGGCGATGCGGATGACCATGATGGTGTCGGTTCGAGGCGCGCCGTAGTCGCCGTGTCCGACGTGCAGAGCATTTTGCTCTTTGCGTGTGAGCCCTGTGCGGTCATCAGTAGCCACCGCCAAGATAGTCATACCCTCAGCCGACTGCACCTTTGGTCGGTCGGCCTCATTGAGCTTGCCAATGACGTCGATCTTCTTTGCCGCACCGAGATAGCGATTACTCAAACCCCAGCCGGCAAGACTCGACGCGACAATGGCGATCGATACCCATGACGCAATGCGTCGTAGGCCGTGAGTCCGTGGCACGAGTTCCTCCGAGTGATTCCGCCCAAGCGTATTCGCAGGCGGACCACGGCCGTGTCTTCGTCGTGCGGGCACGCCGCTGTGTCGGAGTCGCACGAAATAGGCTGGGCGGGTGAATGAGCAGGCAAGCCAGGGCGTTTCCATCATCGTGCCGGTGTTGCAGGAGGCCGACTACCTTGCGACCGCCGTGCTGCATCTGCTGGAACAGGACTACCGCGGCCCGATGGAGATTGTGCTGGCTTTGGGCCCCTCAACCGACGGCACCAACGAAATTGCCCATCGCCTTGCTGCTGAGGACCCGCGCATCCTGTGTGTCGACAATCCATCTGGACGCACACCATCGGCCCTCAATGCCGCGATTGCAGCGTCTCACCACGACGTCATCGTGCGAGTCGACGCTCACGCGGAGATTCCGGCGGACTACGTCCGCGTAGCCGTCGAGACGCTCACGCGCACCGGTGCGGACAATGTCGGCGGCATCATGGGTGCTCGCGGCACGACGTCATTCGAGAAGGCGGTCGCAGCTGCCATGACCTCTGTTGTGGGAGTGGGCTCTGCGACCTTTCATGTCGGTGGTGACGAGGGACCGGCGGCGACCGTGTACCTCGGTGCGTTCCGTCGCAGCACGCTGCAGGCCGTTGGCGGCTATGACGAATCGTTCGTGCGGGCTCAGGACTGGGAGATGAATCACCGCATCCGCTCTCGCGGTGGCTTGATCTGGTTTACGCCGCGGATGCATGTCACGTATCGACCGCGCTCATCGGTACGCAGTCTTGGGCGGCAGTACCTGCACTACGGTCGCTGGCGCCGCGAGGTAATGCGGCGACATCCCGAAACTGCGAAATCCGTTGCTGCGCTGCGGTATTTCGCGCCGCCCTTGGTGACACTCGCAGTTGTTCTCGGCCTTGTCACTGGGGCAATTGGGTGGCTGCTTGGTTACCCCAGCATTGGTCTGCTGTTCCCCTCGCTCTACCTGCTTGGCGTCGTGGCGGTTTCACCGCTCGTTGCACCCCGTGCTGGTCTCGCCGTCTTGCTGCGAGTGCCGGTGGTGCTGGCCACCATGCATCTCGCCTGGGGCTGGGGTTTTCTGACGTCGCCGGACGATCTACGCAAAGGCGAACTCGAGGGCAGCCGCTAGCAGTTGGGTGCCTTATTCGTCATCCTCAAACGGGTTTCCGTTGAGATCATGATCGATCACCGGAATCTCCATGGTGTCCTCGAGCCCGGCGGGTGCACCTAGCACGGCCATCTCATCGGGTTTCTTGGCCAAGAACTGCGCGATGTACGCCTGAGCCGCAGCTTCTAAACCCACATCCTGCCCAACTTGCTCAGACATATACCAGCGGTTTTCCAGCACTTCATGGAAGATCTGCGCGGGTTCGAGCTTACGTCGAAGCGACTGTGGAACTGCCATGACAATGGGTTCAAAGGCCTCGGCCACCCAGCGATGCGCGAGGACCTCCTCGCCCTCCTGATCGGCGTACTCGGCGCAGAAGGCATCGAGGTCGTTGAGCAACCGCTGGGCCTGGTGTTCCTCGACGTCGAGACCAGTGAGTCGAAGGAGGCGTCGAGCATGGTGCCCAGCATCGACAACTTTCGGCGTGAGGTGCACGCGGGCCATCCCGCCGCCAATTGCTTCCAGCCGGATCTCGCCCACGTCGAAGCCAAGGCGATTGAGGTTCTGGATGTGTGTGTTCAAGGCCTTTCGATCCGTCATGCCGATGGTGATGGGTTCAGTGAGCAAAGCCCACAACCGGGAGTACCTCGAGAGCAGGCTCTGCCCCGCGGAGATGGGATCCACTGACTCGGGAAGCCGGCCACCCGCTTGTAGATCCATGAGTTCGCCGATGCAATTGAGCGAAGCTGTCTCCATGTCGTACTGCCGCTGACCGTCAGACAGTCGCGGCTGCATCTCGCCGGTCTCAGCATCGACGAGATAGGCCGCAAATTCTCCCGCATCACGACGAAAGAGCGTGTTGGAAAGTGAACAGTCGTTCCACGCGAAGCCCAGGAGATGCAATCGTGCAATGAGCAATGTGAGGGCATCGAGGAGTCGAATTGCCGTGTCTGGACGTGGCGTGGATGAAAACACCGCACGGTATGGCAGGGAGAAGCGCAGGTGCTCGGTAATGAGTGCTGCGGGTAGCGCCTCGCCCTGATCATCGACGCGGCCCGATACCACTGCTTTGGCGCGCACCGACGGGACATTGAGTTCGGTCAGTTGGTTGAGCAAGTCGTATTCGCGTTGAGCGAACGACTCCTCAATTTCTTTGACTGCGTGTACCACGCCATTGAGTCGCACAAAACGCACGATGTGGCGAGAGATGCCGCGGGGTAGCGCAACGATCAGATCCTGTGGCCATTCCTCCAGCGGAGTCGCCCAGGGGAGTGCAAGAAGATCGGGGTCGACAGCAGTCGCCCGAACAGCGAGTGCCATCGACCCCGACCCTTTCGTGCTTAGTTGCCGATGCGAGCGCCGGTGTTCGGATCGAACACGTGGGCGTGACCGCCAGCGATGGTCAGGTGGATGACATCGCCACGACGCGGAGCATTGCGACCATCGGCACGGGCGGTGACGTTCTGCGTGCCGTGCGCGGTCTCAACTGTGCCGTAGCAGAAGGCGTCGGCGCCGGTGACTTCAACGAGGTCGACATTCACCGAGAAGCCCTCTTCGCTTCCGGTCAGGCGGACATCCTCCGGACGGAAGCCGAAGGTGACTTCTGCCAAGCCGCGTGAACGGGCGATGTCGAGCGTGGCCGGTTCGACCGGCACCAGTGAACCGCCGAGGCGCACTCCGCCTTCTTCTACCGTAGCCGTGACGATGTTCATGGCCGGCGAGCCGATGAAGCCGGCGACGAACACATTTGACGGGTGGTCGTACAGGTTCTGCGGCGTATCTACCTGCTGCAGGATGCCGTCTTTGAGTACCGCGACGCGATCGCCCATCGTCATGGCCTCAACCTGGTCGTGGGTGACGTACACGGTGGTGACGCCAAGGCGACGCTGCAGTGACGCAATCTGTGTACGAGTCTGCACACGGAGCTTGGCATCAAGGTTCGACAGCGGCTCATCCATGAGGAACACCTGCGGCTCACGCACGATGGCGCGGCCCATGGCGACGCGCTGGCGCTGGCCGCCCGAGAGCGCCTTCGGCTTACGGTCGAGATAGATGGTGAGGTCGAGCAACTTGGCTGCTTCCTCAACGCGTCGGCGGATTTCATCCTTCGGACGACCCGCGATCTTGAGTGCGAAGCCCATGTTCTCGGCGACGGTCATATGCGGGTACAGCGCGTAGTTTTGGAACACCATCGCGATGTCGCGATCCTTGGGGGCAAGGTTGGTGACGTCACGATCGCCGATGCGGATTGCGCCGCCATCAACCGGTTCGAGACCGGCGAGCATGCGCAGCGAGGTGGACTTACCGCAGCCTGAAGGGCCGACGAGAACGAGGAATTCGCCGTCCGCGATCTCGAGGTTGAGCTGGTCCACAGAGGGGGTGTCGTTACCCGGGTAGAGCCGGGTGGCATGGTCAAAAACCACGGATGCCATTGTGTATTCCTTCCATCGGCAGGTACGTGCCGAACGATCCGTTGTAGAAGTGTCAGTCTTTCGACCGGGTCCATCCGTCCGTTAACGGAAGCACCACCCACCAAAGGCGGGCACGGGTATGAAGTTGTGGGCTCAGAGTAGCGCGTCGCCGGTGCCTGCCAAGCGGCCCCCTGGCAACGATTCGAACAGTTGACCGTGCAACTCTGTGCAACACTTGGAGAGCGGAAAGGTCTTCGGCAAAGCTGTCACAACAGCAACACGTGCCAATGGGTGCCGACCCCCGCACGGCACCCATCTGTCAAGCCACCGGGCGGCCAAAAGTGCGGGGCACGAGCTGCAACTCGATGTGCCGGAAGGCTACCGGCGCCGCCGAGCGACGGTCAAGACGCTTAACCATCGGGTTAAGTGTCTGCGAATGGCTTTCGCACTCGCGCGCTGACGTGCCCTACGCTCCCATCATGTCCCGAGACCTCGGCAGACGTCTGCGTGACGCACGCCTCCGCGCGGAGTTGACCCAACAGCAGGTCGCAGACGGCATTGTCTCGGCGGCGTTTTTGTCCATGGTCGAATCCGGACGCAGAGAGCCGTCTCCCGAAGTCCTTGCCCGCATTGCAGAACGTCTCGACCTTGATCCCGCCGACCACGCAGATGTCGGTGGAACGTTCGCGTTGGTGGCAATCCGGCTTGGGCTACAGCGTGCCGAACGTGAAGTAGCCGCCGCCCATTTCTCGGGGGCTCTGCGCGAACTAGAAACCATCGACCATGTCTTCACCACGGTCCAGGCACCCGATTTGCGCGTCGAATTCCACTACTGGCGAGGCCGGGCCATGGAGGGTCTGGCACGTATCGACTCGGCTATTCGTGAGTTGGTGTGCGCAGTCGAGCTCGCGGCAGCGCGCGGCTCGGCCTTTCGTGAGATCGAGATGAGCATCGATCTGGCACGTTGCCTGCGCTTGCGGGGAGACCTCAGTGCGGCTCTTGACCGAGTGAATGGGCTCCAGCAACGCATACCCGCGGAGATGCAGGGGTCGCCGCTGCACGCTGCACTCCTGACATTGGTCATCGCCGTGCACTTCGCCCGGGGCGATCTGTCCATGGCGCACCTTGCGGCAGATCGGGCCCGCGAGGTGTTCGAAGGCCGAGAGGACTCGCATGCGAAGGCATCGTTGATGTGGAATGCCAGCCTCGCGGCGGAGGCCAATGCGGAGGTTGAGGGCGCGCTGCTCCTCGCCACCGAAGCAGCTCGGCTGAGTTCCCGGTCGGATGACGGAGCCCTGTTTGGTCGCCTTCAAGTGGCCATCGGCTGGCTGTGCACTCGCGTGACCCCGCCAGATTTGGAAGGCGCGGCTCAACGATTTGTCATGGCCGGGGAGATCTTTGGATCTGGAATCAGCGCACTGGATTCGGCATCCCTACTCAGCGAAACCGCGCGACTCTGCTGGCTTCGATCTGACTACGAGGGAGCGCGACGCGATGCACTCGCGGCGTTGGCGCTCTTCGAAGACGGACAGAATCCGCTTGCAGCGAACCCTCATTTGTTGGCAGCTCGGGCCGAGGCAAGCCTCGGTAATCTCGCAGCATCCCGTCGGCACTTTGCCATCGCTCAACGGATTCTCGACGGTTCTGAGCATTCGCGCATGACGTCACTGGCGTGGCGAGAGCTCGGTGACGTCTACCTTGATCTCGATTTCCGCGAAGACGCAGTGCTGGCCTATCAGCAGGCACTTATGCATGCTGGACTCACCGCCGCGCCGGCGTCCACCTTGACGGGCGCCACCGAACCGAGCACTGTGCAATAGCCGCACCCGGCACCACCTCTGCATCGGCGTTGTGCGTGTGACCTTGCTCCCGTTCTGCCGTGACGTTCGTCCCCCCGAAGTGACGCAAAGCCGTTGCAGCAATAGATTTCGTCCATTCCTGAGACACGTTGGAAATGGATCCCGCATGCAAAAGTATGTGTACGACTTCACCGAGGGCGATCGCTCGATGGGCGATTTGCTCGGCGGCAAGGGTGCAAACCTCGCCGAAATGACCAAGTTGGGCCTGCCCGTGCCCCCTGGCTTCACGATTACCACCGAAGCCTGCAAGGCCTATATGGAACTTGGGCAACAGCCTGATGGCGTCAACGCCCAGGTGGCAACCGCGATGGCCGCAACTGAGCGTCGCTCGGGACGCAAGTTCGGCGATGCCGTCGACCCGCTGCTGGTTTCTGTGCGCTCGGGTGCGAAGTTCTCCATGCCCGGCATGATGGAGACGGTCCTTAACATCGGATTGAACGACGAGACCGTCAAGGGTCTAGCTGCCGCGACTTCTTCGGAGCGCTTTGCCTGGGACTCCTACCGCCGCCTCATTCAGATGTTTGGCAAGACGGTGCTTGATATCGAATCGCACCTCTTTGAAGAAGTGCTCGACGGGCAGAAGGAAAAGGTCGGGGCCAAGTCCGACGTGGACCTCAGCGTCGACGACCTGAAGGCGATCATTGCTGGCTACAAGGCAGTAGTAAAAGCCCAGTCAGGTAACGACTTCCCACAGGATGTTCAGCAGCAACTCGACATGGCGATCCTTGCCGTGTTCAACTCGTGGAATACCGATCGCGCCAAGCTCTACCGTCGCCAAGAGCGCATCCCCGAGGACCTCGGCACAGCCGTCAACATCTGCACCATGGTGTTCGGCAACCGCGGCGAATCGTCTGGAACTGGCGTCGCGTTCACGCGCGATCCCGCGTCTGGCAACCCAGGTGAGTACGGCGACTGGCTGGCCAACGCTCAGGGTGAAGACGTGGTTGCAGGCATCCGGAACACGCTCAAGCTGGCCGACCTAGGCGACTACATGCCGGACGTGCACGTCGAATTGCTAGACGTCATGCGCCGCCTTGAGTCGCATTACCGCGATCTTTGCGACATCGAGTTCACGGTCGACGATGGCAAGTTGTGGATGCTGCAGACCCGTATTGGTAAGCGCACCCCTGCTGCTGCATTCCGCATCGCGGTGCAGTTGGTGGAAGAAGGCGTTATCACGCTGGACGAGGCGCTCAACCGTGTTTCGGGCAAGCAGTTGGTGAATCTGATGTTCCCACGCTTCGCGGCCAACCACGGTGCGCCGTTGCTGGGTAAGGGCATTTCGGCTTCGCCGGGTGCTGCTGTGGGTATTTGCGCATTCACTTCGGCCAAGGCCGTCGAACTGGCCGCAACCGGCAAGTCCGTCATTCTCGTCCGTCGCGAAACCAACCCCGACGACCTCGCCGGCATGATGGCGTCGGTCGGCATCCTCACCTCGCGCGGAGGCAAGACATCGCATGCTGCAGTTGTAGCTCGCGGCATGGGCAAGACCGCCGTGTGTGGCGCGGACGACCTGTTGGTTGAAGGCACGCGCTTTACAACACCCGATGGCACGGTTGTGAGCGAAGGCGATGTCATCGGCATCGACGGAACGACTGGTGAGGTTTTCCTTGGCAGCGTTGCAGTTTCGGACTCCAATGTCACTCGCTACCTCGACGGCAAGCTCAGCGATGCCGAGGTTCAAGCCGATCCGTTGGTGCACGCGGTGGATGTCATCATCCGTCACGCTGACAGCGTTCGACGCATGGGTATCCGTGCCAACGCCGATACCGACGAAGATGCAGCCCGTGCCCGTCGTATGGGTGCAGAGGGTATTGGCCTAGCCCGCACCGAGCACATGTTCCTGGGCGAGCGCCGCGAACTCGTTGAGCATCTCATTTTGGCCGAGGATCAGAAGGCAATGCAGCGCGTGTACGACGCACTGCTGCCGCTGCAGATTGGTGACTTCACGGGCATCCTGCGCGAAATGGACGGCCTTCCGGTCGTTATCCGCTTGCTCGATCCGCCGCTGCATGAGTTCTTGCCGAACGGCACCGAGCTCGCAGTCAAGGTTGCGCTCGCGGAGGCTCGTGGCGAAGTTAACGAGAAAGACGTCGTCCTGCTCAAGGCCGTTGAGCGTATGCACGAATCGAACCCGATGCTCGGTCTCCGTGGCGTGCGCCTTGGCATCATGTTTCCAGGGCTGTTCGCGCTGCAGGTTCGTGCGATCGCTGAGGCTATGGCGATCCGTCTGCTCGAGGGCGGTCACCCGCATCCCGAAGTGATGGTTCCGCTCGTTGCCACGGTTGCCGAGTTGGAACCCGTTCGCGAAGAGGCGTTGCGGATCATCGCTGAAGTTGAGGCCAAGCACGGCATCAAGCTCGACATCCCGATTGGCACCATGATCGAGTTGCCGCGTGCTGCTCTGACTGCCGAACGCATCGCTGGTTCAGCCGAGTTCTTCTCGTTCGGCACCAACGACCTGACGCAGACCACGTGGGGCTTTTCTCGCGACGACGTCGAAGCATCATTCGTCGGCGAGTACCTCGATCGCGGCATCTTCGGAACCTCACCGTTCGAGTCGATCGATCCCTACGGCGTTGGCGCACTCGTGAAGATCGCCATCGACAAGGGCCGCTCAGTGCGCCCCGACATCTCGCTCGGTGTCTGTGGCGAACATGGTGGCGATCCGACGTCGATCCACTTCTTCGAAGAGGTCGGCCTGGACTACGTGTCCTGCTCACCGTTCCGCGTGCCGGTGGCGCGCCTCGAAGCGGGCCGCGCGACGCTCGCATCGCGTGGCACGAAGGTCTCCGACACGAGGTGATGAGCGCGGGCATGCGACTGAGTTCGTGATGCCCGAACGCCAAGGCCAAGTTGCCTCTTGCCGTTGCACCTGAGCGCGCCCGCTGCGGGTTCCCTCGGATGCAACCGCGCGGTTCTCGACTGGTTGCACCTGAGCGCGCCCGCTGCGGGTTCCCTCGGGTGCAACGGGAGAAGGCTGACGCGGTTAGGATTCTGCCGGTTCTGGCGTGCCGGATCCGCCTCCTTAGCTCAGTGGTAGAGCACCCGCCTTGTAAGCGGAAGGTCGTCAGTTCAATCCTGACAGGGGGCTCTTCGTCACTTTCGACGGCGCTTGCCGCCTTTGCGTTTAGGCAGTTTCAGCAGGAGTTCCTCGGTCGGTGGCCCCGGTTCGGGAACTTCGTGGATCGCCGGCGCTGACTGGTCGAGCGAATCGGCGATCCGGTCGATGCCAGAAGCAATCGACATGCCTCGGACAATCTGGTCCTGCTCCGCGCTTGAGTCGTCCTCAAGGAGTTGCTCGGCGAGCTCCGCACTTGCTTGACGAACATCCTCTGTAACGGCGGGGTCGAGCGGGATCTCATCGTCAGTTCGCAAGTCCACCACGGTGGCGCTCATCGCATAACTGGCCGATGCCAGGGCGTCGGAGAGACTGCGGTTGACGCCTTCCGGCATGCCGCCACTAACCGCCGCATCGAAGAGCGTGCGCGCAATAGTGGCCACTTCGTCGACGGCATGATCCAGCGCGAGCGCTCGCTTGAACAGATCATCCGCAATCGCTTTGTCGGCCATCGGGAACCAACGTGCATAGTCGCGGGCCTCCAGGGCTTGTGCTCGCACCCTCGGAACACGTGACGTCAGCACCCGTGCACGAGCTAGCCATCGTCCTGATTCCGTGCGATCAAATCCGCGCTCGGTGCCAACCGACATGACCGCGAGTAGTTCTGCAGTTGCCGTAGCGAGTCGGGCGATTTCATCGATCGTCCGCCCCTCGGGGTTCTTAGGGTGTGAAAAGTACGACAAGCCGATGGCGATCAGTGCGCCAATCACGATGGCCGCCAGGCGGTGCCAGGCGGTGTTCTCGGATGGTCCGGGTCCGATCACGATGAGTGCCGTGACCGACACATTGATCGTTGCAGCGCCGCCGAGCCGGAGCGCGCGGGAAGCCACGGCTCCGAGCCCAATCGTGATGGCAACAGTGATAGCGCCGAGGCCGAAGAAATGCGCGGACGCCAGTGCCACGCCGGCTCCGATGGCGGTGCCCAAGATCTGCCCAAAGCCCTCACGCATGGACTTGTGGAGCGACATCTGTACCGTGATTGCGGCAGCAATAGCGGCGGTGACGCCACCCTGCGGGATGAGCGCATCGCCCACCTGCCAGGCGAGTGCTCCGGCGACCGACGTCACCAAGACTTGCCGCACCCACAGCCGACGATCCGTGAACAGACGTATGAGCGGACGATGCGCCCACGATCGAATGGTGTTTGACCCTCGCATCGGACCTCCGGACATTAGCCTCCCATACTGCTGTCCGGGGACTCCTAAAGGCGCATCGTCGACGTCCCTCGATACCTAATGACAAGCGTGTGATTCATCGGTACTGTCGGCATGTCACTGACGAAACCGCAGCGCGCTGCGGCGACTGAAGGCTAGGGAGCGCAGGAATGGAAGCTGCACGCGAATTTAATGTCGCGCCCGCCCATGAGGGACTCTCAGAGCGTGACGCACGCATCCTTGAATTTGAACATACCTGGTGGCAGTACCCCGGTGCCAAGGAGCAGGCAATTCGCGATCTTTTCGATATGAGTGGCACTCGCTACTACCAAGTGCTCAACGCAATCATCGATATGCCGGCTGCAATAGAGCACTCGCCGATGCTCGTCAAGCGACTCCGTCGTATGCGTGACGCGCGCCAAAAGGCGCGTTCCGCCAAGCGTCTTGGCATCTCGCTGTAGTTGACGACGGCGTCGATTCGTTCGGTTTGCCCCTCAATATGCCGTTCAGCGAGCCAATTTCCCTCACATCTTGTGGCATTTGACCACTTCACCGGTACGCTTCGTATTGGTCCAAATCGCTTTTCCTGCTTCAGTGGGCAATGCACGACGTACGACCCAGCGCAGCCGTATGGCTGTGCTGCCCACAAAGTAAGGAAAATGCATGTCGACACCGGTTACTGGAACGGTGAAGTGGTTCAACTCTGAAAAGGGCTACGGCTTCCTCTCAGTTGATGGCACTGACCGCGACGTCTTCGTTCACCACACGGCCATCGTCATGGACGGCTTCCGTGTGCTTGAGCAGGATCAGCGCGTGGAGTTCGAAATCGTCGACGGACCCAAGGGCCCGCAGGCTGGCAACGTTTCGCTCGCCAGCTGACGCACTATCACCAAGTGGCGGCCACTCCTTCGGGAGTGACCGCCACTTGCTTTTGCAGGTGAGCCCGGGGCGCTGTTCGAGTGGCGACCGGATGGAGCGATTCCGCAGCCGAATATGCGCCCGTTTCCCCACAACCCAAAGGAGCAATCCGGCGCATGTTTGGCCAGGACAGGCGACGGAATCGCCAGTCGAAGGGCGCAGGAGACTGCATTAGTCGCCGCACTGCACAGGTCGACACGTCCTCCCTCGCTCGGCCGAGTGAGCGAGATCCTTCGGCGCTCACTCGAGAGTCCGTTAGCACTCTCGGGGGGAGAGCGCTAATCTTTCGTTAGCACTCTCGGGTTGCGAGCGCTAATTCGTGCCCGTGAGTGGACCCTGGCTTCACGAGGGGTCGACCGGTACTTCCATGAGTGCCGCTACGACCTGCCGTCGCGGGCAACGCGTGAAGCCCCACCACCGTCTTGGAGGACCAAGCACATATGTCGAAGATCATCGCTTTCGACGAAGAAGCGCGCCGCGCGCTCGAGCGGGGAATGAACGTTCTCGCCGACGCGGTCAAGGTCACGCTCGGCCCCAAGGGCCGCAACGTCGTACTCGAGAAGAAGTGGGGCGCCCCCACGATTACCAACGATGGTGTTTCCATCGCCAAGGAGATCGAGCTCGAGGATCCGTACGAGAAGATCGGCGCGGAACTCGTCAAGGAAGTCGCCAAGAAGACCGACGACGTCGCCGGTGACGGCACGACCACCGCAACGGTGCTCGCTCAGGCGCTCGTCCGTGAAGGTCTGCGCAACGTTGCCGCTGGTGCGAACCCGATGAGCCTCAAGAAGGGCATCGAAGCCGCCGTTGCCGCGATTAGTGCAGAACTCCTTGCCTCGGCCAAGAAGGTCGACAGCAAGGAGCAGATTGCTGCTACTGCATCCATCTCCGCTGCTGACACCCAGATCGGCGAGATGATCGCCGAGGCTATGGACAAGGTCGGCAAAGAAGGCGTCATCACGGTCGAAGAGAGCAACACTTTCGGTCTTGAGCTTGAGCTCACCGAGGGTATGCGCTTCGACAAGGGCTACATCAGCCACTACTTCGTCACCGACCCCGAGCGCATGGAAGCCGTGCTCGAGGATGCGTATGTCCTGATCGTCAACAGCAAGATCTCGTCGGTCAAGGATCTCGTGCCGGTGCTTGAGAAGGTCATGCAGTCGGGTGCACCGCTCCTGATCATTGCCGAGGACGTCGATGGCGAAGCCCTCGCGACCCTCGTCGTAAACAAGATCAAGGGCACCTTCCGCTCGCTGGCCGTCAAGGCTCCGGGCTTCGGTGACCGCCGCAAGGCCATGCTGCAAGACATTGCCATCCTCACCGGTGGTCAGGTCATCAGCGAAGAAGTTGGCCTCAAGCTCGACACGGCAGACATCAGCCTGCTCGGCCGCGCTCGCAAGATCGTCGTCACCAAGGATGAGACGACTATCGTCGAGGGTGCTGGAGACGCCGACCAGATTGCTGGCCGCGTCAACCAGATCCGCGCCGAGATTGAGAAATCCGATAGCGACTACGACCGCGAGAAGCTGCAGGAGCGCCTCGCCAAGTTGGCAGGTGGCGTTGCCGTCATCAAGGCCGGCGCAGCGACTGAGGTTGAACTCAAGGAGCGCAAGCACCGCATCGAAGATGCAGTGCGCAACGCGAAGGCTGCAGTCGAAGAGGGCATCGTTGCCGGCGGTGGCGTTGCCATCATCCAGGCCGCTGACAAGGCGCTTGCCACGTTGAACCTGACGGGTGACGAAGCCACTGGCGTGAACATCGTTCGCGTTGGTATCGAGGCACCGCTCAAGCAGATCGCGATCAACGCCGGTCTCGAAGGTGGAGTCGTCGTCGAGAAGGTTCGCAACCTTCCCGTTGGCCACGGTCTGAATGCAGCCACGGGCGAGTACGTCGACCTCATCGCGGCAGGCATCATCGATCCTGCCAAGGTCACGCGTTCCGCTCTGCAGAACGCGGCATCGATTGCTGCGCTGTTCCTTACCACCGAGGCAGTCATTGCCGACAAGCCGGAACCGAAGTCGGCTATGCCGGCCGGTGGCGGCGAAGGTATGGATTTCTAGGCTCCGCCAAGAATCAACGAGAAGGACGGTCCCGAAAGGGGCCGTCCTTCGACTTTTGGGGCCAGTGCAACTATGAGCAATTCACTACGGTCGAATAACGGTCAAGGGGGATCTATCGCCCTTGACGCTTGGATGGCACGAAACGGCTGAGCAATTCACTACGGACGTGTAACGGCTTTCAATCTGCATTGTCATGCGCCTCTTTGACCCCCACAATCTTCTCGAGGCACTTCGGATCAGTAGTGCTCGAAACGCGGAGGAATTCCATGACAATTCGAAAGGCTCGCGTCGCAGCGATCGCATCCGCGATTGCGCTCGGCGCCTCGGCCATGCTTGCGCCCACGGCCGGCGCAGCAACCAAGACGGTCATCGTCTGGGCTGGCGCAGATAAGGCCCCCGGCGTCATTGCCGCCCTCAAGGGCTACAAGGCCATCACCGTCAAGGTCGTGGTCCATGACGAAGGCAAGATCCGCGAGGATCTGAAGACCATCGCCGCCAAGGATGCGCCGGACGTTATCGTCGGCACCCACGACTGGGTCGGCGAGCTTTCGTCGAACGGTTCGATCATCAAGCTCAGCCTGCCTGCCCCGGTGAAGAAGCAGTTCTCCGCCAACAGCGTTGGCGCTTGGTCCTACAACGGTGCCCTTTACGGCCTGCCGCTGTCGGTTGAGTCGATCGCATTCCTGCAGAACAGCGCCATGGTTGGCGACAAGTGCTTCCCAACGCTGGACGCATTCTTGGCAAAGGCCAACACGGTTGCGGGTCTGACCACCCCGATCCAGGTCGGCAATGACTCGTACCACATGTACCCGATGCTTTCGGGCCTCGGTGGCTACGTCTTCGGTAAGAAGGCCAATGGCAGTCTTGACGCCGGCAACATCGGCCTTGACACCCAGGCGCTGCTGAAGAATTCGGCAATTGTTGACGGATGGCAGGCCTCGGGCTTGTTCCAGAACTACCTCGGCAACTACGACGGTCTCACCGGTCTGTACGGCACCGGCAAGGCTGCAGCGTGGATCACCGGCCCGTGGAACACTGGCGCGGTCAAGGACATCGAGTCCAAGAACGGCATTAAGACCAAGTTCTGCACTTTCCCGGCAGTTGTGCCTGGTATCAAGGCAGTTCCGTTCTCCGGTCTCAAGGGCCTCATGGTTACCAAGTTCGCGGCAGGCCACGGCGTGTCTGCACAGGCCAAGACGCTTGTGACCACCGTCCTGAGCACTGTTAAGGCGCAGAACACCTACGCCAAGACCGTTCAGGCCAACCCGGCCAACCTCAAGGCGAAGAACCCTGATGCAGTGCTCGCAGGCTTCGGTCTGACGGCTCCTTTGGCAATTCCGATGCCGAATATCCCGGAAATGGGTTCGGTGTGGGATTCCATGCAGGCTGCTTGGGCGAAGTCGTTGAAGAAGACGGATCCCACGAAGGCGAAGACTGCTTTCTTGCAGGCTGCCAGCAACATTCGTGAGTTGATCGGCTAGTCCGAGGCTCTATGCAGGAGTTGGTGGGCGTCACATTTTGTGGCGCCCACCAATGACTGCGGACTTGCGTTTTTCGCACACTTTGTTGCTTCGATCAGAAAGCCTTGCCCGTGAATCAGCCTGATGCGCGTGAAGATGAAGACGTGACTCGCTACTACAAGCCCAGGACGTCCGTGTTGGGACTGGCCGTCAAGTACGCGATCTTGGGATTGATTGATGCGCTGGCACTGTATGCAGCGTTCCTGCTGGTGGTGAGCCACAACGTGTTGCCGGCGGTTGCGGTGGTGGCAGCTGCTGTGGGCATCACGGTGTTGTATCTGACGGAGCGGGCTATCCCGTTGAAGTATTTGCTTCCGGGCACGATCGCGATGGCTGCGTTCGGCGTCCTCCCGATCATCTATTCGGTGTATATCGCGTTCACGAATTACTCCACTGGTCACGTGATGAGTCACGACCAGGCGATTGAGGCGATTCAGCGTGACGGTTACATTGATTATGACTCGTTTTCTTTGACCATCGCTGATGATGCGAGTGGTAAGCGTGTCTATCTGCTGGAGCGTTTCGATGCGGTCACAGCTGATGATAAGGGCTCCTTCATTGGCACCGCCGAGGGTCTGACTCCTGCACCGGCTCCCTTCAAACTCAATGAGAACGGCGCGTACGAACCGATTGCTCCGGCCGGTTATACAGCGTTGAGCGCGGATGCGGCCGATACGTGGATTTCGAATGGCAAGGCGTTCCAGGTTCCGCTGCCGGACGAGCGTTTCGTGTTTGCTGACACCAGCCAGACCGCGTATGAGCGTTCGCAGCGTTTCGTCTATCAGGCCAGTAACGGCAACATGCTCGACACCATGTGCGGCAATGTGTTCAAAGATGATGGCCGCGGCAGTTTCATCGGCGTCGATTGTGAGACGCAGGAAACGACGCGGTTGGAAAAGGGTTGGATGGTCCAGATTGGGCTGTCGAACTTCACCGACATCTTCACCAATCCCCGCTACAGCGAAGCCATGGGCCGCGTGTTTGTGTGGACCATCGTGTATGCGTTCTCATCAGTGTTCCTCACGTTCTTCGTGGGACTTATGGTGGCGTTGCTCTTTAACGTGCCCCGCATGCGTTTCCGCAGGATTTACCGTGCACTGTTGATCATCCCGTACGCCATTCCGGGTTTCCTTTCCATTCTGGTGTGGCGTGGATTGCTCAATGATGAGTGGGGTGCCATTAACAGTTTGACCGGTCTCACCATTCCGTGGCTGACCGACCCCAACTGGGCGAAGGTGTCGATCCTGTTGGTCAACACGTGGCTGGGCTTCCCCTACATGTTCCTCGTCGCCACCGGCGCCCTGCAGGCCATCCCAGCAGAGTTGAAGGAAGCAGCCTCGGTGGATGGTGCGAACCGTCCGCAAATCTTCCGACACGTCACCATGCCGTTGCTGCTGGTCGCGGTTGGTCCGTTGCTGGTGGGGTCGTTCTCGTACAACTTCAACAACTTCAACCAGATCTACCTCCTCACCGAGGGTGGGCCTTCGCTACAAAACAGCAACTCAACAGCAGGCGCCACCGACATCCTCATCAGCTACACCTACAAGCTGGCCATGGGTGTTGGGAAGGGCAACAACTACGGTCTCGCAGCCGCAGTGTCGATTTTGATCTTCTTCATCGTCGGCACCCTGGCGTTCTGGTCGTTCCGTCGTTCGAAGGCATTGGAGAACATGGCATGAGTGGCGTCGACCAAGCGCAAGCGCATCTGTTGGAGCACACCGCTGCCGGCTCAGCCGTCCGCGATTCAAGATTGAAAGTTATCGGCCGGCACGCCCTCATTTGGGCACTCATCCTCACCGTGTTGCTGCCGGTGTGGTTCATCATGGTGTCCGCGCTCAGCGGCACCAACGACATCATTAAATCGTTGGTACCCCCGGAGTGGAGCCTGAAGAACTTCAGCACCCTGTTCGACAGCACCTACGTGCGTTACGGCGATTGGGCGGTCAACACACTCAAGGTGTCCTTCTTCTCCTCTGGGCTGAACGTGCTGGTCGGCGCATTCGGTGCCTACGCCTTCAGTCGTCTGAGGTTCAAAGGTCGCAGGGCCACACTGATGTCACTGCTCATGATCCAGGTGTTCCCCTCCTTCCTGGCACTTAGCGCCATCTACTACATCATGTCCGCCATCACCGACTACGCACCAGCAGTCGGTATCGGCACCGTGTGGTCACTGGTACTCGTCTATTCCGGCGGCGCGCTCGGCATCAACGCATGGCTCATCAAAGGCTTCTTTGACACCATCCCCAAAGAACTCGACGAATCAGCCATGATCGACGGCGCAACCCACTCGCAGATCTTCTTCCGCGTCATCTTGCCGCTCGCACTTCCAGCGTTAGCCGTGACCTTCATGCTCGCCTTCATCGGCACCATGAACGACTTCGTCTTGGCATCCATGTTGCTCGGCGCAGATCCGAAGAACCAGACACTCGCCGTCGGCCTCTACGGCTTCGTCTCCGGCAACGGCTTCGACCAACGCTGGGGTCCCTTCGCAGCAGGCTCAGTACTCGCTGCCATCCCCGTCGTCATTATCTTCATGTCCCTACAGAAGTACATCGTCAGTGGTCTCACCGCCGGATCGGTGAAGGGATGACCCTGCCCCTCGACCGTGTACACCACGACGGTTCGGGGGTCTACGTAAGCGACATCGCACCGCAGCTTGGCGACACCGTCAGGCTGCGGTTGCGTGTTCCTACGGAACTGCACCCGGAACAGGTCGTACTTCGTTCCTTAGTCGACGGAGAGCCGCGCAACGTTCTCGCTCGTCGAGATCAGTCGGATGCCAGTGAGCAGTGGTGGATTGCTGATCTCCTCATCCGGAACCCGTTGACGCACTACCGCTGGCTGCTCGCCGGCGGTGATGTTGGTTATGCGTGGATCAACGCGGCAGGGTGGTTCGACCACGACGTTGCTGATGCCGCTGACTTTGCCATTGCTGCGTTTCCGGCCGCCCCGAAGTGGGCGCAAAGTGCAGTGGTCTATCAAATCTTCCCCGACCGGTTTGCCGCTTCGGGCCGGACGTATGAGCTGCCCGATTGGGTGGTACCGCGCGACTGGAACGAGCTCCCTGAAGGTCGGAGCCCCAACACGTCCCATGAGTATTTCGGGGGCGACTTTTGGGGTGCGATCGAGCAACTCGACTATTTGGTTGAACTCGGCATCGGCCTCGTCTACTTCACCCCCTTCTTTCCTGCAGGCTCGGTGCACCGCTATGACGCATCAACCTTCGACCACGTGGATCCGCTGCTGGGCGGCGACGAAGCGCTCATAGCGTTCGTCGAGGCGGCCCATGCCCGGGGTCTCAGGGTGCTCGGTGATCTCACGCTCAACCATTCCGGCGATCGGCATGAATGGTTCCTCAGCGCTCAGGCGGGCGACCCGAGCACGCGCGACTTCTACAGTTTTGATGCTGCATTGCCACACGGCTACGAATGCTGGTGCGGCGTTCGCACACTGCCCAAGTTCAACTATCGATCGCCAGAACTCCGTCGGCGCCTGTTCGAGGGCGAGCAGAGCGTTTTGCAAAAGTGGCTGCGGGCTCCCTACAACCTTGACGGTTGGCGGATTGACGTCGCGCATATGACGGGTCGCCAAGCCGACGTAGATCTCAACCACGAAGTGGCTCGCCTTGCTCGCAGTGCAGTGATGGAGTGCGGCGCGGACAAAGTGCTGGTCGCCGAAGCCTTCCATGATGCTGGCGTCGACTTGCCGGGCGATGGCTGGCAGGGGACCATGAACTACGCCGCCTTCGTGCGGCCGGTGTGGGCCTGGCTGCGCGCAGATGCGTTCCCCGGCGAAAACTGGCTGGGGATTCCTGTGGAGATTCCGCAGTTTAGTGGCGCCCAAATGGTTGCGGGGATGCGAGCAGTAGGCGGCGGCGTGCCATGGCGTTCACTGATCGCCAGTTGGACGATCTTGTCATCACACGACACCGCGCGAATTCGCACGGTGTGCGGATCAAGAAGCCGGCACATTGCTGCCGCGATCATGTTGATGACCATGCCTGGTGTGCCCATGATCTTCTCCGGGGATGAACTCGGCGCACGCGGAAGTTGGGGCGAGGATTCGCGAACCACCCACCCGTGGTCCGAGGTAGCCGACTGGGATCACGATTTCCTCGACGACTATCGCTCACTCGCAGACCTGCGCTCGCGGATGCCTGGGCTCATCGACGGGGGCATGCGGTGGGTGCATGTGGCGGATGACGTGATCGCGTACCTGCGCGAAACTGCAACGCAACGCGTATTGGTCGTCGTAGCCCGCAATCCCATGGGTGATATTTCGATTCCTCTGCAGGGATTCGAAGTCAACGCTATTGAGCCGCTTTTCGGCTTCACTGCTGTCTTAGAAGCACATCAACTCATCGTTACCGCACCGGCTGCGGGTGGCGGTATTTGGAGGATCTCGTGAAGCGCTCACTCACTGTGGCAGTCGTTGCTGCGCTTGCTCTTTCTTCGATCGGCGTTGCCAGTGCGGCGACCGACGCCGTGCCTGAAGGAGTAGCAGCGGCGCTCGGCACAAGCATGCCCCGAGCTGCCCTGGCTGGTGACAGTTTCTACTTTGTGATGACGGATCGATACGCGAACGGCGATCTGTCAAATGACGCTGGTGCAGAGGGGCTGGCCGGCGGTTTGGCCACCGGCGGCTTCAATCCCGCTGATGTCGGCTCGTTCCACGGTGGTGACTTCAAGGGCATGGCAGCGAACCTAGATCGCGTCAAGAAGCTTGGCTTTACCGCTTTGTGGATTACTCCGCCGTTTGTGCAGCGCGCCACACAAGGTAGCTCGGCCGCCTACCACGGGTACTGGATCATGGACTTCACGACCATCGATCCGCACCTCGGGACAGAGGCGGACTTCATCGCATTCATGAGCAAGGCCAAGTCCCTCGGACTCAAGGTGTATCTCGACATTGTCGTGAACCACACGGCTGATCTGATCTCATACGGTGACAGCACGAAGTTCTCGGCGACGCCCAAAGAGGCGTACATCCCGTCCGGCTACGGTGCAGCAAAGGCACCTGCGTTCCTGAATGATCTCGCGAATTATCACAATCAGGGCGACGTCGGAGACTGGAATGATCCGGCGCAGTTTAAGAATGGTGACTTCTTCGGCCTTGATGACATCAAGACGGAGAATGCGGTCGTCGTCGACGGATTCGCAAAGGCCTATGGAGAGTGGATCGCCAAGTACGGCATCGACGGCTTCCGTATTGATACGGCGAAGCATGTTGATGACGCTTTCTTTGCTCAGTGGGTTCCAAAAGTCTTGGCGTATGCCCAGGCTGCAGGAAAGACCGATTTCAACATGTTCGGCGAGGTGTTCGATGGCAGCGCGCTGACGGTTTCCAGTTACGTACGCAACCGCGCGCTCCCGTCAGTTCTCGACTTCCCGTTGCAGAAGTCGGTCATCGACTTTGCACGAGGAGGCTCAGCGAAGGGTCTGTTCAAAACGCTCGGCTATGACGACTACTACAACACCGGCAACAACGGCTCCGGCATCGTGAGCAATGCGTATTCGCTGGCTACCTTCGGCGGCAATCACGACATGGGTCGAATTGCGTTCATGCTGGGCTCTGATGCAACCACGGCCCGGGTACGCCTCGCCACCTCGGCACTGTTCCTGCTTCGCGGTGCCCCGGTTGTCTACTACGGCGACGAGGTCGGCATGGTGGGTTCCGGTGGCGACAAGGCTGCGCGGCAAGACATGTTCCCCACCAAAGTGTCACAGTGGGGTGATGAGCCGCGAGTCGGTGCGAAGCCCATCGCAAAGGGTTCGTCGCTCACGGCTGCTGCCTTGAAGAATCCCATTGCCACGTACATCACCGCGCTGAACGGATTACGGCGCAAGTACGCCGCACTCCGCACCGGCGCACTCATCCTGCGCTCCGGCACGGGCTCAGTGGCCTCATGGTCACGCGTTGACGCTGTTGAGCGACGTGAATTCGTGGTGTTGTCGAATTCTGGCGCCAAAGCGGCCAAGGTCACCGTTGCCACGTCTTCTCCGAACACCAACTTCGCAGGCGTGTTGGGCAAAGCAACTGTCAAGACCAAGGCCAATGGTGCATTGACGATCACGATTCCGGCTGCAACCACCTTGGTGCTTCGTGCTGCCGGGCTTCTGCCATCAGTAGCGACCGCGCCGGCGCTGGAGGTCACAGCGGCGCCCAGTTTCGTTGTGCTGGATGCCCTGCTAACGGCGACCCCCCCGCCAGGAACGGGGCTGCTGACGGTGACGTTCATTGGACGTACTTGTAGCACTTGCGCTTGGCAGGCGCTGGGTTCCGACGATGCCGCTCCATATCGACTGGTCCTGCCGAAGAACGCATGGTCTTCGGGTGATTACCTCGATATTGCGGCGGTGAGTCGCACAGTCAACGGGAAGACTGCTGCCGGACCGATCACGCATATTACGCACGCCGATGTGTCACTCGACTAGTGGAGTCGCAGCACTGGCCGATTCCACGCAATCGCCTGCGTGCTGAGGCGAGGGTGATGGGTGCATCGTCGCCTACGATCGACGAATGAACTTCGTCGTTGGCTTCGATCTGGACATGACGCTGGTCGATTCCGCCGACGGGATTGCCGATGCACTGCAGAAGGTCTTCGCCGACCATGGCGTGGTGGTCGCACGGGCAGACGTGTTGGCCACCATCGGACTGCCGCTCGACATGGTGTTCCCCTTGTGGCTTCCGGACGAGTCCTACGAGCAATTGCTTGACGAGTACCGCGACTATTACGGACGCTATGGCATTCCGCAGTCGAAGTTGCTACCCGGTGCACGTGATGCCATCGATGCCATCCATGAGGCAGGCGGTCGAGTTGTCGTTGTCAGTGCCAAGAAGAAGGACTTCGTCGATCGAGTTATCGAAGTCGTCCAGCTTCCTGTCGATGTCACATACGGCTACGTGTTTGCCGAGGCTAAGGGCAAGGCTCTGCTGGCGGAACGAGCGGTCATCTACGTCGGTGATCATGAGGGCGATATCCGTGCGGCCCGAGCGGCGAACGCCTTGTCCTTCATTGTGACGACCGGTCCGATGACCCGTATCGAATTGCTTGAGCATGACCCCGACGTCATCGCCGAAAGCCTGTCTGAATTCCGCCCTTGGCTCGCCGCTTGGCTCTCCCGGCAACCCTGACAAGATCAACGTCGAGTGCAGCGAAAGGGCCGCCCCGTTCTCCGAGGAGAACGGGGCGGCCCTACACGGCTTGCGCTAGACGTCGATGTCGTCGGCGATTGCGCGCAGGACTGCAGCCACCTTGGATGCGTGGGAGTCGTTGGGGTAGCGGCCGCGGCGAAGGTCGTTGGAGACACCGTCGAGCAGTTTGATGACGTCCTCAATGAGCACCGCCATCGAGTCGGCGGACTTGCGAGTGCCCTTCACCACGGAAGCCCGTGGTTCAAGCAACTTGATCGCGAGTGCCTGCTTTCCGCGCTTTCCCTCGGCCACGCCGAACTCAACGCGGGCACCGTTCTTCAATGTGGTGACGCCGGCCGGCAACGCAGATGAGGGGACGTAAACGTCCTCACCTTCGTCGGTCTCAATGAACCCGAAGCCCTTTTCGCTGGCGTACCACTTAACTTTTCCCGTAGGCACGGTGCACCCTCGCTCGTTCCATCCGCCACCCAGTGTCGCGGATCAGGCTTCCATGGTACCGATTGGCTAGGCTCTTGTGCCTATGGAGCAGTACCGAATTCGACTCATCGTCGGCGCCGCCATGATGGGGCTCGGCTTTGCTGCCCAAGCGGTGATGCTCTCCGGGATTGTGCTTTCGCAACGACCGCCCGGCTGGTTTTGGGCGATGATCCTGTGGCTCGGTGCAGGCGCAAGCTCCATCTTTTCTGCGTTTGTTGCGGCGGCAGGTGACCGTCGGAAGCGGAGTCGCGACTTCACGGCCGCGAATCGGCCCGCGGATCCCCGCGACTAGACTGTCGGTATTCGCCCAGAGCGTTCGCCGCGACCCCGCGGCCCCAGGTTTGTGAGTCTTATGCGTACGTCGATCAAGGCAGTGGCCGTTCTCGCTACTGCGCTTATGTCCCTCACCGCTTGCACCAAGCCGGCTCCATCCGTGACGGTGGTATCTGGTGCGAATTCGGTTCACTCGGATGCCGCCTGTTGGGCGGTTGGTTGCACTAGGGCTCCGGCTCCAAGCGCCACGAGCTCGCTCGCCGTTACCCCCGGACGCACGTTGGGCATCAGCGTCGACAGTGAAATTGCCGAAGCCGGTTGGCAGGCGGCCATCATTGTGGATGGACAGGCGCAGCCGCTTGATCCGCAGATCATTCACAAGCGCTATTGGCGGATGACCTTCCCCGAAGGCGCCCGTGGGTCGTTCCCTGCCCAAGGACTGCAGTTGCAAATCGTTTCGCAAGCAGAGACCAATGGCAGAACCGGTGTCTGGGTGTTCACATTGACCGACGCCGAGACGGTCGACAATGCGTGAGTTAGCGCTTGCCGCCATCAGAGAAGTCAACGATTTTCCCGCACATGTGGGTGATTTCCTCAGCGAAGACACGACCGGTGATGTGACCGTCGTGCGCTACTCGTCGCTTCATCCGGGATACCCGGGCTGGCACTGGTCAGTGGCGATGGTAGCCAATGGCACCCACGTGACGGTCAACGAAGTGTGGATGGAACCGGGCGAAGGCGCGCTGTCCGCCCCGGTCTGGAAGCCCTGGTCAGAGCGCCTGCGTCCCGGCGATCTTGGTGCCGGAGATGTCGTTGCGACGGATCCAACCGACATACGCCTTACTGCGGGCTATACGGCGGAGCACGCAATTGAGGACGTTGAGCAATTGGTGCCGGCGCAATGGGCCATTGGACTGGGCCGCGCGCGCGTGCTGTCGGCTGAAGGCTTGGCAGACGCTGCTGAACGCTGGCGGGAGGGCGATGACGGACCCGATTCGCAAGTGGCGAGATTGGCCGACTATCCGTGTTCAACGTGTGCGTGGCTGCTGCCCATCGGCGGATTGCTTGGCCAGGCGTTCGGCGTTTGCGCGCACGATATGTCGCCCTCCGATGGTCATATCGTGGCCATGGATCACGGCTGCGGAGCGCATTCCGATGTTCGTATCGATCCTTCGCCCATTCCCGTCACCGACATGGTGATTGACGAAACCACGTTTATTCCGGTGACCATCGATCGCGACGAAGATCCCATCGTCGATGAAGCCTCAGTGCTTGGCGCGCTTCCGACGGCGGACGACATGCCGGACTCCGAGCAGACCCACGACGACGCCGGCGAAGGCAACGTCGCGCCACCAGAGGATGTTGTGCTCAGCAAGGAAACCGCCGAACACGAGGCTGAGCAGGGCGAGTAGCGCCCAAATCACCGTTCCCGTGACGCCTGCCTGCACGCCGTCGAGGTCGAGTCGTCGCAATCTTGGGTTCGCCATACCGCGAGATTACCTTTTGGTAACAGCTTCCTGTTGTAACGTTCGTGCCGCGTGCCTTCCCCGTGGCCACGCATGCAGGCCGTGGTCACCGCTACCAACAACCTTTGGAGTTTGGGTATGGCGAACACTTCGTCCCTCGACAGCTTCTTCAAGATCACCGAGCGCGGCTCTACCGTCTCGCGTGAGCTTCGAGGCGGCCTGGTGACGTTCTTCACGATGGCATACATCGTCGTGTTGAACCCGATCATTCTCAGCGGCGCCAAGGACGTCACCGGCGCACAGTTGAGTTTCCCGCAGATCGTTGCGGCAACGGCGCTGGTCGCCGGCCTGTTGACCATCCTGATGGGTGTCGTCGGCAACTTCCCGGTCGCGCTCGCCGCTGGCCTCGGCCTCAATGGCTACGTGGCCTACGGGCTTGCCTCGCAAATGACGTGGGCCGCAGCAATGGGCCTCGTAGTGCTTGAAGGCATCCTCATCCTTGCACTCGTGCTCACCGGATTCCGCACCGCGGTCTTCCGTGCAGTGCCGAGCGGGTTGAAGTCCGCCATTGGAGTCGGTATCGGCCTCTTCATCACCATCATCGGTTTCGCAGATGCCGGTGTTGTGCGCCCGGGTTCCGCCACGCCGGTTGCCTTCGGCGTGAACGGTGAACTCGCCGGCTGGCCGATCTTCGTGTTCGTGGTCGGGCTCCTGCTTACCGCAGTGCTCGTGGCCAAGAAGGTCAAGGGCGGCATCCTCATTGGCATCATCAGCACCACCGTGCTTGCCATCATTGTCGAGTCCATCAAGAACATTGGACCGAAGTTCACTGCTGACGGCGTCAACCCGGTCGGCTGGGGCCTCAACGTTCCGAAGCTCCCCGACGCGCTCGCGCAGACTCCGGACTTCGGTCTCATCGGCAAGTTCGACATCTTCGGTGCTTTCAGTGCGGTCGGAACCATCGCTGCACTCCTCGCGATCTTCTCGCTCATGCTTTCAGACTTCTTCGACACCATGGGCACGGTTGTTGGTCTTGGTGCTGAAGCTGAACTGCTCGACGAGCAGGGTGAGCCCCCGGCACTCCAACGCATCTTGATCGTCGACTCCGTCGCTGCCATCGCAGGTGGCGTGGCGTCGACCTCCAGCAACACTTCCTATATCGAGTCGGCCTCGGGCATTGGCGAAGGTGCTCGCACCGGTCTGGCCTCGGTTGTGACGGGTGTGCTGTTCTTGCTTGCGACCTTCCTTGCGCCGGTCGTTGGCGTCGTGCCTTACGAAGCTGCCACTCCGGCACTCGTCGTGGTTGGTTTCCTCATGATGCTGCAGATCAAGAACATCGATTTCGCGGACTTCGAGATCGGCATTCCCGCGTTCCTCACGATCGCCCTCATGCCGTTCACCTACTCGATCACCAATGGCATCGGCGCCGGCTTCGTGTCCTACGTTGTCATCAAGGCCGCGAGTGGCAAGTCGAAGGAAGTCAAGCCACTTATGTGGGTTGTGGCCGCTCTCTTCGTCGTGTACTTCGCGATTCACCCGATCAAGGAGTTGCTCGGTTTGTAAAGGCTGTCTTGAACGACCCCGCACCCTTGTGGTGCGGGGTCGTTCGCTTTCCGGAGCGGTTCGGGCGGGCGCTCCAGCGCGCGACTTCGGCTCACGTACAATTCCCTCACGCTCCCCGAGAGGAAACCCCTTGTCGCAGCACGAACTGGTTCTGGTCGTCGATTTTGGGGCCCAATACGCGCAACTCATTGCACGTCGCGTCCGCGAGGCGCAGGTGTACTCGGAAATCGTTCCGTTCAGCCTGTCGGCATCTGAGGTTGCTGCGCGTCAACCCAAGGCGATCATTTTGTCCGGCGGACCTGCCTCGGTCTACGAGCCCGGCGCACCGCAGGTTGACGCCGGAATTTTCGACCTGGGTATTCCCGTCTTCGGTATCTGCTACGGGTTCCAAGCCATGGCGCAGGCGCTCGGCGGAACCGTCGCACGCACTGGGCTTTCCGAGTTCGGTCGCACAGAACTCACCGTCACGAGCGCAGGCACACTCTTCGATGCACTGCCATCCTCGCTTTCCGTGTGGATGTCACACGGAGACAGCGTTGCCGCGGCGCCGGCCGGCTTCACCGTATCTGCCGTCACCGAAGGCGCACCGGTTGCTGCGTTTGAGAATATCTCCCGAAGCTTCGCAGGCGTGCAATTCCACCCCGAGGTTCTGCACAGCGAGCATGGTCAGCGTGTCCTCGAGCACTTCCTTTGGAATATCGCAGGCTGTTCGCGCGACTGGACGATGACGAGCGTCGTTGATGACCAGGTGGCGGCGATTCGAGCGCAGGTCGGGGATGCTGAAGTCATCTGTGGACTTTCTGGTGGCGTGGATTCCGCGGTAGCCGCGGCGCTGGTACACAAAGCCGTCGGCGACAAGCTCACCTGCGTTTTCGTCGACCATGGTCTACTGCGGGCGGGGGAGCGCGAGCAGGTCGAGCGCGACTATGTCGCCGCAACGGGCATTCGCCTCATCGTTGTTGACGTCGCCGATCGGTTCCTTGCAGAACTCGCCGGCGTCAGTGATCCGGAGACCAAGCGCAAGACCATCGGCCGTCTCTTCATCCGTGTTTTTGAAGATGCACAACGACAGGCGGTCGCTAGCGGCGATGTGCGCTTCCTCGTGCAAGGCACGCTGTACCCGGATGTCGTTGAATCCGGCCACGGTTCTGGAACGGCGGTCATCAAGTCGCACCACAATGTTGGCGGGTTGCCCGACGATATGAAGTTTGCTTTGGTGGAGCCGCTTCGAACGCTGTTCAAAGATGAAGTTCGTGCCGTTGGACTCGAGTTGGGCCTGCCTCCAGCGATGATCTGGCGCCATCCCTTCCCTGGCCCTGGTCTCGCTATTCGCATCGTCGGTGCTGTCGACGCGGAGCGATTGCGCATCCTGCGCGCCGCGGATGCGATCGTGCGCGAAGAGACGACCGCTGCGGGTCTTGACCGCTCTATCTGGCAGTTCCCGGTCGTGCTACTCGCCGATGTGCGCTCGGTTGGCGTCCAGGGCGATGGCCGCACTTACGGGCACCCCATCGTGCTGCGACCTGTCTCGAGTGAAGACGCTATGACGGCTGACTGGTCTCGCCTGCCCTACGACGTACTTGCGCGGATTTCGACCCGCATTACCAACGAAGTGCGCGAGGTCAACCGAGTGGTGCTCGATATCACGAGCAAACCGCCGGGCACTATCGAGTGGGAATAGCGCTCACCTCATGACGACGCCCGGACGGATTGCGCTGATTGGCAGCGGAGAGTATTTGCCAGTGATGCACGACGTGGAAGCGCTGTTGCTGGCAGGGCAGCCACCGAAGTATGTGCAGTTGGCTACGGCAGCCGCTCCCGAAGGGCCAGAGTCCTTGCGGCGCTGGCATGACTTGGGTGCAAGCGCCGCAGCACGGCTTGGCGTTGAACAAGTCGTCATTGATGTGCGGGATCGCCAGGACGCTGACAACCCCGAATGGGCCGAGCGGATTGCTGGCGCCGGCTTGGTCTATCTGTCCGGTGGAAATCCAACTTTCCTCGCTGAGACGCTCAGCGGTACCGCAGTGTGGCGCGCGATCACCGAGGTATGGCGCGCAGGTGCATCTCTCGCCGGCTGTAGCGCGGGCGCTATGGCTTTGGCCGGCTACGTGCCGAACTTCCGTCATCCGCGGCGCGACGGCACTCTAGGTCTCGGGCTGGTGCCGGGAATCCGAGTGCTCCCGCATTTCGATCGCATGTCCAAGTGGGTGCCCGATTTTGCTGCACACGCGCTCCTGGCGGGAGAGACAAGGGTGCTCGGCATTGACGAGGACACGGCCCTGGTGGGAGCCCCATCCGCTGCAGCAGCGTGGGAGTTCTCCGTGATGGGCCGCCAGAGCGCGTGGTTGGTTGCGCCGGAGCACCGCACTCGCGTAGTGGGCGCAGTCACGCTGGACGTAGCGCTGGAGCCCTGAGCTGGCGGTCCAACCGGCGCGAAGCGTTGTGCAATTCACCCAGTGGCATGGTGGAATGTTCTCGACCGCATCGACCAACAAGGGAACATCCGTGCATACATTTCGTCTTGTCCTTGACCTGCTGCACTTGATCGGCTTCGCCAGCCTGCTGGGTGCATTCATGGCGCAACTCGGCTCCGCGGCCAAACGTGTAGCGCCGGGCATGCTGCACGGCGTTGGTCTGCAACTGGTGACGGGCTTTGCGTTGGTGTTTGTGGTGGCCGCTGATGGTGACACCGTGAACCACGCGAAGGTGGGCGTGAAGCTGCTCGTGCTTGTGGCGATGTTCATCATCATGTTCCGTGGCCGTCACAAACTTGCTTTGGATTCGCGCACGTTCTACGCCATCGGCGCACTCACGCTACTCAACGCGGCTATCGCCAAGCTTGTCTAATCTCGCGGCGCGGGGTCTCGTCGGCTGAGGAAGAGTACGGTATTTCGATCCGTACGTTGACCTTCGAGCGCGTCAAGGATGTGTTCGCCTTCTTGGCGCTGCCAGTTGTTGGCGGCGAGCCAGCGTGAGAGCCCGGCCAAGGTGTGGTTCTCCGAGAGATCCGTGACGTCTGGGTTGCGGATTCCGTGGTGGTCGAACACGTAGGTGGCGATGGCGAGTTGATCGCCTGTATCGAGCAACTCGACAACACGTGACTGCTGTGGCCAGTCGATCAGCGAAGACGTTCTCACGTGCCAGAATCCGCGCTCGGCGTTGTCGCCGACGTAACTGATCTGATGGCGGTGCGTGTGTCCTGCAAGCCACAGGACTACCTTCGGGAACTCCAGCAGCAACGCGACGACTTCGGCAGCCAACGCGGGCTCAGGCTCGCCGACTGCGTGACCGTTAACCAGGGTTTCGACCGGGTGGTGCGACATCACGATGACGTAGCGTTCTGTTTGCTCCAGCACACTCCGCAACCAGGCGAGTTGTGTCCGGTCGACGCAGCCATGCCAGCCGCCGTGTCGGTTGACGGTGTCGAGGGCAATCAGCAGGACGTTGTCGTTGAGATTGCGCGTCCAATACGCCGTCTGATCGCGCACGTTCTCTGGAGTGAAGCCGTGATCGTGACCGCATTGCAGATGTGCGGCCGCGTAATCGCCGGGTCGAATAAATGCGCGCTGAGGATCTGGCGTGACAACGATGCTTGGCGCGTCGTTCACATGCGGAAATCTCGCCGGCCCGATAGGCGCAAAATCGAGGATGAGACGTGCTGGATCCGCATCGTCCGGCAGCGCGGTGATCATGCGGTCGCCGGTGGTCATCGCGTCAACGACTGCGTCGGGTGGGGTCACGCCCTGCAGTAGTGCGTCATGGTTGCCGTGGATGGAAAACCACTGGTGGCGAAGGCCGGGGGAGTCGATGGTGCGCTGCACCGCAGTGAAGAACCCGGGGATCGTTGGGAACCCGTGTAGACGTCTGGGCCGGTCTTCCGCTCCGCCCTCGGGATGCCAGTAGCGCTCATCGGAGTCGCTGGGCCCACCGACGCCTTCCCATGTATCAGGATCACCACTGGAAGGACGCACGCAGCCCCCGTCCAGGACGGTGCGGTACCAATCGATTTCATTGCGCTGTGCGTTATCGACGGTGTCACCGGTAAGAACAACCGCTTCGATCGGCGCGCCAGAAGGGCCGGTGCTGATCGCGTTCGTGGCATCGACCATGGCGGCCAGCACTTGCACGGTGAGCATCTCGTTTGCGCGGTAGACGCCAACGTAACCAACTTCATCCGCAGTTGCCATGTCGGGGTCACCGAAGCGGTCGAGGTAGGTGAGCCGAGATGGACTCTGCGCATCGCAAATATGCAGATCGGAGGCGTGAATCAGCGCTGCTAACGAGCGCCAGGCTGCATCGACGGAGATCGGTTCGCCGGCTCCCCGTTCGATCGAGCGCATACGACCGGTGCTGCGGTTGCTTCGTTGCAGACGAGACTCGCGAGTATCAGTCATGTGCAGCGACCACTCGCTCTTGGTGCTGTATCACGACCTCGTTGGTGGTCGCCGTGGCGAGCACCTCATCGCCGGCTGCGAACTCACGCGCCACCGTACTTGGAAGATCGACCAGCACGATGTGGCCGATGTCGAGCTTGAGAACAAGGCGCGTCGTTGAACCGAGGAAGGACGTTGTACTCACGGTGCCGCGCAGGCCGGGACCGGTTGAATCTGCGCGGCTGATGCTCACCGACTCGGGTCGGAGTAGGGCATTAGCAGTAGTGCCCACCGACAGATCATCTGAACCCGCGGCGATGGTGAGGCTGCGCCCTAGCACTTGCACGACGCCACCGGCTTCGACGGTGGTCGGCAAATTGTTGTTCGTACCGACGAAGCTCGCCACAAAGGGCGTTGCTGGTCGCGAATACAGCACCGGAGGCGTATCGAGTTGTTCAAGGTTGCCCGAGCGCATCACGCCGACGCGATCAGCAATTGCCATTGCTTCTTCTTGGTCGTGCGTGACGAACAAGGTGGTGATGCCAACTTCGATCTGCAGACGACGAATCTCATCGCGAAGTTGGCTGCGAACCATTGCATCGAGTGCCGAAAGTGGTTCATCGAGGAGCAGCACGTCGGGCTGAATCGCCAGCGCTCGTGCCAGGGCGACGCGCTGCTGCTGTCCACCAGACATTGCGTGCGGATACCGGTCACGCTGTTCTGCGAGACCGACGAGTTCCAGCAATTCGGTTGCCTTCTTCATGCGTTCCGCGCGACCGACTCTTCGCACGCGCAGTCCGAACGCGACGTTCTGAGCGGCCGTCAAGTTGGGGAACAGCGAGTAGGACTGAAACACCATGCCCATATTGCGTTTGGACGCGGTCACCTGCGTGATGTCTTTGCCCCCGACCACGATCTCTCCGGAGTCAGGTTGATCAAGGCCAGCGAGCAGGCGCAGTGCTGTCGTCTTGCCGCAGCCGGAAGGGCCGAGCAGCGCGATGAGCTCACCAGGGTTGAGTGTCAGGTTGAGATTGTCGAGTGCAACCACAGGGCCAAAGGTGCGTCGTAAATTGCGAAGTTCAACGCTGGTGCTGTTACGGGACATCGTCATGCCTTCCGGCGTCGATCGGCGAATGAGAGAAGTATCAAGAGCAGCCACGCGAAAGCAAGGCTGGCTACGGAAAGGGCAACAGATAGCGAGGCCGAGGACTGACCCACGGTCGCAATCCAAGTCGGGAATGTGTTCCAGAGCATGAGCGATGCCATGGTGAATTCCCCGAGCACCAGCGCGATCGTAAGGAAGGCCGCACCGAAGATGCCGGACTTCAGATTTGGCGCGACGATGCGGAAGAGCACCGTGAACCAAGACGCACCGAGACCACGAGCCGCGTCCACCAACGTCTTAATGTCAAGCGTTGTCAGCCCAGAATCCAGCGCGCGGAAGGTGAAGGGCATGGCCAGAACTGCATATTCGAAGGCGAGCAGATCGGGGGAGCCCATCCAACTGGTTGGCATGATGTTCACAACGCCCAGCACGAGCACGATTGGGGGGATGACGAGCGGTTGGATCGAAACGAATTCCACCAAGCGTCGATACTTCTTGGCGCTGAGATGCACGAGGGTCACAGTTGGAACCATGATGGCCATTGACAGTGCGACCGAGATCAACGTGAGCCGCAACGTCAGCGCCAACACTTCAGACAACTGTGGCGTATCGAAGATCAGGCGATAGGCGTCGAGGCCATAGGTTCCATCGCGCTCTTCAAGCGAGAACTTCGCAGCCCCAGCAATCGGCAGGATGAAGTACAGGAAGACCAGGAATAGGACCGTCCAGGCAACGATGTGGAAGTCGCGACGACGCTTCACTACTGCAGCCATTTCGCTGCTCGTTTCTGTGTTGCGTTATAGACGTACATAGCGATAGCGACAACGGCGATCATGCCAAAGCCAAGGGCGAAGCCTAGGTTTGCGCGATCGGCGATGACGTTGCCCGAAAGCAGCGACCCGATCTGTAGCGGAACGAGCGGAATCGTGCCAGAGGTGAGCGCGCGCGCAGTCGCGTATGCGGCGAATGCGTTGGCAAACAACAGCAAGAAGGCGCCGGCTACGGGTGCAAAGAGAATCGGTCCACCGACATGCAGCCAGTATTGCCGACTGGTTGCCCCGAGATTCGTGGCTGCCTCGCGCCATTCTTTTCGCTGAGCTTCTAGCGCGGGCAGGATGACAATCAGCATGAGTGGAATCTGGAAGTACAGGTACACGATCAAGAGGCCTTGGAATCCGAACAGCGTCCACGAGCCGGCGTAAATATCAATACCAAGTTTGAGCAGGAGTTCGGTCACAAGGCCATAGCTTCCGAGTGCGGCGATAAACATGAACGCCAGCGGAATGCCACCGGTATTGGCGAAGACACCCGCTGCTGTTTGCGTGATCTTGCGCAGCCAAGCATTGCCCGTGGCGAGAAGTGCGTAAGCAGCGGCAAAACCAATAACGGTGCCCGATGCCGCCGAGGCAAAGGCCAGTTTGAGGCTTTCTGCGAATGAATCAAAGTAGACGTTCTGCACTGCCTCAGCGAGATTGGCAGTGGTCCAGCCACCGTCTTGATCCTGGAACGCCTTGATAACCACCATGAGGGTCGGGGCGCCGAAGAAGACGGCGGTGTACGCGAAAAAGGGAACGAGGCCGACGACATCGCGCACTTTGCGCAGTGCCCGCCGACGACGCACCGCGCGGCTGGGGCGAACCCCAGCCGCGACGGTGGTCTGCGTCAACGATGACACGTCAGATCTTCGACCAGTTCTGCGCCACCGCGATCTTCGCATTGAGCTGCTGAATCAGCGACGCGAAGGTGGGCTTGGCGCCAGCAGGCATATCCGGCAGAGCTGCCAGATACGTCTTGTTGGCCGTGCCGGCGGCCTTCATGGCATCAAGAAGGATCGGACGAGCGCCACCCTTGAGCCACAGGTTCTGACCAGCAGCGCTGTAGAGGAACTCTTCCCACAGACGAGCAGCCGCGGGGTGCGGGCTGTTCTTGACGATGGCCTGCGTGTAGAAGCCGCCGTACTGTGCATCAGAGGGGACGACAATCTTCCAGTCGACCTTGCCTGAAGCCTCTTCCTTGTACTTGCCCTGGAGGTAATCCCAGTCAAGGGTGATCGGCGTCTGACCCGACTGCACGGTGGCAGGAGTGGCCTCAACCGGAATGAAGTTGCCCGCCTTCTTCAGTGCGGAGAAGAAGTCGATGCCGGGCTGGATATTCGTGACCGAACCACCGTTGGCAAGGGCTGCGGCGTAGACACCGGCGAATGCGGCACCTGCCTTGGTCGGATCGCCGTTGAGGGCAACCTGGTTCTTGTACTCGCTGTTGAGCAGGCCCTTGATTGAGGTCGGAGGCGTCTTCACAAGCTTGGCGTTATAGCCAATCGCAATGAAGCCGCCGTAGTCGAGGAACCACTTGCCGGCAGGATCCTTGGCCGCAGCGGGGAGGTCCTTCCACTTGGCGACCTTGTACGGTGCAAAGAGGCCATCCTCGGCGCCCTGCACTGCGAAGGGCAGCGAGACGTCGACCACGTCGGGCTGGCGATCCTGGCCCTTGAGTGCGACAACAGCGGTGATTTCGTCAGCTGAAGAACCATCGGGGTTCTGCTCGTTGACCTTGATGCCGTACTTCTTGCTGAAGGCGGCGATGATTTCGCCGTAGTTGGCCCAGTCATGCGGAAGCGCGATGACGTTGAGCTGGCCTTCCTTCTTGGCAGCCTTGATGAGAGCGGCCATGCCGCCCACTTCAGCTGCGGATGTGGCGACCTTCGGTGCCTTCGGCTTGGGCTTGGTGACTGCGCCCGCTGTGGTGCCGGAAACGACGCCAAGTGCAAGCGTCAGACCTGCAATCACGGCAGCGCCGCGGAGTGTTGTGCTACGCACAGGTGTTCCTTTCAGTTAAGGACTGTGCCGCAAACCTAGGAAGACTCCGTGAACTCGTACAGGGGTCTTGGACAACGATCCGGTGAACCTTCAACGAACGGTCAGTAACGCGCGATGATGGGTCGTTGTCTCTTCACGAACACACCGCGGTTCGCAGGTTCAGGCGGTCGGCACAACCATGAAGGCTTCGGCGAGACGGCCTTCTGCCCAGCCCGCCTTAGCGGCGTTGCCCGCCACCCGAGATCGCAGGTAGTCCGCAAAGCCCTCCACATGCGAAGTCTGTGAGACGTGGGCCTTGAGGGCTGCCACCTTGCGCTCGAAGGTCTCAGTGATATCGACGAAATGGGCCGCGTTCTGGTGCCACATGACCCAGACTTCTGCGACGGCCCACGGCTCCAGCCCTTGCTCCAGCAACTCGGGGAAAGCGAAGGGGTTCCGAGCGTCGGGGTAAACCGCCTGAATGGCGATCTCTCCCGCTGCCATGTGGTCGGGATGGGAAGCGCCGATGTGCTCCCAGTTGCGGTCCGGTGAAGTGGTGATCATGCGCTGCGGCCGGACTCGACGGATTGCGCGCACGACTTCGCCACGCAGCTTCACTGTCGGTACCAGGTGCCCGTCGGGGTGGCCAAGGAATTCCACAGAAGAAACGCCGAGCACATCAGCGGCGGCGCGCTGTTCACGCTGGCGCAGCGGTCCCATCTCATCGCGAGGCGTGTTATCGAATCCACCTTGATCGCCATTGGTCAAGATGCAGTAGTGCACCTCGATGCCTTTGGCTGTCCAACTGGCAATGGTGCCGCCGGCGCCGTAATCCACATCGTCAGGGTGGGCGGTGACAACAAGGACGCGTTCGACTTCGGAATCATCAAGCATGGTGCAAGCGTATTGACTGCCAGCCGGCGTCTGATCGTCGGCTCAGTCGGTGGCTTTCGCAGCAGCAAAGCCGTGCTCCATGTCTGCCTGTATGTCCACAAGATCTTCGATGCCGATGCTGAGACGGATCATTCCGTCGGTGATGCCGGCTCGACGTCGGCCGTCCACGCCGAGTTGCGCATGCGTGGTCGACGCCGGATGAATGACCAGTGAGCGCACATCGCCGATGTTGGCAACATGCTTGAACATGCGCAGACCCTCGACGAAACGACGACCCGCTTCAAGCCCGCCCTCGATCTCGAAGGACATTACAGAGCCACCGCCCTTGGGTGCGTACTTCTGCTGATTGGCGTACCAGCGCGAACTCGGCAATCCGCTGTACGCGACTGAGACGACCTGCGGATGCGCGTCCAGCCATTCGGCGATGCGTTGAGCGTTCTCCAGATGCACGCGCATTCGCATGCTCAGGGTTTCGAGCCCCTGCGCCAAGATCCAGGCACTGAATGGTGAAATGGCTGAGCCGAAATCGCGCAGCATCTGGGCGCGCGCTTTGAGGATGTAGGCAACATTGCCCATGGCCGATCCGACCCCAAAGGTTTCGGCGTAGACGATGTCGTTGTAGCTGGGATCGGGCTGGTTGAAGCCGGGAAAGCGATCTGGGTAGCGGCCGTAGTCGAAGTTGCCGGAGTCGACGATCACGCCGGCGATGACGCTGCCATGCCCAGATAGGTACTTGGACGCGGCGTGCGTGACGACGTCTGCGCCGTAATCGAAGGGTCGTGTGACATACGGCGTGGCGATGGTGTTGTCGACGATCCATGGAACGCCTGCGTCGTGCGCGATATCGGCGATGCCCTCAAGGTCGAGGCACACGCCGAGTGGGTTGGAAAGACCCTCGCCGAAGAATGCCTTGGTGTTGGGTCGCACGGCTGCCTTCCAAGAGTCAAGATCGAACGCATCTTCGACGAAGGTGGTTTCGATGCCGAACCGAGGCAATGTGAATCCGAGCAGGTTGTGGATACCGCCGTACACGTTGCGGCTGGCGACGACATGGTCGCCTTGCTCGGCCACATTCATGATGGCCATTGCCGTCGCGGCCATACCGGAAGCCACGAGCAGAGCTCCGGTACCTCCTTCAAGCACGGCGATGCGTCGCTCCACAGCGTCTTGGGTGGGGTTGCTCAGCCGTGTGTAGGAGTGCCCAGCTTCGGTCAGTGCGAAGAGGCCAGCGGCGTGCGCGGTATCGCGGAATTGATAAGCCGTGGTTTGGTAGATCGGCAGCGAGATGGAGCCGGTATCGGAGTCTGGCGACTGTCCGGCGTGGATCTGATTGGTGGCAAAGGACCAGGCATCTGGCATGGCGAACTCCTGAACGGACGAATGGGCCATGCCTACCTTGCGCTCTCCGCGACGGCGAGTGAATGGTCCGATGGCGACCGTTCGCGCCAACGGTGGAGTCGGCGCGCCCGACGCACCCAGCGCACACGTTGGGTGCCGTCGTGAGTGCTGTCGCAGGCTCGGCCTAGACTCTCGCGCATGTCCTCCCTCTTCGATGAACTCGGCTTTGAGGGAAGACAATCCGTACCTTCCGCGCACAATGCCCCGGCGCTGCTGGACGACCTCAACCCACAGCAGCGTGTGGCCGTCACGCACACTGGCTCGGCCCTGTTGATCGTTGCTGGCGCCGGATCTGGGAAGACGCGAGTGCTCACTCGCCGAGTTGCCTATCTGCTCGCCGAACGCGGCGTGACCCCGTACGAAGTGCTTGCTATCACCTTCACGAACAAGGCCGCTGGCGAGATGCGTCATCGCGTTGAAGAGCTGGTGGGGCCGCGCGCCAAGGCGATGCTGGTGTCGACCTTCCATTCGGCGTGCGTGCGGTTCCTGCGTCGTGACGCCGCCCTGCTCCACTACACAACTTCGTTCACCATTTACGACCAGGCCGATGCCACCAGTTTGGTGAAGATGGTCGAGTCTGATTTGCGTATCGACACTGAGAATCCAGTGTTCAAACCTCGTTCGGTGCTCAACGCCATCTCGACGGCGAAGAACGAATTACTCGATCCAGACGCCTACGAGATGCATGCGGGCACGCCTTATGAGCGCCAAATTGCTGAGGTATACCGCGAGTACCAACGCCGGTTGCGTGCCGCCAACGCCATGGACTTCGACGACCTCATCATGAACACGGTCGTCATGCTGCAACGGTTCCCAGAAGTCAAAGAGCACTACCGCCGTCGGTTCCGCCACATCCTCGTCGATGAGTACCAAGACACCAACCACGCGCAGTACATGTTGGTGAAACAGTTGGTGGGCACCGACAAAGAAGTGATCCCGCAGGCAGAGCTTTGTGTTGTGGGCGATGCCGACCAGTCGATTTACGCTTTTCGCGGCGCAACCATCCGCAATATTGAAGAGTTCGAGCGTGACTACCCGCGTGCAACCACCGTCTTACTGGAGCAGAACTACCGGTCCACACAGACCATTTTGAGTGCTGCCAACGCGGTCATTTCGCAGAACTCCAGCCGTCGAGCCAAGCATCTGTGGACTGACGCCGGAGCCGGCGAAGAGATTCGTGTCTATCGCGCAGACGACGAGCATGATGAGGCATCCTTCCTCGCTGGCGAGATCAAGCGATTGGCACGGCAGGAGGGCATCGAGCATTCGGCGGTGGCAATCTTCTATCGCACCAATGCGGCCTCCCGCTCGATCGAAGAACAGTTCATCCGACAGGGTGTGCCATATCGAGTGGTGGGTGGAACTCGCTTCTATGAACGCAAGGAAGTACGCGACCTGCTCGCATATCTCCGCTTGCTTTCCAACCCCGCCGACGAAGTGTCGTTGCGCCGCATCCTGAATGAGCCCAAACGTGGCATTGGCGAGAAAGCGGAGTCCGATGTCGATGCATTCGCAAAGCAGCAGGGGATCGGATTCCTCGCAGGGCTGCGACGCGTCCGCGAAGTGGAGGGCCTCGCCACTCGCTCGGTCTCGGCGGTCCTGCGTTTCGTGGAGATGCTCGACGAACTGCAGACGCTTATTGCAGCCGATGAACCGCCGTCAACAATCGTCGCGAATACCATCGAACGCACCGGCATCCGCGAGCAATACGAGAAGCAACACGATCCACAAGCGCAAGCACGCATCGAGAACCTCGACGAGTTCGAGTCCGTGGCTCGAGAGTTTGAGGTGTCGGCGGAAGACACTGTCTCGTTAGCGGATTTCCTTGAGCAGGTGGCGCTTGTCGCAGACGCAGACTCCATCCCCGATGCTGAGAATGGCGTCGTCACGCTGATGACCTTGCACACAGCGAAGGGCCTTGAGTTTCCGGTGGTCTTCATCACCGGTATGGAGGATCGCAACTTCCCGCACGAGATGTCGTTCGGCAGTCCCAAGGAACTCGAGGAAGAGCGAAGGCTCGCGTATGTCGGAATTACCCGGGCGCGAGAACGGCTCTATCTCACGCTTGCCGAGCAGCGCATGATCCGTGGTCGCACCATGACCGATCGCCCGCGTTCTCGCTTTATCGATGAGATTCCTGCAGAGCTCATCTCCTGGCTGCGTGGCGACCCCAGTTCCTACGTTGCCTCCTTTGCGCGGAGCAACCCGAAGGTTTCGGCGCAGGGCAGTTGGGCGCCGCAGGCTGCTCGCGTCACTGGGCAGAACAACGGGCTGGAACTTGAGCAGGGTGACCGAGTGACACACGACAAGTTCGGGCTGGGCAAGGTCACGCGGGTCGAGGGCGTCGGCGACAAGGCGCAGGTGACGATTGATTTCGGCACCGGCGTCGGCGAGAAACGGTTGCTGCTGCGCTACAGCCCAGTCACAAAGCTATAGGGCCGTCAGCGCTCAGTGCGGACGTGAACTGCTGCCACTGTTCGCGCGTGCCTGAACCGGTCAGCACGATCGTGGAACCTGTCGCAGCGGTGTTGATGGAAATCCAACGCTCGCTCTCGCCGTCTGCAATGACGGCAAACTTCAGTCCAGTGATGGACTCCTCGCGCAGGAGTTTGTCGACGATCGACACTGCACCGACCACTGTGTCAACGCCGAAGTAGTGCTCGTCTTGCGTGATGTAGCCGAGGTGGTATGTCGGCTGATCATTTGTACCCGGGGCCGATCCATAGCGAGAAGCGTTGGCATACCAGCCTTTTGGCAAGGTGGTCATAGCCAACACCGGAAATTCTGCGTTGGCGCGAGCCGCTTGCACGGTGCCGCTCAGTTCAGGGGAGACGGGCGGGTGGTCCGGCTGATTCCACAGCGAGAAGGCCACCATGCCAATGACCGCCAGGCTCACAAGTCCCAGTGAGCGAACCATGTCTAGTGCGCTTCCTCCGCGACGTCGTGCGCGCACTCGATACTTGGGAACATCGACCGGTTCAGCAACGGAGGCTTCAGCCGTTGGCAACTCAGGTTCGGTCATGGGGCAATTCTCGCGCAGCTTGCGGACAGCTGGTTACTCAGGCACCCGCGCTCGTGGTGAATTGGCAAAGGCCTCGCGTTCAGCAGCACGCCGCTTGCGCTTCCAGCCCAGCGCCTCGGCTAAGACCTCGAGCGTGAAGTCAACGGCAGGCTCGGGGTCGCGGGTCTCGAGCGCGATGTGGGTGCGTCGTACGAGGACGTCTTCGATGGTTCTGGCGCCTTCATCGACAACCGCCACGATGATTTCGGCCCGCAGGTAGGGCAAGTCGGGGTGAACGAGACGCGCAAGTGTCGAATCATGCTCAATGAGTTCGACGATGCGGTTGACGCGGTCGCCGTGGCGGCGCAGGAGATGCTCGATGGTGGCCACTGGTAGCTTGAGTTGCTCGGCAGTGAGCGCCCGACGTTCCCACGCGAGTTGCCAGCCATAGGCACCCACAAGAGGCGTGGATGCTGTCCGGCATTTGGCCTTGATCGGACGACCGACTAGGCCGAGCTGCACGACAACCGCGTCGACAACCTGCTCGGCCATGGAGCGGTACGTCGTGTACTTGCCTCCGGAGACAACCACCAGACCCGGCGTCGGAGTGGCGATCGCATGCTCGCGGGAGACCTGTGTGGTTTCGCTGCTTCCGTCGGAAACGAGTGGTCGAATGCCTGCATACGTACCGACGACATCGTCTTGCGTGAGTGGACTGCGCAACCAGCGATTGGCCTGCTCAAGCAGGTAGTCGATGTCAGTTTGTGTGACCGCTGGCTCGGCCAAATCACCATTCCAGTCGTCATCTGTTGTGCCGACGAGCCACACATGACCCCAAGGAAGCAAGAAGAGGACGCTCGTCGGAGTTCTCGCGATCAAGGCGTAGCCGGCGGGGATGGACTCGCCGCGAACCACGAGATGTACACCGCGACTGCGGCGAACAACAGTCTTGGAATCGGCTCCAACCATGCCGAGGATCTCGTTGGTCCATGGTCCAGCTGCACTCATGACGCAGTGGGCGCGGACAGCCAATTCTTCGCCCGTTTCGGTGTCCTGCACCGTGGCACCGGTAACGCGACCGAACTCTTCAATCAATCCGATGACTTTGACTCGGCTTGCGACGGAAGCTCCCGCCGCAACGGCACTGCGTATGCATGCCAGCGTGTGACGTGCGTCGTCGATCTGTGCGTCGAAGAAGGTCACCGCACCGCCAGGCCACTCGTCGACGCGGAGGCCAGGGGCAAGACCAGCAGCCTCTTCGGGCTTGAGCGCCCTTGGTCGAGGCATGGTGCCGCCATAGCCGCCCACGCGGGACAACGTGTCGTACAACTGCACGCCGGCACCAAAGTAGGAACGTTCCCACTTCGACTGCAGGGGGAGCAGGAAGGGCAACGGATGCACCAGGTGCGGCGCGATGCGCTCGAGAAGTAACCCTCGTTCAGTGAGCGCTTCGTGTACGAGACCGAACTCGCGCTGCTCCAGGTAGCGGAGTCCACCATGGGCCAATCGAGACGAGCGTGAAGATGTGCCAGATGCGACATCTCGCTCTTCCACGAGTGCCACATCAATACCGCGAAGAGCAGCGTCCAGGGCAGCTCCGCTGCCGACAACACCACCGCCGATGATGAGTAGATCGAGCGGTTCGACAGCACTTCGACGTAGTCGCTGCCAAGCGGCTTCGCGCGCGTCTACTCCCCAGATGTCCGTGGCCATATTCAGACTGTAGTTGCGCCTGAAGCATGGAGGCTGCGTGTTCTGCACCACTACGCAAGATTTGCGCCGTGCTGGCGGAGCCGCACCACCGACCGTGACGCGCCAACCGTCGAACATCGCGGCGTAACCTTGGGCCATGGTCGAATTTGCATACTCGGATCTCTTGCCCACGAGCACCTCGGATACCCCGTACCGGCTCATTACTGCCGATGGCGTGCGCACGATTCAAGCGGCAGGGCGCACCTTCTTGCAGGTTGATCCGGAGGCACTTCGCCTTCTCGCTTACGAGGCAGTGCATGACATTCAGCATTTTCTGCGCCCGGGTCATCTTGCACAGCTACGCAGGATTCTTGACGATCCCGAGGCCTCATCGAACGATCGCTTCGTGGCGCTCGATCTCTTAAAGAACCTCAATGTGTCCGCAGGCGGCGTCCTTCCCATGTGCCAAGACACGGGCACCATGGTGGTCTCCGGCAAGCGCGGCTCGCAGGTGCTCACGGACGTTCGCGACGAAGAGTGGCTATCGCGAGGGATCTTCGACGCGTACCAGAAGCTCAACCTGCGTTACTCGCAGATGGCCCCGCTCACCATGTGGGATGAGCGCAATACCGGCTCAAATCTGCCCGCACAGATTGAGATTGCGGTAGACACCAAGGCCGGGCACGAGATGGCGTATGAGTTCCTCTTCATGGCCAAAGGTGGTGGCAGCGCGAACAAGTCCTACCTCTTCCAAGAGACCAAGGCGCTGCTCAATCCTGAATCGTTTGCTCGCTTCCTCGACGAGAAGTTGCGCACGCTCGGTACCTCTGCGTGCCCGCCTTACCACCTTGCCGTCGTCGTTGGTGGCACGTCTGCCGAGTACGCCCTAAAGACGGCGAAGTACGCGTCGGCGCGCTACCTCGACACGCTCCCGACTGAGGGGTCGATGCTGGCACACGGTTTCCGCGACCTTGCGATGGAGGCCGAGATTCTCAAGCAGACGCAGGCTTTCGGCATTGGTGCACAGTTTGGCGGCAAATACTTCTGCCACGACGTGCGCGTGATCCGCTTGCCCCGCCATGGCGCTTCGTGCCCGGTAGCCATCGCAGTGTCATGCAGTGCTGATCGGCAGGCACTCGCCAAGATCACACCCGAGGGCATCTTCCTCGAGCAGTTCGAAACCGAACCGGCCAAGTACCTACCGGACCATGATGAAGCTGACCTTTCTGACGACGTCGTGCACATCGACCTCAACCGCCCCATGTCGGAGATCCTTGCCCAGCTTTCGACGCTGCCCGTGAAGACACGGCTATCGCTGTCTGGGCCGATGATTGTGGCTCGCGACATTGCGCACGCACGCATCCTTGCCAACCTTGAAGCAGGTCAAGAGATGCCGCAGTACATGCGCGATCACGCGGTGTACTACGCGGGTCCCGCCAAGACCCCAGTTGGCTACGCGTCCGGTTCATTCGGGCCGACAACGGCCGGTCGCATGGACGCCTATGTCGATCGTTTCCAGAAGGCGGGTGGCTCGTTGGTGATGCTGGCAAAGGGCAATCGCTCGCAAGGTGTCACAGACGCATGCAAGAACAACGGCGGTTTCTACCTGGGATCGATTGGCGGTCCAGCCGCGATTCTGGCGAAGGACAACATTCGCAAAGTTGAGGTGCTCGACTTTGCGGACCTTGGCATGGAAGCGGTGTGGAAGATCGAAGTTGAGGATTTCCCGGCGTTTGTCGTCGTCGATGACAAAGGCAACGACTTCTTCGCCGAGACCATGAAGCCGCAGTTCCGCACCATCACGATGCGCAAGGACTGAGCGAGCTATTCGGACTGCGGTTGTGCAGCTTCGAGGCGCTCCTTGGCGCGGGTGAGTTGTGCCTCGCAGGCTGCAGCGAGGCGTTCGCCGATTTCCCACAGTTTCATGAGGTCTTCAAGCGGAACTTCGGCGTCCTCCAGTGCGGAGACGACGACGTCAAGGGCTTCTCGAGACCGTTCGTAGGGAAGGGCTGCGATGTCTTCGGCAGTCCAGGCCACGATTGCAGCGAGTTCAGTCATTGCTTGCCTCCAAGATTGGCGTGGCACGGAAGGTTCCGTGCGCGACGCGGATGTCGATGTCGCCAGCCGCGAGTTGGGCCGGGTCGGTAATGACGGTGCCATCCGCACTGCGGACCACGGCGAAGCCACGGTCAAGGGTGGCTTGCGGGGAGAGCGCGGCGAGTCTGGCCCGGGCCGTGCTCAAACTCGAGTGCCGGCGTTCCACTTGAAGTGACACTGCGCGCGTCGCATCGAAGCGCGCAGCTGCGACGCTCTCAAAGAGCGCCGCGATGATCTGCGCCGGATGAGCACGGTCGATGGCGTCACGGAGCCGGGCGACAAGATGGAGTTCTCGCTCGATGGTGCTCGTGACGCGCTGCTCGGCTCGGCGGCGCAGACGTTCTAAGCCGGCGAGTTCCTGCTCCATGTCCGGCACGATGCGACGAGCCGCATCCGTGGGCGTGGACGCCCGAACATCTGCAACCTCGTCTAGCAGCGGCCGATCCTGCTCGTGGCCAATGGCGCTCACGATCGGGGTAAAGCAGGCAGCGACCGTTCGCAGGAGCCCTTCATCGCTGAAGGGCAGGAGGTCTTCGAAGGCTCCGCCACCTCGCGAGATGACGATGACATCGATCCGACGGTCAGCTTCAAACCGCTTCAGTGCCGCACTGACCTGTTCGACAGCAGAGGGCCCTTGAACGGCGACCTCGGCTACTTCGAAACGGACGTGCGGCCAGCGTTTGGTGGCGTTCGTGATGACGTCGTGCATCGCTTCGCTGTTGCGACCGCAAATGAGTCCGACCAGATTGGGCAGAACTGGAATTGGGCGTTTGCGTTCCACAGCGAACAGCCCCTCCGCGGTGAGCAGCGCACGCAGTTTCTCGAGGCGAAGGAGTAGCTCGCCGACACCCACCGGTTGGATAGCGTGCAAGCGGAACTGCAGCGAGCCGTTGTTCGGCCGCCATTCCGGCTGCAGTAGGGCGACGACGCGGCTGCCGCGCTCGACCTCGGCCCTCTCAAGGACAGCTAGTGGACCGGCCACGGACAGCGACATATCCGTGTCTGAATCCCGCAGTGTCACGTAGGTCCAGGTGCCGCGGGACTTGATTTCTGCGAGTTGTCCCTCTACCCAGACGCGCGGCCACTTCTTGACGGTCTCGCCGATGCGCACGGAGAGGTCACGCACTGGGTACGCACTCTCCGGTGCCTGGCCGAGTTCCGTCATACGCGTAGTCCACCACGGCAGACTGACAACCGGCGTTCAGCGGCGCGCACAGCGCGGTTACGATTGCCGACATGCGACCACATGGCACCGTTCTTCTTGCTGCTCCTCGCGGATATTGCGCGGGCGTCGACCGCGCAGTCGAAACCGTCAAACAAGCGTTGACGCTTTACGGAGCCCCGGTGTATGTGCGCAAGGAAATCGTGCACAACAAATACGTTGTGGAGCAGTTGCGAGATCAGGGCGCGGTATTTGTTGAAGAACTGGATGAGGTACCGGATGGCGGCACTGTCGTTCTGAGTGCCCACGGCGTGGCCCCTTCTGTACACATTGAGGCTGCTGAGCGTGGCCTCAAATCCATTGATGCCACCTGCCCGCTTGTATCGAAGGTGCATTCCGAAGCGCGCCGCTTCTCGCATGAGGGCTACAACATCTTGCTCATCGGCCACGAGGGCCACGAAGAGGTCATCGGCACCATGGGCGAGGCGCCGGCTTCGATCACGCTAGTGGACAGTCCAGAGGCGGCAGACACCGTGCCGCTCGACCCCAACGGGAAGACCGTCTGGCTGTCGCAGACAACACTTTCCGTGGATGAGACGATTCAGACGGTGGATCGCCTGCGCCACCGCTTGCCGCATTTGGTAAGTCCGCCCAGCGACGACATTTGCTATGCAACGCAGAATCGCCAGAATGCCGTGAAGGCGATTGCCAAGGAGTCCGACGTCCTGATCGTTGTTGGCAGCGGCAATTCATCGAACTCGGTACGCCTGCTTGAAGTGGGTCTGCAGTCCGGGGCGCGCTCGGGTTACCGCATCGACACTGCTTCAGAACTTGAAGAGGCGTGGTTTGCAGGTGCCGGAGTTGTCGGTCTCACCTCTGGTGCATCGGTTCCTGAGGAGCTCGTCATTGGCGTTCTGGATTGGTTGCGAGAGCACGGCTTCGGCAACATCGAAGAAGTCGCAGCGGCCGAGGAATCCCTTGTCTTCTCGTTACCGCCTGAATTGCGTCGCGACCTGAAATCTGCGCAACAGCAATAATCCGCTAACGGTCGCGGCCTAGCGACCGCGTTGGCGGACGGCGGGCACGACAATGCCGAGCACAGTCGCCGCGGCTAGCCACGGCGCCAGCGTGATGAGACCAGTCGCAATCAGCAATATCTGCCCGGTCATGCTGCCGCCAGGAGCGCTTGACGTGAACTGCCCACCAACGAGAATCGCCGCGATCAAGGCGTAGGAGGGCATCACCCACGCGGCCCATCGTGCGCCTGCTTCGATCCGCCAGGCTGCAGCAGCGGTTGCGAACGCAAGTGCAAGTCCTGTTGGTAAGCCGAGGGTCGAGCCAGATACTGCATTCACGATGGCTACCAAAGCAGTTACTGCGAATACAGCAAACAGAAAGACCGGAGCGTTCAAGGACTTGCTCGACCATGCGGACAACTGCGCTAACGAACTCGGCTCAATGGTGGATCCTGCAACCGGTAACGAGTGCCGCTCCGGACTCAGGGCTGCGGCATCTTGCGGTTTTGATTTGAACCAAGAAGTGAAGCCGGCAATCGGCGAGGCGCTCTTCGACACCGGAGTGGCGAGCACCTCAGCGATAGCAGCGTCCTCCACCTCGATGCGCGGCAGTCGCGAATTGATGCTGATGGGAGGCTGGCCCGCTTGGGCAGGAGCCAATGCGGAGCCCTCCTGAGACGCACTGTTGTGGCGACGTTGGTTCGGTAGCGCAACGACTGCCCCCGGATGCGGATCGCTGCCGATCGAGCGATAGAGACGTCCGCTCGAGGCGCTGGAAGGTTCCGTCACCGCTCCTGCAATCGGTGCTTCGGGCGAAGCGTCGTCGCTGCGCACGGGCGCGCCCCAGATCTCGTGGTCGTCGAAGTTCACGGCGTAAGGCTACGCGTATCGGTGGAGTCCGAGTCCGGTTCGGTGCGCGAGTTATGGACGTCATTGGGAATCTCGCCGCTCGTTTCCAGTGCTTTGGCTGACCGGACCCCGAGCGATTTCATGCGTTCGGCTTGCTTGATGACTCGCGTGTCGAAACTGCTCAACATGTCGTTATACGAGTCGATCGCACGTCGCAGGTTCTTGCCGTGCGTGTTGAAGTGCTCCACCATTTTGCCCAGTCGATTGAGCAATTCGGCGCCAACCGCACGGATCTCCTCGGCATTCGCGGCGAGGTCATGGCGGGTCCACGCGAAATGGATAGTGCGGAGCAACCCGAGCATGGTGGTGGGAGTGGCCAGAATGATGTTCTTGCTGAAGGCAGTTTCGAGCAGCATGCCGTCGTGATCAAGCGCCGTACTGAGAAGGGGTTCGAGCGGCAGGAATAGCACGACGAAGTCGGGTGTCGCCGCAGAAGTAGCCGCGTATTGCTTCTTCGCGAGTTCGCTCACGCGCAGACCCAGATCCTTCGCATGCTTCTGGAGGAGCGAGAGTTTCTGACCCGCGTCATCTGTTCCCATCGCCGAAAAGTAGGCATCCCAGGGAAACTTCGAGTCGACGAGCACCTCGCCACCGCCGGGCAGCATCACGACCAGGTCGGGTCGAAGCGCGCCTTCATTGCGAGCGTCCTGGAGTCGGTAGTTCATACCCTCGACAAGCCCTGAGTGCGACAACAGTTGCTCGAGTTGCATTTCACCCCACTTGCCGCGGTCTTGGCCCTTCGACATCGCCGAGACCAGTTGTTGCACCCCGGTGTTCAGGCTGTCATTGACCGACCTGCTGTCTTGGATCAACGTCTTGATGCTGGTCTCCGCTTCAACTCTTCTTCGATCGGCCTCGGCGGCAGCGCGTGAGACTTGCGCGAGTCCTTCGGCTACCGGCTTGAGGAGTGCCCCGAGCTCTGTGTGCTGCTGTTGCTGCGTCGTGAGATCTGCGTTGTGTTTCTCGAGTTGCGCGATCCGCCCTTGCGATACCAGCAACTCCGACGTAGCGGCGGCGGCCTTGGCGCGAGCGGAGCGTGCGTACAAGCCAACGAACAGCGCGCCGGCAGCAAACCCAATGAGCAGCGACATAACATCCATGTGCCCAGCATGGCGGTGGGGTGCGACCGAGCGGCGGATGCTGTCGGGTGTCACCATGACCCACCGCAAGCCCCTTCCGAACGTCTTCGCCACTCGCAGTTCTCGAACTATGTCGCTACAGATGCGTATCAATGCAACATATGAAGGGTTGATACGCACTTAACGCGAGCAAGTGGACCGGAATGGCGTTGTAGTGGCGGTGGGGTGCGACAGAGCGGCGGACGGAAAGGCTTGCGCCACTTAGGATTCGGGCGTGGGACTCACTATTGCGATTGTCGGACTTCCGAATGTTGGCAAGTCGACGCTTTTCAATGCGCTGACGCAGAACAACGTGCTGGCGGCGAACTATCCGTTCGCCACGATCGAGCCGAATACGGGCGTGGTTGGTGTCCCCGATGGTCGTCTGCAGGTGCTAGCTGGCATCTTCGGGAGCGAAAAGATCCTCCCAGCATCAGTCACCTTTGTTGACATCGCGGGCATCGTCCGTGGCGCGTCCGAAGGTGCGGGCCTGGGCAACAAGTTCCTCGCCAATATCCGCGAGTGTGACGCCATCTGCCAGGTTGTTCGCGTCTTCACTGATCCTGACGTCGTGCACGTCGAGGGCAAAGTTGATCCCCGAGAAGACATTGAAACCATCGCGACCGAATTGATCCTCGCTGACATGCAGACCCTCGAGAAGGCGATGACGCGTCTCGAGAAGGAAGCGCGTCTGAACAAGGAGCGCATCAGCGTGCTTGAAGCGGCCAAGGTTGCCGAGGGTCATCTCAATGCCGGCACGACGTTGTTTGCTTCAGGTATGGACACCACGCCGATCCGTGAGCTCATGCTTATGACGGCCAAGCCCTTCCTCTATGTGTTCAATCTCGATGAGCAAGAGCTTGCGGACGAAGCGCTGAAGAATGAAATGCGCGCGCTTATCGCCCCTGCCGAAGCCGTGTTCTTGGATGCCAAGTTCGAAGCGGAACTCGTGGAGCTCGAAGAGCACGAAGCCTTAGAGATGCTCGAGTCCGTGGGCCAGAGTGAGAGCGGCTTGGCCATTCTCGCGCGCGTCGGATTCGACACGCTTGGCCTGCAGACCTACCTGACGGCTGGCCCCAAGGAAACCCGCGCCTGGACGATTCACAAGGGCGACACCGCTCCGGTGGCTGCCGGCGAAATCCATACCGACTTCCAAAAGGGCTTCATTAAGGCCGAAGTAATCTCGTTCGCCGATCTTGTCGATGCCGGATCTGTGGCCGAAGCACGCTCGCGCGGTAAGGCGCGCATGGAAGGCAAGGACTACGTCATGGCCGACGGCGACGTCGTGGAATTCCGCTTCAACGTCTAGCTTTCTGACATGTGAGCCACCAACCCTCGCGAGCATCCCTTCTGGACAAGAGTCAACGAACGTGCGTGAGTCCCGCAGAACTGCAGAGCATCACAGGCGTGTACGTGAACAAGCGATCCCAACCAGTGGACTGCTCGTTGGCAGTTTTGGACGATGCACTGCAGCAATGCCGCAGCGACGACTGAGCGCTGGGCTAGCGTCACTGGACCCAGAGCCCACTCGTCACCCTCGGCATTCGCGAAAACCGTGGTAATCGTCCTTATTGCCCACGTTGCTGTGGAACTTGGGAATTGATTTCAGCGGCTCTGCCGCTGACCTGTAGGTCAATATCGACGAACGGGCCAAGTGTGAGCGCCATCACAGGTTCTGAAGCAAGACGGTACGAAATGCCCGTTACCCCACTCGCGTGCACTCCGCCAGACTTCGCCTATGGTGTTTCCGGTGGGTCGAACTATGCGTTCCGACCCCCAACACCGAATCCGTCTACAAGCGATCGGTGGACTACGGCTGCATGCCGTTGCCCGCTCTCGCCAGTTCGAGGAGTGAACGTGCGTATCGGTATTCCACGCGAGTCAAAGCCAGGTGAAACGCTCGTAGCTGCAACGCCTGCTACTGGTGCCCTGCTCATGAAGCTCGGGTACGAGGTGGTGGTCGAGGCTGGTGCCGGAGCCCACGCATCGCAGCCGGATCTGGGCTATACAGCGCAGGGCATCACAATCGCTGACGCTGCAACGGTGTGGTCCAGTGACGTCGTCGCCAAGGTCAATGCGCCGTCAGACGACGAGATTGCGATGATGAAGCCAGGTACGGTGTTCATCTCCATGATGGCTCCGGGCCGCTCGCCGGAGCTGGTCGAGAAGCTGCGGGCTGCGGGCGTTACTGCGCTTGCCCTTGACGCAGTTCCGCGCATTTCCCGTGCACAAGCACTCGACGTGCTGTCGTCCATGGCCAACGTTGCGGGTTACCGCGCAGTGGTTGAGGCGGCTCACGCTTTCGGTCGTCAGTTCACTGGCCAGGTCACAGCAGCGGGCAAGGTGCCACCGGCACGCGTGTTCGTTGTCGGTGCCGGTGTTGCGGGGCTTGCCGCCATCGGTGCTGCCGGCGCAATGGGCGCCATCGTGCGTGCCTTCGACGTGCGACCCGAGGTGGCGGAGCAGGTCAAATCGATGGGCGCCGACTTTGTATTCGTCGATATGGAACAAGAAGTGTCATCCGATGGCTACGCCAAGGAAATGACTGCTGCTCAGGAAGTTGCTACAGCGGCGATGTACGACGCTGAGGTTCGCGCCGCCGACATCGTGATCACGACGGCCCTCATCCCCGGACGCCCGGCGCCACTGCTGGTCACCGCTGAAACGGTTGCTGCAATGCGCCCGGGCTCGGTCATCATTGACATGGCCGCGGCAAATGGCGGCAACTGCGCAGGCACCGTTACCGGCGAAAAGGTTGTCTCTGCCAACAACGTGACGATCATCGGCTACACCGATCTCGCCTCGCGACTGGCCGGCCAGACCAGCCAGTTGTACGGCACCAACGTCGTCAATCTCTTCAAGCTGCTCACGCCGGGCAAAGATGGTGTCGTCGAACTCAACTTCGAGGACGTCGTGCAGCGCGGTATGACGGTTGCCAAGGACGGCGAGCTCATGTGGCCGCCACCGCCGGTGCAGGTTTCGGCTGCGCCGGCCGCAGCTGCGGCGGTTGTGGTGGCGAAAGAGCCGCCCAAGCCGAAGGATCCACGAGCGGCGTTGTACAAGGCCGCACTCGGTGCGCTGGCTTTCGGCGTGATGGCTGCCTACTCACCACCGCAACTGCTTGGACACTTCACCGTGTTCGCGCTTTCCATTTTCGTGGGTTACTACGTGATTTCTAATGTGGCGCACGCGCTGCACACACCACTGATGGCCGAAACGAATGCAATCTCGGGAATCATCCTCGTCGGTGGCATCTTGCAGATCGGCAATTCGAATGGCCTTGTTACTGGCTTAGCGCTGATTGCAGTGCTGGTCGCATCGATCAATATCTTCGGCGGATTCCTTGTCACACTCCGCATGCTCGAGATGTTCCGGAAGGACTGAACCCATGACTGACTTCCTGACCTCCGACAAACTCGGTGGCCTCATTCAGGCCGCCTACATCATTGCGGGTGTGCTGTTCATCTTCGCGCTCGCAGGGCTCTCCAAGCATGAGACGGCCAAGCGCGGCAATCAGTTCGGCATGTCCGGCATGGGCCTCGCACTCTTTGCCACGCTCGTACTGGCCGCGCGAAATGCGCAGATGCTGGAGAACCAACGCCCAGTAATGGTGACGCTTGTGCTCACCATCGTTGCCATGACCATCGGCGGCGCCATCGGCGCCTGGCGTGCTCGTACCGTAGAAATGACCGGGATGCCGGAACTTGTTGCCATGCTGCACAGTTTCGTCGGTGTAGCCGCTGTGCTCGTCGGCTACAACTCGTTCTTTGAGCCTGGCACCGAGACTTCAGGCTCATTGCTCACGATTCACTCCGCAGAGGTGTTTCTCGGCGTCTTCATCGGTGCCGTCACCTTCACCGGTTCCATCGTCGCATTCATGAAGCTCTCTGAGCGCATGAAGTCCGCGCCGCTAGTGTTGCCGCAGCGCCACAAGCTCAACGCTGCTGTCTTGTTGATCTCCGGTGTCCTGCTGGTGCTGTTCATGGGGAATCACGAAGACAGCGCGATCGTCCCGCTGCTCATCATGACGGTGCTCGCCCTGTTCCTCGGCTTCCATCTTGTGGCTGCCATCGGCGGCGGCGATATGCCCGTTGTTGTTTCCATGCTGAACTCGTACTCAGGTTGGGCTGCGGCCGCCGCCGGCTTCATGCTGAACAACGATCTGCTCATCATCACGGGCTCGCTCGTCGGCGCTTCGGGTGCGATCCTCAGTTACATCATGTGCAAGGCGATGAACCGTTCGTTCTTCTCCGTCATCGCCGGAGGATTCGGCTCAGATGGCGCTGTCTCGGGTGAAGAGAAGGATTACGGCGAGCACCGCGAGACGAATGCTGCCGAGGTTGCAGAGATGCTGCTGAATGCGCAGTCCGTCGTAATCACGCCGGGCTATGGCATGGCAGTTGCCCAGGCGCAATATCCAGTTGCGGAAATGACCGCCAAGTTGCGCGCCAAGGGCGTCAAGGTTCGCTTTGGTATTCACCCGGTTGCTGGCCGTCTGCCCGGACACATGAACGTGCTACTGGCGGAAGCCAAGGTGCCGTACGACATCGTGCTCGAGATGGACGAGATCAACGAGGACCTCCCGGACACGGATGTCGTCTTGGTCATCGGCGCCAATGACACCGTCAATCCGGCCGCCTACGATGATCCGAATTCCCCGATTGCCGGTATGCCGGTGCTCGAGGTATGGAAGGCTCGCGAGGTCATCATCTTCAAGCGCTCCATGGCAACCGGTTACGCAGGCGTACAGAACCCGTTGTTCTTCAAGGAGAACTCGATGATGCTCTTCGGTGACGCCAAGGCGCGCGTCGACGACATCGTGCGTGAACTCGGCGCGTAGTCGAACAGTTCTGAGGGGCCGTGCGGAGCAATTCGCACGGCCCTTCCGCTGTGTTTGGAACGGGTCTGGCATGATTTTGCGTTAGTCGCACGGGGAAGAAGGAGTGTCTATGTCACAGCCATTGCTGTATTCCGTGGAGCGCGAGTTCGAAAGTCCGATGGCAAGCGTCTGGGACGCCTGGACGGATGCCACGCAACTCGAAACTTGGTATTTCCCGGTTGGCCTAGCGTCAATTCCCGGTTCCACTGTGTCCAACGCAGTTGAGGGCGGGTACTGGGCCGTCACCGTGGACGTTCCTGAGCATGGCTACGTCGCCTACTTCTTCGGTGTGTACACCGAAGTGCTGACATATCAGCGGCTTGCGCACACCATGCTCTATACGCAGTCTGCTGAGGAGTTCGAGGTACGCGACCTTGGCGGCCCTCACCACGATGTCATCGTTGAGTTTGAAGCGCGGGGAGACCGAACCTGGGTGCGCTTTACCCAATTCGGGGAGTTGCCGGAGGGCCAGGCAGAACAGGCGCAAGCAGGTATGGAGAGCTATTTTGACTCTTTGCAGTCTTTCCTTGTAGATCTCGCCGAAGGTGCCGATTCATGACGGAGAAAGTCCAAGGCCCTGCGTCCTACTTCCCATCTATTGAGAAGAAGTACGGAAAGCCGATCGACTTCTGGATGACACAATTGGCGTCGGTGCGAACCTGGAAGCACATGGAGCAGGTGGCATTCCTCAAAGAGCAGCACGGCATGGGCCACGGGCACGCGAACGCGCTCGTCGCCGTATTCCGCGCCGAACGCAGCCTTTAAGCGATGCGTGCGGGTATCGGTGCACTCTTGTGCAGCAACCCTGCCGCAATCGAATAGCCCAAGAGCGTGCCGAAGCCCATCTGCGTCATCATCCACAACAAGTCAGTTGATTGCCATTCCTCGACGACCTTGCCGCCTTCGATGCGGCGCATGAAGATGCCTCTGACCTCGACTTGCTTGTTCGTCGCTGGGGCGCCCATGAACTTCCCGGTCTGTCGCGCCTTGGTTACGAAGCGAATCGATACGATTCCGTCGCTTGACACCACGTGAGTGAAGTCCATGGTCATGTCCGACATAGCGCCTTTCATGGCCTGCATGAACCCGATGTACTCGTCGCGAGAGTATGGCGCGCCTAGGTCGCCGTTATATTGGAAGTCTGCATCGAGTAGACCGTCCAGCGTGGCCCAGTCGGCGTTGAGAATTGCTTTGGAGACCGCGAGTGCGGTCTGAGCGTCTTGGTCCAAGTTGTTGGTTGCATCAGTCATGGCGGAAGAATGTTGCAAGTAACAATCATTGTCAAGTACAACGAATATGGGCGAGCCTGCATTACACTTCCACCATGAATGCGACGCAACCTTCCGAGCCTTCGGCGGGGCTTCCGTCTGCGCTCACTGGTCATGCCGGCTACCTTGCAGTTGCGCTGGGCCAGCGGGCACGCAAACGCTTCGAAGACGCCATTGCGCCGCTAGAGCTGAAGCCAATGCACTACGACTTCATGGTGGCGCTTGAAGAATGTGGCGCCGTTTCGCAGCGGCAACTTGCGGTGAAGCTCGGTTTTGATCCTGCTCGAATTGTCGCCCTCACCGATGCCCTGGTGGGGCGAGATCTCGTGGCTCGAACCGTCGACGAAGACGATCGCCGTCGCAATCTCTTGACCTTGAGCCGCCAAGGGAAGACGTTAACAAGACGGGTTGCGCGGATCGCACAGGAAGTCGAAACTGAACTGCTGTCTGACCTCAGCGCGGCGGAGCGCGAGCAGCTGCGCGTGCTGATGCGCCGCGCGCTCAAATTGCCCTAGCGGCCGGGAACGGTTGCGTTCTTCTTCAGCGATTCGCTGAGGCGCTGGGCCGCGGCAACGACGGCGGCGGCGTGCAGACGGCCGGGCTGACGAGTGAGTCGCTCTATCGGTCCCGAGATGGAAACCGCAGCAACAACGCGACCTGAGGGAGTGCGCACGGGCGCAGAAACCGACGCCACACCGGCCTCGCGCTCACCGATGCTCTGCGCCCATCCGCGACGGCGAACCTGCGAAAGCCCCGTTGCTGTGAAGGCGGCCCGCTGTAGGCCACGATGCATGCGATCGGGTTCTTCCCAAGCGAGCAAGACCTGTGCCGCAGATCCAGCCGCCATAGTGAGCACTGACCCCACCGGCACCGAATCGCGCAGGCCGGTCATGCGCTCTGCCGCACCAACACACATACGCTGGTCACCCTGGCGGCGGTAGAGCTGAGCGCTTTCCCCGGTTGCATCTCGCAGTGCATACAGGATGGGGGTGGCCGCAACAAGCAGCTTGTCCTCGCCGGCAGCAGCCGCGAGTTCAGGAATGCGACCGCCGAGCACGAAGCGGCCATTCAAGTCGCGTGCCACGAGACGGTGATGTTCGAGCGCACATGCGAGACGATGTGCCGTGGGGCGGGTCAGACCGGTTGCCTGCACAAGCCCGGCAAGGGTCTGTGGTCCGGCCTCGAGGGCATTCAGCACCATTGCGGCCTTGTCCAATACCCCGACACCGCTGTTGTCCATATGCTGATATTCTCATCTCAGTATACGAAATGGCAAGACGCCGATTCCTCTTCAGGCGCACATTTGCCCCCTCAAGAGAAGCGGAGGCCCCGAATGGGACGCACACTCGCGCAAAAGGTGTGGGACGACCACGTCGTGTCGCGCACTGAAGGCGAACCCGATTTGCTGTTCATCGACTTGCACCTGGTGCATGAGGTGACAAGTCCGCAGGCCTTTGACGGCCTGCGCGTGGCCGGTCGCCCCGTCCGTCGCCCTGATCTGACGCTCATCACCGAAGACCACAACATTCCGACCACTGACATCGATAAGCCGATCGTGGATCTGGTTTCCGCGGAGCAGGTGCGCGTGGTGCGTGCGAATGCCGCGGAATTCGGTGTGCGCATCTTCTCCATGGGTGATCGTGAGAACGGAATCGTTCACGTCGTGGGCCCGCAGCTCGGGCTCACGCAGCCGGGCATGACTGTGGTCTGCGGTGACTCACACACGTCCACGCACGGTGCATTTGGCGCACTCGCTTTCGGTATCGGCACTTCCGAAGTTGAGCATGTGCTTGCAACCCAGACGCTCTCGTTGAAGCCCTTCAAGACTATGGCTATCAACGTCGTCGGTACGCCTCATGCCGATGTGACGGCGAAGGACATCGTGCTCGCCGTGATCGCGCAGATCGGGACCGGTGGCGGTCAGGGATACGTGCTGGAGTTCCGCGGCGAAGCCATACGCGCACTGTCGATGGAAGGCCGGATGACGGTCTGCAACATGTCGATCGAGGCTGGTGCACGTGCCGGCATGATCGCGCCAGATGACACCACGTTTGCCTACCTGAAGGGTCGCCCCCACGCACCCGAAGGTGCGGATTGGGATGCGGCCATTGCGTACTGGAAGACACTGGCAACGGATGCTGATGCCGTGTTCGATGCCGAGGTCACCATTGACGCTTCGACGCTGGCGCCATTCGTCACGTGGGGCACCAACCCCGGCCAAGGATTGCCGTTATCAGCCAATGTGCCGTCGCCAGCGGACGCCAAGGACGACGGCGAGAAGGCTTCAATTGAGCACGCGCTCGAGTACATGGGGCTGACTGCCGGAATGCGCCTTCGCGACATTACCGTCGATACGGTGTTCGTCGGCTCCTGCACGAACGGTCGCATTGAAGATCTCCGCGCCGTTGCTGGTGTTCTCAGTGGGCGCAAAGTCGCCGACGGCGTGCACATGATCATCGTTCCCGGCAGCGTGAAGGTGCGCGAGCAGGCGATTGCCGAGGGTCTCGACGCCGTCTTCGTTGCTGCCGGTGCCGATTGGCGTTTTGCTGGCTGCTCCATGTGTCTTGCCATGAACCCCGACAAGGTGGCACCAGGCAAGCGTGCGGCGTCCACGAGCAATCGCAACTTTGAGGGCCGCCAAGGTCCTGGCTCGCGCACGCATCTCGTTTCACCGCAGGTGGCCGCTGCCACTGCCGTTATCGGTCGGCTCGCGTCGCCCGCTGATCTGGAGGGCTGACCCATGGAGAAGTTCACATTGTTCACCGGCGTTGGCGCACCGCTGCGGCGCAGCAACGTCGACACCGACCAGATTGTGCCGGCCGAGTACCTCAAGCGTGTGACGCGCACGGGCTTTGCAGACGGGTGCTTTGCGTCATGGCGCAAGGATCCGAGCTTCATCCTCAATCAGCCCGCCTTCGCGCGTGCGCAGGTGCTGGTGGCCGGCCCTGACTTTGGTACCGGTTCTTCGCGCGAGCACGCCGTCTGGGCACTGCAGGACTTCGGTTTCCACGCCGTTATTTCTTCGCGCTTTGCCGATATTTTCCGAGGCAATTCGGCGAAGACTGGTCTCGTTGCAGCTCAGGTTGAGCAAGATGGTGTTGAGCAATTGTGGAAATTGCTGGAAGCCAATCCCGGTGTGGCGATCACCGTCGACCTCGAGCATCGAGTGGTCCAGTGCGAAAGCGTTGTACTGCCATTCGAGATCGACGAGTACACGCGTTGGCGCCTTCTCGAAGGCCTCGATGACATCGGCCTCACGCTCCGGCACGCCGACGAGATCGACGCGTTTGAGGCCGCTCGACCGTCGTTCAAACCGACAACTACAGCCCGATAAGGCAAGCCTGCGCAACAACATTTCGATGAACGGCCTGCAATTCCTTGGAATTGCAGGCCGTTCTGCTGTCGTGTGAGCGAAATCTCTGTACTCGCAACACATTTTCGGCGCGCCTACTGCCATTGCTGTAGCAAGTTGCATAGCGTCATGGGTGTGCTGGTCGGGGAAGACCTGCACACCCATGGGAAGAAAGGTTCCACAGTGAACAGGGCAGATCTGGTTGAGAAGGTCGCAGCGACCCTCAACGTCAGCAAGAAGGACGCTACCGCCGCAGTTGATGCGGTGTTTGACGGCATCGTCGCCGCAGTTGCCAAGGGCGACAAAGTCGCAATCAGCGGCTTCGGCATTTTCAAGAAGAATGCACGCAAGGCACGCACGGCACGCAACCCGCGTACGGGTGCAACGGTGAAGGTCGCCGCCACCTCGGTACCGAAGTTCACCGCTGGTGCTGAGTTCAAGGCCATCGTTTCCGGCAAGAAGAAGCTTGCCAAGGCCGCGCCGGTCAAGAAGGCGGCGGCCGTGAAGGCTGTTGCCAAGAAGGTCGTCGCCAAGAAGGTCGTCGCCAAGAAGGCTGCACCGGCCAAGAAGGTCGTCGCCAAGAAGGCAGCACCGGTGAAGGCTGTTGCCAAGAAGGTCGTCGCCAAGAAGGCTGCACCGGTCAAGAAGGTCGTCGCCAAGAAGGCTCCGGCTAAGAAGGTCGCTGCGAAGAAGTAATTCCTTCATCGCATAGCAGCGGCGCATGATCCTGTGAACTCGGGATTGTGCGCCGCTGTTGCCGTTCTGTGCAGGCAGCGCAGAACACCGGCACAATTGGCTCGCCGGAGGGAGATCGCGTGGCTGTGCACGAATCAATGGCATACCGCTTCATCAAAGCGGTAGCGCTACCGATCATGCTTGCAGTGACCAAGCGTGAATGGCGCGGCATGGAACATATCCCGGCCGACGGTGGCGTCATCTTGGCGGCCAACCACACGTCGTATTTCGATCCGCTGGCAGTCGGCCACTACATCGTGGCCGCTGGCAGAGCACCCCGTTTTCTGGGCAAGGCTGAAATCGTTGAAATGCCGGTACTCGGAAAACTCTTTCAGGCGGCGGGCCAGATTGCCGTTCACCGTGGCACGGCTTCCGCTGCCAATGCGTACAAGGACGCGATAACGGCCCTCGAGCGTGGTGAAGCGATTGCGCTCTATCCCGAAGGAACGACCACGCGTGATCCCAACCTGTGGCCCATGATGGCTAAGACAGGAGCAGCGCGAATGGCCCTTACTACGGGCGCACCGGTCATCCCCATCGCGCAGTGGGGTCCGCAGGAAGTGATCCCGGACAAGACGAAGTTCAGCATCCACCTGTTCCCTCGCAAGACGATGCAGGTGCACGCCGGGAATGCGGTCAACCTAGACGATTTGCGCGGGCGAGAACTCAGCAGTGCTGTACTCGACGAGGCAACTGAACGCATCATGCTTGCGATCACCTTGCTGTTGGCCGAAATCCGCGGCGAACTTCCGCCCGCGGAGCGCTTCAACCCACGCAAACGCAAGGGTGATTCGCAGTGACTCGAGTCGCCATCATTGGCGGCGGATCTTGGGGCACCGCCTTTGCGCAAGTTGCCGCCGATGCCGGAAGCGATGTGGTGATGTGGGCGCGCGATCCGCTCATCGTCGATGCCATCAACTCGCGACACGAGAATCCTCTGTACCACCCTGGCGTGATTTTGCCCAGGGCTGTCACAGCGACCAAGCGCACGAGTCAAGCCCTTCGTGGTGCAGATGTCGTTGTGCTGGCCATGCCCACGCAAACGGTGCGCGCATCGCTCGAATTGTGGGGACATGAAATCCCGAAACACGCGATAGTGCTCTCACTGGCCAAGGGCATTGAGGACGAAACCGATCTGCGTGTTTCGCAGATCATTCATCGTGTGGCCAGCATTGAGGCCGAGCGAATTGCCGTCCTGAGCGGTCCGAATCTGGCCGGCGAGATCATTCTGCGTGAACCAGCTGCCACCACGGTGGCGTGCCTTGATGAGCAAAACGCCATGCGCTTGCAGCAGATTTGCTCATCGAAATACTTCCGCGCGTTCTACACCACAGATGTCATCGGCGTGGAAATCGCGGGTGCCACCAAGAACGTTGTGGCACTCGCCAGCGGCATCGTCGCAGGCATGGAGTTGGGGGAGAACGCACAGGCGGCTATCGCGACCCGTGGCCTCTCAGAGATGTCCAAACTGGGCACCGCGATGGGCGGTGATCCAATGACGTTCCTCGGCCTCGCAGGCGTGGGCGATCTCATCGCCACATGCGCATCACCGCTATCGCGCAATCGCAGCTTCGGCGTGCATTTGGGGAAGGGCCGAACGGTAGACGACGTTATGCGTGCATCACGACTCACCTGTGAAGCGGTCAAGTCCTGCAGGCCGATTGTTGACTTGGCGCGTGAGCACGAGATTGACATGCCCATCGCTCAGCTCGTCACCCAGATCGTGCATGACAATGCGCCGGCAGGCGAGGCCATGCGCCGCTACTTCTCCAATGAAGGTGGAGCGGAGCAAACCGCACGGGGTTTTCTGGCGTTGGCAAGGGCGCGCATCGCGTCGGTGCGACGTGGCCATCGGCAGTCTTGACGCCTCGAATCGGTCAACCTTCTAGCACCACACGAATGCCGAAGCCGATGAGCGCAAGACCCGAAACCCGCTCCATCCACATTTGCACCGCGGGTCGCTGAAAGAGACGCCGTGCCAGATTCGTGCTCCAAATGAGCAGGCTGAACCACATCAGGCACTCCACATTGTGGATGGTGGCGAGCGCCAAGCCTCCAAGCGCTGCGGGCAGACCATCGGGCAAGAACTGCGGCATCATGGCGACGTAGAAGAGGCCATTCTTGGGATTTGTCAGTGTGATGATGAAGGCTCGAGAGAACGCCGGCGCGAGCGCGCGGGAGCCGCGTCCCTCCTGCGCCAGACCCTCGTCTGTGTGTGCACGCCACGAGTCGATGATGATGCGGAGTCCGAGGTAGAACAGGTATAGGGCTCCGGCAAGTCGTACAAGGTCATACGCCGTGCGCGATGCCAGCAGCAGTGCGCTAATGCCGAGTGCGGCTGCTATGCCCCATGCGAACACTCCGGCCATGATGCCGCTGAGCGTCGCGTACGCCAGACGTGGACCACCGGACATTGCTGATCGCAACACCTGGGCTGTATCTATGCCGGGCAACATCGTGAGGAGGCCGGCGACGACCGCAAATCCGACGAAGTCCTGGAACATGGCGTCAGGGTACAAGCCATGCCTGCACCGCTACCCTCAGACTGTGGGCAAAATCAACGTCGCAGTGGTGTTCGGCGGTCGATCAAGCGAGCATGCGATCTCATGTGTTTCAGCGGGCAACGTGCTGGCCGCGATTGACCGCAACATCTACGACGTCACGCCCATCGGAATCACCGGGTCCGGGCAGTGGCTCTTGCAGCGTGGCACCGAGCCGCTCGCGATCAGCGATGGTCACCTGCCTGCCGTGGAATCTGGCGCAGAGTTGACCGTGACTTCCGTGCCTGGAGCAGCGTTCTCGCTAGCCGACCGATCGCCACTGGCGAATGTCGATGTCGTGTTTCCGGTGTTGCACGGTCCATCGAAGCAATGCGTGG